>JAYSZJ010000056.1:0-157824 GCA_043738115.1 Rhodoferax sp. | reverse complement strand
TTCACCAGTCGGCGTCGGGTGGGGTCTGGGCATCCATGCATTTCGGGACTATGCGAGCGATCGCGAATCTCCTCCGGAAAGCAGCCATTGGCCAATGTCCGCAACTGGCCCGACCCGGCTGTCCGTTCCAGACACATAGCGGTCACCGAGAATTCCCGAAAGCAGTCACCCAAATTTCAAGAGGCTTCGGGAACGGCACTTGAAATCGCAATGCCGTATGACTGAACCGATCACCGCTACGGCACGAGCAGTTCGCCCGTCCATTGGCGAATTGATGTCCGGCTTGGTACCAATGCCAATTCTAGATAGGCCTCAAGTGAATATTCAGCAATAAACATTTGCTTGTCGTTCTCTTCGTATCGATGCACTCTGGTATTGGTGTGCGCCGTTGAAATGAAGTAATACTGGTTTTGGTTTTCGCAAGACAGGAAAAATGGCTTGCTTTCCACAAATGGGTAGATTGCAGTCTTCTTGATATCAAGAATTCCCTTTGTCTTCATCTCGGTGAATGCTATGTCGAGAAAACTCTCTCTAAGCCGATGCTGTTCAAGAATCTGTTGTCGTACATTGGTGGATGTGTAAGGAAAGAACAAAAACTCGACTCTCAATGCTCCGTTGCCAAGATCACATCCTGATGTGCGTCCTGCTTCCAGAAGGAAATCTTTGAAGTAGCCTTCTACCTTGATGTCATACAAGCGTTCAATTTGAAAAAGTTCTTCCTGAGAGTAGCCCCTAGGCCGGCCGATCAAATGCTCGCTTAGTCGCTTGAAAAGGTTATTCATTTTGATAGCCAATCACAATTCATTGACTGCCGGAGACTAGCGCAATTTCTCAGAAATGCACTCAAATCGAACGGAAATGCCGACCGACCGCTTACGCCCCACACCGGGCGGCACATTGTGCCCCAAAGCGGAATTCCGAAGGTGCGAATTCAACGGCATAGAGCGGACATTGGATGGGCTTCCTAAAGAAGCAGACTAGGGTATCAAACCAAACCAGGCTCAAAGATTCCGAGTCTTGAAAGTTAAGCCTCATACCTTGCGGGCGAAATTTCGTCTCCACGTGGTGGGATTCACACCAAGCCTCAGCCGAAAGTGATGGCGCAGAGAGACGGCGGAGCCAAAGCCGACCATTTCCGCGATGCGCTCGACGGATTGGTCCGTCTTCTCAAGCAATCTCTGCGATAGCGCCAAGCGCTCAGCCAACAGCCAGGATTGCACGGTCGTTCCAGTCAGTGCCCTGAATTGACGGGTGAGGCTGCGGCGGCTCATGTTCGTCTCTAGAGCCAGACTGTCGAGGCTATGGGTCTCACCCAATCGCTCACGAACCGAGTCGATTAGTCGCGCAAGACGGGTTCCACCGGATGTGCTTGGAAGCGGCTGTTCGATGAATTGGGCCTGACCACCTTCTCGGTGCGGTTGCACGACGAGTCGCCTGGCCAGCCGGTTGGCAAATTCCGCACCCAATCTCGTACGGATCATGTGGAGGCAAGCGTCAATTCCGGCCGCCGTGCCAGCTGATGTCAACACTTTTCGGTCTTCGACGTACAGAACGTAAGGGTCGATGTCGATCGTTGGAAAGCGATCCGCCATGGCCTTAGCGTATTCCCAGTGTGTCGTCGCACGACGACCATCCAAGAGGCCGGCCTCTGCAAGCACGTGAGCACCCAAGCACAGGCCCACGATTTGGACGCCGCGCGCATGCGCCTCACGCAGCGCCTTGAGCAGGCGTTCCGGCGGCCGCTCTCTCACGTCACGCCAACTTGGAACGACGATTAGATCCGCCGTTTTCAAAGCACTCATTGGTGCCAGATCTGACAAACTGAATCCGGCAGTCGTCTTCAGGGGCGATGGCTCTGCAGCGCAGACCACAACATCGAAAGGTGAATCCTGTCCCATCGCATCCCCGAAAACAAGACATGGCACGGACAAGTGGAAGGGGCTAATGCCATCGAACGCGACTACGGCGACGCATATCTTTGGTGGGCTCATCGACATTTCGTTCAAGGTTTTAAGTAGTTTGGCCCGATCTTATCGATATGTCGTATTCAGGCCAATGGCCAAGATATACAGCCAGTGAAAAAATCCAGCCTTCAATCACTAGGAGTACCTCATGAGCAAGTCAGCACTCGTCGTCATCGACATACAAAACGACTATTTCGAGGGCGGTGCCTTCCCACTGTGCAATACCGAGACCACGCTCACCACCGTCGAATCGGCCATTCACATGGCGCGCGCTAAAGACATACCTGTCGTTTTTGTTCAGCACGTCGCAACAGGCCCATCCCCGTTCTTTAACGCCAACACGGAGGGCGTGAAACTGCATAGCAATATCCATGCTGCAAGGGGGGCGTCTCCTTTGGTGACGAAGCAGCATGCTGACGCATTCGAGGCCACCGATCTGCACGACACGCTTCAAAGGCTGGGCGTTGATGAGTTACTCCTCTGCGGAATGATGACCCAGAACTGCGTTACGCACACTGCGGTGTCCCGCCGAGCTGACGATTATCAAAAGGTAACCGTGTTGACAGACGCATGTACAACGGCCACTGAGATGCTGCATCTCATCGCCGTGGCCGGACTTTCCACCCGGGTGACCCTCGCCACAGTCAGTGAAGCACTGGCCTGATCGCTATGCTCGGCGGCAAGAGCGCTCTCAATTGGGTGCTCTTTGCCGACTTCGAAACTCTGCCGGGGTACAGCCAACTTCACGTTTGAAAAACTTGCTGAAGTTGGTGGGCTCGTCAAAACCTAGTTTCTCGGCGATGGTGGCTACGGGCATGTCCAAATGCACCAGAAGGCGCTTTGCCTCGAGGTTGATACGGGCAGCGATAAAGGCCTTGGCGGTCGTGCCTGCCGCCGCCGCCACCGCGCGTGCCAAGCTCTTCTCGGTATAGCCAAGTTGGTTGGCATAGTCGGCCACTTGATGCCATTGCGCAAAGCGTTTGTCCACCAGTTGCTGAAAACGCAGGAAGCGTTGAGTTGCAGGGGAGACCAGCGGCTCCTGCGTTTGCCGGCAGCCTTGCAGAATACTCAGCCGCGTCAAGAGCGTATGAAGCTGATGGCGCAGCAACCTATGCACGTCTTCCTGCTGCGCATCCATGAGCGTGTCCTCGCGCATCTGCTGGAACAAGTCGGTTGCCTTGCGCAGCTCTGAGTCACTAAGAACCATGTGTTCGGGCAGTCTCTCCAAATCCAGCGCGAGCTTGAGATCGTGCGAGGTTGTTGAAACGGGCAATACGAATTCAGGGCGGAACAACAGGTTCCAGCCGTCCCAGTCTGCATCTGCTCCGTATTTGTGGGCCTGGCCCGCACGCACCACCAGCAGTGACCCCGGCGCACATGCGATCGACTTGAAGTCCACCATCTGGGTGCAGGTGCCCCCCGTGACGCACACCACCGTGTGGAACTCGTACCGGTGGGTGAGCCGCAATTCTTCCTTGGCCCGGTGTCTGAGGTCACCCACAGTAAAGACTTCCAGGTCAAGTTGGTGAGGTGTTTGAGGCCGATAACCGAGGCGCTGAATATCCACGTTCATTTTTGCACTTTCTGTTCTCGGACTGTACAACCTCAACTCGCCATATTGAACAGAATGTCCAATAACTATCAAAAATAGTCTGATATATACCGCAGTAAATCGCCTTATATGTCTAATAATTACCTATCTCTAAACGAAACATCTCACCGCCCAACCAAAGAAAAATATGGCCCAAGCCGAATCAAATAAACACCTGGTGACCACCGCCTACCAAAGAATTTTTGGTGACCTGGATATCACCGGTGTGGACGCGTATATGAGTCCAGACTTCATTCAGCACAATCCCACGATTGCGGATGGTCCAGAAGGCGTCAAGGCAGTGGTGCAAATGCTGATCACACAGGGCTTACCAAAACAAGAAATCGCGTTTAAGCACGTAGTCGCTGAAGGCAACATTGTTTTCCTGCATACCCGGTATGAAATGGCGGGAAAGGAATGGCGCTTTATCGACATCTATCGCATCGCCGATGGAAAACTGGCTGAGCACTGGGACGCCATGATGGCTATGCCGGATGTACGGGGCAATAACAACCCGATGTTCTGACTGAGAGTTCTTCCTATGAAAACCACCAACTGCCGCAGCCCGTTCGGCATCCTCGTTCTCACTTCCAGCCTGGCCTGGGGCACCGCCCCAGCAATGGCTCAACTTTTATCCACAACCGCCACAACCAAGGAACGCGCCATGAACACTATCGACATCGCCAAGACTTACATCAAAGCCGTACAAACCAATGACCAGGCCACCCTGGGCAGCATCATTTCGCCCAACGTGATCTGGCATCAGCCCGGCAAGAACCGCTTTTCGGGCACACACCGCGGAATGGCGGCTGTCGGCCCCATGCTGGGTGCAATGATGGAAATGTCGAAAGGCACCTTTGCGATCACCCGCGCCGATTACTACATGGCCAACGGCGACTGGGTCGCCATCACCATCGAATTTGCGGGCGAAGCCGATGGCCTCAAGATGAAGCAAGCAGGTGTGGATCTGATCCGCATCGAGGACGGAAAAATCGTTGAAGTCAAGCTGTTCTCTAGCGACCAGGCACAAGAGGATGCTTTCTGGGGGAAGTGATTTCTTACCTCGTTGCTTAGGCAAAGACGAAGGGGCTGATGGGCTTATGGGTTCGCCAGCCCATATTCGTTAATTTTGGGTGCTACGACTGGGTGGACTTCACCGGCTCACATAGACATGTTTCTTCTTCCGGCAAGCGGACATTCGTGAATGACAGGTGTTGGCCCACAGCCGAAGTCTAGCCTCCAGGCACGTCTGCTGACCTCGGCCAATTTGGCGTGGGCTTGCTTGCGGATTAATAAACCCGCAGCACCTCAAATTGCTGTCGGATTGGAGCGACCTGTATCCACACCTCGTCACCCTCACATTTACCCAGCATGGCCCTGCCCAAAGGGGCTTCGCTGCTGATGACCTGAACGAGCTGAGCGCCGCTGACCAATTTCATGCTGCCCCCATCCGGACCTAGAAAGAGCTGTTGCTGCTTGTCGTCGGAATCGACTAGGCAGACCAGCGCGCCGAGCTGTATACCTTTGCTGGCATCGTAAGGGCGCGGGCGGAATTGGCGCCATTTGGCCATCGCCTGGCGGATGCCTTCGGCGCGCCGAGCCTGGCCGGTGGCCAGGTAGGCTGCTTCGAGTCCCAATGTGTCGTATTTGTTTTCGGCAATGTTTTCTTCGTGAGTCGCCGTTTCATGGGCCGCACGCACTGCCTGTTCGGCTTGCAGCAGGTCGTCGGCGAGCCGCTCCAGCACCTGCTGCTGCAGCAAGAATTTATCCATGATGAAAGGTAGGCATCTCGAAAAGCGGGGGCAGGTCTTGATTATGAAGTGCTTTACCAGCCTTAGACGCTTCTGTTGGGTTCAGGCAGCCTGCAGGGATCTACCCGTTCCCAACCCGGAGCGCCCACAACACACGGTCCGCGCTTCGGTCAGTTAGGGATCTTGGGCCGTCTAAAGCGAAGGCGGTGCACCCCCTTGCGAGACCTGTAAAAAGGGCCGTTAAAGCTACCTTATTCACGTCTTGCCAGCGCTTTGGTTTTCCTAGAATTGAATTTCTGAAGCTCTCTTAAGCACGCTTTAGTGTGGTTAAGCCGATGGCTTGCGTGGGGTCGAAATCCACGATCTTTCAAGGGAAATCATGCGACATCGGACAGCGGTTTGGCTGGCGCCCCTGGTGCTGGCAGTGTCAGCCGTGCTACCTGGTTATGCCCACACCAAGCAAGCAACATCAAGTACCGCATCCTCTGATTTGCCTGCCCTGCCCTCAGCCGTGAAAGACCTTGCGTCACACATAGTTCAGTTGGCAGACAACGGTGGATTGCCATTCGCGGTGGTGGACAAGCAGGCAGCCATGCTCATGGTCTACCGCCAGAATGGCGTGCTGGCAGGTGTATCCACAGTGTTGCTGGGCCTCACGCCCGGCGACCGTTCCAGTCCAGGTGTTGGCGCGCGCGCACAAGACGGTCGGCTAACAATTGCGGACCGCACCACGCCGGCGGGCCGCTTCGAGTCCAAACCGGGCCACAACATCTCAGGTGAACACGTGGTGTGGATCAACTACGGTGAGGCACTTGCCATCCACCGCCTACGGCCAGCACCCTCCGGGGAAGAGCGTGTCAAACGGATGGCATCCTCCCGCCCACGTGACAAACGTATCTCAGCAGGTTGTGTGGTGGTGCCCGAGTCGTTTTACGACGGCGTCATCCGGCCAGTGCTTGGTACCGGGCCCGCTGTGGTTTATGTGATGCCCGAAAGCAGCGACTGGACACAGCTTTGGAAGAACCTGGCTATGACTGCTCGCTGAACATTGGACTCCGGCATATGCCCCATCCACGCCTACGTGGGGAGTCGCTGCTACACCAGTAACTCGATACGCTACGGTGCCGCATTGGCACTGTGGATACGAGAGCGGGTTTGCGCCATGGCGCTATGCCAGCATCAGACCATCAAGCTGGCGAAGACCGCAGGGCATAGGTTTTGCCATCGAGCCATAGGTATTCAACTCTCAGTATGGCGTCGCCTTTCTCCTCTTTGAAGGTGAAGCCCAGCATGGACAACGCTTGCCCGGGTTTGATTTCAGGCACTTTCCAGGTTTCCATGCGCGAAAGTGGCGCAAGTTCAATTTCCCATGTCTTGTCCGCGCGTTTGGGTAAGACCGCCTTCTTCAACAAATTGGGCCCATCAACGCTGGCCGTTTGTGCCGGAACGCTCCGGCTGGCCAAGTCAGCAGGCAGCGCCAGCGTTGTCGACAGTTCAAGCACCAACTCGGCGTGTGGGTTCTGCCATTTCACGCGTGTGGCCTTGCCCTCAAGGTACAGCGGGCGATCCAGGTCAAAACTACTCCAACCGTGGTGCGCCAACGCATTCAGGCTGAATGGCAAGGCCGTAGTAGCAAACAATTGAATAGCAGTTCGTCTGTCCATGCAAAGCTCCGGTTGGGTGTTGTGGGATGAAGGTTTGACGATTAAATATAGGCGATCCAGCGTCCACACCCAATCACGGCAATCCAGATGAGGGTGGACGCCACGGTCTGCAGTCGGGCGATACCATCCAGTTTTTCCAGCGAACCACGCCCGTGAAACCACGCCGCGTTGGATGCGGCCAGAGTCAGCAAACCCATCTTGACAACAAAGGCGCGGTTGGCAATGAGCTCGTTGGCCTGACTCACAAACATCAGCAGCCCAGAAAGTGCAGCCAGCCCGAACCCAGCTGCAACCAGCACCAAGGTGAGCCGGGCCAAGGTGGGCAAAGGCAGCGCAGCCCCGGCGCCCCACACGCGCAGCTCTAGCAACACCAGATTGCCCAACAGCAACGCGATGCCAATGATGTGGACAACCTCTAGCGCAGGGTAGACAAAAGCGTGTGTTCTGATGGGCGAAAAGGCCAGGGCCAAGGCGTCGAGGGGTTGCACAGCGTGTTCAGTGGTTTGTGGGGTAATGACATTCGCGGCATGCGAGAACTAAACACACCGACCAGTCACACACCCGTTACCCCCGCAGCGCCTTCTTCAAGTCCACACCCAGCTCGGGCTTGTGTGCAAACGGGTCGGTGGGGTTGCGGGCCAGCATCACATCTTCCATACGCGTCTGCACCGAACCAATGGCCTTGGGGTGGCTGTAGATGTAGAACTGGTTGGCGGCGATGGCGTCGAACACCATCTGCGCCACCTGGGCGGCGGTGACTTTGCCGCTGCCAACTGCCTTGTCACTCATGGCCTGGCCTATCAGCTGGCTTTGTGTGGGCTTGTCTTGCTCCTTGAGTTCGTCTGGCCGGTTGCGGTGGCTCTGGCTGATGCCGGTGGGCACGAAGAACGGGCACAACACACTGGCGCTAATCTGGTCGGTGACCAGGGCCAAGTCCTGGTACAGCGTTTCGCTTAAGGACACCACAGCATGTTTGCTAACGTTGTAGATGCCCATGTTGGGCGCGTTCAACAGGCCGGCCATGCTGGCGGTGTTGACGATGTGGCCCTGGTAGGCCGGGTCTGCCTTGGCGGCGGCCAGCATCATGGGGGTGAAGAAGTGCACACCGTGCGCGACGCCCATCACGTTCACACCCATCACCCACTCCCAGTCCTTGAGCGTGTTCTCCCAGACCAGGCCCCCTGCCCCAACCCCGGCGTTGTTGAACACAAAGTGCGGTGCGCCAAATTGTTTGAAGGTGGCATCGGCCAAGGCCTGCATCTGGTCGGCTTTGGACACATCCACACGCATCGCCAGTACCGGCGCGCCGGCTGACTGCATCTCGGCTACGGTCTTGTCCAGCGCGTCTTGCTGTACATCGGCCAATACCAGGTTCATGCCCAGCTTGGCGCCAATGCGGGCGCACTCGAGGCCAAAGCCGGAACCGGCGCCGGTCAGAACGGCGGTTTTGTTTTTGAAATCAGTGATCATGTGAAGAAAGCTCCAAAGTTTCGGTTCGCGGTGTCCAAACCATTTCCAAGTGGTCAATACCGTCTTCGATATACGGCACGCCCACATCAACAAAGCCATGCTGGCTGTAATAGGCCTTGAGCCGCGCTTGGGCGCCAATGCGGATCGGCTGTGCGCCCCACAGGGTTTGCACAGCGGCGATGGCCCGCAGTATCAGCAAGTGCCCCAAGCCCTGACCACGGGCGCTGCCCCGGGTGACGACACGGCCAATGCTGGCCTCGGCGTATTTGACGCCGGCCGGGAAAAGTCTTGCATAGGCCACCAACTGCCCTTCTTGTGTGCCCAGCAAATGTGCGGCCTGGTCGTCTGCACCGTCCATGTCCTGGAAGACGCAGTTTTGCTCAACCACAAACACTTCGGTGCGCAGTTGAAGCAAGGTATACAGCTCAGCCGCGGTCAACCTGTCGAAGGTGGCCAGTCTCCATTCCAGCGCCAGCGAAGCGGGCGTGTGATCGGGTGAAGTGCTCATGCCGGCTGTACCGCCTTCAACACATAACCAATACGTGGAAAGTGCACGTGCACGGTGCCCGCACGTTCGTCCACACGCTTGAGTGTGTAACGGGTGCGGGTGGCGGCGACCAGTTCGCCAACGGTCGCCTCGGGGCCAAAGGTTTCGGCGGCTATGCTGACTTGGCTGCCCAGGACAATGCCATGCTCGTCCTGGAAGGTTTCATCATTCTGGGCTGTAGCCCCCGCCGATGCTGCACATACCGCTATCGCTTCTGTAGCAGTCATTTTTTCCTTGCTGCCATGACCGACGGCTGCCATGCGGTCCATCCACTTCAGCACGCCGGGCGTTGCATCCAGGATGTCTGCCATCACCGGCACGCAGACGCGGGTGAACCACAGCGCGTGGTAGGCCGAGAAATCGGCCACGCAGGGTGTGTTGCCCATCAAAAAGTCATTGCCATCCAGCATATTGGCGATGCGCCGCAGGTAGGACTTGTAGGCCGCGGCGGCATCTGCCGGGCGCAGGCGTGTCATGCCCACACTCATTGCACCGCGGTCCGCCCCAAACGCCTTGGCCGTGTCCAGCGAGTCGAACATGGTCATCGCGCCCTTGGGCTGCAAGTTGTAGGCCATGGCGGCCCAGAACAGCGTGGTGTCGGCCCACTGGGCCAGCGCGCGCGCCAGGCCCTTGTGGGACTCGGGGTAGAGCGTGGGCGCGGGCTGGATATGCTCCAGCACGTCACACATCAACGCGCTGTCGCAGTACACGTCAGAACCGATCTGCAGGAACGGGGTTTTGCGGTAGCCGCCGGTCAGCGCCTGCACATTGGGCTTGGGCATGATGGCCGGCACGGTGACGGACTTCCACGACAGCTTCTTGTAGCCCAGTACCAGCCGGACTTTCTCGGAAAACGGTGATGAGGCGTAGTGGTGCAGGATGATGTCTGTCATATGAGTTTGACCAGTTGTTTGCCGAAGTTCTTGCCCTTGAGCAGACCGAGAAATGCTTCCGGCGCCGCAGCAATGCCCTGCGCAATCGACTCGCGCGCCTTGAGCTTGCCGGTGGCGACCAGTGTGCCCAGTTCGGTCAGCGCTTCGGGCCAGATTTCCATGTGTTCACTGACGATAAAGCCGCGCACCGTCAGGCGGTTGGTCAGTATCAAGGCCGGGTAGCTCAGCGGCAGCGGCTTGCCGTCGTACCCGGCGATCATGCCGCAGACTGCTATGCGGCCAAAGGCGTTCATGCGGGGCAACACGGCGTCCAGCACCATGCCACCCACGTTCTCAAAATAACCATCAATGCCATTCGGGCAGGCTTCTGCAATGGCCTTGGACAGCGAAGCGGCGTTGTCGTGTAACTTGTAGTCAATGCAGGCGTCAAAGCCCAGCTCTTCGACCGCGTATTTGCATTTGTCCGGTCCACCAGCTATGCCGACCGTGCGGCAACCACGTGCCTTGGACAAGGCGGCAAAGGCGCTGCCCACTGCCCCCGTGGCGGCGCTGACGACCATGGTTTCGCCGGCCTTGGGCATGCAGATCTTGACCAGGCCATACCAAGCCGTCACGCCGGGCATGCCGACCGCGCCCAGGTAGGCGCTCAAAGGCACAAGCGTAGTGTCGACCTTGCGCAACGCGCCCGGTTGGGTGGCGTCGACCACGCTGTACTCCTGCCAGCCGCCCATGCCGACGACCTTGTCGCCGACCGCGAATTTAGGGTTGCGCGACTCGGCGATCTCACCCACCGTGCCGCCGCCCATGGTCTGGCCCAGGGCCTGGGGTTGGGCATAACTCTTGGCGTCGTTCATGCGGCCGCGCATATAGGGGTCTAGGCTCAGGAAATGGTGGCGCACCAGCACCTGGCCGTCCTGAAGAGGCAGCGTTTCGGCCACGACCAGCTTGAAGTTGCTGGCGACAGCTTCGCCGGTGGGCCGGTTGTCCAAATGGATCTGTTGGTTGCGTGGCATGGTGTGTGTTCCTAATGTATGTATTTGCTATGTAGTTGATAGCACTAGATTGAATTTTTATGGGGGCTAGAGGCCAGTTTAATCAGTAGAGACCTGGCCAGAGGGCACGTTCAGCGGATTGCTGCTCTTGGTGCCTGTGGGCAGGCGTTTCACAAACTTGAAGGTACCGGTGGCATGGGCGCAGGCGCGGCCCGCGCCGTCAAACACGGTGGACTGGGTGAACGCCATGGTGGCGGTGCGGTGCATGAGCACACCCTTGGCGACCAGCGGACCGGAGCCCGGGATGGCCGGCTGCATAAAACTGGTCTTCATCTCGATGGTGACCACGCCCATCTCAGGCACCTGGCTGCGTGCGGCCGTGGCCATGGACACATCCAGCAGCGTCATCAGCGCGCCACCGTGGGTGACGGAGAACGAGTTCAGGTGTTCTGGCTTGGGCGCGAAGAGGATCTCGGACTGCCCGCCTTCGAACTTGGTGAGTTCGAAACCCAGCAGCGTGACAAAAGGGATATCGACACCAAAGCCGACGGCCCTTTGCCATATGGACTCTTTGGACTCAGCCACCGGTGACCACGCTGACACCGCCGTCAACAGCCATCCACTGGCCGGTGATGTGTTTGCCCGCATCAGACGCGAACAGCAGGGTCAAACCCTTGAGGTCTTCCTCATCTCCAATGCGTTTGAGCGGCGCATGGGCGGCCATCTTGTCTTCGCCCATGGTTTCGATCAGCACGGCAGCCATCTTGGTCTTGAAGAAGCCCGGGCAAATGGTGTTGACGTTGATGCCATATGCGCCCCACTCTGCGGCCAGCGCACGCGAGAAGTTGATGACCGCGCCCTTGGACGTGTTGTAGGCAATGGTCTTCATCGCCGTGGGGTTGCCCCCCAGGCCGGCAATAGACGCGATGTTGATGATGCGACCACTCTTGCGCGGGATCATGCTTTTCTTGGCGATGGCCTGGCTCAGCAAAAAGTAGCCGCGCACGTTGAGGTTCATGACCTTATCCCACGCTTCCGCCGGGTGGTCTTCGGCCGGAGCGCCCCAGGAGGCGCCGGCGTTGTTGATCAGGATATCGACGTCGCCCATACGCTGCAGGGTTTCATCCGCCAGGCGGTGGATGTCAGCCTCCTTGGCGCAATCAGCGGCGATCCAGCGGGCGTCGATGCCGGCGGCTTGTAGTTCGGCGGCAGACTCTTCCAGGTCCGCAGCTTTGCGTGAGCTCAGCATGATCTTGGCGCCGGCCTCGCCCAGGGCGTGGGCCATCTGCAAGCCCAGGCCACGCGAGCCGCCGGTGATCAGTGCGGTCTTGCCAGTGAGGTCAAACAATTTTTGGATGGTGCGGGCGGTGGTCATGGGGAAACTTTCTCCTACTAAGAATTCTGGTGGGGTGATTGTGCCGGGCAGGCCTTGTGTGCGGGTGTCACCGGCGGGATATCGACGAGATACGGAAAAAGGGACCTGTTTTAGAAGGCTTCCACGGGGAAGGATGCACAGGTGGTGTCGCGCGACTGCACAACGCCCAGCCAGGCACCGATCTTGGGTAGCTCGTAATGGAAAAAGTACTGTGCTGCACCGATACGTCCTTGTGTCGCGGCATGGGTTTGTGCGCCATCCTGCTCCAGCGCCTTGCTGGCCACGTCCAGCCAGATCCAGGCCAGCACCGTGTGGCCAAAGGCTTGCATATAGGGCACAGCATTGGCCAGTGCTTCGGTGGGATTGCCGGTAGACCAGGCGGCCTGGGTGGCTGTGCCAATCTGCTGCAAGGCCTTGCCCAGTTCAGCTGCGTGTGCAGCCAGCGCAGGTACTGCAGAAGCCTTGTGGATGGTAGCGTTGATGCGTTCGGCCATTAGTTTCAGGCCCCTGCCCTCCTCCATCAACACCTTGCGACCCAGCAGGTCGGTGGCCTGTATGCCATGTGTGCCCTCGTGGATCATGTTCAGGCGGTTGTCGCGCCAGTATTGCTCCACCGGGAAGTCGCGTGTGTAGCCGTAGCCACCATGGATCTGAATGGCAAGCGAGTTGGCCTCCAGGCACCATTCGCTGGGCCAGCTCTTGGCAATGGGGGTCAACACCTCCAGCAACAGGCGGGCATCATCGGCTTGTGCTCCACCAGCCGTGTGGTGTTCATCCACCAGGCGGGCGCAGTACAGCTCCAGCGCCAGCGCGCCTTCGCAGTAGGCTTTTTGCGCCAGCAGCATACGCTTGACGTCAGAGTGTTCAATGATGGCCACTTGCGGTGCGGCTACATCCTTGCCCGCAGCTCCCATGGGCCTGCCTTGCGGGCGGTTGCGCGCATAGTCCAGTGAGGCGTAATAACCCGCCATGCCCAGCATGGTCGCCGCAATACCCACGCCAATACGGGCCTCGTTCATCATGTGGAACATGCACTGCAGGCCCTTGCCCGGCTGTCCCACAAGATAGCCCACGGCACCAGCGCCTTTGCCAAAAGGACCTCCACTGTCACGGTCCGCGTCCACGGGGAACTTGCCTTCACCGAAATTCAGCAGCGTGTTGGTGGTACCGCGCCAGCCCAGCTTATGGTTCAGGCCGGCCAGCGCCACGTCGTTGCGTACTCCCGTGAGTTCGCCTCGTGTATTGACCAGCTTCTTGGGCACGATGAACAGCGAAATGCCACGGGTACCAGGCACCAGCTTGCCATCGGCATCAGGAATCTTGGCCAGCACCAGGTGAATGATGTTTTCATTGAGCTCGTGCTCACCGCTGGAGATCCACATCTTGTTGCCCTTGAGGCGGTAACGCGCGCCCAACGGGTCCAACTCAAAGTCTGTTCCATCGGGCACCGCGCGGGTCGCCACATCGCTGAGGCTGGATCCGGCCTGCGGCTCAGAGAGGCACATGGTGCCCGACCAGCGTCCGGCGAATTCGTTCTTGGCAAACACGTCTTTTTGGGTCGGCGTACCGTGCACCATCAAGAGGTTGGCATTGCCAGTGGTCAACATGCCCGAGCCAATACTGACCGAGGCGCAGGCAAAAAATGCGTTGGCGGCCGCCTCTACGCTGTAGGGCAGCTGCATGCCGCCAATGTCGTAGTCTTGTGCCGCGCTAAGCATGCCAGACTCGGCGTAGGCACGGTTGGCATCATGGGTGGCCTGCGGCAGTATGACTTTTTCGCCGTCAAAGTGCGGCTCTTGTGTGTCGACCAGGCGGTTGAAGGGGGCGTACTTTTCGCGGGCAATGCGCTCGCAGGTGTCCAACACAGCATCAAAGGTGTCGCGCGAGTGGTCGGCAAAACGTGGCCGCTGTACCAGGGCCTCAGTGTTGAGCCAATCGTTCAGCAAAAAATCTATCGTGGGGCGCAAGTTCATGGTGGGGTCCGGCAAAGAGTAGCCACGAGGGTACGGCAAAGCCCGCACCACCGCTGCCACCAACGAGACAATTGCCCGATCAACACGCAAAAAAAAGCTCCGACCATTGCTGGTTGGAGCTTTTGAATTGCCTCAGGCGTGTCCGCCTGAAACCCGAAACCTAACCCTAAACCCGATCAGAACTCATACTTCAGCGTGACCTGCAGCGCCCACTGCGACTCGCCCTTGGCCTGCTTAGTGGTCAGATCCGACGGATCATTCACCGCATAAATCATCTTGCCAGTGGATGGATCAATACCGGCGAAGTTGACGAAGTTGCGGGTGTTGGCCCCACGTCCGTCCTGGAACGTGACTTCGTCGATACGGCCCCACTCCTTGTTAATCATATTGCCGATGTTCAGGATGTCAAACGAGAAGATACCCTTGTGCTTGGGCATGAAGCCTGGCACTTCCTGGCTGATACGCACATCGAACTGGTGTGAGATGGGCGAGAACGAAGAATTGCGCGACACCACCGAGCCCTTGGAATTGCTCAGACCCTCGTTGGCATCCACAACGTTCCAGAATTTCTCTTCAGCCTGTACGGCGGATAAGGAGGAACCCGATGTACCGCGGTACAGCACCTCACCCGAACCCTTGCCGGAAGGAACGTACAACAGGTCATTGACCACGCCGTCACCGTTCATGTCGTTGTTGAAGGTCCAGCTGTAGGGACGGCCATCCTTGCCTTCGTAGAACACGCCAAACGTGGTCTTGTAACCCGAGAAGAAGGACTTGGTCGCATTGAACGAGGCGTTCAGGCGGTTGCGCACCAGGTAGGCCGAGTTGGCAGCGACTTCTTCATTGGGGTTGTAGACCGCACGGTTGGCAAAGTTGGAGTTGGCCGTGGACGAGGACAGCGGGCTCACTTCGGTTGCCGTAGTGCGTGTGAAAGCCGTGTTCCAGCGCATAGAGCTGTCAATGGCGCCGCCCAGCGACACGGTGAAAGCATTGCCGCCACCTTCGGAGGTCTTGTCAACCAGCGTCACATTAGCAAAGCCGGAGTTGCTCAATGCACGGCTGGTGGGACGTGCAGTGCCGGTTGCGCAGGCGCCGGTCGTCAGTACTGTGGCATCGCCGTTGTAGCAGGCAGGGTTGACGCCCGCAGCATTCCAGAACATCTGGCGACCATCCGGACCCGTGCGGGTTGGCGCGCCGAGGTTCATGTGTTTGTAGTACAGGCCCTGCTTGACATCGGTGTGCAGAATTTCAGCACCGACCACCAGACCTGCCCATGGCAGCTCGGCATCCCATGCAAAGTTGGCTTTCCACACGGACGGCTGGCTCACTCCTGGGGCAATGAAGTCAACAGCTGGTGCGGGGGGCACACCGGTGATGGTCGGCTGGTTGCGGGGGTCAAAGTTGATACGCAGATCAGTTGGGCACGCTGGGTTGCCGGTAGTGCCGCAGCCGTAGGTGGTCAACGCCGCGCCCGTGGTTTGGAATGGGTTGGTCAACCACACGTTGGCGGCCGAGCCCTGGAACAAGCCGAAGCCACCACGCAGTTGGGACTTGCGCTTGTCTTCCGTATCCATGTTGTAGTTGAAACCGACACGGGGTTGGAACAGCTTTTCGCCATCCAGCGTCTGGGTGTTGTCGTAACCAAAGCCGCCGGTCTGGCGCGCGCCGGTGGCTGGATTGCCCGCCACAACGGGTGCGGATGCCTTGGCATTGGCAATGGGGCGGTCATTGGTACCAAGGACGTCCATGCGCACACCACCGGTGACAGTCAGCTTCTTGTTAACTTTCCAGGCGTCTTGCAAAAACACGCCGGTGTTGGTCATGGTCCAGTCAGCTGCACCGTCTTGCAGGGTACGGCCTGGCAGCGGCGTTTGCACCGTGAAGGAAGTTGGGTTGCCTGCCACCAACAGGGCAGCTGGATCAGTACCGCGGAAGGTGTAACGACCGCTGGAACCGCGTACGAATGCATTGACGATTTTGTTGCGCTCAATGTCCACACCACCCTTGATCTCGTGGTCGTTCAGGTTAAGCGTACCAGCCGCAAATAGGTTGGTCGTCTTGGTTTGCAGGTCATTGAATTGGCGTGTTTCTTCGGTACCAAAACGCAACGTACGGTCACCCGTCGCGGTACCCGCAGGAGCAGTGCCGGTGTACACCAGGCTCACTTCGGGAGTATTGGCGTTCAGCGCAGGTGCGCTTGAGTAATTGCGAGTGGAGACCTTGACTTCCGTCGAGAACTTGTCCGTCCAGTCACCAAACCACTGCGCGACTGCAGTGTCGATGGCCTTTTCCGTCGAATACCAGTACGAGCTCAGGCTCAGCGCATTGTTGAAATTACCCGGAAAGATCGGATCTGTTTGTGTGGTCTTGGCATAACGCACATTGGCGCGGTGGTTGTCGCTGATATTCCAGTCCACCTTGAACAGAACGTCCTTGACAACGGTCTGAACCGAGGAAGGGACATCGGCCGTTCCGGCCTCAATGCCATAACGCGATTGCGCCGCAGACTGGGCTGCTGCAATTTGTGCAGGTGTAATACCGACGTTGATCAGTGAGCTGCCCAGTGGGCCAAAGGTGGGGGCATTGCGGTTGCTGCGCAACTCTTCAAAGCTGGTGAAGAAAAACAGCTTGTCTTCAACGATAGGGCCGCCCAACACAAATCCGTTGGTGGTTTCGCGGGACGAAGGTGCTGGGGTGTAGGTACCATTGGTGCGGTTGTAACGCTCACCTTGCCAACGGTTGTCGCGGTACACGCTGTAGACACTGCCCTTGAAATCGTTGGTACCCGAACGGGTAACGGCATTGATGTTGGCGCCGGTGTAGCCCTGCTGTGTCACGTCGTAGTTGGACAGATTCACCTGCACAGCCTGGATCGCATCGATGGAGATCGGTTGCTTGATCGTGGGCATGCCATTGGCTTCCAGGCCAAAGGTGTCATTGGTGCGCATGCCGTCGATGGTCAGCGAGTTGTAACGTGAGTTCTGGCCTGCTGCCGAGATTTCGCCACGGTCTTTTTCGGTTTGCGACAAGCGGGGGTCCATGCGGGCGTAGTCGTTCAGGCTGCGCTGCACGGATGCAAAAGCATTCAGTTCCTGACGGCCGATATTGGTACCCGAACCCATGGACGAAGAGCTGAACTTGTTGGCAGTGCCGGTGACAACCACCTGTTGCAAGGCCTCGCCACCGACCGTCATGTTCAGTGTCAGGCTTTCAGCCAATTGCAGAAACACGTCATCACGGGTGCTCTTGTCATTGCCTTTGGTCACCACAATGGTGTAAGGTCCACCCACGCGCAGGCCACGGGCACTGTAACGGCCTTCGGCATCTGTTACCAGCCGGTTGGCCGAGCCCGATTCGGCATGAACGATGCTGATCGTCGCGCCGGAGACTGGCTTGCCGTCGGCACCGGTGATCTGACCGCCGATAGCCGCTGTGGTGTTCTGCGCCAAAGCAGGCGCAGCAACAACGATGGCGACCGCTGCACTCAGCACCGTTCGTGAAAAGCTGGAAAAACTCATGTGGTGAATACTGCGCATCCTGATAACTCCTAGGCGATTTAGTCCCAACGGGGGGTTTTATGGTGAGGTGTAAATATTTGCAAAGATCTGCAATATACCCATTAAGTTAACCATATAGTCAGGAAAGTTTGGTGACAACTGTTGTATTCCAGACACCAATTTTTAATCTATCTTTTCCCACCCGCTGTCACCTGCCAGCACCTCCCTTCTTTGGAGCAGAACCCTTGAAATCGCACCAATTTATTGCACCCTTAAAGTGCATTTTTACGCCGCTCCTAGGGTTTTCCCTTGTTACATTTCTGACCGCTTGTACGGCGCCACCGCCCTCCACTTTAGAGTCCGCACCCTCGACCATCGAACTCAGTATTTTTTCCATCAACGACTTTCACGGTCACATCCAGCCCAAGTCGCCCACTCCGCTGTCGCCGCGCCTTCCCGACGCAGTGACCGGTGAAATCAAGCCGCAGCCAGCGGGCGGTGTGGCTTACCTTGCCACCGTGCTCGACAAACTGCGTGCCCAGCGGCCCAACCACGTGTTTGTGGCTGCGGGTGATTTGATAGGCGCATCGCCGCAACTGTCTTCGATGCTGAAAGATGAGCCCACGCTTTCTGCCATGGGTGAACTGGGGCTGGTAGCTTCGTCCCTGGGCAACCACGAGCTGGACGCTGGTTTACCCGAGCTACTGCGCAAGTCACGCGGTGAATGCGCCTCCGCTGGCTGTGTTTGGCCCGAATTCAAGGGCGCCAGCTTTCCCTACCTGGCTGCCAACATGCTGGACGCCGAGAGTGGCAAACGCATCCTGCCCAGCCATGTGCTGAAGGACATTGGAGGTTTGAAGATTGCATTTGTGGGCGCGGTCACACGCGACACACCCCGCGTGATCAGCCCGCGGGCCATTGCGGGCTTGCGTTTTGCTGATGAGGCCGACACGCTGAATGCGCTGGTGCCAGAACTGCGCGCGGCTGGTGCACAGGTGCTGGTGGCCATCATGCACGAAGGCGCCGTCCACGAAGGTGGCGCCAATGACCGCGGCTACACCTGCCCGGGTCTGCAAGGCCGCGGCGTGGACATTGCCAAACGGCTGGACCCTGCTTACGCGATCATCGTCAGCGGCCATACCCACCAGGCCTACACCTGCAAGGTCGATGGTCGCTTGCTGGTTCAGGCTGGTAGTTTTGGCGGCTGGCTGACCGAGAGCCGCCTGAAGCTGGACAGCACGGGCCGCGTGCTCGACGCACAGGCCGTCAACCACCCGGTGCTGCAGGGTGCCTATGCACCCAACCCTGCCTTCGCTGCCCTGGTGCAGCGTGCAGCCGCGTTGACCACGGCCGCTCGTGAAAAACCGGTGGCCCGGTTGACGCGCGGTGCCCAGCGCTCGGCCACAGCGCCCTTCGGCGATTCACCGCTGGGCAACCTGGTGGCTGATGCGCACCTGGCCCATGGCAAGAAACACGCAAAGGCCGACGTGGCCATGACCAACTCCGGTGGCATCCGCGCGGACCTGACCGTAGAGCCGGGGCGCATGGTGACCATGAGTGACCTGTTTGCAATCCAGCCTTTCAGCAACGAGTTGATTGCACTCACCATCACCGGAAGCCAGTTGCAGGAGCTGATCCGCAAGGCCCTGCCCAAACGCCCGGGGCCGGCATCCGTGCAGGTCTCACACAACCTGGGCTACCAATGGAGCCAGGCCCCCGGCGCCGAGCCCGTGCTGGAATCCGTCACCTTTGAAGGCAAACCGCTGGACCTGGCACGGGACTACCGTGTGGTGGTTAATTCATTCACTGCAGACGGCGGCGACAACCTCAGCGTGTTACGCCAAGGCCGTGACCGCGCGGCGCTGGGCATGGATATTGATGCGCTCGCTGAATGGCTGGTGGAGAACCCCAAGGCCATGGAGCAGATCGAACCCGGTCGAATAGTTAAAAAGTAATCAGGGCAACAACTCGTACAGCGCGGAACCATCACCGTTGTCCTTGACCAGCTTGATGCGAGGGTGGTTCGCCAGGTAGCGCTGCGCAACACTGGCCGATGAAAAGCCCAGGCGCACACCCGGCACCGGGGTGATGCGCCAGTTGCCGTCGGCCGATGGGTTGACCTGTTTGTTGGCAGACAAGGTATCCATCATGCGCAGGTACTCGATCAACACCTGGCGGTTTTCATCCGGGGCCTCCAGCACAACCTTGCTGGCGTTCAGCCCGGGGAAGTTGCCGCCACCATAGGCGCGGTAATTGTTGGTGGCCACCACGAACTTGGCATCGGGTTGCACGGGCTGCCCCTGGTAGCGCAGGTTCTTGACGCGGTGGGCATCAGGCGCCACCAGTTTGCCATTACCGTCGTAGCGGGCGGCCTGGGTGACGTCGATTTCGTAACTGACGCCGTCCACCGTATCAAAGTTGAAGGATCGGAAACTTTCGTTCAACACGGATTGCAGCGCCGCACCCTTGGGGTCAATCTGGTTGAACTGCCCGGCAGACATTTCTATCCATTCCTGCACCTCGGCTCCGGTCAGCAGCATGGCTTTCAAGGAGTTGGGGTACACATAGAGGTCAGCCACATTCTTGATGGCCAAGGGACCGGCTGGTATGTCGGTGTAATAGTCCCAACCCTGGCGACCACCGGTTTTGAAAGGCGCGGCGGCCGATAACACCGGGTACTTTTCGTAGTCCGTGCCCTGCATGGCACGCTTCACATACGCGATTTGTGCATTGGCGACGATCTGTACCGAGGGGTCATCTTCCACCTGCGCAAAGTAGCTGTAGATGGGCGCGCTGCTCATGGCGACCTTGTTGCGCACGTACTCCAGCGTGCCAGCCTGCACGTCACCAACCGTCTGTGCAACCAGCGGGTCGGCAGCGGCGACTGATTTGCGTGCGGCCTTGTCAAAAATGGGGCGGATGCTGGCCTTGCTGTCCACCACTTTCCAGCTGCCACTGGTGTTGTCCAACGTGAGGTCGACCACACCCAGGTGGTCACCCCAACGCCCAGGCATGACGGCCGCCACACCATTGATGGTGCCGCGCTCCAGGTTCACCTGGGGGTAGTCTGCAAAGGCCTTGCTGGGAAATTCGGCATGGGCATGGCCAAACAAGACTGCGTCAATGCCGGCGACCTGGGTCAACATCCCAACCGCGTTTTCCGAGAACCTGGCCACGGGGCCTTTCTCGAAGCCCGCATGCGGTATGGCCACCACCAGCTCCGCGCCCTGGGCACGCATCAGCGGCACGTATTTGCGAGCGGTCTCGACCATATCGCGCGCAATCACCTTGCCTTCCAGATGGGTCTTGTCCCACATCAGGATTTGTGGGGGCGCAAAACCGATGACCCCTACGCGGATCTTGTGGTTCTTGCCCTGCGCATCCACAAACTTGCGATCCAGCAACACATAGGGTGTGAATACGTGTTTGGCTTTGTCGCCATCGCGGTCGGCGTCATCTACATAGATATTGGCATTGACATAGGGAAAGGCCGCACCCTTGATGGCCCGGCGCAGGAAATCCAGCCCGTAATTGAACTCATGGTTGCCAATATTGGCCGCGTCGTAGCCCATCTGGTTCATCACCCGGTAGGCGGGGTGGACCTCACCCGCCTTCAGCGGCTTGACCTTGGCCACATAGTCACCCATGGGGTTGCCCTGCAGCAGGTCGCCGTTGTCAAACAGCATGCTGTTGGGCGCCTCGGCCCGGGCCGCCTTGATCAGCGACAGGGTGCGGTCCAGACCATATTGGTCGGTGGCCTTGTCCTGGTAGTAGTCGTAACTCAGCAGGTTCATGTGGAGATCGGTGGTCTCCATGATGCGCAAACGCAGCTCGGCGGCCTGCCCTGCACTGCCCCACAACAACAGGACGCAGCCGACACCCACTGCTGCAGTCCAACCCGAAAGGTTTTTCTTCAAACGCATGTTCATCAATATCTCCTCGACGCACCGCTGTGCTTTTGGCAATCCGCGACTGTAACCAATCTGCGCGTATGTCAAAGCAATTCCGCTAAAGTGGACCAATGACATTTGAGCGACGCGATTCCGAAGCCCCCCGGGGCGCCACACACCCCCGCCCCCAGTCCAAAACCGACCTGTTCCTGTCCTTCTCCAAGCTGGCCCTGCAAGGCTTCGGTGGCGTGTTGGCCATCGTGCAGCGCGAGTTGGTGGAGAAAAAACGCTGGCTGACGCAAGACGAGTTTCTGGAGGACTGGGCGGTAGCCCAAATCCTGCCCGGGCCTAACGTGGTCAATCTGTCGCTGATGATTGGTGACCGCTACTTTGGTTTTGCTGGTGCGCTGGCCGCGCTGGCGGGCATGTTGACCTTTCCGCTGATGATTGTGCTGGCGCTGGCGGCGTTGTTTGGCGGTGTGGCCGACACCCCGGCTGCCCAGGGCGCGTTGCGTGGCATGGGCGCGGTGGCTGCCGGGCTGATCGCCGCGACCGGCATCAAGCTGATTGGCGCGCTGAAACGCAATGTGATGGGCCTGGCGGTGTGCTGGGCCTTTGCGGTGGCAAGTTTCATAGCCATTGCCTTGGTACGCGTACCGCTGGTCTGGGTGCTGCTCGGTGTGGGTGGACTGGCCTGTATGTGGGCCTACCGCCAGCTTGGCAGCGCCAGAGAAGTGGAAGGTGCACGATGAGCATCGTTTTTTCCCAAGCGGACTGGCTGGCCCTGTTGCTGCACTTCATGTCCCTGTCCCTTCTGGCGATAGGCGGCGCCATCACCACAGCACCGGAAATGCACAGCTATCTGGTCAACGACAAAGGCTGGTTGACCGATAGCCAGTTCACGTCTTCCATTGCCCTGGCCCAAGCCGCCCCGGGGCCAAATGTGCTGTTTATTGCGCTGCTGGGTTGGAATGTGGGCCTGAACGCGGGCGGCGGCATGGGTGCAGGCCCCCAGGCTTGGTGGATGGCGCTGGCCGGGGTAGCCATTGCGATGGTTGGCATCTTGCTGCCTAGCACCACGCTGACCTTTGCCGCTGCACGCTGGGGCCATCAGAACCGTGAACTACGCGCTGTGCGGGCCTTTAAACAGGGCATGGCGCCCATCGTGATTGCCTTGCTGATCGCTACTGGATGGATTCTGGCGGCCAGTCAAGGGAGCCCGCTGGAGCATTGGCCTTTGTGGGCCGTGACCGTTGTCACCGCTCTGCTAGTGTGGCACACCAAGCTGCACATGTTGTGGCTGCTGGGAGCCGGTGCGTTGCTGGGGGCCTTGGGATACCTGTGAGCTGGTCCAGGAGTTTGGGTGGCAGAGCGTTCTGCGCAGGTCAAGGAGGAGCCCGCGCAGCGGGCGGGGCAAAGTGTGGAAACTGGGGAGCAGAACGCTCTGCCGCCCAAACGCCTAACTAACGCGGGCTCTCGAAAAACACGTAATTGCCCGCGTAATCGCTGATCTCGAAGTAGACCTTTTTCTCGCCCGGGTCGGCCAGCATATTCAGGTTTTCATCCAGCACACCGTAACCGAAACGGTAGGGCCTGGGCTTGCCATCCTCGGTACCCAGCGCAGTGGAGAGTTTGTCGATCTTGATGAAGCGGCGCACCAGCTTGTCGCCGGCATAGATCTCCAGTACGCCGTTGGTTCCGGTCCAGTTCTGGATGTCACGGCTGATCTTGTTCTGCTGCTCCTGGGTACAGGCGCTTAAGGCAAATAGGGCTGTAGCCCCCGCCAATAATAAATATATCGCTCTTGATTTGATAGCAATCATGAATTCCCCCTAGACTGTGCGCTGGCGCAGGGCCTCGTATAGGCAGACGCCGCTGGCCACGGATACGTTCAGGCTCTCGACCGCGCCGCGCATGGGGATGCTCACCAGCGCATCACAGGTCTTGGCTGTCAGCTGGCGCATGCCGGCCCCCTCTGCGCCGAGCACCAGGGCCACCGGGCCTTTGAGGTCGGTCTGGTACAGCGTGGCAGGGGCCTGGTCGCTGGTGCCGATGATCCAGATATTGCGTTCCTTCAACTCATTGAGCGTGCGCGCCAGGTTCGTGACCATGAAATACGGCACGGTCTCGGCTGCACCGCTGGCCACCTTGGCCACCGTGGCGTTGATGCCGGCAGCGTGGTCCTTGGGGGCAATCACGGCATGGGCACCAGCGCCATCCGCCACACGCAGGCAAGCGCCCAGGTTGTGCGGGTCGGTGACACCGTCCAGCACCAGGATCAATGGCTGGGTGCGCTGTTCGACTGGTAGCTCGGCATTAGCGGCTTCCAGGTCTTCCAGCAATTCGTCCAGCGAATGGACTTGGGCGATGGCCTGGACCTTGGCCGCAATGCCCTGGTGACCATGGCCGCCGCACATCTTGGACAGGCGCACGCCGTCGGATTCGATCAGTTTGACCCCGGCCTCATTGGCACGGTCCAGGAAACTGCGCATGCGGGCATCCCGCCGCGTGGGTTCGAAATAGAGTTCGATAATGGATTGGGGCGCGGTTTTGAGGCGCACGCCAAGGGCATGGAAGCCGAAGAGGACTTTGGGGGATGACATCCGGGGATTATCGCCGCCCTCGCACGCCCTGGGAGCCTGGGCGGCAGTGCGTTCTGCTCCGTGTCCCCCGCCCGCTACGCGTGCTCCGCCTTTACCTGCGCAGAACGCACTGCCACCCAGACTCCCAATCGGTCACTCAACCACCCGACCGGCTTCAATGGTGATGCGCCTGTCGCAGCGCTCGGCGATGCCGCGGTCGTGGGTCACCAGCACCAGCGTCGTACCCAACTCGCGGTTCAGCTCGAACATCAGTTCCATGATCTTCTCGCCGGTCGCAAAGTCCAGGCTACCAGTGGGTTCATCGGCCAGCAGCACAGCTGGGTGGACAACAAAGGCGCGTGCCAGTGCCACGCGCTGCTGCTCGCCGCCACTGAGCACCTTGGGGTACGACGACAGCCGCTGCGACAGGCCGACGCGGGCCAGCATGTCGGTGGCGGCCTGGCGGGCGTCCTTGCGTGAGGCCAATTCGAGGGGCAGCATCACGTTCTCTAATGCGGTCAGGTTGCCCAGTAGTTGGAAGCTCTGGAACACAAAACCGACCTTGCTGGCGCGCAGGCCGGCCCTGGCGTCTTCGTCCATTGCAAACAGATCGGTGCCGGCCAAATGCACCGTGCCGGTGGTGGGGGTATCCAAACCGGCGATGATGGACAGCAGTGTGCTCTTGCCCGATCCCGAGGCTCCGACTATTGCCGCAGTCTCCCGGGCTTTGAGCGCAAAATCGATATCGCGCAGAATCTCCAGCGTACCGGTGGAATCGGTCACCGACTTGCAAACGTGTTCAACAGAAATAATGACTTCTTCACTCATGGGGCTCTCTTTGGTTCGTAGACACTGTATCGCGCTTGGTCTTCTGGCCGGGTTCGCGGGGTTTTTGCCCGCAGAGGCTGCACAGCCGCCGGCTCGCACACCCGCAACCATACTTGTCGTAGGCGATTCGCTCAGCGCCGAGTATGGCCTCAAACGCGGCAGCGGCTGGGTAGCTCTGATGGAGCAGCGCCTCGCGCAGGAAAAAATACCCGCCACCGTTATCAACGCCAGCATCAGCGGCGACACCACCTCTGGCGGGCGCTCTCGGCTGCCGGCCCTGCTGGCCAAACACAAACCCACCGTAGTCATCATCGAGCTGGGGGGTAATGATGCGCTGCGCGGCCTGCCGCTTACCATGACACAAGACAACCTGCAGGCCATGACCCAGGCCGCCCAGGCCACCAAGGCCAAGGTGCTGCTGCTGGGCATGCAGATGCCGCCCAACTATGGCCAAGACTACGGTGCACGTTTTTCTGCCCTGTACACCACAGTCGCCAAGGCCACCAAGGCGAGCCTGGTGCCGTTTATGTTGAAAGACGTGGCCGACGGGCCCGACGCGCTGCGCCTGTTCCAGAACGACCGCATACACCCATCCGAGGCTGCCCACCCCACCATCCTCAACAATGTGTGGCCGGCAGTTAAAAAACAGCTGTCATGAGCCTGCACATCCTGCCCGCCGCGGAGGTGCTGGCGCAACTGGACGGTTTTGACACCATCATTGACGCGCGCAGCGAGAGCGAGTTTGCACTGGACCAACTGCCCGGCGCCGTGAACTGGCCTACGCTGAATGACGAAGAGCGCAAGCTGATCGGCACCCTGTACGTGCAGGTGAACCAGTTCGAGGCCAAGAAGCGCGGCGCAGCGATTGCGGCGCGCAATATTGCCAGCCACATTGAGCGCGACGTGATCACCAAGCCCAAGGAGTGGCGGCCGCTGGCCTACTGCTGGCGCGGGGGAAAACGCAGCGGCTCACTGTCCCTGATCCTGGACCAGATAGGTTTTCGCGTCACCTTGGTGGAAGGCGGCTACAAAGCCTTCCGTGCTGCCATGTTGGCAGACATTGCGGACAAGGTTTCGCATTTGGATTTTCAGGTGGTGTGTGGCACCACGGGCTCGGGCAAAACCCGGCTGTTACAAGCCTTGGCCCAAGCCGGTGCGCAGGTGCTGGACCTGGAGGCCCTGGCCAGCCACCGCAGCTCGGTCCTGGGAGCCCTGCCCGGCCAGCCACAGCCCACGCAAAAGCGATTTGACACTTTGATCTGGGACACGCTGCGCCGGTTCGATGCCCAGCGCCCAGTATTTGTGGAGAGCGAGAGTAAGAAGGTGGGCAATGTATCCGTGCCTGTATCGCTTGTAGAACGTATGCGCACTAGCCCCTGCTGGGACCTGTCACTACCGATGGATGAGCGCGTGGCCCTGCTGCTGGAAGACTACGATTTTTTTGTCAAAGACAGCGTGCACTTTTGTGAGCGCCTGGATGTGCTGGCGGATTTTCGCGGCAAAGCCGTGGTGCAGGCCTGGAAGGCACAGGTTGCGGTGGGCAACTGGGGACCGGTGGTGCAGGATCTGTTGACCCAGCACTATGACCCGGTGTATCTGCAATCCATGCAGCGTAATTTTGTGCAGTACCCGCAGGCTACGGCCATCACGCCAGGGGATCGATCTGCTGTGTCCATGGGCCGGCTAGCTCGGCGCATGGTGCAAGACATGGGGGCCGTACAGCCCCCAATACAAACCAAAAATTAAGTGGCCTGCGGACCCGGTGCAGGCGCCTCATCTGCGGGGGATGTGTCGTCATCAGGAGCCGCCACACTGTCATCGCCGGGGCCGTGGGCTTTGCGCTCATTCTTCTCCTTGAGCTTTTCTTCTTTCTTCTTCTTTTTTGCCAGTTCTTTCTGACGTTTTTCGTAGCCGTAATTGGGTGTTGCCAAGGTGTACTTTCTGTAGTTGATGACACTTTACCATCTCAGCCTCCATCTGCTGCCGAATCGGGGGGCCAATTAACACTGCCACGGTAGGCATGCCAGCTGGCGTGACCGAGCCACGGCCCTACCACCAACAGGCCCAGACTCCACGGTAGCAATATGGCCAAGACCACCAGCGTGGTCAGCAGCAGACCCCACAGCAACATGACCCCCGTGTTGTTGAACACCACCTCCAGGCTGGTGATGGCTGCAGATATTGCATCGGTATCCCGATCCAAAATCATGGGAATGGAGACCACCGCGGTAGCAAACACCAATATGGCAAAGGCCCCACCCACGGCCGCATAGGCGGCTACAAACTCCCAGTTCTGTGGATTGAACACGGCTTGGAGCACGCCAGTGGTGGACGGCATGCCAGTATTGAAGAACACCGCAAACACCACCAGTGACGCTCTGCCCCATAACAGTTCCAACACAACCAGCACCAACACCAGCAGGCCCATACTGCCCAAATGGCTATCCCAACAGGTGACGGAAGCCCCCAACTCCGGGGCGATACCCAATTCGCGTCTGCGGCTCACTTCGTACAAGCCCATGGCCAGAAACGGGCCAACGAGTAGACAGCCCGAGGCAATCGACATGGTGTATTCGGGTTTGGCACGGAACACCGCGGCCAACACCATGGCCATGGTACAAAAGGCAACGCCGTAAAACGCGGCAATGCCAGGGTGCGCCACCATGTCGGCCGCACCTTTGCGCAACCAGACAAAGGGTTGGGCCCAAGACAGTGCAACGATGGTTTTGCGGGGCGCGCCAGAGGGAGGCGGCACATACGGCTCAGGCGCCACCTGCAAGGTTTGCTGTGGGGAATCCGCCGGGGTTGATGTCTGCATGACCTGCAGCTTAATAGGGCTGCATTGCCTTGCCTACTGAGGAAAACGCGCAGAGCGGGTGCCGCGCGGGATCTCGCAATATCAGCGCAGTACGTTCAGAGCTTGGGTGATGTCCGCCTGTAGGTCGGCAACGTCTTCCAAACCGACGGAGAAGCGAACCAGCGTGCCCGGCAGTAAGTGGGCGGGCCAGCCCGAGCGCATGGCCTCAAGCTCGTAGGGCACCACCAGGCTGATGGGGCCGCCCCAGCTGTAGCCCAGGCGGAACAGCTTGAGCGCGTCGCAAAACGCATCGGTTTGTGCCCCGCTGAAGCTTCTGTCCAGAATCACGCTGAACAATCCGGCAGCCGTGCCATCAGCGCCACCACACAAAGCTTTCCAGTGCGCGTGGCCAGGAGACTCTTCCAGCGCCGGATGCAGCACCTGCACGAACTCAGGCTGGGTCTGCGCCCAGGCCGCTAGGGTGCGCGTTGCTGCGTCGTGGGCGCGGTAGCGCAGCGCCATGCTGGGCAATGAGCGCAACACCAGCTCCACGTCGTTCATGCCCACGCCTATACCGAAGCGCATGTGGGTGAGCTTGAGTTTGAGGTGCAGGCCAGCATCCTGCGTGGTGACGCTGCCCATCAGCACATCGCCACCGCCACTGGGGTACTTGGTCAAGGCATGGGCCGAGATATCAACACCAACCGTTGGGCTGGCGCCTGGAATCAAATCAAACGGGGCAAATGCGAGGCCGGCACCCCAGGTGTTGTCCAGCGCCGTCAGTACCTTGCGGCGCTGGCAGATACGCACCAGCTCTACGAGGTTGGGAAACTCCAGCGTGACCGAACCCGCAGCCTCCAGCCAGACCAGCTTGGTGCGGCTGGAGATCTGGGCTTCCAGGTCCTCGGGGTCCATGGGGTTGTAATACTGGTGGGTAATGCCCCAACCCATCAACTCGCCTTCGACCAGGGTTTTGTTGGGACCATACACGTTGTCGGGCAGCAGCACCTCGTCACCACTCTTGAGCAGCGACAGGGCCACCAGGCCCAAAGCGGCCAGGCCACTGGGCACCAGCAGGCACTGTTGGCCGCCTTCCAGCGTGGCCAGGCGCTCTTCCAGCGCGTAACTGGTGGGTGTGCCATGCAGGCCATAGGTGTAGGCCGTCTTGTCCTTCCACTCGCGGCTGCGCATGGCGGCAACCGTGGGGAAGAAAACCGTGGACGCCTTGAAGACGCCGGGTTGCGGGGCTTCAAAACCCTCTGGCGGCTTGTAGGGGTGGTGGATAAGTTCGGTGGCTGGCTGGGTCACTTGAAAGTCCATTCTTTTTGGGGTGCGACGTAGCGTGGTGGGCGCGCCGCAGAAGGGATAGCGCCAAAGCCTCAGAGGCGCTTCGCTTGCCAAGTCGGCCTTGGCGCTATCCCTTCTGCGGCGGTTCCCTGGCGATCCCACTACCGAGTGCTGCAGCTTCCTGCGACGGTGTGCGGTGTCGGGGGCGACTTGGCAAGCGAAGCGCCTCTGAGTCCCCGGCACCGCCCACCAACGCAGAGCAAGAGCTACACGCTCCACTTCTGGATCAACTGCTCCGGACGCATCGCGTCGTAGCCTTCGAAAGGCTGGTGGATCCAGGGGTTGGTGGGCAAGAATTCCACCGAGTAGTCCGGTTCGAACGTCGACATGGCCTTGGTCCAGATCACGGCGCTGCGCAGTTCGCTGATGGGTTCATAGTCGTGCTTGAGCTGGTGCACAACAGCCTTGAGTGTGTGGCCCGAGTCGGCCAGGTCGTCGACCAGCAACACGCGCCCGGCGATTTCGCCTTTGGGTGTGGTGATGTAACGCGCGATGTCCAGCTTGCCCTGCTGCGTACCGGCCTCGGCACGGTAAGAGCTGGTGGACATGATGGCCAATGGCTTGTCAAACACGCGCGACAAAATATCTCCTGGGCGCATACCGCCACGGGCCAGGCACAGGATGGTGTCGAACTCCCAGCCCGACTGGTGGATCTTGATGGCCAGCTTCTCGATCAGGTTGTGGTATTCGTCATAACTCACATAGAGGTGTTTGCCGTCTTCTGTCAACATAGGATGCTCCTGTATTTATAGCTGTGTATGCAATGTTTACGGGGGCTACAGCCCAATTTCTCTTAACAGGTCGGTCAAGAATCACTCTGCAAGATACGGATGGCGCATCATGATGGTGTGGTCGCGGTCCGGGCTCGTGGACACCATGTGGATGGGCACGCCGGTAACCTGTTCGATGCGCTGCAGGTACAGGCGAGCGGCCACGGGCAGCTTGTCGTACTGGGTTACGCCGACGGTGCTGTCGCTCCAGCCTTCCATGACTTCGTAAACCGGCTTGCATCGCTCGATGTCATCTGCGCCCATGGGCAGGATGTCGATGATTTCGCCGTCCATCTCATAACCGGTGCACAGCAGCAGCTCTTTCAAGCCATCCAGCACATCCAGCTTGGTGATGCATAGGCCGGACAGGCCGTTAACTTGCGCCGAGCGCTTGAGCAGAGCCGCATCAAACCAGCCACAGCGGCGCGAACGGCCGGTGGTGACACCCTTCTCAAAGCCCACGGTGCTCATGTGGTAGCCGGGAGTTCCTGGCTTTTCCCAGTCCAGCTCGGTGGGGAATGGGCCGCCGCCCACGCGGGTGCAATAGGCCTTGGTGATTCCCAGGATGTAGTGCAGCATGCCCGGCCCTACACCGGCACCGGCGGCGGCGTTGCCGGCCACACAGTTGCTCGATGTTACGTAGGGGTATGTGCCATGGTCCACGTCCAACAGCGTGCCCTGCGCACCCTCAAACAGCAGGTTGGCGCCTTTGAGATTGGCCTCGTTCAATTCGCGGGACACGTCGGCCATCATGGGCTTGAGCAGCTCGGCGTGGCGCATTGCCTCGGCGTACACGGGCTCAAACAGCACTTTGCCGTCGGCCATGTAAGGCGTCAGCGTGGGACCAAAGTCAAACGCGGCCGAACCCAGGTAGCTGGTCAATACATGGTTGTGCAGGTCAAGCAGCTCGCGCAACTTGGCGGCAAAACGATCGGGGTATTTCAGGTCCTGCACGCGCAGCGCGCGGCGGGCAATCTTGTCTTCGTAGGCCGGGCCAATGCCGCGACCGGTGGTGCCAATTTTGGCGGTGCCACCCTTTTCGCGAAAAGCTTCACGTGCCACGTCCAGCGCGGCGTGGAACGGCAGGATCAGCGGGCAGGCCTCGCTGATGCGCAAGCGCGAACGCAGCTCCACGCCCACTTTTTCCAGACCTTCGATTTCTTCAAACAGCTTGGCGGCCGATAACACCACACCGTTGCCGATGTAACACCTGACGCCAGGACGCATGATACCGCTGGGAATCAGGTGCAACGCGGTTTTAACGCCATTGATGACCAAGGTGTGGCCCGCGTTGTGGCCGCCCTGGAAGCGCACCACGCCTTGGGCGCTTTCGGTGAGCCAGTCGACCAGTTTGCCCTTGCCTTCATCGCCCCATTGTGTGCCGACGACGACGACGTTGCGTCCTTTGGTGGTGTTCATTTGGTGTCCAGTTAGTTGGAGACAGAGCTTCGCTGCGCTACGGCCTGTCCCACACGGTTTGTCATAAAACTCTTACAAGCCATTGGCCGGCGGACTGTTGCAGTTCACGGTCGCAATGGAATTCATCAACTTCACTCTCGTGGCCGGGCAACACGCAGACCACGGTTTCACCCTGGCGTCGCAAGGCTGCAATCGCAGCACGCAGTTCGGCAGCTTCGCCCCAGGGTGCACGGATGGCGGCGCGCAATGGTCGCTCTGCCGCCACTGCGGTCAGCGCCTTGATGTCCAGGCTGAAGCCTACGGCTGGTCGTTTACGACCAAAGACTTTGCCCACTTCGTCGTAACGCCCACCACGGGCCAGCGCGTCGCTGGCGCCGGGGGCGTAGAGGGAAAACATGGCACCGCTGTAGTAGGCATAACCGCGCAGGTCGGCCAGATCAAACGATACGCCGGCGTCCACTACATGGCTGGACAACCACTTGAGGTGCGTCAATGCGGTCTGGATATCGGGTACGGCGGGCAAGATCTTCTGCGCTTCGTCCAATACAGAGGCATCGCCGTAGAGCTGTAGCAGATCGACCAGTGCACGCGAAGTGGCGGACGGTGCGTCGCGCAGCAACACCTTGAGTTCACTGGCGTCTTTGGCTGCCAGTGCGGCCTGGACCTGTGCCAACTGCGCAGCGTCCAGCGGCAGGTCTTTCAACAGGATCTGCACGATGCGTGCATCGGCCATATCCACGCTGATGTCGCCAACCTGCGCCGCCTTCAGGCAGTCCAGTGCCAATGTCAGGCTTTCAAGATCCGCCTCCAGACCGATATGACCATAAATTTCAGCGCCAAACTGCAGGGGTTCGCGGGTCGCGTGCGGGCCACTGGGACGGGTATGCAAGACGGGACCGCAGTAACACAGGCGGGCCACTCCCTTGCGGTTGAGCAGATGCGCGTCAATGCGGGCAACCTGGGGCGTGCTGTCGGCCCTCAGGCCCATCATGCGTCCGGACAGTTGATCGACCAGCTTGAAGGTCTGCAGATCCAGCGCCTCGCCGGTACCTGACAGCAGCGACTCCAGATGCTCCAGCAGCGGCGGCATGACCAGTTCGTAGCCATAGCAGCGCGCCATGTCCAGCAGGTCTCTTCGTATTTCTTCGATGTGGCGCGCCTCGGAAGGCAGCACATCGGCAATGTGATCCGGTAAGACCCAGGCTGACATGTGAAAAGTGCAGGCTATTAAAACCCAGATTTTACCGGGCTTGGCAGCCGTATTTCAGGACGCGACCAGCCAAATCATCAGTAAACCGCCCAAGATGCTGCAGACGCCAAAGAAGCGTATCTGCCCGTCACGGTAGGTCAATAACTGGACAAACATCTTACGCCAGCCCGCGGGCGACAGGAATGGAAACAGCCCTTCGATGACCAGCACCAGGGCGATGGCCAACCAAACCGTGTCGCTGCTCACAACTTATTTCTTGGCATTGCCTGCGGGTGCAACACCGCCACGGAAGACCTTGAAAAACTCGGATGACGAGGGGTCTAGCACCATCACATCACCCTTGTTGGCAAAACTGGCCTTGTAGGCATCGAGGCTGCGGTAGAACTGTGCAAACTGTGGATCTTTGCCAAAAGCTTCGGCATAAATACGGGCAGCCTCGGCGTCACCTTCACCTTTGATCTTCTGCGCATCACGGTAAGCGTTCGCAATGGTGACCTCGCGTTGGCGGTCCGCATCAGCGCGGATTTTTTCGCCTTCGGCACCACCAGTAGAACGCAATTCATTGGCGACACGCTTGCGCTCAGCCTCCATGCGGCGGTAAACCGATTCGGTGATGGCTTCCACATAGTCCACACGGGTGATACGCACGTCCACCACGTCAATACCCCAGGGCTTGGCACCCTTGACCTTGGCCAGAACTTCGGCCTTGACGTCAGCCATCAGGTCTTCGCGCTTCAGCGACAGCAGTTCTTTGACAGTGCGTTTGTTGACTTCTTCCTGGAAGGCATTACGCACCACGCGGTTCAGTTGCACAGTGCCTGCACCCTCGTTCAAACCAACGTTGCGAATGTACTCGGTCGGTTCGGAGATACGCCAACGCACGTACCAGTCGATCACCACACGCTGTTTCTCGGCTGTCAGCATAGGTTCGGTGTCCGAGCTATCCAGTGTCAACAGTCGCTTGTCGATGTAGGAGACGTTCTGGAACGGGGGTGGCAATTTGAAGTTGAGACCTGGCTCGGTGATCACTTCCTTGATCTGGCCCAGTGCATAGATCACGCCGAACTGGCGCTGGTCCACAACAAACAAAGTAGAACTGGCCAGCGCAATCAGCACCAGCACCGACGAAAAAATCAATCCAATCCGGTTCATGGGGAGCTCCTAGCGGGATTCGCGTTCACGTGTACGGGCAGCTTCGCGGCTGCGGGCGTCGTTGGCTGACCCAGCGGGTGGGAGCACTTGAACAGGCGGAGCTGTTGCGGGAGCCGCGGCAGCACCAGGGTCACCTGCGGCACCGCTCATCTGCATAATTTTGTCCAATGGCAAATACAGGAGGTTGGAACCCTGTTTGGAGTCCACCAGCACTTTCGTCACGTTGCTGTAAATGTGCTGCATGGCATCCAGGTACATACGGTCGCGTGTAACTTGCGGGGCTTTCTGGTATTCCGCAAACACCGAACGGAAGCGTTGCGCATCACCCTGGGCCTGTGCCACTACACGTGCCTTGTACGCTTCGGCCTCTTCCTTCAAGCGGGAAGCGGAACCCACCGCGCGTGGAACCACGTCATTGGCGTAGGCTTGCGCATCATTTTTGGCCTTTTCTCGCTCCTGCCCTGCCTTCAGTACATCGTCAAATGAGGCCTGCACCTGCTCGGGTGGTCGCACCCCCCCGGACTGCAAGTTGATACCGACCACCTCAACGCCTACTTTGTAACGGTCCAGAATGGTCTGCATCATGGCCCGCACGCGAGGCCCGATCTGGTCGCGTTCATCAGAAAGCGCTGCGTCCATCTTCATCTTACCCAGTACCTCACGCACTGACGTCTCTGCAGCTTGCACAACGGCTTCCGCGGGATTCTTGCTTTCGAACAGGAAAGCGCGGGCATCGTTCAAGCGATATTGAACGGCGAACTTAATGTCCAGAATGTTTTCGTCTTCCGTTAGCATCGCCGACTCGCGCAGGCCGGTGGCTTTGAGCACATTGTCGCGGCCGACATCGACCGAACGGATCTGCGTCACAAACACAAGCTCGTGGTTTTGAATGGGGTATGGCAGACGCCAGTTAAAGCCGGCGTTGACCGTGCCTTTGTACTTGCCAAACTGGGTAATAACGGCCTGTTGACCCTCTTGCACGATGAAGAAGCCGGTACCCAGCCAAATCAACGCCAGTACCCCAACGATCAACCCAGCGCCGATGCCGGCGTTCTTCATGTCGGGCTGAAAGCCGCCGCCGCCGTCGCCACCCCGTGGTGGCTGCGATGGTTTGCCAAAGAAGCCCCCCAATTTGCGGCTGACATCTTTCCACACTTCTTCCAAATCCGGTGGCCCTCCAGCGGGACCGTTCTTCCGTCCATTGGACGAACCGGTATCCAGAGGCGGTTTGGTGGGTTCGTTTTCTGGCGGTGGCGGAGGAGGCGGTGTGCCTTCAGCCTTTCCACCGTCATTCGTTTTATCGTCGCCTCGCCCCCAACGGGAGTCGTTCAGGTTGAACATCCACTGCAGCCATCGGGGCGCAGAGCCTGCATTGGATGCAAAAGTACGAACAGGTGGTTTCATTTCGTCGTTTTTCATAAATTTGCCTCGGATTGTGCCTACTCAGCGGTCGTCCCCAAGGCTTGCGGGGGGAAGCCCAACCGAATTCTCTTCAGACGCGGGCAGACGCGCAATGTCGGCCAATCGCTTGCGCAAGCCAGGCAACCCCGAAGCATCTTTGGCGCTTACAAAAATACGCGGCGTTTGTATGCCGTCAATCTCAAACTCATCCTCCAGCCTGAGGGGCTGGTGTTCCGCGTCCAGGGCGTCGATTTTGTTGAAAACCAGAAGCTGAGGAATGCCATCGGCGCCAATTTCCTTCAACACACTTTGTACCTGCAAAATTTGCTCGGCGAAATGCGGGTTGGCGGCATCCACAACATGCAGCAGCAGGTCAGCGTCTATGGCCTCCTGCAGCGTAGCCTGGAAGGCGTCGACCAGACCATGCGGCAGGTCACGGATAAAACCCACCGTATCCGACAAGGACACTGAACGCCCTGCCTCACCCAGATAGAGCTGACGCGTAGTTGTATCCAGAGTAGCGAAAAGTTGGTCGGCGGCGTAGGCCCGCGCCTTGACCAAAGCATTGAACAACGTGGATTTTCCAGCATTGGTATAACCAATCAGCGAAATGTTGAACGCATCTCGGCGCTCCCGCTGGCGACGTTGTGTTTGTCGCTGCTTCTTGACCTTGCCCAGGCGCTCTTTGGTGCGTTTGATGGTTTCACCAATCATGCGCCGGTCCAGCTCGATCTGGGCTTCGCCGGGCCCTCCGCGCATGCCGATGCCACCGCTTTGGCGCTCCAAGTGTGACCAACGACGCACCAGACGCGTGCTTAAGTACTGCAAACGCGCCAATTCAACCTGCAGCTTGCCTTCGTGGCTGCGCGCGCGTTGTGCGAATATTTCCAGAATCAAAAAGGTACGGTCGTTAACCGGCAACTCCAGATGGCGTTCCAGATTGCGCTGCTGGCCGGGACTCAGGCTTTGGTCAAACAAAACTTCTTTAGCACCCAGTTGGGTCGCCAGCAGCTTGATTTCGTCAGCTTTGCCGGAACCAATGAACAGTGCGGCATCTGGGGCTCTGCGCTTGCAGGTCACGCGCGCAACGGGCGCCATACCGGCAGTCTGGGCCAGCAAGCCCAACTCCTCAAGCTCGCTATCGAAATTGGGGCCGCCCAAATCCACACCGACCAGAATGGTCGGAGTACCGGCGGTTTGAATCGCTGCTGTCAAATGAACGAGGGGAAAGCGGACTTTACGGAAACAGGGCCACTATGGCCGGCGTGCTCACGCGGCTTCAGGAGTGTCCCCGCCAGTGGCAGCGAAATTGACCGCACGGCCTGGGACAATCGTTGAAATGGCATGTTTGTATACCATTTGGGTGACTGTATTGCGAAGCAATACTACATACTGATCGAATGATTCAACTTGCCCCTGCAGTTTGATGCCATTGACCAAGTAGATGGAGACCGGAACATGTTCTCGACGCAAAGCGTTGAGGAATGGGTCTTGCAGTAACTGCCCTTTGTTGCTCACGATATTCTCCGTGTTCAAGAAGATTAAGAAGATTGGACGATACCACACGATAGTGGTCGCCCGCCGAAATGCTCAGCCTTTCCTTACGCAGACAACGCCTTTTACACGCACACAGCGTGTTTAGTCGTCCTTATCCGAGTAGGGATTCGACGACGACTTCATTTGTATGCGCAAGGGGGTTCCAATCAAATTGAACTCCTTGCGGAAGCGGCCTTCCAGAAATCGTTTGTAGGCGTCTGTAACGTGTTCCAGCGAATTGCCGTGGATGATGATGATGGGTGGGTTCATGCCGCCCTGGTGCGCGTAGCGCAATTTGGGCCGGTACATACCTGTTTTCTTTGGCGTCTGGAATTGAACAGCCTCCAACAGCAAACGGGTCAATACAGGGGTCGACATCTTGCAGTTCGCGGCCTTGTGTGCCTGGGCAATGGAGTCCCACACGGGGCCCAGGCCCTGACGTTTTTGTGCGGAGATGAAGTGCATGGCCGCAAATTTCAAGAAACCCAAGCGTGTTTCGATGGACCGTTTGATCAGTTCGCGCGCGTAGTCGTCGTCTAATGCATCCCATTTGTTGACAGCCATCACAACCGCACGCCCAGACTCCAATACATACCCGGCGATGTGGGCATCCTGATCCGTCACACCCTGGGTGGCGTCAATCAGTAACAACACGACGCTTGCAGACTCGATGGCCTGCAAGGTTTTAACCACGGAGAACTTCTCTATGGCTTCAAATACCTGGCCCTTGCGACGCAGTCCTGCGGTATCGATCAATTCGAAGCGTTGGCCTTTGCGCTCGAACGGCACAGAAATAGCATCACGTGTGGTGCCAGGCATATCAAAAGCAACCAATCGCTCTTCACCCAGCCAGGTATTGATCAGTGTTGACTTGCCAACGTTGGGGCGACCGGCAACGGCCAGTTTGATGACCCCAGGTTCGTCCACAACTTCTTCCGCACCGTCTTCTGGCTGCACCAAGGGTCCCAAGGCAAGATCCACCAAGGGACGTATGCCCTGGCCATGGGCTGCAGAGATAGGAAAAACCTCACCCAGGCCCAGCTCAAAAAACTCAACGAGCTGGGCACCCGCTGTCATGCCTTCGGACTTGTTGGCCACCAATACGCAAGGCTTACCCAGCTTGCGTAGGTATTTGCCGATCTCATGGTCCTGGGCAGACAAACCGGCACGCGCATCGACAACGAACAACACAACATCTGCCTCGGCTACGGCCTGGCGTGTTTGTTTGGCCATTTCCTTGTAGATGCCGGACGTAGCGTCTGGCTCAAAACCACCGGTATCAATTACGATGAATTCATGCTGCCCTTGCTTTCCGTTGCCATAGTGGCGATCCCGCGTCAGCCCCGCGTAATCGGCCACGATTGCGTCACGCGTCTTTGTCAGGCGGTTAAACAGGGTTGATTTGCCGACGTTGGGGCGGCCAACCAATGCAATGACAGGTTTCATGTTGTATGGTTCAGACCATCACTCGGGTTTGAAGCCAAAAATGCCGCCACGTTGGGTTACCGCGATAAGCGTTTGGCCAACGAGAACGGGAGAAGATTGAATTGCAGAACCATCCGTCGGTATGCGGTTCAAAGGCGATCCGTCCTGCCGAGACAAAAAGTGCAGCGTGCCAACTTCGTCTCCGATGACGATGGAACGCCCCACCATTACGGGGCCGGTGAGGCTTCTGAAGCGGAGCCGCTCAGAGACCCACAGGCGCTCGCCGTCGGTGCGCTTCCAGGAAATTACCCGACCGTCGCTCTCGGTGCCAAATACCTCGGACTGATCACCATCCAGCCCGGTAGCACCAGATGCGGTTTTGCTCCAGGCCAGACTGCCTGTTGCGCCGTCTACGCAACCGATGGCCGACTGAAATGCCCTGACGCACACTTGATTGCCCTGGCGACTCACGCCAGACACCAGATCCACCAAACGCTCCACCTCATTGGTACCACGGCTATTGGCAATTTGTGCTTCCCAGCGCACTTTTCCATTCAATGGACTCATCCCAACCAAGCGGCCGGCCAGCCCTGTAACCAGCGTATCACCTATGGCCATCACAATGCCGGACCGGCCCAATACCAAGGCCTCACCTGTACGTTGCTGTTGCCAGAGCTTGCGCCCGGTGACCACATCGAACGCAGAAACGGAGCGGTCTGCGGACAATGTAAAGACCCGCGCACCAGCGACAAAAGGAGCTGTCAGAGTGACTGCCCCCAACTTATGGCGCCACAACTCCTTGGCACCATCGAGCACAATCAACTCGTTATCCCGGCTGACAACTGCCGCGTAACGGCCATCACTGCCGACACCTGCAGACAACTGTGTGCCCACTGAAGTGCGCCAAAGATCGCCCCCTGTTCGGGCATCAATGGCGGCAACCGTGCCCTCGGAACTGGCTACAAAAACAAGGTTGCCCACAGGGCGGATTTCCAACGGAAATCCCACGGACCCGATACTTGATGTCCACGCCGTTCGAACCCCCATCAACGGTGTGTTGGGCCCCAGGTCCAACTGTTTGGATTTGTCGGTTCCAGCACACGCCGTTACCATCAACACGGCGCCGATGGACAGTACCAATTGCCCTAATTTTTGACTGAAGAGTGTCACTTCGCACCTTCCGTAGCGGCCGCCGTCTTCACGTCAGCCAAGGGATCCACACCAAGAGCGTTCAGCTTGACGCCCACCAGGCGACGGTATTCTGACTGCTCATCGAAGGCTTTGAATGCCTTTTGGTATTCAAGCTTGGCCTCCGCCCTTTTACCTTGCAGGATATAAACATCACCCTTTCTGTCATCCGCCAGTGCGGCGAATTCTTCGGAAATACCCGTGCCGAGGATCTTGAGCGCATCGTCATACGCTTTAGCGTCGACCAACACAGCGGACAAACGCAGCCGAGCTATTGAGGCATAACCCTTGTCTGCCGCGTTATCCACCAGCCAATTCAGCGTCCCTTTTGCGGCGTCCACTTTCCCAGATTCGTATGCCATTTTGGCAACAAGTAGTCCAGCCTGCTGGGTGTAGGCCGCTTTGGCAAAACGCTCCTTCATGTCCGAAAATGCCCGCTCGGCCTTCTCAGCATCGCCGCCACGTACGACTTTTTCGACCTCGTCAAACATAGCTGCTGCCTGAACCGCCTGGTTGCGTTGCCACATGTGGTAACCGTTCCATGCTGCCACTGCGCCCAACACAACGATCAATCCCCAAGTTATGAGGTTTCCGTACTGCTTCCAAAAATGCTTGAGTTGGTCAAGTTGCTCTTGTTCTTCGAGGTCTAGGTGATTTGCCATGTGAGTATTCAGTTAAGCCGGGCATTGTAGGCGGTTGGGCCTCGGCGCCGACGAGTTCAAAACCAGTGCGTCTAATGTGCGGAAGTAGCTGCCGCGGCGCCAAAACGCTGCCGAATGTAATCTTCCACTACGGTTTGGAATTCAGCCGCGATGGAGTCGCCCCGCAAAGTCATGCGTTTTTCACCATCAATGAAGACCGGTGCTGCGGGAGCTTCTCCCGTGCCCGGCAAACTGATACCGATATCGGCATGTTTGCTTTCCCCCGGCCCATTGACGATGCACCCCATCACCGCAACCTTGAGGTTTTCCACACCAGGATAGCTTTCACGCCACACCGGCATTTTGTCTCTCAAGAAGTCATCGATTTGCTGCGTCAACTCCTGGAAGGTCGTGCTGGTGGTACGACCACAACCGGGGCATGCCGTGACGCTCGGAACAAAATTGCGCAGACCCAGGGCCTGGATGACTTCAGACGCAACAACGACTTCTTGCGAGCGAGATTCACCAGGGGCCGGCGTAAGCGAGACGCGCACTGTATCCCCTACCCCTTCCTGCAATAACACGCCCAGGGCCACCGAAGACGCGACAGTGCCTTTGGTACCCATGCCCGCTTCCGTCAACCCGAGATGCAGCGGATAAGCGCATCGCCGGCCCAGCTCTCGGTAGACGGCAACTAGGTCCTGCACTCCACTAACCTTGCACGACAGAATGATTTGGCTTGCAGCCATGCCAATAGCTTCCGCCCTTTGGGCGGATTCAATGGCAGAGGTAATCAGGGCTTCATACATCACCGGTTTGGCGTCCCAAGGCTCCGCGCGGCGGCTGTTTTCGTCCATTAGAGAGGCAAGCAGCTCCTGGTCCAGACTCCCCCAGTTCACGCCAATACGGATGGGTTTGTCCCAACGCAAGGCCGCTTCAACCATTTGTGAGAATTGCTTGTCGCGCTTGTCGCCCTTGCCCACGTTGCCCGGATTGATACGGTATTTGGACAGCGCCTTGGCACATTCCGGGTAATCAGTCAGCAAGCGGTGGCCATTGAAGTGAAAGTCACCTATCAGCGGCACGTCAATACCCATACGATCCAGTTGCTCGCGGACATAGGGCACGGCCTGGGCTGCCTCGGGCGTATTGACCGTGATACGGACCATTTCTGACCCAGCAACCGCCAGTTCCTTCACCTGAATGGCGGTTCCGATGGCGTCTGCTGTGTCCGTATTCGTCATCGACTGCAAACGCACCGGGGCGTCGCCACCCAGCGTGACGATACGACCACCCCACACGACCCGTGCCTGCAAGGACTTGCGCCGCACAGGGGTAGACAGGGCAATAGCTAAATTGGAGTCCACTACTTCACCTCGAATCGCGCAACGTTATCTTTGGATACTGCGGTCAGGCTGAATGCCTGGCCGCGGACCTCCACCTCTGTCGCATCCACGCGTCCAATGACAACCGACAGAGGCATTGCGCCAGAAGCGCCCACGACCTCGCCCACCGCCAAAGTCTTGCTGAGTTGCACCATACCTTTGGCGTCTACAACCTTCACCCACGTAGAGCCCTTCGCTTTGAACACAACCGTCCCCGTTGACGGCAGAACGGGCGCGCTGGCTGGGCGACTAGCTGCTGCCACAGGCTGGCTTGCGAGGGCCTGCGGACGACTCGCAACAGCCATCGGTCGGCTCGCGATACTCAGAGGCTGAATGGCGGTAACCGAGGACGCTGGCGCTTCGGGCGCCAACGGCGCGGGAGCAGCAACCGGCTCAGCACTGGATTCGAACACCTGAACAGGTGGTTGTACTGTTTGTGGAAAATCTCGGCTATCGGCAGGCCGCGCCATCGGACTAGCGTGTTCGCCGGGCACATCCGACAACTTGATATCCGGAAAGAAATAGACCGCGATACCGGCCACCACAAGTGCTAAAACAAACAAAGACGACGGTTTCGTCAGTAACTCGGGGAATGAGATACCCGACGCGTCACTGGACGGGTGGAAAGGGGCATTGATGCCACGCTCATCCGGATTCAACTGGGGCGCTGAATTTAGTGGCAGCTTGCTGAGTACGGGTATTGGATCAATCTTCAGGGCGCGGCACACGCTGGCTGCTAGGGCGCGAACGAATACGGCATCGTGCAGTAAATCAAGTCGGTCAGCCTCCAAAGCTTCGAGTTTTTTTACCGGGATCTTCATGGACACAGCCAAGGCAGCCACATGCAAGCCGGCTGCCTGTCTGGCATTGCGCATCATGGTTCCGGCTGAGATACCTCCGGGTGGTTCAGTCTCTGGCACCCCTCCCACTGCTTGCGAGAACCCCACATCACTCATTAAAGGCACCTCGCTCCAAAGCCTGGTATTCACGCGACTGCGGGTAGCGCTTCTTCAACTGCGCACCCAACTGGGCCATCGCGTCACGGTTCTCCATGCGCCGCTCCACCTTGATTCCCAGCCACAAGGACTCCGCATTGGCCAACTCGCTGTTGTTGAGCCGCCGCATATAAAATTGCGCGCGCACAAACTCACCTCTCTGGTACATCAGCAGGGACAGGTTGTACGCGGTGATGGGATTGCCCGCATCCAGCTCGTACGATCGCAAGAAACTACTCTCGGCATCGGCCAAGTGACCACTCTTCATCTGGCATAGGCCTTGGGCCATCCAGGTTTTTGCGCGTTCTCCGTAACCTGGATTAGCCAATGCACTGTTGAATAACTGCACGGATTCGGGAAACCGCGACTGCTGGCACAGCATCCAAGCGTAGTTGTGCTGTACTGTGGCCGCTTTAGGATTGATGGAAATAGCCCGCCGGAAACTCTCTTCTGCCAGCGGAATATCGTTGAGTCGCATGTAAATCAAGCCGCGCAGGTTGTAGGCCTCGAAAAGCGTCGGATCGGCGTTAATCGACTGCTTAAGGTGGTCCAATGCATCGGTCGTCTGCCCCTTGTCGAAATAGGCCACAGCCAATTCCAGTCGCAGCCGCGCCCGCTTACGCGCTTCTGGCTCGTCTGACTCGGTCACCCGGTCCGAATTCATACTGGCGCCCGGCATACCCGAAGCACAACCGGAAACCAACAAGGCAGTCGTACAGGCTAAGCACGACCACACAAACAATGAAAGCGCCGCAACGCGGATCCGTACCTTATCAGTCATTAATAGTGTCCTCTCTCCCCGGTGGAGTCAATTCGTTTTCGGGCCTGATGATGATAGTGCGCCGCTTGCTGATTCGCGTTTGAATATTTGTTCTATCTTGCACATCACCGGCGAGTTGACCACAGGCTGCGTCGATATCGTCGCCTCGGGTCTTGCGAATTGTCGTCACAATTCCAGCGTCACTCAATATCTTGGAAAAGGCAAGTACTGCACCCTGAGGCGAGCGGAGTAAACCAGACGCGGGAAACGGATTGAACGGTATGAGATTGAACTTGCACCAGGCGCGTTCGCCGACAGAGGATCGCACCAGCTTTACCAGTTCAACAGCATGTTGTGGTGTGTCGTTAACACCATCCAACATGCAGTATTCGAAAGTAATGAAATCGCGGGGCGCAACTTTCAAGTACCGCTTGCAGGCGTCCAGCAACTCTGTAATGGGGTATTTGCGGTTCAAGGGAACCAGATCATCCCGTAGGTCATCATTAGGCGCATGCAAAGACACGGCAAGCGCAACAGGGCAATCTTGACCCAGCCGATCCATCATCGGCACTACACCTGAAGTGGATACCGTTACGCGGCGGCGCGACAAACCATAGGCGTGATCGTCCAACATGACCCGCAAGGCGGGCACCAATGCCGAATAGTTCTGCAGCGGCTCGCCCATGCCCATCATCACTACGTTTGAGATGACGCGCTCGTCATTCTTCAAATGTTTGCGCAAAAAATGCTCGGCAAACCAGAGTTGGGAAACAATTTCGCCCGACGTCAAATTGCGACTAAATCCCTGGTGGCCAGTAGAGCAAAACCGGCACGCCACGGCGCATCCGGCCTGAGATGAAACACAGAGGGTGCCGCGGTCATCCTCAGGAATAAATACCGTCTCAATCGCGTTGCCACCGCCGACATCAAACAACCATTTGATCGTTCCGTCTGCAGAGATGTGCTGCGACAGCAGCGGGAGTGCCTGGACGTGAGCGGTAGTCTTCAATTTCTCGCGCAAAGACTTAGCGAGATCGCTCATGTCATTGAATTGAGCGGCACCTTTTTGGTGGATCCACCTGAAAAGCTGGGTCGCACGGAAGCGTTTTTCCCCCAGCCGCTCGCAAAAGGCGGCCAATCCCTCCAGATCGAAATCAAGCAGGTTGGCCGTCATTACATAACTTAGCGAGAGAAAACGTTTGCGCCAGCGAAAAAGAACGCGATCTCGACAGCGGCTGTTTCTGCGGCGTCGGAACCGTGCACGGCGTTGGCGTCGATGCTGTCTGCAAAGTCGGCGCGGATGGTGCCAGGAGCGGCTTTCTTGGGATCAGTGGCGCCCATCAGGTCACGGTGCTTCAAAATCGCGTTTTCGCCTTCCAGCGCCTGGATCATCACGGGACCGGAGATCATGAAATCCACCAAGTCTTTAAAGAAAGGACGTGCTTTGTGGACAGCGTAAAAGGCTTCTGCCTCGCCGCGCGACAGGTGCGCCATACGAGCAGCAATGACCTTGAGGCCAGCGGCTTCGAAACGGGCGTAGATTTGACCGATGACGTTCTTGGCAACGGCGTCGGGCTTGATGATGGAGAGAGTACGTTCGATAGTCATAATATTTCCTGAACTGTTGGTAATCTGTTTTATTGCTCCATAGTGGGGCAAAGCCTACGATTTTAGCATTGCCCGTTTAGCGGCTACGCCCTTTGCGGCGCTGACCGCCAGGGCCGCCGGAGGGTCTTTGCCCGGCGTCCTGGCGCTGGCGCGTAAAGCTGTCAGCGCCGATGTAGCCAAAAGCAGTTTTCATGGGATCCGGCTGCGCGGCCCCACCCCGGCTATCCCTGGGTGCATCAATACGGTTGCCATCGGATCGACCGCCACCCTTGGCGCCTCCTGGGCCATTTCTGCCCTTGAAACCGCCTGTGGATGGTGGCTTGGGCTGGCCGCCAGCATTTGCCCCCCGAGGCCCACCCGTACGGCCACCCCGGCGTTGACCATTGCCTTGTGGGCCACCTCTGCCAGAATTACCACGCGGCGCGCCCTCCTCACGAGCACCCTCTGCAGGCGCACGCCCACCACCCGCGGCCTGGACCAAAGATCGGATGTCCGCCTCGTCCAGCTCCATCCAGCCGCCACGCTTGAGCCCGCGCGGCAACACCATGGCTCCGTAGCGGATACGGATCAATCGGCTCACGGCATGGCCCACCGCTTCCAGCATGCGGCGCACCTCACGATTGCGGCCCTCGGAAATTGTCACGCGATACCAGCAATTAGAACCTTCGCCGCCGCCATCCTCAATGGATCCGAACTGCGCCATGCCGTCGTCCAGCTTGACGCCTTCCAGCAGCATTTTTTTCTCATCCTTGTTCAAAGAACCCAACACTCGTACCGCATATTCGCGCTCCAGACCGAAGCGGGGGTGCATCAGGTTGTTGGCCAACTCGCCAGAACTGGTGAACAGCAGCAAACCTTCGGTATTCAGGTCCAGACGTCCGACCGATTGCCACTTGCCCTGGTGCAGCTTTGGCAGGCGGCGGAACACCGTGGGCCTGTTTTGCGGATCATCGTGGGTTACCACTTCACCCACAGGCTTATGGTACGCAATCACCCGCGCCGGTGGGGGATCGATGCGAAAACGGATGGGTTTGCCATTGACCTTAATGTTGTCGCCAAACTGGATGCGCTGGCCAATGTGGGCGGGCTCGTTGTTCACAGAGATGCGCCCTTCCATGATGAGCTGCTCCATCTCCAGCCTTGATCCCATGCCCGCCTGGGCCAGCACCTTGTGCAGCTTGGGCGTCTCAGCCATTGGTGCCAGCACGCGTTTGGGCGGCGCAAGTTCGACCAGCTCTTCGTCCGCATCAAACTGACCCGAAATCACGTCGCTGAAACGGTTGTCAAAATCCGTTTTTGACTGCCCGGCCGGGATAACGGCCACATCGGCAGCATTGGCGTCCGATGCTAACGGTGCTACCGCCACAACAGGCGCCACATCGCCAATCTCAACGCTGGGTACCGCCGCAGTATTAGGCGTATCTGGAGTAGCTGGCTCAGCAGGCGTGTTTTCGTTCATTCTGAAATTCCATTCAAAGGTGGAAGCGTTTCTGGATCGGCAGTTTCCAGTGGCATGTCCAATTGCAATTTTTCGTCGCCCACTACAGGCCCATCGTCCGGGGGCAGCAATGCGGCATCTCCGGCCGATTCCACCAAGGCACCAAAAACACTGTCCTGGTTGGCCACACTTTCCAGGAGTGGCAACTGGTCCAGTGACTTCAGCCCCAGGTCATCCAGAAACTGGCGGGTGGTTGCATACAGCGCCGGACGCCCAGCAGCTTCCCGATGACCAATCACTTCGACCCAACCCCTGTCCTCCAGTTGCTTGATCAACAGGGAGTTGATGGTGACGCCACGGATATCCTCCATGTCCCCACGCGTGACTGGCTGCCGATAGGCAATGATGGCCAGGGTTTCTAAGGTCGCCCGCGTGTAACGGGGCGGTTTTTCGGGGTGCAGCCGGTCAAGGTACTCGCGCATCTCCGGCCGGCTTTGGAACCGCCAGCCAGACGCAACATTCACCAGCTCAACACCTTTGCCAGCCCATTCGTTACCCAATTCTTCGAGCAAATTCTTAAGCGTGTCTGCGCCCAATGACTCATTGAAGAGCGAACGCATATCGCGCAACGGCAAGGGTTGCTGTGAGCAAATTAACGCAGTCTCCAGGACCCGTTTTGCATCTGCCATGTTCATAGTCAGGCTTTATCGGAAACGCCACCATCCCGGTGAGCAATCAATGAGATTCCAAACAGACGGCAGCAGATGTGAAGAATTCACCGTGCCTAGCCACGGAATGTCCCGAGGCGTCTACGGGTTTTCGACCCGAGCGTTTGGATTGTAACGCAGGCCCCACATGGAGAGAAGCGCCAAAAAATCCTCCGGCGGCGGTGCGTCGAACGCCATAGGCAGGCCTGTCACGGGGTGTGCGAAGGCCAAACGGGTGGCGTGTAAAGCCTGGCGCACCATGCCACCCACACAGACGCCGCCATACACCACATCTGCCACCAAGGGATGGCCCAGCGACGCCATGTGCACCCTGATCTGGTGGGTGCGACCCGTGTGCAAAATACAGCGGACAAAACACCCGCTGTCAGTGTTGTCCAGGAACACCACATCCGTCTTCGCCGTTTTGCCAGTCTGGCTCTCCAGGTCGACAACGGCCATGCGCAAGCGGTTGCGCGGGTCACGGCCTATCGCCGCATTCACAGTCTGGCGCGCTGGCCCGGTCCATGGGCCGTGAGCGATGGCCAGATACTGGCGACTCACGTCCCGCGCGGCAATGGACTGCACCAGAGCATCCATGACCGCACGGCTGCGGGCCACAACCATCAACCCGCTGGTGTCTTTGTCCAGGCGGTGCACGATGCCAGCTCTGGGTACCGTTGCAATTGCCGTGTCATACGCCAGCAATCCATTCAGCAGCGTACCGCTCCAATTCCCAGGCGCCGGGTGTACGACTAAACCTGCTGGCTTATTGATCACCAAAATATGCGCGTCCTGGAACACCACATCCAAGGGCATGGCCTGGGGCGTGAAGGCTTGGCTTTGAGGCGTGGGTCGCAGCTCAATAACAAGCACATCACCCGCCTTTACCTTGAGCGATGCCTTGCGGGCTAGCTGTGTGTTGATGCTGACGCGCTCGGCCTCGATCAACTGCTGCAGGTAGTTTCTGGAGAATTCTGGTGCTGCGTCGACGAGGGCTTTGTCTAGTCTCTCGCCATGTTGATCCGCAGAAACGCTAAGCTTGCGCCATTCGACTTCGGTCGTCGCGTCCTCCAACTCATCCGAGTCTGTCGGCATTGGGGTGCTCGATATAATTCCTGTGCTCTGTTTCAAGAAAGTTTCCTAACATGCTTCGTGTCAAATTATCGGTCGTTTGGGTTTCACTGCTGGCGACCGTCGTACTCTTGACTGCCGGTTGCTCCAGTACCACGGTGGACAAGACTGCCACGATGAGTCCCAACAGGATTTACTCGGAAGCCAAGGAAGAGATGGCAGCGAGCCAATGGGAGCGCGCGATCCCCCTGCTGGAAAAGCTGGAAGCGCGCGCTACCGGCACACCACTGGCGCAGCAAGCCCAACTGGACAAGGCCTACGCGCAGTACAAATCAGCTGAAACCGCCCAGGCATTGGCAACCCTGGAGCGCTTCATGAAGCTGCATCCGGTGAGTCCGGCTATGGATTACGCCATTTACCTCAAAGGCGTCATCAACTTCAACGATGATCTGGGCCTGTTTGCCAAGTTTACGCGCCAGGATTTGACCGAGCGTGACCAAAAAGCCTCCAAGGAGTCTTTTGAAGCCTTCAAGGAGCTGGTGGACCGCTTTCCGGATTCGCGCTACGCCCCCGACGCACGGCTGCGCATGAACTACATTGTGAGCTCCCTGGCCCAATACGAGGTTCACGTCGCCCGCTACTATTACAAGCGCGGTGCCTATCTGGCCGCCGTCAACCGGGCTCAGATAGCGGTGTCCGATTACCGCGAAGTTGCGGCTATCGAAGAGGCGCTGTACATCATGTACCGATCCTACGAAGCATTGGGTATGACCCAGCTACGGGATGACGCCAAACGCGTTTTAGAGAAGAACTACCCCGGTTCCGACTTCCTGGTTCACGGCTCACGTGCAATCAATGACCCGTGGTGGAAGGTTTGGTAAGCAGACTTTGCAGTGCCTCGCTAAACTGGTCTTGCGACGTGATGCGCCGCATGACCGGCAAGGCGGCCAGAATTCGGCGCCCGTAGCCCATTTGGCTTAGGCGGACATCGCATACCGCCAAAATCCCCCGGTCCGACTCTCGACGTATCAAACGCCCAGCACCTTGTTTCAAGGCTATGGCAGCCTGGGGGACGTGGTAATGGTGAAAAGGGTTGCTGCCACTGGCCTCCAGCTGCCGGGCACGTGCTTCCACCACAGGGTCTCCCGGCGGGGAAAATGGCAGTTTATCCACCACCACCAACTGCAAGGCATCGCCCGGAACGTCTATCCCCTCCCAGAAAGACGCCGAGCCCACCAGGATGCTGCCATTGTTCCCGTCCATGCCACCCCGGGTAAAACGCTCCGTCAATTCCCGCTTGGGTGACTCGCCCTGCAACAACACATCCATACACGAGAAGGCATCAAAGTGTTGGCGCAAAGCGGCTGCAATGTCGCGCATGGCGCGCAAGGTGGTCGTCAGCACCAGGGTCCGGCCGCCCAACACCGTTGCGCCTTGGGCCACCAGTTGTGCAACTGCCGCGCTATGCCCCGCATCGCCCGGTTTTGGCATGTGTGTGGGGATGTACAACGCAGCCTGGGCCATGTAGTCGAACGGGCTTTGAACCTGCAACACCCGTGCCCCGTCCAGACCACAGGACCGAACAAAATGCGCCATGCTCGCGTCATGCCCCAGGGTGGCCGACGTGAAAATCCAAGATTTGCGGCTACCGGTATCACTTCCGGTTGAGAGCACGCGTGATCGCATCGCATCAGCGATGTCCAGCGGAGATTGCACCAATCGAACCTGCGACGCGCCCACTTCCAACCAACGTACGGCACCGGGTTCAACGGCATGTGAAAAAATGTCCAGTTCCGCAATCAGGCGCGAAGCGCGTTCGTGCAGTCCTTTGAGCTCGGGCGACAGCTCCTCCATGCTGCGCAGCACCACATCCGTGTGTTGCAGCGCCGTATGTACTTCCGATACCACACGGTGCCAATCCTGTGCAACTATGCCGAAAGGCTGCTCTGCCTCCCATGCGGTGCGCCCCATGTCCTGAGTACTGCCGCACAGTGTGCGCAAGGACTGCACACTGTGGCCAAGTTCGGCCAACATGTCGGGCCACGCCGCATGGGCCTGGACCATCTTATGTCCCTGCAGCGCCAAATCGCGCCCAAAGTTGTCCAGTTGCTGGGTGGTCAGCTGGCGGCCCAGAAACTGGACGCCGATCTCATTCAACTGGTGCGCCTCGTCAAACACCACTGCATGCACGGATGGCAGCAGTTCTGCCACCCCCGACTCTCGGATGTTCAGGTCCGCAAAGAAGAGATGGTGGTTGATGACCACCACATCAGCAGCCATGGCCTCGCGCCGGGCGAGGTTGACATGGCAGTTGTTGATCTGCGGACAACGGGAACCTAGGCAGTTTTCACGCGTGGAGGTGACCAGTGGTATGACCGGCGAACGCTCGTCCAGCTGCGTCAACTCGGCCATATCCCCGACTCGGGTGGTTTGGGACCAAGCCTCAACCCGCGTTAAATCCCTTTGCGCCGACACTTTGTTTGCGATCTCGCTGTGTCTGGCGTCTGCCAGGCGGTGCATACACAGATAACTGCTGCGCCCTTTTAGCAGCGCCGTGCGAACCGGCATGCCCAGCGCCGCCACCAAGCGTGGAATGTCCCGTCCGAACAGTTGGTCCTGCAGGGTTTTCGTCGCTGTGGACAACAAAACCCGTTCTCCGCTAAGCAAGGCAGGCACCAGATAGGCAAAGGTCTTACCAACACCCGTACCGGCTTCGACGACCAGCACACCACCGGCTTCCATGGTGGTGGCCACAGCGTCGGCCATGACCGCCTGGCCACTGCGGGGGGCGAATTCTTCCACACACCGGGCCAATGCCCCATCGGCGTCGAACGCCCCCGCTACCGCTTCCTGCAGGCCCATGAGTCAGGCCGGCTCGTTAGGCTGCAGTTCGCGCTCTACGCGGGCAATTTCATCGCGCAGCGACAGGCGGCGTTTTTTCAGTCGGCGCACCATCAGTTCGTCTACCGGAGCATCGTGTGCGACGCGATCTATCAGGGCATCCAGATCGGCATGCTCCATGCGCAACTCAATCAAATGGCGCTCAGGTGAGTGGAGATTTGTTACCAAGGGTAATGCGGGAGAGTACGGGTTTAAACTACGGCAACGAGGATCGTGCTAGCTTGATAATACGACCTTACAGCCCTTTTGCAGAAAGTATTGCTTCTTAAGCAAATCAACATGGCCACAGGTTACCGACTCACTGCTTCCACCGGCATTCACAAAGGCGACCGCGAGTACCAGCAGGACCAGATCGCGCTGATCAAACATCCGCGTATCAATGGTTGCATACTGGCCATCGTGGCCGATGGTATGGGTGGACGCAGCGGTGGTCGCAAAGCCTCGGACCAGGTCATGATGACCTCCAAACAGCTGTTTGAGCGCTACGACCCGGATACCGACGACGCCTCAGCCATCCTGGCCCAGGTGATACAAGAAGCACACGTTGTCATCAAGCTCACCGCGATCTCGTCAGAAGAAGAGCCACACAGCACGTTGGCAGCATTTCTGATCAACGCCGGGGGCGATTGCCACTGGGCCCACACCGGTGATTCCCGCATTTATCACTTCCACGGCAACCGCTTCGTCAAACGCACCATGGACCATTCCTATGTGCAGGCGCTGGTCAACCGCGGCGAGATCACCGAAGAACAAGCGGCAGTCCACCCTCAGTCCAATATTCTGATGGGTTGCCTGGGGACCGAGAACGATCCCCCGGTGGACTTCCATTTCATCCCCCAGTTGCGGCCCGGCGATGTGCTGATGGCCTGCAGCGATGGCATCTGGCACTACTTCAACACCGGGGAATTGGGCTCGGTATTGTCCACGCTGAGTGCGCGCGAGGCCACTGAATTCCTGATCGAAAAAGCGCGCTCCCGCGGACGCGGTGTGGGTGACAATTTATCGATTGTTGTGGTCAAGCTCGAACCGCTGACCCCATAGCAGGCCACGGCCAAAATCTAAGGTGCCACTGGTAGCGGTGGGACGCCCTTGCCGGCGTCCATCACCCGCTGGTCACGGTCCCGTCGGCGGTTTTCAAGCGCTTTCTGTTTTTCCAAATACGCTTGACGGTTTTTCTCAATGGTTTGAGCATCCAGCACCGAGCCAGATTTGGCAGCCGGGGCCCTGTCGCGCACCGTTTGCGCCTGTTGCCGGTGGGCGCGTTGTTTGTCAATTTGCGCCTGTTGCCGGTCTTCCAGACCCCGATTCTCCGCAGTTGCCTGCGCTTCCAGTTGCCGCTGCCGGTTTTCGACTTCTTTCGCCTGACCCTGTTTCAACTGCTCTTTACCTTTTTGCAGCCGCTCAGCGTCATTGAGGACCGCTTCCTGTGCTTTGAGTTCGGAGAGCATCTGGCGCCGTCGCACACCCACCTGGTTCTGGCAGTCAGTGACTGCAAATTTGGACAAACAAACTGCCTCCTCGGCATCAAGTTCAACCGTTTTCTTCTCGCGCAGCCTCTCGATACGGGCACGTTCTGCCTGGGCTGCCTGGGTTGAGTTTTCGGCTTGGCTTGGGTCACCCTGGCTCCAAGCCCCAACGCACGCGCTGGAAAGCCAAAGCGCGATCATCCACCGCCGCATCATGTCAGCCCTGTATCCACCATGCGCCGCTCCTGGGACAGGTATTCCTGCGACTGCATCTCGCTGAGGCGCGACACCGTACGCGGAAACTCATGGGCCATGGGGCCCTCGGTATACAAATCCACCGGAGCCACCTCAGCCGACATGATCAGCTTGACCCGCCGGTCATACAGCACATCGACCAACCAGGTGAAGCGCCGTGCCTCGGATGCCATGCGCAAAGGCATGTGGGGCACATCGCTTAAAAAGACCGTGTGGAATTGTGTCGCGATTTCGAGGTAATCGTTTTGTGAGCGCGGCCCACCACACAGTGACTTGAAGTCAAACCACACCACACCACCGGCCTTGCGCCGCGCCCAGATCTTGCGCGACTCGATGTGCAGCACCGGCTCTTCGTCATGGGTTTCTTCCAGCGCATTAAAGGCCTGTTCCATAGCCGCATCGGCAACCGGACCGTTGGGCACGTGGTATAGCGTCAGGGTGTCCATGGTGCGCTTGCGGTAGTCGGTGCCATTATCGACATTGAGCACCTCCAGCCGCTCGTTCAGCAGCGCAATGGCAGGTAAAATCCGGTCGCGGTGCAGACCACCGGGGTACAGGTCATCAGGCTTGAAGTTGGACGTGGTCACAAAACCGACGCCGTTGTCGAACAAGGCCGACAACAGCCGGTGCAGGATCATCGCGTCGGTGATGTCCGCCACATGGAACTCGTCAAAACAAATCAACCGGAAGCGTTTGGCCATGCGCGCGGCCAGTTCGTCCAGCGGGTTGACCGTTCCCTGCAGCTCTGACAGCTCACGGTGCACTTCACGCATGAATTCGTGGAAGTGCAGACGAGTCTTGCGCTTGAGCGGGACGGCGTTGTAGAAGCAATCCATCAAGAAGCTTTTACCCCGCCCTACTCCACCGTACAGGTAGACCCCACGGGGGACATCCGGCCGGTTGATCAGCTTCTTGAAGGCATTGGAGCGCTGCTCCTTGAAATCAATCCAGTCCAGCGCGCAGCGCTCCAGCGCCTCTACCGCACGCAGCTGCGCCGGGTCGGCCACATAACCCCTGGTGGCCAGCTCGGCTTCGTAGGTTTGTTTGACGTTCAAAACACAGCCTTCTGATTGCTATAAATTTAATAGCCGCTTTGCCATACCTGACGGGGGCTAGCGGCTACTTCAATAAAAATGCAATCAGAAATTCAGGGTTCGCTTGTCCACCGCCAAAGCGGCTTCCTTGGTCGCCTCACTCAGGGACGGGTGGGCGTGGCAGATGCGGGCGATGTCCTCGGCGCTGGCTTTGAACTCCATCGCCACTACGGCTTCGGAGATCAATTCGCTGGCCTGGGGGCCGACGATGTGCACACCCAAAATTTCATCTGTCGTGGCATCGGCCAGGAACTTGACGAAGCCAGTCGTGTCGCCCAAAGCACGCGCCCGGCCATTGGCCAGGAATGGGAAGGAACCCGCCTTGTACGCCCGCCCCGCCGCCTTGAGCTGCTGCTCGGTCTGGCCGACCCACGCAATCTCGGGGCTGGTGTAGATGACCCAGGGCACGGTGTTGAAGTTGACATGCCCATGTTGACCGGCAATACGCTCGGCCACGGCAACGCCCTCTTCTTCCGCCTTGTGCGCCAGCATGGGGCCACGTACCACGTCACCAATCGCCCACACATTCGGCAGGTTGGTCTTGCAGTCGTCGTCCACCACAACGGCACCGCGCTCGTCCAGCTTCAGGCCGACGACCTCGCCGTTCAGGCCGATGGTGTTGGGCACGCGGCCGATGGAGATGATGAGTTTGTCCACTTCCAGCGTCTGCGCCTCGCCCTTGGCATTGGTATAGGCAATCGACAGGCCCTTTTTGTTGGACTTGATCTCGCCGACCTTGACGCCCAACTCAATCTTCAAACCTTGCTTGGTAAAAGCCTTGAACGCTTCCTTGGCGACTTGCTCGTCCACCGCGCCCAGGAAAGTGGGCAGACCTTCGAGGATCGTGACCTCAGACCCCAGGCGACGCCACACCGAACCCATTTCCAAGCCGATGACGCCAGAGCCGATCAGACCCAGCTTCTTGGGCACCGCGCCCACGCGCAACGCACCGTCGTTGGACAGGATGCGCTCTTCGTCGAAATGTGCACCCGGCAACGCACGCGCGTTGGAACCCGTGGCCACAATGATGTGTTTGCCCAGCAACGACTCTTCGGTGGCACCGGCCACGTGGATGACGTAACCATCAGCTCCCGCACTCACAAAGGAGCCGCGGCCATGGAAGAACGCAATCTTGTTCTTCTTGAACAGGTACTGCACGCCGTCATTGTTCTGCTTGACGATGGCATCCTTGCGGGCCAGCATCTTGGTCACGTCCATGCTGACGTTGGAGGCCGAAATGCCGTGGTCCGCAAAGTGGTGGTTGGCGTGGTCAAAGTGTTCGGACGACTGCAGCAGCGCCTTGGACGGGATGCAGCCCACATTGGTACAGGTACCACCCAATGCCGGGCCGCCCTTGTCGTTCTTCCACTCGTCGATACAGGCCACGTTGAAGCCCAGCTGGGCCGCGCGGATGGCAGCGATGTAGCCACCGGGGCCACCGCCAATGACGATTACATCAAATTGTTTACTCATACATTTTCCTAGGAGTCTGGGCGGCAGAGGGTTCTGCGCAGGTAAAGGAGGAGCCCGTAGGGCGGGGGACACGGAGCAGAGCCCTCTGCTGCTCGGGCTCCGGGTCGTTTCCGCAAAGGTTTAGATATCAAACAACAGGCGTGCCGGATCTTCGAGCGCATCCTTCATGGCCACCAGGCCCAGCACGGCTTCGCGGCCGTCGATGATGCGGTGGTCGTAGGACATGGCGAAGTAGTTCATGGGGCGCACCACCACGATACCGTTCTCCACCATGGCACGGTCCTTGGTGGCGTGAACGCCCAGGATGGCCGACTGGGGCGGGTTGATGATGGGGGTGGACATCATGGAGCCGAAGGTGCCACCGTTGGAGATGGAAAAGGTGCCACCGGTCATGTCTTCAATGCCCAGCTTGCCGTCCTTGGCCTTTTGGCCGTATTCGGCGATCTTCTTCTCGATATCGGCAAAACTCATCTGGTCGGCGTTGCGCAGGATAGGCACCACCAAGCCCCGCGGCGAGCCGACCGCAATGCCGATGTCGAAGTAACCGTGGTAGACGATGTCGGTACCGTCCACCGACGCGTTCAGCACGGGGAATTTCTTGAGGGCATGCACCGCTGCCTTGACGAAGAAGCTCATGAAGCCGAGCTTGACACCGTGTTCCTTCTCGAAACGCTCTTGCATGCGCTTGCGCATCTCCATGACCGGGGCCATGTTGATTTCGTTGAAGGTGGTCAGGATGGCGTTGGTCGATTGCGATTGCAGCAGACGCTCGGCCACACGCGCACGCAGGCGGCTCATGGGCACGCGTTGCTCCGGGCGGTTACCCAGGTGCAGGGCCGCTGGCGCCGCGACCTGTGGCAATATTGTGGTGGGAGCCCCCGTGGGTATTGACACTGTCGCTACTGGTTTTGTAGCAGTTCCAGCCGCCACAGCACCCAACACGTCGCCTTTGGTGACACGGCCGTCTTTGCCGGTGCCGGCCACATTGCTAACGGACAGGTTGTTGTCGGCCAGTAGCTTGGCCGCAGCGGGCATGGCCACGCCGGCCATGGAGTTGCCAGCCGGTGCAGCAGCAGCGGGCGCCGCGGCTGGGGTTGCAGCGGGGGCGGCAGCGGCTGGCGCTGCGGCGGCGCCGGGCTTCCCATCGGTGTCGATGCGTGCGATCAATTGCTCGGCCGCAACAGTGGCGCCATCGGCCTGCACGATCTCCAGCAACACACCGGCGCTGGGGGCCGGAACTTCCAGCACCACCTTGTCGGTTTCCACTTCGATCAGGATTTCGTCGACGGATACCGACTCACCCACTTTTTTCTTCCACGCCAGCAAGGTGGCTTCGGCCACGGATTCAGACAGCTGGGGAACTTTGACTTCTACGATTGCCATGTTGATCTTTCAGAATTTTGTGTAGGGATGTTTGGCTGCTGCGGCTTACTTCGAGAGGACAAAGCCCTTGAGCTTGCCAAACGCTCCCTCGACCAATGCCTTCTGCTGTTCCTGGTGCAAGTGGGCATAACCCACGGCGGGAGAGGCCGACGCTGCACGGCCGGAGTAACCCAGACGCTGGCCGTCCACCATGTTCTCGTGGATGTTGTGCTGGATGAAGAACCAGGCGCCCTGGTTTTGCGGCTCATCCTGGCACCACACGATGTCGGTCGCATTGGGGTATTTCTTCAGCTCTGCGCCAAAGGCCTTGTGCGGGAACGGGTACAGCTGCTCCACACGGATGATGGCCACGTCGTCCTGGCCTTTTTCTTCGCGCTTCTTGACCAGGTCGTAGTACACCTTGCCCGAACAGGCCACCACACGTTTGACCTTGTCGGCCTTCAGCGCGGCGCTTTCACCGATCACAGTCTGGAAGTTGCCCTTGGTGAACTCGCTCAACGGAGAGGTCGCATCCTTGTTGCGCAGCAGGGATTTGGGTGTGAAGATGATCAGCGGCTTGCGCAGGTTGCGCACCATCTGGCGGCGCAACACGTGGAAGATCTGCGATGCCGTGGTGGGCTGCACGATCTGCATATTGGCGTCGGCTGCCAACTGCATGAAGCGCTCCAGACGCGCCGAACTGTGCTCGGGGCCTTGGCCTTCATAGCCGTGTGGCAGCATCAGCGTGATGCCGTTGACGCGGCCCCACTTCACCTCGCCGGAGGCGATGAACTGGTCAATGACCACCTGGGCTCCATTGGCGAAATCGCCGAACTGGGCTTCCCAGATCACCAGTGTGTTGGGGTCGTTCGAGGCGTAGCCGTATTCGTAGGCCAAAACGGCCTCTTCGGACAGGATGGAGTCGATAACGACGAACGGGGCCTGGTTGTCGGCTACGTTGGACAGCGGCAGATAGGTTCCGGCGTCCCACTTCTCGCGGGCCTGGTCGTGGATCACCGCGTGGCGGTGGGTGAAGGTTCCACGGCCGCTGTCTTCACCGCTGAGCCGCACCGGGTAGCCACTGGCCACCAGGGACGCAAAGGCCATGCTCTCGCCCATGCCCCAGTCCACATTGACATCGCCCCGGCCCATGGCCGCGCGGTCGTCATACACCTTTTTCACCAGCGAATGCGGTGCAATGGTGGCGGGCAACGTGGTCAGCCTTTCTACCAAGCGTTTCCATTCGGTCAGAGGAATGGCCGTGTCGCCGGCATCGGTCCACTTCTTGCCCAGGAAGGGTGACCAGTCCACGGCGTATTTGCTCTTGAAGTTGGTCAACACCGGATCCACCGTGTGTTTGCCGGCATCCATCGCAGCGCGGTAGGCCTTGACCATGTCTTCGCCCAGCGTTTCGCCCAAGCCTTGTGCGGACAGCTTGTCGGCATACAGCTTGCGGGTGCCGGGGTGGGAGGCGATCTTCTTGTACATCAGCGGCTGTGTCAGCGCCGGGGTGTCCTGCTCGTTGTGGCCCAGCTTGCGGAAGCAGGTGATGTCCACCACGACGTCCTGGCGGAATTCCAAGCGGTACTCCAGCGCCAGCTGGGTGGCCAGCACCACGGCTTCGGGGTCGTCGCCGTTGACGTGCAGCACAGGCGACTCGACCATCTTGACGATGTCGGTGCAGAAGGCGCTGGAGCGCATGTCGCGCGGGTCAGAGGTCGTGAAGCCGATCTGGTTGTTGATGATGATGTGCACGGTACCGCCGGTGGTGTAGCCACGGGTCTGGGCCAGGCACAGGGTTTCCTGGTTGACGCCCTGGCCGCCGAAAGCGGCATCACCGTGCACCAGCACGGGCAGCACTTGGTTGCCCAGCGGGTCGCCACGGCGGTCCATACGTGCGCGCACCGAGCCTTCGACCACGGGGTTGACGATCTCCAGGTGCGAGGGGTTGAACGCCAGAGACAGGTGGACCGGGCCGCCAGGGGTGGACACGTCAGAGCTGAAGCCCTGGTGGTACTTCACGTCACCAGCGGTCAGCTCTTCGGGTGCGGTGTGGTCAAACTCGGCGAACAGGTCGCTGGGCATCTTGCCCAGGGTGTTGACCAGCACGTTTAGGCGGCCCCGGTGGGCCATACCGATGACAATTTCCTGCACGCCCTTGGCGCCAGCCTGCTGGATCAGCTCGTCCATAGCGGCAATAAAACTCTCGCCCCCTTCAAGCGAGAAGCGCTTTTGCCCCACGTATTTTGTGTGCAGAAAACGCTCCAGGCCTTCGGCCGCTGTCAGGCGGTCCAAGATGTGTTTCTTCTTCTCAGCGCTGAACTGGGGTTTGCTGCGGATGGCCTCCAGCTTTTGTTGCCACCAGCGCTTCTGGTTCTGGTCCGTGGTGTACATGTACTCCGCGCCGATGGTGCCGCAGTAGGTTTCATGCAGCGCATTCATCAGGTCGCGCAGGCTCATGGTCTCGCGGCCGAAGAAGGTATTGCTGGTGTTGAACACCGTTTCCTGGTCCGCGTCGCTGAAGCCGTAGAACGACAGTTCCAGCTCGGGAATGTTGTCGCGCTCCTGGCGCTTGAGCGGATCCAGATTGGCCCAACGGGCGCCAACGTTCCGGTAGGCCGCGATCAGCTGCTGAACGGCAGTGCGCTTGCGGCCCATTTCGGAATCTGCACCGGTTGCCAGCACAACCTGGGTACCGCCCTGTTTGGCGCGCTCGGCAAAGGCATTGACCACCGGCAAATGCGCCACGTCGCGGGCATTGCTGCCGTCGACTGCGGGCACGTGCTGCAATGCGTCAAAATAATCGCGCCAAGAATCGGGCACGCTGCCGGGGTTGGAAAGGTAGTTCTCGTACATCTCTTCAACGTATGGCGCATTGCCACCGAAGAGGTACGTGTTGCTGGCGTAGGCGCTGTAAACAGACGCTGGGCTCGTCTTCTGCGACGTGGATTCACTCATATTCCGCTGACCTCCGTTTCCCTGCAGGAAACATTAGCTGGTTAAAGCTGTTTTTGATTAACCTTCCGCGGCACGGCTGAACCGTTTGGCGGATGCGACTGTGGCGGGGGAAGGGCCTAGTTACAAGAGCGATTGTGCCACCCTTTCAAAAACGGACCAATTCTTGGGCACTGATTGTCGGTAACTCGCTACACTGCCAACACCTGTTTGGAGACGCTTATGAGGACCAGTGCCGCCCTACTGTCATGCCTGTGGATTGCCGGTTGTGCAACCAGCCAGCCACCCACTACCGTTACAGGCAACGCCAGGGACCAAGTGATGGCTACCGAGCGTGCCTTTGCCAAAACCATGGCCGACCGCGATCACAAGGCATTCGCCAGTTTCATCGCCACTGACACCGTGTTCTTCTCCGGCCCCAAGCCGCTGCACGGCAAGCAGGCGGTGGTGGATTTTTGGGCCAAGTTTTATGCCGAACCCAAAGCCCCGTTTTCATGGGAACCCAAGGAGGTGGAGGTGCTGGACTCCGGTGACCTGGCCATCAGCTCCGGGCCGGTGGCAGACCCCGATGGAAAGGTCTTCGCCGGTTTTACGTCCATATGGCGCCGCGAAGGCCCCAACACCTGGCGCATCATCTTCGACAAGGGCAATACGGTGTGCAACTGCCCTCCAAGCAAGTAGTCGAGGTGTTTTAGGCCTACAGCCCCCGTGGGACTTACGTAGGTCGCTACTAAATTTATAGCAACTGTTGGAGCCAGGACTCGGGGGCTTGCAACGCCCCCTCAAAACCCTCAAAGAACCGGCCAACGTGTATGCCGTCCATCAGCGCGTGGTGTACATCCACCGACAGCGGCATCCAGTGGCGCGCACCATCGGCATCGATGCGGCCAAAAGAAATCTTGGGTATGGAGTCATTCGGTCCCCACTGGCGGGCGTGGGAGAAGCTGCAGAAGTGCACCCAGGGCAAGGTTGTCATGTGCAAAGTAGCGGTCTCGTGTGCGTTGGGCTCGAACGGTGCGTTGTGCAGGCGAGCCTTGGCCAACGCCTGGGCACCCTGGGCGCAAAACGCGGCAAAGTCAGGGTTGTACTGCAGCGTGGCAAAACCGAAGGAATCGTCATCACGCAGCACGGTGGTGCTGCCGTGCACGGTCGTGTGCACCCGCACGCGCTCTCCCTCCAGCCGGTAGCGAAACGGCGCGATGTCATTGGCCAGTCGAATGGCGATGAAGTGGTAAGCCAAGGACAGGCTGCCCACACCCAGATCTTTCACCGCCTGCTTGAGCAGCGCCACATCCAGTCGCGCGCACAGGTTGAAAGTGGGAATATCAAAGCCGCGGAAAAAATCAAATGCGGAGCGGCGGTGCCAGCTGTCCAGGTCCAGGTACTGCGGGCTTTGGGGGTTTGCCATGCTCATGGTGCGTCTCCTGCCAGCGTGAACTCAACGACCACTTCATCGTGGACGGCGAGTATGCCGCCGAATACTGAGAACGGCTTGATGCCAAAGTCGGATTGCCTGAGCACCAGCGCACCCTGCACCGCCAATTTCCCCGGCAGACCGGTAACGGTCAGCGGCACCCACATCTCGCGAGTCTGGCCGTGCAACTCCACCGCCACCTTGGCGGCAAACTTGGGCGCCTCGCCCACGATCTGCAGGGACTGGATGCGCAACAGGGGAAAACGCCCCGCCTGGAAGTTGTTGTCCCCCAGCATATTGTTGCGTGTGCTGGCCCGGTCTTCGTCGGAGATCGCAGACGCAAATGCCGGCCCAAGCGCCGCGCGGTGCTCCGGCAAGTCGAATACCAGTTGGTCCAGCCGGAACACTAGGTCAAAACGCGAAGCTGCAGTGCCCTCGGGCGCCAGATGGAAAAAACCCTGGAACTCGGGCGCCGACACCACATGGTTGTGGCCAAACTTGGCCGCCTTGCCAGCGCGAAACGCGTAAATGCGCAGGGTTGAGGCCTTCGGGTTGAGCGTAAACACACTGCCACCGGCAGCACGCAGCGCGGCATAGGTCTGGGCCAAGTCCTCCACCGATCTGATGGCGGCGGTTTCGGGTTTGCGGTAGTCGGGCGGTGGCACCGGGGAACTGGCGCAGGCGGTCAAAACGGCACAAACCAACATCGATTGCAGAATTTTCATGGTGGCCTTCTAGAAAAAGTGGCACCAGCCTAACCGACGAAAGGTTTGTGCGGGCGCATGAACCGAAAACCCACCCGAATATGGGATGGTATCGCGCTGGCAGGGCCGTTAGAGTCAGCCACTCACTCCACAGGTGTCTGCCATGCCAAACAGTTACTCCGGTTCCTTGGTTCATGAATCTGATCACCGCATGGGCCTGCGAGCCATGCTCAATACCTTAACCGGCATCGCACTGGCAGCAGCGTTGGGCATCAGCGGCCTGTCGTTATGGGGTTCACAGGCCAGTGGGAACGCGGCCACCAAATCCTTCGTTGCCAAAGACGTCACGGCCGACATACTTCCCCCGCCCTTGTACCTGATTGAAATGCGGCTGGTGCTGTCGCAGGCGGTCGAAGGCAATATGGGGATCGATGTGGCCCGGGCTGAAGTCAAACGCCTGCAGACCGAGTACCAAGACCGTGCCACATTCTGGCGTACCAACCCGCCGTATGGCCTGGAAACCCGGCTGCTGGGCGTGCAGCATCAGGAGGGTGAAAAATTCATCACACTGGCCCACAAAACACTGGAATTGCTGGCCGGGGGTGCAGACAAAGATGCAGTACAGGCATCGTTAAAAGCTGCCCATACCGCCTATCTCGCCCACCGTGCAGGCGTCGACACCACGGTCAAGGAATCGATGTCATTCGCTGACCAGTCCATCGCGCATTACGCCGCCACCACGCAGACCATGCGCTGGATGCAGGGCCTGGGCTTGGGCCTGGCCGCTGCGCTGCTGGTTGGGATCGGTTTCTGGATTCGCCGCTCGGTGTGGTCCGATGTGGGTGGCGAACCCCTGGTGGCCGCGCAGGTGGCCCGCCACGTGGCACAGGGCAATCTGTCCATCAACATTCCGCTGCTGATGGGCGACCAACGCAGCATTGTGGCAGCCCTCAAAGAGATGCAGACCCGACTAGCCGCCGTGGTGGGCAGTGTGCGCCAGGGCGCGGATGAAGTGGCCACCGCCAGTGCAGAGATTGCACAAGGTAATCACCACCTCAGTTCGCGCACCGAACAGCAGGCCAGCGCACTGGAGGAGACCACCGCGGCGATGGAAGAACTCGTGTCCATCGTCAAGCACAACGCCGAAAGTTCGGAGAAGGCCAACCAGCTTGCGCTGGACGCGTCCAAGGTGGCCTCTGAAGGCGGAGAAGTAGTGGCGCAGGTGGTCGACACCATGAAGGGCATCAACGATGCATCACACAAGATTGCGGCCATTATTGGTGTCATCGATGGCATCGCGTTCCAGACCAATATCCTGGCGCTCAACGCCGCGGTGGAAGCGGCACGCGCAGGTGAACAAGGGCGCGGGTTTGCGGTGGTGGCCAGCGAGGTCCGTTTATTGGCAGGGCGCTCGGCCGATGCTGCCAAGGAGATCAAGGCGCTAATCAATGCCAGCGTCGAACGCGTGGCCAAAGGCTCTGCATTGGTCGACAAGGCCGGCATCACGATGACCGAAGTGGTTCGCAGCATCCGCAGCGTGACAGACACCATGGCCGAGATCAATGCATCCAGCCACGGGCAGGCATCAGGTTTTGCGCAGGTTGGCGAGGCTATGACACAAATGGACCAGGCCACTCAGAAGAATGCCGCCTTGGTCGAAGAAATGGCCGCTGCGGCCAGCAGCCTGAAAAGCCAGGCCAACGAGCTGGTGCAGATTGTGGCCATCTTCAAGTTGGATGCCGATGCCGTGGAAGCACGGTCCAGCACACCAAAGGTAGGCGCGGATCGGGTCAAGGCTGCGTTCGCCACCGCGGCCGTTACCGCCCTGCCCCGATTGGCGCTCGCACCTAAACTTGGTGCCTAACCATAATCAAAAAAGGCCTCCAACTGGAGGCCTTTTTGGTGCTGGAGCGTTTGTTCTTACAGCACTTCAAACACGCCGGCAGCGCCCATACCGCCACCAATACACATGGTTACGCAAACGCGCTTGGCACCGCGACGCTTGCCATCGATCAGCGCATGGCCCGTCAAACGCTGGCCGGACACACCGTAGGGGTGGCCAACCGCGATAGCACCGCCGTTGACGTTCAAACGGTCAGCAGGGATGCCCAGCTTGTCGCGGCAGTACAGCACCTGCACGGCGAAGGCTTCGTTCAGCTCCCACAAATCAATGTCGCTGACCTTCAAGCCCAATCGTGCCAACACCTTGGGGATGGCAAACACCGGGCCAATGCCCATTTCGTCAGGCTCGCAACCAGCGACCGCAAAGCCCAGGAAACGGCCCAAGGGTTGCAGGCCTTTCTTTTCAGCCAGGGTTTCGTTCATGACCACAACCGCGCCGCCCCCGTCGGAAAACTGGCTGGCATTGCCAGCGGTGATCAGGCCACCGGGGACGGCAGAGCGCAGGCCCTTGATGCCGTCATAGGTGGTGCCAGCACGGATACCTTCGTCATCGCTGACGGTGACTTGTTTAGTCATCAGGCCCATGACCTTGTCGGCCACACCCATGGTGACGGTGATGGGGGCGATCTCGGCCTTGAACAAACCGGCTTCCAGCGCGGCTGTGGCCTTTTGCTGGCTGGCAGCGCCGTATTCGTCCATGGCTTCGCGGCTGATGTTGTAGCGCTTGGCCACGTTTTCGGCAGTCTGCAACATGTTCCAGTAGATCTCTGGCTTGTTCTTGACCAGCCAGGGGTCGGCCATCATGTGGGTGTTCATCTCTTGCTGTACGCAAGAAATAGCTTCCACACCACCGGCTACATAAATGTCGCCTTCGTTGGCGATGATGCGCTGTGCTGCGGTAGCAATGGTCTGCAAGCCGGACGAACAAAAACGGTTGATGGTCATGCCCGACACGGTCACAGGGCAGCCGGCGCGCAGAGCGGCCTGGCGTGCGATGTTGGCGCCGGTGGCACCTTCGGGTGTGGCGCAACCCATGATGACATCATCCACCTCGCCCGCTTCAATGCCGGCGCGTTTGATGGCATGTTCGACAGCATGGCCACCGAGTGTGGCGCCATGCGTCATGTTGAAGGAACCCTTCCAGCTCTTGGCCAGGGGGGTGCGTGCGGTGGATACGATTACTGCGGAAGTCATGTTGGATTCCTCTTCTTCAAAAAAACTGGGGGTGTTTAGGGCTGCGCGGCGGCCTTGGCGGCTTCGCTCAGCAGGCGGTGGTAGAAACGGATGGCATCGGCGTAATTCTTGGTGGCCAGGCGTTCGTTGGTGCCGTGGAAACGTTTCAGATCTTCGGCGTTGGCGCGAATGGGTGAGAACTTGAATATGTGGTCGCTGATGTCGCTGTAGTGGATGGAGTCGGTCGCCGCCACCATCAGCCCGGGTGCAACCAGTGCATCGGGAAAGATTTCACGAACCGTCTTGTTCAGCGTCTTGTACTGGGGCGAGTCAGTCGGAGCAACCTTGGATGCATCTACGGCACCGGGTAACGCAAACAGTTCAAACTTGTCGGCTCCAACGGCTTGCGTGACCTGGTTGCGGACATGGTCCAGTACCTGCTCTTTGGTGTCACCCGGCAGGATGCGGAAGTTGACAGTGGCCTCCGCACGGCCTGGCAACACGTTTTCCTTGTTGCCTGCATTTACGATGGTTAATGCCGTTGTGGTGCGCATCATCGCGTTGGTGCTGGCCGCGCCTTCCAATTGCTTTTGCACCACCGGGCCAAACAGCCACAGGTTGGACAGCGCCACGCGGGAGAAGCCGCTCATCTCCGGCGCCATGGTGTCAAACATTTCACCAGCCACACCGCGCAGGCCGCCCGGCAATTGTTCGTCGTCCAGGCGCTTCAGCGCAGCACTCATCATGGCAATAGCGCTGGTCCCCTTTTTGGGGGGCATGGAAGAGTGGCCCGGCGTTGCCGACATCTTCAGCACCACCGACATATAGCCTTTTTCGGCCACGCCAATCAGCGCCGTGGGTTTGGCGATGCCGGGCATAACGCCTTCCAGCACCAGCAAACCTTCGTCAATGACAAAGTTGACGTGCACCTTGCGCTCTTTGAGCACAGCCGCAATCTTGGCCGCACCGCGGGAACCACCAACTTCTTCGTCCGCTCCATAGGCCAGGTAGACGGTGCGCTCGGGCTTGAAGCCACTGGCCAGCAGCATTTCTACCGCCTCCAATTGGGACATCAGGTTGCCCTTGTCGTCCCAGGAGCCGCGGCCCCACACAAAACCGTCTTTCACATCCCCCGAGAACGGTGGCACTTGCCAATCGCCCTCGGTGCCAGGCGCAACCGGCACCACGTCCTGGTGGGCCAGGAGCATGATGGGCTCGGCCTTGGGGTTGCTGCCTTCCCAGGTGTAGAGCAGGCTCAAATCGGCAACCACTTCACGCTTCAGCGTGGCGTGCACTTTGGGAAACTTGGCTTGCAGCAGCGCGTGGAATTGCGTGAACTGGTCTGCGTTCAACGCAGCGTCATCACGTGATGAGATGGTGCGCAAGCGCACCGCCTCACCCAGGCGCGCGGCAGCGCCCGCCTCGTCCACCGCCAGCACGGCCAAAGGAGCAACCTCCATCTGGCGCGAGCCTTTGCGCAGTGTGTTGACGGTCACTGCGCCTGCCAGCAGCAGCACAACCGCCAGCAAGCCCCAAAGTATCCTTTTGAGCATGAAGGAGCTGCCTTAGTTGAAGGACTTCCCTTCGGCCGCCAGCTTGGCCAGCAGAGGCGCTGGCTTCCAGAATGCGGCGTCGTCCAGCGGGTTCTGTGCAAAGCGGTTCATGGCTTGCACCACATTGAACAGGCCCACCTGGTCGGCGTAGTTCATCGGGCCGCCGCGGTGTGCGGGGAAGCCATAACCAAAGATGTAGACGATGTCGATATCGCTAGCCTTGTTGGCAATGCCCTCTTCCAGGATGTGGGCCGCCTCGTTGACCAAGCTGAACACCAGGCGCTGCACGATTTCTTCGTCCGAAATCTTGCGCGGTGTGATGCCCAGCGCCTTGCGGTGCTCTTCGATCATGGTCACCACTTCGGCGTTCGGGATGGCGTCGCGCTTGCCTTCGACATAGTCGTACCAGCCCTTGCCCACCTTCTGGCCAAAGCGGCCTTTTTCGCACAACAGATCAGCGGTCTTGCTGTACTTCATGTTGGGTTTTTCGCTGTAACGGCGCTTGCGGATGGCCCAGCCAATGTCGTTGCCGGCCAGATCGCCCATGCGGAACGGACCCATGGCCATACCAAATTTCTCCATGGCCTTGTCAACCTGGGCTGGGGTGCAGCCTTCGTCCAGTAGGAAGCCACCTTGGCGGCCGTACTGCTCAATCATGCGGTTGCCGATAAAGCCGTCACACACGCCGGACACCACTGCCGTCTTGCGGATCTTCTTGGCTACCGACATCACGGTGGCCATCACGTCCTTGGCAGTCTCCTTGCCGCGCACCACTTCCAGCAACTTCATCACGTTGGCTGGGCTGAAGAAGTGCAAGCCCACCACGTCTTGTGGGCGCTTTGTGAAGGACGCGATCTTGTCCACGTCCAATGTGGAGGTGTTGGACGCCAGAATGGCGCCTGGCTTCATGACGCGGTCCAGTTCCTTGAACACGGCTTCCTTGACGCCAATTTCTTCAAACACGGCCTCAATCACCATGTCGGTGCCGTTCAAATCGTCGTAACTCAGCGTCGTGGTCAACAGGCTCATGCGCTGGTCGTACTTGTCTTGCTTGAGCTTGCCCTTCTTGACCTGGGCTTCGTAGTTCTTGCGGATGGTGGCCACGCCACGGTCCAGCGCTTCCTGCTTCATTTCCAGCATCTTGACGGGGATGCCAGCGTTTAAGAAGTTCATCGCGATACCGCCACCCATGGTGCCGGCGCCGATGACTGCTATGGAGTTGATAGCGCGTTGTGCAGTATCCGCGGGGACATCGGGTATTTTTGATGCAGCACGTTCGGCCAAAAACAGGTGGCGCAGCGATTTGCTCTCTGCTGTCCACATCAGGTTGATGAAGATGTCGCGCTCTACCGCCATGCCTTCGTCAAACTTCTTCTTGGTGGCGGCTTCAACCGCGTCCACACACTTGGCGGGCGCAGGGAAGTTTTTCGACATGCCGTTGACCATGTTGCGGGCGAATTGGAAATAGGCATCGCCCTGGGGGTGTTTGCACTTCAGGTCGCGCACCAGAGGCAATGGGCGCACATCGGCCACCGAACGGGCAAACGCCAAGGCTTCTTCGGCCAGGCTGTCTGCGGATGCCGCCATCTTGTCAAACAGCTTTTGGCCGGGCAGCATGGCCAGCATTTCGGCCTTGATGGGCTCGCCGCTGACAATCATGTTCAAGGCAGGCTCAACACCCAATACACGCGGCAGACGCTGTGTGCCGCCAGCACCGGGCAGCAAGCCTAATTTGACTTCGGGCAGCGCAACGCTGGTACCCGGTGCGGCAATGCGGTAGTGGCAGCCCAAAGCCAGTTCCAGACCGCCACCCATGACGACCGTGTGGATAGCACCGATGACAGGCTTGGCAGAATTTTCCAGCACACCAATCACGCTGTTCAGGTTGGGCTCCTGCATGGCGGTGGGCTTGCCGAATTCCTTGATGTCCGCACCACCCGAGAAGGCCTTGCCCGCGCCGGTGATGATGATGGACTTGACCGCCGCATCGGCGTTGGCCTTGGCCATGCCGTCAGCGATCCCCTGGCGGGTGGACAAACCCAGGCCATTGACGGGGGGGTTGTCGAGCGTAATGATGGCGACGTCACCATGGACTTGGTATTGGGCGGTCATGCTTGCATTCCTCAGGGTAGAAAGTGGAACATTCAAAATAGAACGATCGTTCGTTTTAAATTGTAGGGGGTTTTGACGCCAGCGGAAGCTGGCTTGTCACTGTTGGGACAAAAGAAGGGGGGCGATGTTTCAGCGCCGGGCCGCCCCAAGCAGAAACGCGGCCCCGTCGGGCGGCAAGGAGCCACACGCAGTGGGCGACTGTGGGGGTCATACCTCCAGCCACTCCTTGCGGATTTCGCTGTTGTTGCGTAGCTCCTCGGGTGTGCCTTCAAAGACTATGCTGCCATGCCCCATCACAAAACAACGGTCTGAGATCTGCATGGCAATGGTGAGTTTTTGCTCGATCAGCAGCACGGAGACTCCGCGCCGGCGCAGCTCTTTCAGGTATTCGGCGACCAGTTCCACAATCTTGGGTGCCAAGCCCTCGGTGGGCTCGTCGATGATGATGAGATCGGGGTCCCCCATCAACGTGCGGCACAGCGTCAGCATCTGCTGCTCGCCGCCGGACAGAACACCGGCCTCGGTGTGTTCACGCTCCTTCAACCGCGGGAACATCTTGTACATGTCGTCGAACGACCAGCGCGGGTTCTTCTGGCCCCGCTTCTGCCCCAGCAGCAGGTTCTGGTGCACGGTCAGCTTGGGGAAAATGTCGCGGCTCTCAGGTACATAACCCAGACCCAGATGGGCGATCTCAAAGGTTTTCTTGCCCAGGGCCTCTTTACCTTTCCACAAGGCTGAGCCGTGGCAATCGACCAGGCCCATGATGGCCTTGGCCGTGGTGGACCGGCCCGAGCCGTTGCGCCCCAGCAGGGCCACAATTTCGCCTTCCTTGACATGCATATCCACGCCGTGGAGCACGTGGCTCTTGCCGTAGTAGGCGTGTAAATTGGATACCTTCAACATAATCAGTGTCCTCCGGCTTGTGCATCAGCGACGGCAGAGCCCAGATAGGCTTCCTGCACCCGCGGGTTGGCCCGCACCGCCTCGGGCGTGTCAAAGGCAATCACCTCACCGTAGACCACCACGGCAATCTTGTCGGCCAGGCCAAACACCACGCCCATGTCATGCTCCACGGTCAGCAGGGTTTTGCCTTCTGTAACCTGTTTGATCAACGCAATAAAACGGGTGGTTTCGCTGCGGCTCATGCCTGCGGTGGGCTCGTCCAGCAGAATCACGTTGGCGCCCCCGCCTATGGTGATGCCAATCTCCAATGCGCGCTGTTCGGCATAAGTCAGGTTCATGGCCAGCACATCATGCTTCTTGTCCAGCTTGATCATCTGCAGCAGCTCATTGGCACGTGCGTTGGCATCGTGCAGGCTGGATAGAAAGCGGAAGAAGCTGTACTTGTAGCCCATGCTCCACAGCACACTGCAGCGCAGGTTCTCAAACACACTCAGCTTGGGGAAGATATTCGTGATCTGGAAGCTGCGGCTCAGGCCCAGGCGGTTGATCTCATACGGCTTCAAGCCGTTGATGACCGTGCCATTCAGCAGCACATCACCGCTGCTGGCACCAAAACGGCCACTGATCAGGTTGAACAACGTGGACTTGCCGGCGCCGTTGGGCCCGATAACTGCCACGCGTTCGCCATGGCGCACGGCCAGGTTGACACCCCGAATAATCTCGGTCTTGCCAAAGCTTTTGCGCAAGTCCTTCAACTCCAGCGCAAAGGAATCCGTTGCTGTGGTCATTGCGCGTCCTCCTTGTTGACTTGTTTCTCGATGAAGGCCTGTACGGCCTCCCATTTCTGCGCAAACCGGCGACGCGCCATTTCAAACAACACCAAACCGATACCCAACACAACCGCCGCACCAAACCAGGTCTCCAGACCGGTGGTGTTGAGCAGCAAGCCCATGAACGCAATGTCGGGCCCCTGGGAAGAGCTGAGCTGCAGGTGGTAGGTCATCTCGATCATGGCCGCCGCGCCGGTCAGCGCAATCAGACCGGTAACAGCGAGGGCGAGATAGTTCAGCGCCAGGCCCCGCAGCTTGCCAAACATGGCAACACGCAGATTCATCATGATCAGGCTGGCAATGCCGCCCGGGGCATACATCACCATGAACAGGAAAATCAAACCCAGGTAGAGCAACCAAGCCTGGGTGAACTCGCTGAACAGCACAAACGCCAGCACCATCAATATGGCGCCGATGATGGGGCCGAAGAAGAAGGTCGCGCCGCCCAGGAAGGTGAACAGCAAGTAGGCGCCCGAGCGTGAGGCGTGTACCACTTCGGCTGTCACGATCTCGAAGTTCAAGGCACCCAAACCACCCGAAATGCCGGCGAAGAAGCCCGCAATGATGAAGGCCGTGTAGCGTATGCGCTGCGTGTTGTAGCCCACAAACTCAACCCGTTCCGGATTGTCTCGCACCGCGTTGAGCATGCGCCCCAGCGGCGTACCGGTGAAGGCAAACATGGCCACGACCGATATGAAGGTGTAAACCGCGATCAGGTAGTAGACCTGGATGGCCGGCCCATAGGTGATGCCCATGAACGGACTGCCAATGACACGGTTGCCCGACACACCACCTTCTCCACCGAAGAACTCGGGGATCATCAGCGACATGGCAAACACCAGCTCACCCAGGCCCAGCGTGATCATGGCAAAGGTCGTGCCCGACTTGCGCGTGGTGACATAACCAAACAGCGCTGCAAAGCCCATGCCCGCAATACCGCCCACCAAAGGTACGGTTGAAACGGGTATGGGCAGTGAGCCGCCCGATACCGAGTTAAGCGCGTGGATGGCGACAAAGGCCCCCAGACCGGTGTAGACGGCATGGCCAAAACTCAGCATACCGCCCTGCCCTAGCAACATGTTGTAGGACAGGCAGGCGATGATCGCAATGCCCATCTGTGACAAAACGGTCAGGCCCAGGCCACCGGTGAACAGCATAGGCGCCACAGCCAGCGCCAGGGCAAACAAGCCCCAGACTAGCCATCGCCCGGTATTGAAAGGTTTGGATTGTGTAGTTGTATTCATGGTCTTATCCCTCCCGTGTACCCAACAGACCCTTGGGACGGAAGATCAGGATCAACACCAGAAACAGGTACGGCAAGATCGGCGCGACCTGTGACAGTGTCAATTTGACAAAGGTGTTGTTAAGCGCAGCCGCACTCAGCTGGAGGCCCAATTGCTGTGCCAATGTGGCCACGGAGTAGTCAAATGCGATCGCAAAGGTCTGTATGACACCAATCAGTACGGAGGCCAGGAAAGCACCGGACAACGAGCCCATGCCACCCACCACGACAACCACAAAAATCACGGAACCAACGGTTGCGGCCATCGCCGGTTCGGTCAAGTAGGTGCTGCCACCAATCACACCGGCCAACCCGGCCAGCGCGGCCCCTGCACCAAACACCAGCATGAAGATCCTGGGGACGTTGTGGCCCAGTGCCTCCACCGCATCGGGGTGGGTCAACGCCGACTGTATGACCAGCCCAATACGCGTACGTGTCAACAGCAGCCACACACTGAGCAACATCACCAGCGCCACCAGCATCATGAAGCCCCGGGTAGCCGGGAACGGCGAACACACCACACGCACAGCGGCGTCGGCAGCACTGCATAACTCGGCAGGCGCAGCACCCCACAACAAACTCAGACCATTGATGGAATGGTTGATCAGCGTGAAGGCCGGGCCCTGCAGCGCCGCAGGCGGATGAAACTCCAAGGCGATGCGGCCCCAGATCAGTTGCACCAGCTCCAGAATCACATAAGACAGGCCGAAGGTAATCATCAGCTCGGGCACGTGGCCGAACTTGTGGACTTTGCGCAGGCACAGGCGCTCAAACAGTGCGCCCAACGCACCCACCACCAAGGGTGCAAGCACCAGGGCGGGCCAAAAGCCTACAAACCGTGACACCGTGTAGCCTACATAGGCACCTAGCATATAAAAGCTGGCATGCGCAAAATTCAATACGCCCATCATGCTGAAGATCAGCGTGAGCCCTGAGCTCAGCATGAACAGCAACAGGCCATAACTCAGCCCATTGAGCATTGAGATGATGAAGAACTCCATAGTCGACAAGCCTTTATCGTCGTTGAATGAAAAAGAGCCCGATGCGGCAAACCCGCTCGGGCTCCTGATGTCTTAGCGCCCCAAGGGCTTGCCCCCTAGGCCGAAATTTACGGACGTTTCATCGCACAGCTGGTGGGCGTGCTGGACACGTAGTTCGCGAACTCCTTGACCGGTGCCAGGGTCATGCCGGTGTTCTCAGGGCTGTAGGGGTACTTCTTGTCCGCCTTTTGCCAGACCGACATGTACAGCGGTTGCTGCAACTGGTGGTCACTCTTGCGCATTTCCACTTCGCCATTGAAGCTGGTGAACTTCAGACCTTCCATTGCAGCTGCGACTTTGAGGGGATCTGTCGACTTGGCCTTGGCCATCGCAGCGCCCAGCGTTTGGTAGATGCGGATCACAGAACCTGTGAAGAAGTCGTCGTTGTACTTGGTCTTGAATTCGGTCATCCACTTGTCCATTTGCCCCCCCATGTTGTAGTGGTTGTAGGCAATCTGGTAGACACGTCCGCCACCGTTCGTACCCAAGGCTGTGGGTGTACCGGTAACGCCAGCATAGTAGGTGAAGAACTTGCCGGTGTAGCCGTTCTCGTTGGCTGCCTTGATCAACAGGGACAGGTCCGAGCCCCAGTTGCCGGTGATCACGGTATCAGCGCCGGAGGCCTTGATCTTGGCGATGTAGGGAGCAAAGTCACGAACTTGCGCAAGTGGGTGCAGGTCTTCACCGACGATCTGGATGTCAGGGCGCTTGCGGGCCAAAGTTTCCTTTGCGAATTTCGCAACCTGCACACCGTGGGAGTAGTTCTGGCCCAAGATGTAGACCTTTTGAATGTCTTTCTGGTCTTTCATGAAGCTGGACATGGCTTCCATCTTCATGGAGGTGTCTGCATCAAAACGGAAGTGCCAGTAACTGCACTTGCTGTTGGTCAGATCTGGGTCCACCGCCGAGTCATTGAGGTAAATCACCTCTTTGCCGGGGTTGCGTTCGTTGTACTTGGTGACCGCATCGGACAAAGCCAGCGCCACAGACGAGCCGTTGCCCTGGATGATGTAACGCGCACCCTGGTCAATGGCAGCCTTGAGTGCATTCAAGCTCTCAGTGGGACTCAGCTTGTTGTCAATGGTGGTGAATTCAAACTTGACACCTGCAGGATTGCCAGCGCCACTAAATTTTTCCGCAAAGAACTTGTAGCTCTTGTCCTGGTTGACACCGACTGGGCCGAGTAAGCCTGTCAGGGGGTCAATACGGACCAATTTAACCGTCTCACCGCTTTGCGCAAAAGCGCCTTGGGCACAGACCAACGCTACCGAAGCAGCGACGAATTTCAGACCAAATTTCATAACATGTCTCCTTGGAAAAATACTGAGGTGAGCGTACAAGAATTACTGCACTGCAACGCGAGGGTTTCCCCTAGACCGTATCACCTTGGTGACTTGGCGGCCCGGGAAACCCCGGGTCTCAGGTGCCCGGAAGCTTGTAGTCCTTGAGCAGCTCGCGCAACTTGGTTTTCTGCATCTTGCCGGTGCCGCCCAGCGGAATGGCATCCACAAAAACCACATCGTCGGGGACCTGCCATTTGGCAGTTTTCCCCTCGTAGAACGCGAGCAATTCATCGCGTGTGACGTCTTGTCCCGGCTTCTTGACCACGGCCACAATAGGGCGCTCATCCCACTTGGGGTGTTTCATGCCAATGCAAGCCGCCATGGCTACGGCGGGGTGCGCCATAGCGACGTTTTCGACATCAATGGAACTGATCCATTCGCCACCGGACTTGATCACATCCTTGCTGCGGTCGGTAATCTGCATGTAACCGTCGCTGTCTATCGTGGCCACATCCCCCGTAGGGAACCAGCCATCGACCAACGGCGAACCGCCCTCCCCCTTGAAGTATTCGCTGATGACCCAAGGGCCCTTAACCAACAGGTCGCCATAGGCCTTGCCGTCCCAGGGCAACTGCTGCCCTGTTTCGTCCACAATCTTCATGTCCACACCAAAGATGCCGCGCCCCTGCTTGAGCCTGACTTTCATCTTGTCGGCCGAACCCAGTGGCAGGTGTTTGTTTTTCAGCGTGCAGACGGTGCCCAGCGGCGACATCTCGGTCATGCCCCAGGCGTGTAACACTTCCACGCCATACACATCGTTAAACGCCGTGATCATGGCCGGTGGGCAGGCAGATCCTCCGATGACCGTGCGCTTGAGTGTGGAGAAGCGGAGATCACCTGCCTGCATATGGGCCAGCATCATCTGCCAAACCGTGGGCACTCCAGCCGCAAAACTCACCTTTTCGGATTCGATCAGCTCGAAGATGGACTTGCCATCCATGGCGGGGCCCGGGAACACCAGCTTGGCTCCCGTCATCGCCGCCGAATACGGCAGGCCCCAGGCATTGACGTGGAACATCGGAACCACGGGCAACACGCAGTCGCGCGCGCTCATGCTTAGTGCATCCGGCAATGCACCGGCCAGTGCGTGCAGCATGGTCGAGCGGTGGCTGTACAAAGCGGCTTTGGGATTGCCGGTAGTGCCACTGGTGTAACACATGCTGGACGCGGAGTTCTCGTCAAACTCGGGCCACACATAGTTACTAGATTGAGCGCCAATCCAGGCCTCGTAGCTTTGCAGACCGGGTATGCCGCTGTCGGCCGGCAGCTTGTCGGTATCACACAGCGCAATGAAATGTTTCACCGTTTTGCAATGGCTGTGCATGGCCTTGATGATGGGCAGGAACGACAGGTCAAAACACAAAACCTTGTCCTCCGCATGGTTGGCAATCCAGGCGATCTGCTCGGGGTGCAAACGGGGATTCAGGGTATGCAATACACGGCCCGATCCGCTGACACCAAAATACAGCTCCAGATGCCGGTAGCCGTTCCAGGCCAGCGTGGCCACACGGTCGCTGAATGCCAGCTGCATGGAGTCCAATGCATTGGCCACCTGGCGGGCGCGCACCGCGATGTCCTTGTACGTGCAGCGGTGGATGTCGCCCTCTACCCGGCGCGACACCACTTTAGCTTCTGCATGGTGCCGCTCGGCAAACTCAATCAGCGACGAAATCAGCAGTTGCTGGCTTTGCATTAACCCTAACATGGATACTCCTTGAGTCTGTGAATACTGAAAATCATCATAGTGGTTTGTTTGAGAATTAGTAGGCGGGTTGTAGCCTAGGAGACCGTGTTTATTTGGTAAATTTTTCGCCGGGACTGACGATGGCCAAACCAACATAACGCGACCCCTGCCGTGAGTCCTTGCCAAAGCCCACCGCAAAGCCGCCCAGATCCAGGCGTTTGATGCTGGCCAGTGCGTTCACAAAACGGGTGCGGGTCAGATCCTTGCCGGCCAGCCTCAGGCCTTCAACCACCACCTTGGCGTTGATGAAGCCTTCAAAGCCCAGAAAGGACAGGTTCGAATAACCTGCCTTTTGCATCATGCTGCGGTACTCCCGTGCCAGGGGGTGTGTGACATCCCACGGAAACGGCACCACGGTCGTCACCACCACACCGACACCGTCTGAGCCCAGCGCGCGTAGGGTGGCTTGGCTGCCCATCACCGACAGGGTGTAGAAGTGCATGCCCTTGCGCACCTTGTTGTAAGCCTTGATAAAACTCACGGTGGGCGCGCCGGCGGTGATCATGATGATGGCCTCGGGGCGCTTGTCGTACAGCGCCATGACCGCCTTGCCGGTGTCGGAGGCGCTCTGCTCAATGGGCGCGTCGGCATAAACCTTCATGCCACGCTTCTCCAAGGCTTTTTGCACCCCGGCCAGTCCGTCCTTGCCAAAGCCATTGTTGCTCCACAGCACAGCAATGCGTTGCGCACCCAATGTGGCCAAATGGTGCACCGTTTTTTCCGTCTCATCACCGTAGCTGGCGCGGACATTGAAGACATGGTTGATGGCCGGTGTGCGCATCAGCTCGGCCCCAGTGAACGGCGCAATCAATGGCAGCGGTGGATTCTCTTTCTCCAGCAAGGGCAGCACGGCGGCCACGTTGGACGTACCAGTCATGTTGATCAGTGCAAACACGGGCTCCTTTTCAATCATGTGGTTGACCACCTTGACAGTGTTGGCCACCACATACCCGTCGTCCATGGTCAGCGTCCGGATCTTGCGCCCGTGGATGCCGCCTTTTTCATTCACGCTATCAAACAGCACCTGGGTGGCGTTCAGAATGTCCGGCGCCAACTCGGCCAAGGGACCAGTGATGCCTGCGGGTTGCCCCAGCAAAATCTCGGTTTCCGTGACGCCGGCTTCGGCCGCATACGCCACCTGCAGACCCACGCACAGGACCACAGCTGTCAGCCTGTATATCAATCGCAATGCAATCGGCATGTCCATCTCCTCTTGTTGTGTTTCTTGTTCGTGCGCTACCAACGACCGGCCAGAGTGTGCGGGCACGAACCACAGCACGCAAATGGTGTCGTCTGGACGACACCCGCCACACAGCCTGCAGTCAAGGAGTAGAAATTCGGGTCTGGGTCAACGAAGCATCGAAGACCAGCTTTTGAGGCCACGGTTGCCAGTTCACACCCAGTACGCTGCTGTTCGGATTGCCGGTGCGTGCAAAGCTGGCCAGACTGGCCATCATGGTGCTAGACAAGGCCAAGCGCCCCGTTTTGTTCGCTGTGCTGTTGACCGCATTCGAGAACACCGAAGGGCCAAAATTGCCGACCAAAAATGGTAGGTCGAAAGCGTGTGCCGCGCCATACACCTCGTTCCACGGTGAAGGCTCCTGCGCCCAGTTGAACTGGTAGTGCCACACCGAGCCGGCCTGCTGCGTGGTCAATGTATTGAGCACATTGTCCCGGCTGGGCGTTGTGAACACATTACCCAGCAACGCCGCTTTGGCATTGAAGCCGGTGACGGGTGTTGTCACCGGAAGATAGGACGCGTCCACTATGTCGGCCGACGTCAGGGCGGAGGGCATATCAGGGTTGAAATTTGCCATCAAGTTGAACCGATCCGCATCGCTGATCTTGTGACCGGCCTTGCCACCAAGCAGAGTCAGGAAAGGTGCAAACAGCTTGCCTTCGTCGGCCGTGTTGCCAGACAGCACCGGCACCTTGTTATAGCGGCCTGCGGTCATGGCTGCAATCGGGTCAGCTGGCACTACGACCCCGTCGGGTATAGGTCCGGAGCCGGTCAACCCATTGGCCAATAGCGTGGACAAAATGCTGCTACCGGACTTGGCACGCAGGTAGTCCGCTATCTGTGCACTGCTTTGCGTGGCGACATAGGCCACCGCGGCGGCCGTATCCGTAGCCTTGCCGTCCGCAACCAGCAGCTTGACCAACAGCCCATTGCCCTGCGCCAGGTAGGTGCTCGCAGGATTCAAGGTCGGCAACATGCCGGCTGGCAAATTGCTGGCCAGCGAAATGCCACCACTGATGGGCACTGCCTTATGGAACAACCCTGCGGCCAAAGGTGTTGTCATCAGCGCCCACGTATTGATGGCGCCCGCCGATTGGCCCATCAAGGTCACATTGTCCGCCGTACCACCAAACGCAACTGCGTTCTTCTTCACAAACTTCAACGCTTGCACAATATCCAGCAACGCAAAGTTGCCAGAGTCTGATGCGGCATCGGCGCCGGTCTTCAACTGCGGCAGGTTCATGAAGCCCAGAATGCCCAATCGGTAGTTGGTCGTCACCACCACCGCGTTGGCAGCCTTGGCCAGGGCAGCGCCGTCGTAAACCGGATCGGCCGTGTAGCCCGAAATATTGCTGCCACCATAAACAAACACAATGACCGGCAGGTTGGCGCTGTCGTTAGCTGGACGCCAGACATTAAGCGTCAAACAGTCCTCATGGCCAACGGGAGTGTTGAGCGTGCTGGCGATGGTGCTGTCATAGCGGTTGTTGGCACCTGGGCCGTAAATTCGCCCATTTTGCAAACAGGCATTGCCAAAGGCCTTGGCGACCAATTGGCCTTGCCATGCATCAGGCTCCACCGGCGCCTTCCAGCGCAATGCCCCAACCGGCGCCTTGGCAAAAGGAATGCCTTTCCAGGAATAGGTTCCCGAGCCTACGGTGTCGTCACTACCCAAGACGGCGCCATAACTGGTGGTGCGGCTCAGCACCGGATCCGCGAGCACACCTGCACCACCGCAGGCACTCGCCAACACGGCAAGCACCACGCAGGGTACGACCAGAATTCTGTTTGCGACTTTCATTTTCTTGTCTCCTTATAGGGTAAGCCGCAGCTTGCAAACTGATGCAAAATCCATTGAAATTGCCGGCTCGCGTTGCGTTGGTACGGTGCAAGAATTCTAAAAATCGCACGCGGTGAAAGTACTGTCCCAACACATCCAATCTAGTGACTTTGGAGAGCCATTTTTTCAATGAACCGAACCAGTTCTGCAACCTGGGTCAAGTGCGTACTGGAGATGTTTGCGTCCCAGGGTCTCGACGTGCCACGCCTGATGCGCGGCGCCGGGATTAGCAGCGACGAACTCGATCAGCCCGGGACCCGAGTAGGGGCCGATGCGGTGATCCGCCTGTGGGACCTAGCGATTCAAGCGTCTGGTAATCCGGCATTGGGTATAGACCGTGAACTGGTGGCCCGCTTTGTCAATTTCGACGTGGTGGGCCATGCCATGATGTCCAGCCCCGACCTGCGCAGTGGCTTGGTGAGTTTGTCGCGTTACCTGGCCCTGATTTCTGATGCAACGACCATTGAACTTGAACGCGACCATGGGCACGAACGCCCACACAGCTGGCTGGTCATAGGCCACATCGGCAACACCCTGCGCCTGCCCCGCCAACGCCAGGAACACGCCATACTGACCTTGCTCATCCTGTGCAATTGGCTGACACGCCGTGACGTGCGCCCCTTAGCCGCCGAGTTCATCTTTCCACGGCCGGTATGCGAGTTGCCCTACCGCAAGGCCTTTGACTGCCCCTTGCGGTTTGGGCAAGCCGCCACGCGTTTGTTGTTGTCCGACGTCGATTTGGCAACCCCCCTGCCCTCACGCAGCCCGGCCATGCTGGCCCTGCATGAACGGATCATGGACGAACAGCTCAGTCACCTGGGCAGCACCACCGTCAGCAACAAAGTACGCGAACAGGTCATGCAACGCCTGAGCCATGGTGAGCCGCGCCGCGAAGACATCGCCGCTTTCCTGGCACTCACAGACCGCACGCTGCAACGCCGCCTGCGCGCAGAAGGCACGTCCTACCAGCAACTGCTGGACGAAGCCCGCTGTGAGTTGGCGCGCAAGTATCTGGCGCAAGTCAAGCTGCCCTTGTCGGCCATGGCAGACCTGCTGGGTTTTGGTGACCAGAGCAACTTTTTTCGCGCCTGCAAGCGCTGGTTTGGTGTACCGCCCGGGGAGTACCGCAAGGCATTGGGCCTCCACACGGGTGCAAGCGCACTGGCACTGCCCTAGAGCAGCATGTTCCCCACCACGCAGAGTCCTGCCCGCAACTTCTTGCAATCACAGCCCTGGTTTGGAAGCTTGCCGGCTGACCAACAGGATGCCATCGAGGCGCAGGTCTTCACGCTGTCCGCGGCGCGGGGCCAGACCCTTCTGCAGGCCAACGAACGCACGCAGGGCTGGTATGGCGTCTTGCGCGGGCTTGTCATCATTTCTGCGCCAGCGGCAGCCGGACGGCGCTCGGACTTCCTGGGCGTGGCGGCCAGCGAATGGTTTGGCGAAGGCTCGGCGCTGAAAGATGAAGTACGCCGCTACCAGGTTGTCGCCTTGCGTGACACTGAATTGATGTGCCTGCCCCTTGAAAACTTCCGCCAGTTACAAGCCACCAGCTTGGCGTTCAACCAATGCCTAGTGACGGGCCTGAACCTGCGACTTTCGCAGTCCATGGCCATGATTGAGGCCGGGCGCACCCGCAGCCCCGAGCAACGCATTGCCCTGTCGCTGAGCCGGCTGTTCTGGAGCCGTACCCGCCAGCTGGACCTGACACAGGACGAACTGGCCAGCCTGGCCGGCATGTCCCGACAGACCGCCAACAGGGTGCTGAATGCCTTGCAGGAGCAAAGAGTGATCAGCCTGTCGATGAACCGCATCAAGATACTGGACGACGCTGCACTAACGCAATTGCTGACTTCCTGACCGTCTTGGCCCAGTCTTACCCTTGCCCGGGCGGGGTTTGGCGGCCCTGCGGGACAATAGGGTCTATGCACGACACATCCCCCGACCGCACCGGTCTAGCGCCCGGCTGGGGCTGGACCAACAGCTTTGCCACACTGGGAACGGACTTCTACACCCCCATAGCCACCCAACCCATGGCTGAGCCCCATTGGGTGGGTTTCAGCGAATCTGCCGCGAAGCTGCTGGGGCTTTCACCAGAGACGCTGCAGTCCCCCGAATGGCTGAACATTCTGGTTGGCAACACAACCGCCCCGGGTTCGCAGCCCCTGGCCAGCGTCTACAGCGGCCACCAGTTCGGCGTCTGGGCTGGTCAACTGGGGGATGGCCGTGCCACCTTGCTGGGCGAGCTGGCGCCCCCGCCGGTATACGAAGGCGTGGCGCAGGAGGTACAGCTCAAAGGTGCAGGCCTGACCCCCTACTCCCGCATGGGTGATGGCCGCGCCGTGCTGCGCTCCAGCATCCGCGAGTTTCTATGCAGCGAAGCCATGCATGGGCTGGGTATACCGACCACACGCGCCCTGTCCGTCATTGGGGCGGACCATCCGGTCTACCGTGAGCGCCCTGAGACCGCCGCGGTAGTCGCCCGCCTGGCGCCCAGCTTTATACGCTTTGGACACTTTGAGCATTTTTGCCACCACAACCTGCATCCCCAGCTGCGCCAGCTGGCCGACTATGTCATCGACCGGTTCTACCCACAATGCCGCACTGATTCGCGTCTGAACGGCAACGTGTACGCCAATTTCCTGCAGGTGGTGACTGAACGCACCGCCCACATGGTGGCGAAATGGCAGGCGGTGGGTTTTTGCCACGGCGTTATGAACACCGACAACATGAGCATCCTGGGCCTGACGATTGACTACGGCCCCTTCCAATTTCTGGATGCGTTTGACCCCGGCCACATCTGCAACCATTCAGACAACCAGGGGCGCTACGCCTTCTACAAACAGCCCAACGTCGCCTACTGGAACCTGTACTGCCTGGGCCAGGCCCTGCTGCCGCTGATAGAAGACCAGGAACTGACGATTGCAGCACTGGAAACCTACAAGACAATTTACCCAGCAGCCGTAGACATCGGTATGGCAGCCAAGCTGGGCTTCCCCGACGTGCGCAGTGGCCAACGCGAACTGGCAGACGACGTACTACGCCTGCTGGCGGCCGACCGGGTTGACTACACCATCTTCTGGCGTCGCCTGAGCCATTGGGTCAAAAATCGCGAGGACAAGCCGCTGGCGCAAGACGATTCCGTACGCGACCTGTTCCTGGACCGGGATGGGATCGACGCCTGGCTGCTACGCTATTCAGAGCACCTAATCCATATTCCTCGCGGGCTAGCGGCCGATTTGATGATGAAGAGTAATCCCAAATACGTGCTGCGCAACCATCTGGGCGAGTTGGCCATCCGTGCGGCACAGACAAAGGATTTTGCGGTCGTAGCACAATTGCACCAGGCACTCGCAGCCCCGTTTGATGAACAACCAGAATTTGAATCCTTTGCTGACTTCCCGCCCGATTGGGCCAGCGGCATCTCGATCAGCTGCAGTTCGTGACCCTCTTCCTCCCCTGTTACGGAGAACCACCCCATGACCTACCCTCTAGCCAAAACTGACGACGAATGGAAAGCCCTGCTCAAGGCCAAGGGCGCCGAGCCAGTGGCCTTTGAAGTGACCCGCCACGCCGCGACCGAGCGCCCGTTCACCGGCAAATACGCCGACAACTACAAGAACGGCACCTACCATTGCATCTGTTGCGACAAGCCCTTGTTCACCTCCGACACCAAGTTCGATGCCGGTTGTGGCTGGCCCAGTTTCGACAAAGCCATTGCCGATGGTGCCGTGGCCACCCGCTCGGACCGCACCCACGGTATGTTGCGCACCGAGGCCCTGTGCGGCCACTGCGGCGCCCACCTGGGCCACCTGTTTGACGACGGCCCCACCGACACCGGCCTGCGCTACTGCATGAACTCAGCCTCGTTACACTTCAACCCTGCATGAAAATCCTGATCGACTTCTTCCCCATCCTGCTATTTTTTGGCGCCTACAAGGTTTATGACATCTATGTAGGCACCGCCGTCCTGATGGGTGCCACGGTGCTGCAGATGGCACTGATCTACGGCATAGACCGCAAGCTACAGACCATGCACAAGATCACGCTGGTGCTGATTTTGCTGTTCGGAACACTGACTCTGGTACTGCAAGACGACCGCTTCATCAAATGGAAGCCCACCGTGCTGTATACCGCCATGTCCATTGGCCTGGCGGTTGCCGTGTGGGTCTTTCGCAAGAACTTCCTGAAGATGCTGCTGGGCAGCCAGCTGGAGTTACCCGATAGTGTGTGGCATCGGCTGAACGTGGCCTGGGTGGTCTACACCGCCTTCATGGCAGCCATCAATAGTTATGTGGTGCTGAACTTCAGCACCGAGGTCTGGGTGACGTTCAAGCTGTGGGGTTATGCCTTCCCGCTGGTCTTCCTGGTGGGCCAGGGGATCTATATAGCGCCCCATATCCAGGGTGACGAAGCCGACAAGGTTGCCGAAAAAGAAGGTACACCATGAGCCAAGCCATCGGTACTGGCCCTAGCGCCGCCCAGCTGGAAATACGCCTGCGCGAGCGGCTGGCCCCCACCCGACTTGAGGTGCTGGACGAGAGTTCGCAGCACGCTGGGCACGCCGGCGCCAACGACTCCGGCTTTGGCACCCACTTCCGCGTTCGCATCGCTTCACACCTGTTTACGGGTTTGAGCAGAGTAGCCCGTCACCGGCTTGTGTATGATGCGCTGCAAGATTTCATTGCTCAGGGTCTCCATGCCCTGGCCATTGAGACTGAAAACCCGCCAAACACTACTCCCGTTTGACACGCCTTTTGGCACCATTTTTTTGATTTGTATCCCTGAAGGAAAACGCATGAAGAAGCAAATTTTGTCCGCCATCGCCACTGCCACCCTGTTGGCAGCCCTGGCACCAGCGGCCATGGCCCAGAACGTGGCCATCGTAAACGGCAAGGCCATTCCCAAGGCCCGCATGGATGCACTGGCTGAGCAGATGAAGCGCGCCGGCCGCCCAGTCACCCCTGAAATGCAAACCCAGTTGAAAGACGAAATCGTCGCCCGTGAAATCTTTATGCAGGAAGCACAATTCCGCGGCCTGGACGCTACTGAAGACTTCAAGACCCAGATCGAATTGGCCCGTCAGGCCATCCTGATCCGCGAACTATTCGGTGACTTCCAAAAGAAGAACCCAATCACCGAAGAAGAGATGAAGGCCGAATACGACAAGTTTGCCGCTCAGAATTCCGGCAAGGAATACAAGGCACGCCACATTCTGGTGGAAACCGAAGAGCAGGCCCGCGCCATCATTGCCCGCATCAAAAAAGGCGGCAAATTTGACGAGATCGCCAAGAAAGAATCCAAGGACCCAGGTTCGGGCGCCAAGGGTGGTGATCTGGATTGGGCCAACCCTGGCAACTACGTGAAGGAATTCTCGGAAGCCCTGACTGGTTTGGCCAAGGGCAAGATGACCGACACACCGGTCAAGACCCAGTTTGGCTACCACGTCATCCGCCTGGAAGACATCCGTGACGCCCAGTTGCCCAAGTTTGAAGATGTGAAGCCACAGATTGGCCAGCAGCTGCAACAGCAAAAGATTGCCAAGTTCCAAGAAGAACTGCGCACCAAAGCCAAGATCGAGTAAAACGCGATGGCGGTGACGCTTCAGTAAAGAAAAACGCGGCCCCGGCCGCGTTTTTGCTTTGTGTTTGCCACCTTTTACTTTTTCGGAAAAGCCCCCATGAAACTCCTGCGTTATGGCCCCGTCGGCCAAGAGAAACCCGGTGTACTGGACGCGGCAGGCCGTGTGCGTGACCTCTCCCAAGTGATTGCCGATGTGGCGGGCGACGTGTTGTTGCCTGCGCAACTGGCCAGACTGCAGGCACTGGATCTGAATACCCTGCCCTTGGTACCCGGCACGCCCCAACAAGGCCTACGCCTGGGTCCCTGCGTGGCGCGCACCGGTAAGCTGATCTGTATAGGCCTGAACTACTCCGACCACGCGGCTGAGGCCGGTATGCAGGTGCCACCCGAACCGGTGGTGTTCAACAAATGGACCAGCGCCATCTGCGGCCCGGACGATGCTGTGCAGATTCCCCGCGGCTCCACCAAGACGGATTGGGAAGTCGAGCTGGGCGTGGTGATTGGCCAGGGCGGCCGTTACATAGCCGAAGCTGACGCCATGACCCACGTGGCCGGCTATTGCATCATCAACGACGTGTCCGAGCGCGAATACCAACTGGAGCGCAGCGGCACCTGGGACAAGGGCAAGGGCTGCGACACCTTTGGCCCCATGGGTCCGTGGCTGGTAACCGCCGAAGAGGTGCCTGACCCACAGGCGCTGGGTATGTGGCTGGAGGTGGATGGCAAGCGTTATCAGGATGGATCAACCGCCACCATGGTCTACCAGGTGCCGTTTTTGATCAGCTACCTGAGCCGTTTCATGAGTTTGCAGAGTGGCGACGTCATCTCCACCGGCACCCCGCCTGGCGTGGGCATGGGGCAAAAACCACCGGTATACCTGCGTGCCGGCCAGACCATGCACTTGGGAATTGACAGACTGGGCACACAAACCCAGCTGACCGTTCAGGCTTAAACGCCAACTTGGGATAATCCTGTCATGTCTCTGCTCGACCACCAACTCGAACTTCTAGCCCCCGCCCGTGACGCCGACATCGGCATTGAAGCCGTCAACCACGGCGCGGACGCGGTTTACATCGGCGGCCCGTCCTTTGGCGCACGCTCCAGTGCCGACAACAGCGTGGCCGACATCGCACGGCTTGTGCGTTACGCCCACCGTTTCAACAGCCGCATCTTCGTCACCATGAACACCATCCTGCGGGACGATGAGCTGGAAGGCGCGCGCAAGCTGGCCTGGCAGTTGTATGAGGCTGGTGCGGACGCGCTGATCATCCAGGACATGGGCCTGCTGGAAATCGACATGCCGCCCATCCAGCTGCATGCCAGCACCCAAACCGACATCCGCACGCCAGAGAAAGCGCGCTTCTTGCAGGACGCGGGCTTGTCGCAAATCGTGCTTGCGCGCGAACTGACACTGAAACAAATCGCCGCCATCCGCGCGCAAACCGACCCGGAACGTTGCACGCTGGAATTTTTCGTGCACGGCGCGTTATGCGTGGCCTACAGCGGCCAGTGTTACATCAGCCATGCCCACACCGGGCGCAGCGCCAATCGCGGCGAATGCAGCCAGGCTTGCCGCCTGCCCTACCAGGTGGTGGACGACAAGGGCCGTTTCGTGGCGCACGACAAACATGTCTTGAGCATGAAAGACAACAACCAGAGCGAGAACCTGGCCGCTTTGGTCGATGCGGGTATCCGCAGCTTCAAGATTGAGGGCCGTTACAAGGACATGGCCTATGTGAAGAACATCACGGCCCACTACCGCAAGCTGCTGGACGCGCTCATCGAAGACCGTCAGTATTCGGACCAAGCCGGTCACTTTCCGCTGTCCCGCGCCAGCAGCGGCAACACCATCTTCACCTTCACACCCGACCCCAACCAGAACTTCAACCGCGAATTCACCGACTACTTTGTGCAAGGCCGCAAGGACGACATCGGTGCATTCGACTCGCCCAAGAATCCCGGCCAATCCATTGGTTATGTGACCCAGGTCGGCCCCAACTGGGTGGAGCTGGAAACGACCGGCGCTGCCACCGTGTTGCACAACGGCGACGGCCTTTGTTACTACGACCTGCAGAAGGAACTGATGGGCCTGGCCATCAACCGTGCCGAAGCGGTTGGCAAACCCAAGGCAGACGGCACCCAACAACGCTGGCGCGTGTTTCCCAAGGACGACATGGCGGGCCTGAAAGACCTGCGCAAAGGCACCCAGGTCAACCGCAACCGCGACATGAACTGGGTCCGTGTGCTGGACAAAAAATCCAGCGACCGGCGTATCGGCGTATGGGGCGTGATGAATCGCACCACACGCGGCATCACGCTGGCCTATACCGATGAAGACGGCTGCGTGGGCGAAGCGCACGCCAACACTCCGCACGAACAGGCGAACGACACCGCCGCCGCTGACGACAACAATCGCAATCACATCGCCAAGCTGGGCGCTACTATTTTTGCAGCAATAGATGTAGATTTGACGGGGGCTAGTGGCCTATTTGTTCCTGCATCATTGCTCAACACCCTGCGCCGCGATGCCATCCAGGCCCTGGAAACTTCACGCACCCTGGCCCTGCACCGCCTTCCACGTGCAGCACCGGTAGAACCGCCAGAGCCCTACCCTCAAGACAGTTTGAGCTACCTGGCTAACGTACACAACAAGGCTGCCCACGCCTTCTACGCCAAACACGGCGTCAAGGTGATTGACGCCGCGTATGAAGACAACCAGGAGCTGGGCGAAGTCAGCCTGATGATCACCAAACACTGCGTGCGTTTTTCGCTGAGCCTGTGTCCCAAGCAGGCCAAAGGTGTGGTCGGTGTGCAGGGCCAGGTCAAGGCCGAGCCGCTGCAACTGATCAACGGCAAAGAAAAACTGACGCTACGTTTTGACTGCAAACCTTGCGAGATGCATGTGGTGGGCAAGATGAAGACCGGTGTGCTGAACCAGCTGAACAAGGCGGCGGCGGGGGACGTTATGGCCACGCCCATGACGTTTCACAAGACGCGGCCCTTGCATTAGGTCGGCCAATAAAATCCGGCCGAAGCTCCCGTGAAATTCAACTCACGATACTGGCTGATGGTTCGACGTCGGGGATAACGCTCGCGCAGTCCTCCCGATCCAAGGAGCTAGATCACGTTCGAGAAGGCGGACTCGATCGACTTTGAGCATTGCTGGGCGTGTCCCATTTCGCGGCAAGCGTTCCGCGCGTCATCCAACGCCACAATGGGCGCGGGTAAAACGAGTTGTTTACAGTCCCGTAATGCCACACAAAGGAACCCCTCATGTCTATAAAGCCAATCCCCAATACTCCACGGGGCGTTACGCCCTACATCATCATCAATGGCGCGTCTCGCGCCATTGACTTCTACAAAGCTTCATTCGGCGCGACAGAATTAGTGCGTTTAGCTGATCCAAGCGGGAAAATCATGCATGCGGAGATCCTCATTGGCAGTGCACTGTTGATGCTTGCGGATGAGTTTCCGGAAATGGGCTACCGCAGCCCGAAATCGCTCAGCGGCTCGCCAGTTTCATTGTTGCTCTACGTGCAGGACGTAGACACATTTTTTGCCAAGGCCATTGCAGGCGGAGCAACGGAAACGATGGCTGTAGCAGATCAGTTCGACGGTGATCGCCGCGGCACCTTGACCGATCCTTTCGGCCATGTCTGGTTGCTTGCCACCAAGGTGGAACAGGTGTCGCACGAAGAGATGCTAAGCCGATTTGCAAAAATGATGGAGAAAAGTGAGGCGTAACGCTCTTCCAGCGGATTCCATCCGCAGCAGTTGAACTCCAACACCAGGCGCTTCCCTCGCAATTGAACCGTGCACATCAACCCTGACCATTTCCTACAGACCGAATCAGGTCGCCTAGTCACGCCGGAGCGCAACAAGGCAGCGTGGGAGAAGTCGTACGAAGTGTTGGATGAAGCGCTCCGAAATACAAGTTCGTCAACTGTGGTCTACGTGCTCGTAGGTCCCCAAGGCGCTGGCAAGAGCACCTGGACCAAGTCCGTCGCCCCGACGCTTCCAGGCTCGATATTCTTCGACGCAATTTTGGTCAAGAAAACCGAGCGCCAGCCCATACTGGAGGCGGCGCGATCACGTTCGGTGAAGGTAGTCGCTGTTTGGTTCAAAACTCCACTTGCGGTTTGTCTCTCTCGAAACGCCTCACGGCCGGCCGATGAAGTTATTCCTGCCCAAGCCGTGCGAAACGTACACGCGGCCGTTGAGCCGCCGAGTATTGAAGAGGGGTTCACGCACGTCATTGAGGTGCTTGCTGATGAAACACACACCTCAATGGGCGCTCAACAATTGGGCAATCCATGAAACACAAAGTCGTCCACGCCTTTATCCAATCACTGGCCCATCGGGAGCGAGTCGAGGTGGAAGCCACTGCAAACAGTGCGGGAAAGACCACGGAGATCCGATATCTATCTGCTCTGGAATGGCCTTGGCCACGCCAATTCGCGTATACGCGGGAGTTTTTCTCCCAAGGATCCGCGAGCGAATGTTTGGCTGCAATCCGCGGTCGTATGGGAAGTGCGCAAGAGCACGTTGTGAACCTCTTCTCAGACCAATTGGACTCCGAAATTCCCCATTTCGAGGCGGCAGGGTATGTGGAGGCTTGGAGGAGCAGGCTTCTCGGTCGTGATCTAGGCTGCGGCTGGCCCAGACCTGGGGTTGCTGAAACGGAAATCCAAGAAGTGGCATCGTCGGCAGACATGGTGCGCTACGCTTCCCTCGTGGGCATCTCCAATCCCGGACTGGCGCGTGACGCCGCGATCCACAACTTCTTCGCCGCCAGCGGCAGCGAAGTGCTGGCCAAGGGACAGCTGGTCTACCATTCCAACTCCGTTGCCTATATCTCGGACATGTTTACCAAACCGGAGCACCGGCGGACGGGACTTTGCGCCTCCATCCTGGCTGCAATCGAAAACAAGGCACGCTCGCTGGGAGCGACCCATACATGTCTGGCCCCCGGCCAGGAAGTAGAGTCATTCGGCCTGTACGAAAAATACGGATACACAGTAGCAGGGATTCGCTCAATACTCATACCTATAGGTGGGCATGCAGAAGCGGCCCGCCATTAGCCGGGCGCAGAACACCCAAAAATGCCCAAATCTGAGCTGCCCATTCTTGGGTCCGTTCTGCAGGCGCACCCGCTGAACTAACGCAGGTGTTTGAACATCTTGGTCTGGAAGCGCTGTGGGATGCTCGTCTGCCGTGATCCCGGTAGCAGTTCAAACGACTCCCCCGCCTGCACCGTGCCGGGTGTGTCCACCGACAGGTAAAAGCCGCAGAAGCCGCTTTGCGCCATGGCCTTGACCGCTGTGTTGAAACCCATGGCCGCATTAAATTTGTAGCAGGGTTCGCGCGGCTGCTGCACGCGGAGTGCGCAATTGGGGAACTGCAGCACGTCTCCGACCCAGACGTCCGTTTCCAGCAGACCATTCAAAGTCAGGTTTTCGCCGATGGAACCGTGGGGCAAGGCGGTGTCGATATCGGCTACTCCCGCGGCACGGCGGGCTTCGACCCAGAATGCGTAGTGCTCGGCCGGGTAGGCATACACGGCCTTCTCCAAGCCACCGTGTACGGACAGATCGGCCTGCTCGTCCCCTGCCAGACCCAGCGGCTTGACGTCGACAGGACCCAAGACCGCGGTCTTGTGGATGGCCGTCAAGATGGAGCGCCCGGCAATTAAAACTTTGCGGGCCTGCGCCACCTGGACACTGGCTACGGAATAAGCAACGGCAGACACTGGTCGGCTCCTTACAACTGGTGATACAACATTTCGCCAGGGCGGCTGGAATAACGCACGTTGGCGTCCAGCTTCTCGAACTGCACCACCACTGCGCGCTGGTTGTAGGCGTTTTCCTTGAGCCAGGCGAATTCGCCCTCCAGCGTTTTGCTGTCGCTGATGCGTGTGCTCCAGACCTTTTGCTCGGCATTCCAGCGGTAGCCGCGGGCCTTGAGTTTGTCCTTGGCATCAAACGGCGCATTGGTCGCCATCAGCCGGTAGCTGGGCTTGCGGGCCTGTGCCACCAGATGGGCCAGGCCGGTGTGGGGTTGTTGTGGCAGCGTGGCGGCCAGCACGGCCAGCAGCGCGTGGCAATCCATCTCGGCACGGTGTGCGTCGTAGAACCAGCCCATGTCCTGCGCCAGACTTTCCAATTTGGATGAACGTTTGCCGTGTTCACGCCACGCAATGTCGGCAAAGGAACAGGCCCAGGCCAGGTCGCTGAATGCCCCCAGCCGCGCTTCGCAAAAGGGCCGATCAAATCCTGCGTTATGGGCGATCACCAGATCGACACCATCCAGTAGTGCGGCAATACGCGCCTCATCGAGCCGTTGGCCTTGGACCATGGCGTTGTTGATGCCGGTGATGTCCTGGACCTCCTGGGGGATGGGCATGCCCGGGTCTTCCAGCTCGTCATAGACCCGAACTTCACCTACGGGCAAGCCGGTTGCCAGGTCGATGTCCACCCGAAGCAAGGCCAGTTCGATGATCTTGTCGCGGCTGTGGTCCAGGCCCGTGGTTTCGGTATCCAGCACCACCACGCGGCAGATGTTGTCGCCCGATGCCGTCGGCCACAAGAGGCGGGGTTTGAGCCGCCGTATGACGCGGTAGTCGGAATGGGCCTCCAGCGCCAAAGCCAGCGGCTCTAGCTCGTCGTCTGCTGCGCACTGTTGTGCGGGGGTGGGGGACGCAACCTCAGCGACCATTGGGTCTGCCACGAGCGGCAAATCTGCAGCAGAAACCAACGGCGCCGAAATCGCATTGGCCCCTGACGGGGGCGGAGCCCCCTTGGTCCGCGCAGCGCGCTTCTTGGCAGCCGGCGCTAGAGTGGGAAGCTCCGCCACAAAGGCAAAATCAAGCTGGTCGTGTGTCAAAGGGCTACCCAGTACGGTCTGTTGTGCAATTGGAGATGGCGGCGGTCAACGCGTGCCGAGGCGCTCATTATCATGGGCCTACAGGCAGACACCCCGCCTCCCGGAAGGGCTTAAGAAAAAATGGCCTGTAGCCCCCGTGGAACGGACTTCATACGCTATTAATTTCATAGTAAATTTATCCATGGCCACCAAGACCCCTGCAGGCACAGCCGCCGCCAAACCCCTGTTGCCCCTCAAAGGCGTGCGCATCGTCAGCCTGGCGCTGAACCTGCCCGGCCCCGCCGCGCTGATGCGCTGCCAGCAGATGGGTGCCACTTGCATCAAACTGGAGCCTCCCGCCCACCCCAGTGCGCCCAAAGGCACATCGGGCGACCCCATGGGCCTGTACAACCGCAAGGCCTACGACACGCTGCACCAGGGCATGCGGATTGCGCAGGTGGATCTGAAATCTGAGAAAGGCCAAAAAGCCTTGCACCGCGAATTGGCCAAGGCCGATGTGCTGCTCACTTCGTTCCGCCCGTCTGCGTTGCAAAAGCTGGGGCTGGAGTGGAAGACGCTGCGAAAGCTTTACCCCACGCTATCCCTGGTCGCCATCTTCGGCGCGCCGGGCGCACGGGCCGAGGAACCCGGCCATGACCTGACCTACCTGGCGGAAAACAATCTGGTGAACGGCCTTGACCTGCCGCCCACGCTGTATGCCGACATGGGTGGCTCGCTGATGGCATCCGAGGCCGTGCTCAAAGCCCGCCTGCTGCAACTTCAAAAGGGAAAAGGTGTGCGGCTGGACATTGCACTGTCCGATGCGGCGAGTTATCTGGCGCTGCCCCGCGCCTGGGGCTTGACCACACCCGGCGCGGCAGTGGGTGGTGGCCACGCGGGCTACCGCGTCTACCCCTGCAAGGACGGACGTGTGGCCGTGGCCGCGCTGGAACCGCATTTCGCTGCGGCACTGGCCGCTGCGGTGGGGCTGAAAACGTCCAACATCATGGCCATGTTCGCGCCCGAGACGCACGCAGCAATTGCCGCCTACCTGTTGACGCAGACGCGCCAACAACTCGACCAGCTGGCCACCGACAAAGACATTCCGCTGCACACGCTGTAGACAACAAGTCGTTACAAATCCTGTCCGGCGCACGCGGGTTTTCCAGCGTGACACTTTAGTGACAGCACCCTATTATTCATAAATAGCACGACCGTGCTATTTATGATATCCCTGTCTGCCGTGAACCGCGGCCCGCGTCGGGACGTCAAGCGATGAGCCACATCCAAACCGTCGCAGCCTGATTGATTCAGCCGGACACGCAGCCCAGCCAGCCGCCGACGCAGGCGCGCGCGCGTCCATCGTTTGCAAGTTCATCTACAAGACGAGGAGAAACAACAATGCGCAATTCATTCATTTCGCGGCTGGTGTCCGCAGCAATGGCCTTGTGCCTGCTACTGGCTACCACCGGTACGGCCCACGCCTGGGTCAGCGGAGATACCAAGACCAAATACCCCATCGTCCTGGTGCCGGGTGTGATGGGATTTGACACCCTCTTTGGCTCGGTGGAATATTTCTACAAGGTGGCCGATGGCATACGCGACTATTCGGGTGGGCAGAAGACCTACAACGTCTCGCTGTCAGCCTGGATGTCGACCGAAGAACGCGGGGTAGCGCTGAAGAACGAGATCACCCGCATCCTGAAAACCCACTACGGCGTGACCACGCTGACCGCGGCCCACAAGGCCAACATCATTGCCCACAGCCATGGTGCGACAACCTCCCGCGTTGCGGCCAAGCTGATGGAGAACAACATCGCCTCCATCACCACGGTGGCCGGTCCGCATTACGGCACACCCATGCCCGACTATGCAGTCACACTGCCCAAACCCGTGCTGATGGCCGCCATTGCCGGTATCAATGTGGCCGGTAACGTGGTGGCGCTGTTCAGCGGTCGCCTGGACTGGTTGTTCCAGCAAAACGCCAATGGTGTGCTGAACGACTTCACCCAGGCCGGCATGAAGCAGTTCAATGCCAAATACCCCAGCGCCGGTGTGCCACCGGGTGGCAGCTACGGCACCAAACAGTACGGGGCGGACGCGACTGCACTTGGCAAGTGGGCGGGTGATGGCCAGGGTGCAGAAAGGTCGGTAACGGATCCCAATGCCATCCTCTTCTATTCGTTTACCGGCAACATCAAAAACGACACCTTCACTGCGCCGGGTTTCCCACTGATCACCGACCCAGCCGACTGGGCATTGCTGGTCATCCGCAAGTTCGGCAACTGGTACGGTTACACGGGTGATGCGGACTCGTTCATCCCCGTGTCCAGCGCCCGCTTTGGCAAGACCATTTCATCCAGCTATTGGTGGAACCATGTGGACGAACAAAACCAGACCCTCGGCCTGTTGGCCTGGGGCGCGGCCGACCCGGTGTCGGTGTACCGCACACATGCCAACCGCTTGAAGCTTGCGGGACGCTGAGCATGAAAACGAACGCACAACGCGCGTTCGTTGGCGCCCTGGCCCTGCTGGGGGGTTGTGCCGCTCTGTGGCACTTCACCACGGAGCAAGCAGCGCCTGCGGGTCAGCAACCTATGGCGCGGACCAGCACCGCGGTCGCGAACGACTTCATCAAAACCGGCCACACCCTGCAGCCCCCCGCGGGCCATCGGGTGCTGCGGTTCAGCACATTGCAGGAATACGAGGCTGTGTCCCAATACGGCCGCCTGCCGGACTCTCTGACCGGCTCCAGCGTCAACTGGAACGTCGCGGCGAATGCCAAAGGAAAACTCATACTCTCTGCCGACCTGGCCGCCCTGTTTGAGTTTTTCCTGTCGGCGCACACCGAAGAAGGTTTGGCAATCTCCTTGGGCCGGATCGAGGAGTATCTGCGTAGCCAGCTACCGGAAGCCGCGGCGGCCGAGGCGCTGAACATCCTGCGCGGCTACCTGGCCTACAAGCAAGGCCTGACCCGGTTTGAGGCCTCCACAGACCGCGCTGGTAACTCGCAAGACGCCCAGATGGCCACGGTTGCGGATGTCAAGGCGGCGATGGCCCGGCGCAGCGCGGCCCGGCGCCAACACCTGGGTGCGGAGGTGGCGGATGTATTCTTCAAGGAAGACGAAGCCTATGACGCCTACACCGTGCAGCGGCTGGAAGCCAACGCCAATACCAGCCTCAGCGCCGCCGACAAGGAGGCTGCCATCGTGCGGGCCGAACAGCTGTTGCCGCCCGACAAACGCGCCCGCGCCCAGCAAGAGCGTAAAGAGGCAGACCTGAATCAACGCATCGCAACACTGCAGGCACAGGGCGGCAACGCGGATGCGATCCGCGCCCTGCGGACCGAGTTGTACGGCGCGCCGGAGGCCCAACGCCTAGCCGTGGTTGACCAAGAACAGGCAGCCTGGACGCAGCGGCTGCAGAACTATCGCAGCGCAAAAGACAGCATCCAAAACCAGGCAGGTTTGAGCGCGGATGCCAAGGCCTTGACGGTTGAAGAGCTGGAGAAATCCCGCTTCAGCCCGGAAGAACTCAAGGAGGTCAGGATTCTGGAGTCCATCCGTACCCAGAATGCCCAGGGTGCAAAGCCCGCCCAGCCGGGATAAACAGGCAGTTGTTGGCAGGGCTTGACACTAGACCGACCGGTCTATAGACTTCAAGCCATGCCAACACCCTCCTCCACACCAACCGACAACACTCCCGGCACCCGCGAGCGCCTGATCGCCGCCATGCTGGACGCCCTGCGCCACAAGGGCTACCACGGCGTAGGCCTGAAAGAGCTGCTGGACGTAGCCCAGGCGCCCAAGGGCGTGCTGTACCACCACTTTCCCGGTGGCAAATCCGAACTGGCCGTGGCCAGCATAGAAGCCGTCATCGCGCAAATCACCACCGGCCTGGACAAACTCACACAACGGTACCCCGACGTCGTGCAAGCGCTGGAAGCCTGGATGGGCTCGGCCCAAAAGGCGCTTTCCGTCAGCGGTTATGAACGCGGCTGCCCGCTGGCCACCATTGCGCTGGAATCGGCACCGGACGACGTTGCGATACGCGAGACCCTGGCCAAGGGTTTTGCCGCTATCCGCGAGCGCCTGGCCCACGCCCTGCACCAGGCCGGAATCGAAGAAACCCGCGCACACAGCCTGGCGGCACTCACGGTGTCGGCCTACGAGGGCGCACTGGTGCAGTCCCGCGTGGCCGGGAATGTAGACGCCATGCAAGCCACATCCCGCGCTTTGATGGACCTGGTACGCCTGAGCCTGCCAACTGATCAGCCAACGACTTAACCACAAGGACCCAGCCATGAACACGCCGACCAACACCCCACAACCTGAAACCGTCACACTGCAAACCGCTGATGGTTATGCCATCACCGCGCTGCGTTATGCCGCAACCGCCCCATTGCGCGGCAACCTTGTTGTTGCCGGCGCCACCGGTGTGCCGCAGGGTTTCTACCGCAACTTCGCCGCCTTTGCGGCAAGCCAGGGCTACACCACGTTGACGCTGGATTACCGCGGCATCGGCCTGTCCAAACCCAAAACGCTGCGCGGCTTTCGCATGCACTACTTGGACTGGGCGCGCCAGGACCTGAGCGCGGCGGTGGACGCCATGGCCGACGATACGGTGCCGCTGTTCATGATTGGCCACTCCTTCGGCGGCCATGCTTTTGGCCTGCTGCCCAACCACCGCCGGGTGGCCCGCTTCTACACCTTTGCCACAGGCGCTGGCTGGCACGGGTGGATGCCTGCCGCCGAGCAACTCAAAGTGCAACTGATGTGGCGTGTCATCGGCCCGCTGCTGACCCGCTGGAAGGGTTATCTGCCCTGGAGCAAGCTGGGCATGGGCGAAGACCTGCCGCTGGCTGTCTACCGGGAGTGGAAACACTGGTGCAGCTATCCCCGCTACTTCTTTGACGACCCCGCAATGGGTGTTCAGGTGCAGGATCTGTTTGATGGTGTGACCACACCCATCATCGCGGCCAATGCCACGGACGATCTGTGGGCGCCACCCGCCTCGCGCGATGCCTTCATGGCGGGCTACCGCTACACCGATATGCAGGCCATAGACATTGACCCCAAGGGCCGTGGACTGGGCGCGATAGGCCATATGGGTTACTTCCGCCGCCAGGCCCAACCGCTGTGGGAAGACGCGTTGCGTTGGTTTGGTGAACACCGCACACCCGCCTCGCCCGCCTCGCACGCCCTGCCCGCCTGAGCCATGCCACACACCGCCGCTGCCGAAACCTTCTCCAGCCTGGTTCAAACACGCCGCAGCGTGCGCGACTTCTTGCCGACGCCCATTCCCCAGGACATGCTGGACGCGGTGTTGGCCGATGCCAACCACGCACCCAGCTGGTCCAACACCCAACCTTACCGACTGGCCATCGCCACCGGTGCGGTGCGCGACCGGTTGCAGATAGAACTGGCGACCCGTTTCGACAAAGGCATGGCTGCGCAACGTGGTGGCTGGCTAGGAAAGCTCAAGTTGCTGGCCACACGCGACGGTCTACCCGACGGGGACTTCACCACCAACTTTGAATACCCCAAAGACCTGCAATCCCGTCGCCGCGCCACGGGCCACGGGCTTTATGAATTGCTGGGCATCGGCCGCAAAGACCATGCAGCGCGTGAAGCGCAAATGCGCAAGAACTTCGAGTTTTTCGGCGCACCTGCGGCCATCTTTGTGTTCGTACACAGCGGCCTGCGCGAGTTTTCGGTGCTGGATGCGGGCATCTTTGCGCAGACGCTAATGCTCAGCGCACACGCCCGCGGTCTAGGTACCTGCGCACAGGGTGCGCTGGCCACCTGGGCTGGGCCTGTGCGAGCGGCCTTCGACGTGCCGACCGACTACAAACTGATCTGTGGGATTTCCATCGGCTACCCGTCGCCCCAAGCTGTCAACACCTTCAACCCCGGCCGTGCGCCGGTGGCCGAACTGCGACTGGGTTTGTTGCCGGCCCGCGCTACAGCCTGACGCCGTATTTCAGAAGCACTTTGGCGTAATCCGGGCTGCGCTTGAACTGGCGCAGCGCGGCATCAAAGGCCGGCAGCATGCCCACATGGGGGGACTTTTTGCCAACCAGCAACTGGAAGTGTGATTCCTCCAAGTCGGCACCCAGCATCACCACATCACCACTACCCTTGGCCAGTTGCAACGCCTACTGCATGGTCAGCGCGTTATCGACCATCACGTCTCCACGATTGGCCAGCAGCATCTTGATGGCGCTCTCAAAATTTCTGGCGTTGTCTACCTTGAAGTGGCCCAGGTTGGACTTGGCCCAGCCATTGCCCTGGTAGGAAATAACCGCAGGGTCCAGTGTGCGCAACTCGTCAAGGTTGCGCAGCTTTTGCAGCTTGGGCAGCATGGCATTGTTTTTGTGCACAAAGATACGGCGCGGCGCCGATACCACGGGCTCTTGTGCCGCCACCGCATACTCCAGGCGCTCGGGTGTGGCGATGGTGCAGATGGCGTCCTGCTCGCCAGTTTGCACCAAGGCCTGTGCGCGGTTCCAGGGGTAGCCGGTGTGCTCTACCACCAAGCCCAGCCTGCGCCCTGCCACCTCCTGGATCACGTCCAGCAAGATACCGCGCAACCGACCATCCTGGCCAAAACTCAGGGGGCTGTAGGTTTCAAAGTAGGCCATCCGCAAAGGCGGCGCCGCACGGGCCGGCAAGGCAGCCCCCAAGCCCAGGGCCGCAGCGGTCCGTATGAAAGAACGTCGATCGGTCACTGCGTACTCCATCAGTTGGAAGCCGCATCGTAGTCGCAATATCGCAGGCTGACCAGCGGACCATTTGCCGGTCAGCCCAGCTGCGCACCGGCTTGTTTATGACCCTTTGCGCGCCGGTTTCACGCGGGGCTTTCCACTGCCGTTGTCACGCGGGGGCAGGCCGGTGTGGCGGGTCAGTATCAGGCCTTTAACCGGCTTCATGGACTTGACCGGAGTGGACGGCGTGGTGGCGACTGTCGAGTTCTTTTTGCGCGCGCTTTGATAACCGCCATCGCCTAGCGGCTGAAAGGTCGGAATCAGGTGGTGTTTGCCATTGCCCACCAGGTCAGCGCGGCCCATGGCCTTCAAGGCTTCGCGCAGCAGCGGCCAGTTGTTGGGATCGTGGTAGCGCAAAAAGGCCTTGTGCAGGCGGCGGCGCTTTTCACCACGCACGATGTCTACCGTCTCGTCATCACTCTCTGCCGTGCGGTGGATCTTGCGCAGCGTATTGCGGCCGCTGTGGTACATGGCCGTTGCGGTGGCCATGGGGCTGGGGTAGAAGGTCTGCACCTGGTCGGCGCGGAAACCATTCTTCTTCAGCCAGATGGCCAGGTTCATCATGTCTTCATCGGTGGTGCCGGGGTGGGCGGCGATGAAGTAGGGAATCAAAAACTGCTTCTTGCCAACCTCGGCGCTGAACTTTTCAAACAAAGTCTTGAACTTGTCGTAGCTGCCAATGCCGGGCTTCATCATCTTGGTCAGCGGGCCAGCTTCAGTGTGCTCGGGTGCAATCTTCAGGTAGCCACCGACGTGGTGCTGTACCAGCTCTTTGACGTATTCGGGGCTCTTGACGGCCAGGTCGTAGCGTAGGCCGGAGCCAATCAGGATCTTCTTGACGCCGCGCAAAGCGCGCGCACGGCGGTAGATCTTGATCAGCGGGCCGTGGTCCGTCGTCAGGTTCTGGCAGATGCCGGGATAAACACAGCTGGGCTTGCGGCAGGCCGCTTCGATCTCGGGGCTGCGGCAGCCCAGGCGGTACATATTGGCCGTGGGGCCGCCCAGGTCGGAGATGGTGCCGGTAAAACCCTTCACCTTGTCACGGATGTCTTCCACTTCCTTGATGATGGATTCTTCGGAGCGGCTCTGGATGATGCGGCCCTCGTGTTCGGTGATCGAGCAGAAGGTGCAGCCGCCAAAACAGCCACGCATGATGTTGACGCTGAAGCGAATCATCTCCCAGGCCGGGATTTTGGTCGCGTGGTCGTGGCTGCCGTTTTCGTCCGCATAGCTGGGGTGTGGGCTGCGGGCGTAGGGCAGGTCAAACACAAAGTCCATCTCGGCCGTAGTCAGCGGAATGGGGGGCGGTGTGATCCACACGTCGCGCGCCGTGACACCTTCGCCGTGCGCCTGCACCAAGGCACGGGCATTGCCCGGGTTGGTCTCCAGGTGCAGGACCCGGTTGGCGTGGGCGTAGAGGATGGGGTCGCTTTTGACCTGCTCGTAGCTGGGCAGGCGGATGACCGAGCGGTCACGCGGTGGCACCTTGTAACTGCCCAGGCCGTGTAACGACGGCTGCAAGTTGAGATTGGCGACAAAGGTCAGCGGTTTGATGGTGTCGTTGACAGGTGCCTTTAAGCCATTCTTGCCTGTAGCCCCCGCCGATGCTGACAAAGTAGCTGCGTTTTTAATAGCACCCTCAGCGCCATCCTTTTCCGCGTCTTCCTTGGCACAAGTACTGCCTTGGCCTGCCGCCTGCTCAGAGGTCGTCATGTAGGGGTTGATGTGGGACTCGACCCGCCCCGGCGCGTCCACGCTGGTGGAGTTGATCTCAATCCAGCCCTTGCCAGTTTCGTCGTCCGGCCGGCGCACAAAGGCGGTGCCGCGTACGTCGGTAATTTTCTCGACCGGTTCACGCGCGGCCAGGCGGTGGGCGATTTCAACAATCGCGCGTTCGGCATTGCCGTACAGCAGCAAATCACACTTGGCGTCCACAACCACGGAGCGGCGCACCTTGTCAGACCAGTAGTCGTAATGCGCAATGCGGCGCAGGCTGCCTTCGATACCGCCGAGCACGATCGGCACGTCCTTGTAGGCCTCGCGGCAGCGCTGGCTGTAGACGATGGCCGCGCGGTCGGGGCGCTTGCCGCCGATATCGCCCGGGGTATAGGCGTCGTCACTGCGGATCTTGCGGTCCGCGGTGTAGCGGTTGATCATGGAATCCATGTTGCCGCTGGTCACGCCCCAGAACAGATTGGGTTTGCCCAGGGCCTTGAAGGCCTCGGCGCTGGTCCAGTCGGGCTGGGCGATGATGCCGACCCGGAAACCCTGGGCTTCGAGCATGCGGCCGATGACGGCCATGCCAAAGCTGGGGTGGTCTACATAGGCGTCGCCCGTGACCAGCACAATGTCGCAACTGTCCCAGCCCAGCTTGTCCATCTCGGCCCGGCTCATTGGCAAAATGGGGGCTGTGCCAAAGCGGGCCGCCCAGTACTTTCGGTAACTGGACAGCGGCTTTGCGGCGCGCGCGAAAAAGGAGACGTCGACTGGGGCGTTCATGGTGCTTTCGGGGTAACCCCCTATTTTAAGGTTTTACACCGAACAGCGCACTCGAAAGCTTGACCGGCGGAAAACCCCGGCAATTTGGGCCGTGCGCAGCCCGTAGAATGAAATTTTGATTTTTCCGAGGTAAAGCATGAAAAAGATACTGCTGGCCGTTGTTTTGGGTGCCTTGGGCGCCACATCCTTTGCCCAGGGCAAAGACCTCAAAGTCGCCATCGACCCCACCTACGAGCCCTTCACCTACAAGGTGGACGGCAAACCCGCGGGTTTTGACGTGGACATTGCCAACGCGCTGTGTGAACAAATCAAGCGCAAGTGTGTATTTGTAGAGCAAAGCTGGGACAGCATGATTCCGGGTCTTATGGCGCGCAAATACGACGTCATCATCAGCTCCATGTCGATCACCGAAGACCGCATGAAGCAGATTGACTTCACCGACAAGTACTACAACACGCCCAGCCGCGTAGTGACCAAGAAGGCCTTCAACTACACCGGCCCGGCGTCGCTGAAGGGCAAGAAGATTGGCGTGCTGAAGGCCAGCACACAGGAAAAATTCGCCCTGGGTGAACTCAAGACCGTGGGTGTGGATGTAGTGTCGTACGAAGCACAAGACCAGGTCTACCTGGATATCCGCGCCGGCCGCCTGGATGGCACGGTTGCGGACCATGTGGAAGTGACTGGCGGCTTTTTGAGCAAGCCCGAGGGCAAGGACTACGAGTTGAAGGGTGACGAGTTGTTTATCCCCAAATACTTCGGCGCGGGTGCTGGCATTGGCATGCGCAAGGGCCAGGACGCACTGAAGACCGAGCTGAGCGCTGCCATCAAAACCATACGCGGCAACGGCGTCTACAAGAAGATCAACGACAAGTACTTCAAGTTTGACGTCTACGGTAAGTAAGTGGATGAACGCCTATGTCTCGGCCATTTTGCAGGGCGCGGTACTGACCATTGGGGTTTCGGTATCGGCTCTGCTGGTGGCCATCGCGCTCGGCTTGCTGGGCGCGGGTGCCAAGCTCTCCGGCCGTCCGGTCTGGGTGGGGCTGGCCACCGCCTATACCACCGTCATCCGCGGCATACCTGACTTGGTGCTGATGCTGCTGATCTTTTACGGCGGCACCATTGGCATCAACAACGCACTGGAATGGATGGGCAGCGAAGCCACGGTGGACATCAACCCTTTTGTGGCCGGTGTGTTGACGCTGGGTTTTATCTACGGTGCTTACATGACCGAGACCTTTAGAGGCGCCATGTTGTCCATCCCCAAAGGGCAAGCCGAAGCCGCCTGGGCCTTTGGCATGGGGCGCACCCAGACCTTTGTGCGCATCACCGCGCCGCAAATGGTGCGCTACGCCCTACCCGGCTTTACCAACAACTGGCTGGTGTTGATCAAGGCCACGGCCCTGGTCAGCCTGATTGGCCTGCAAGAAATGACCTACGCCGCCAAGCAGGCCAGTGCCGCCACGCGCTCACCGTTCATGTTCTTTTTGTTCACGGCGGGTCTGTTTCTGCTCTACACCTCGGTATCCCTCTTTGCACTGCGCCGGCTTAATGCCCGCTTTAGCCTGGGTAGCAAGCGGGGAACGCTGTAAATGAACTTTGCAGTGATCTTTGAGGCGCAAAACATCGCCCTGTTTGGTACAGGCATTGCCACCACGCTGACGCTGCTGTTTGCATCGCTGGCCGTGGGTTCGGTGTTGGCGTTGGTGTTTGCACTGCTGTTGACTGGCCCCTGGGCGCCCCTGCGTTGGCTTGTGGGCGCATATACCTACGTGATACGCGGCACACCTTTGCTGATACAGGTCTATCTGATCTATTACGGCCTGGGCCAGTTGGAGTGGATTCAGGCACGGTGGGACGACGTGTGGCCGTGGACACACTTCAAAGAACCTTTTTTCTGTGCACTGCTGGCCTTTGCGCTGAACACCGCTGGCTACACCGCCGAGATGCTGGCCGGCGCCATCCGCGAAACCAGCGCCGGTGAGATTGAAGCCGCGCAGGCCTATGGCATGGGCCGATTCCAGGTCATGCTGCGCATCGTTTTACCCAGTGCGCTGCGCCGCACCCTGCCCGCCTACAGCAATGAAGTGGTCATGATGCTGCACGCCACCAGCCTGGCCAGCGCCGTGCCGTCTTTGGTGGACGTGACCGCCGCCGCCAGCAGCATCTACTCCCAGTACTACCTGCCGTTTGAAGCCTATCTGGCGGCCGCCGCTATCTACTTGGTGGCCTCGTTCTGCCTGATTGGCCTGTTCAAGCTGGGTGAGCGGCATCTGCTGGCCTATTTGGCGCCGCGCACACACTAACCATTGAACACTGCATAAACATGCAACGCCTAGACCACTCCCTGTTGTCCCCCAGCCTGGGCAGCCACAAGACACTGACCAGCTTCCATTTTGGTGCGCCGGGTCGTGGCCCCAAGGTCTACATCCAGGCCAGCCTGCATGCCGAAGAGCTCCCAGGCATGCTGGTGGCCCACCACCTGCGCGCGTTGCTGGAAGCCGCAGACGCCGCAGGCGATGTGCTGGGCGAGGTAGTCTTGGTGCCGGTCTCCAACCCCATTGGCCTGGCCCAACGCGTGGACCACAAACCCATGGGCCGTTTTGACCTGGACACGTCGGAAAACTTCAACCGCCATTACCCCGACCTGGCCAAGGCCGTATGGCCGGTGGTGCAAGAGGCCTTGGGCGCTGACGGCGTTTCCAACATGGCCACGGTGCGCCGCGCCATAGGCCAACACCTTCAAGACTGGAAGCCCGATACCGAATTGCAAAGTTTGCGCCATCGCTTGCTCAGCCTATCCTTTGATGCCGACTACGTGCTGGACCTGCATTGCGATTGCGAGTCAGTGATGCACTTCTACACCGAAGAAGCCTGCTGGCCGCAGTTCGAACCACTGACACGTTTTCTGCAATGTCAGGCCGTGTTGCTGGCCAAGAATTCCGGCAGCGGCCCGTTTGACGAATGCCTGTCGGGGGTCTGGTGGCGGCTGGCCGACAACCTGGCCGCGGCCGGCAACACAGCCCCTCTGCCCCAAGGCTGTTGCAGCACCACCATCGAGTTGCGCGGCGAGACCGACGTCAGCCATGCGCTGGCGCATGCCGATGCACAGGCCCTGCTCTCTTATCTGCAACATCTGCAGGTGTTGGCGTGCGCGGAGGCGCCGGCTGTGCCGCCTACGTTGTGCCACGCAACACCTTTGGCTGGCTCGGAAACCCTGTATGCACCCTCGGCCGGTGTTGTGGTGTTTGCCGCCGAGGTGGGGCAAATCCTCCAAGCAGGCGACCTGGTGGCTGAGGTGATTGACCCCATCGCCAACCACAGCCACCCTGTGCGGGCGGGTGTGGCCGGCCCCCTGTATGCGCGTATCCGCGACCGTTATGTGACGGCGGGCGGCGAGCTGGGCAAGATTGCCGGCTCGGTAGCCTTTAAAACCGGTGAACTGCTGGGCGCCTGAACTTCTTTCTATGACACCACAAGCACTCAAACTTCAGGTCGACAACATCCACAAGCGCTTTGGCACCAACGAAGTGCTCAAGGGTGTATCCCTCTCGGCCCACGCAGGTGATGTGATCAGCATCATTGGCAGCTCGGGCTCGGGCAAAAGCACGTTTTTGCGCTGCATCAACCTGCTGGAGAAACCCCACGAAGGCAGCATCGCCGTCGCCGGTGAACCCCTGAACCTGGTCAAACAAACCAATGGTGAACTGGGCGCGGCCGACCCAAAACAACTGGCACGTTTGCGCACGAAGCTGGCCATGGTGTTCCAACATTTCAATTTGTGGGCCCACATGACGGTGCTGCAAAACATCATCGAGGCACCCGTGCATGTGTTGGGTGTGCCCAAGGACCAGGCGATAGAGACCGCCCGCAAATATCTGGCCAAGGTGGGCCTGCCCGGCAAGGAAGACAGCTACCCCGCCCACCTGAGCGGCGGCCAGCAGCAGCGCGTGGCCATCGCCCGTGCCTTGGCCATGGAGCCCGAGGTCATGCTGTTTGACGAACCCACCAGCGCGCTGGACCCCGAGCTGGTGTCCGAAGTGCTCAAGGTCATGCAGAACCTGGCGCAAGAGGGCCGCACCATGGTCGTGGTCACCCACGAGATGGGTTTTGCGCGCGAAGTCTCCAAACACCTGATTTTTTTGCACCAGGGGCGTATTGAAGAACAGGGCCACCCGGCCACCGTGCTGGCCACACCCAAGAGCGAACGCCTGCAGCAGTTTTTGTCGGGCAGCCTCAAGTAAGCCGACCAGGAGCATGTGGTTTGTCTGCCCACGATTTATCCACGCTATTTGACCTGCTGCCCATAGGGGCGTATCGGTCCGACGCCGCCGGAAAAATCGTGCGCCTCAATGCAGCGCTGCTCAAACTCAATGGTTACGCCAGTGAGGCCGAGTGTTTTGCCGACGTGCGCACCATTGGCGCTGACTCCTATGTTGAACCTGATCGGCGCCAGCAGTTCAGAAGCATTCTGGAGGCACACGGCCACGTCACCGATTTCGTGTCTGAAACCTACCGGCTCAAAACCGGCGAACGCATCTGGGTGCGCGAGCATGCCCACCTGGTGCGTGATGCACAGGGCAATACCTTGTACGTCGAAGGCACCATTGAAGACATCACGCAGGAGCGCGCAGCCACGCTGTCTTTGCAGCGCAGCGAAAACCTGTTGCGCAACCTGCTGGAGACCATACCGGACCGGGTCTGGCTCAAAGACACTCAAGGCATCTACCTGGCCTGCAATGCGGCCTTTGCGGAAAACGTAGGCACTACCGCCGATCAAATTGTGGGCTCCAAAGATGCGGACTGGGTTGGCGAAGCCATCGCGCAAGAGTTCCTACGGGTAGACCGCATCGTCATCCAGACCGGGCAATCGCTGACAGAGGAACGCCCGATGCCGTCGGTCCTACTCAGCGACCCCTCCATTTACGAGGTCATCAAAACCCCTATGCGGGGCGCCGATGGCAACACCATTGGCGTGCTGGGCATGGGGCGCAACATCCAGGCCCGCAAAGACACCGAGGCCCACCTGCGCGATGCCACCGAACAGTTGGAGCTGGCCCTGATGGGCGCCGACCTGGGCCGCTGGGACCATGACCTCACCACAGAAAAAGGCTACTACCTGGACGAACGGTCCTGCGCCATGCTGGGTCGCGACCCGGAGGAATGCAACCACGGCCACGCCTGGGGCCATCTGATACATCCCGACGACCTGCCCAGCACGTTGGATGCTATGCACGCCCACTTGAGTGGCGCCCTACCCGCCTACGAAGCCGAATACCGCGCCCGCCACACGGATGGCCACTGGGTCTGGATGGGGAACCGGGGCAAGGTGGTGCAGTTCAGTCAGGGCGGCAAACCGCTGCGTATGGTGGGCACGTTGATGAACATCTCGAAACGCAAGCGCGTGGAGGGTGAACTGCTGGCCACGCAGTCTGAACTGAAGGCCACCCTCAAGGCGATCGAGCACCTGGCCTTCCACGACACGCTGACGGGTCTGCCGAACCGGCGCATGCTGACCGATCGCTTGGAAACCGCGTTGGCGGTTAGTCAGCGCAACCAGACCCACGGCGCGCTGCTGTTTCTGGACTTGGACAAGTTCAAAGAATTGAACGACACCTTTGGCCACGACGTGGGCGACCTGATGCTGCAAGAGGTCGCACAGCGCCTAGTGCACTGCATACGCGCCATAGACACGGTGGCCCGCCTGGGCGGCGATGAATTTGTGTTGCTGATCCAGAACCTCAGTGGCCCGGTCGACGATGCCAAGCTGCACGCCAGCACCGTGGGACACAAAATTCTGGCCAGCCTGAATGAGCCCTACCTGCTCAAGGAAGTGGCGCACACCATCACCCCCAGCATTGGGGCAACACTGTTCATAGGCCGTGCGCTGGAAGGGGCCGAACTGCTCAAACAAGCCGACATGGCCATGTATGAGGCCAAGGCCAAAGGCCGCAACACCCTGTGCTTCTTCAAAGAAAAAGGTCTTTAGTCTCCATGCTCTCCTTCTTGCCATCACCACTTAGGTTCCTCATTGCAGCCCTACTCATGGCGATCAATGCGCTGTTCTGGGTGCCCATACTGTTGGTATTTTCGTCACTCAAGCTGGTGTTGCCCTTCAAGGCGGTGCGCCTGCGCATAGATCCCATCTTGTTGGGCATTGCCGAAAACTGGATCTGGTGCAACAGCGCATGGATGGCGCTGACCCAACGCACCACCTGGGATGTGCAAGGCCTGGACGGACTGAACCCCCACAGCTGGTACATGGTCAACAGCAACCACCAGTCGTGGGTGGACATTCTGGTGTTGCAGCATTTGCTAAACCGGCGCATACCGCTGTTGAAGTTTTTTCTGAAACAGCAGTTGATTTGGGTGCCCGTGATGGGCCTGGCTTGGTGGGCACTCGAATTCCCCTTCATGCGCCGCCACACCGAAGATTATTTGAAGAAACATCCCGAAATGCGCGGCAAGGACCAGGAAACCACACGCAAGGCCTGCGAGAAATATGCACTGATCCCGACCAGCGTCATGAATTTCTTGGAAGGCACGCGCTTCACCCCGGCCAAACACGCCAAGCAGCAATCCCCCTACCGCCATCTGCTGAAACCCAAGGCTGGCGGCATGGCCATGGCCCTCAACGCCATGGGTGACAAGTTCCAGGCCATTCTGGACGTGACCATCGTCTACCCCGATGGCCCTATTTCCTTCCCCGATTTTTTACTGGGAAAGCTGCGCCGCGTCATCGTGCGTGTGCGTAGCCTGCCCATTCCCCCACATCTGATGGCCGGTGACTATGCGCAGGACCCAGCCTTCCGCGAAGCGTTCTCGCAGTGGGTGCAGCAGCTGTGGCGGGAGAAGGATGCGCAGATTGAGGCGTTGATGAAAGAAGCGAAGTAGCGGCCTGAGTTACATGGCAAACGGGCGCGTTGGGTGACACAGGCCCCCTACAATCACGCCCTTTGCCCGCATCCAGCCTCCTCTGCCAAGCCATGAATATCGTCGTCAATCCAGACCTCAAAGCCTATATCGACCCGTTGACGCCCGACGAGCATGACGCGCTGGAGCGCAGCCTGTTGGCAGAAGGTTGCCGGGACGCCCTGGTGTTGTGGGGCGACGTGCTGGTGGATGGCCACAACCGGTATGGCATCTGCCAAAAACATGGCATCGCGTTCCAAACCTTGCAGAGCACCCAGTTCAAAACGATGGAAGACGTCCACCTGTGGATGATTGACCAACACCTGGGGCGTCGCAGTGTGTCGGACTTTCAGCGGGGCGTGCTGGCGCTGCGCAAGCGCGAGATCCTGCATGACAGAAGGCTCAAGGCGGCCTCGGCCACCGACGCAGTTGATGCCGCTTCCGCTGATATTGAAACCACCACACCACCCGCCGCGACGAACGCGGCAGCAAGCGCCGATCCGCTAAAGAGCCGGGAAGATATCGCCAAGGTCGCACGCCTGAGCAGCAACCAGGTCGTTCTGATTGAAAAGATCCAAAAGCAGGCGGCGGCGGAAGTGGTGGCAGCGGTCAAGTCCGGCACCATTTCGATCAATGCTGCCGCTGCGGTATCGACCCTGCCAGAAGATGAACAGGTGGCGGCCGCTTTGGGTGGCAAAGAGCAACTGCGGCAAGCCGCCAAACGCGTGCGCGAGACCAGGAAACGTACCGCGACCGAGAACACGTCCGCAGAGCCAGCGCAAGACAGCGTTGAAGCACTGAAGCTGCGCATCACGGAATTGGAAACCGAAAACGCCAGGCTGCGCGAGGAGTTGGCAGCATTGGCCATGTAAAGTGCCTCGTCAGGAAACGCTATGTATTTCATAGCTGCATTGCTTTATTTCGCGGGGGCTAGAGGCAAATTTGTTTAAGTGCTGCGTGCCTGAAGTGTGCAGGAAGCGGTTCATGCCCTATAGTGCGCCGTAGCCGCCCAGAACTGGAATAACCATGAACCTCGCCCTGCGTCTCGCGTTCACCCTGCTGCTGTCTGCCATCACATGGCCGGCTTTTGCCGCTACCGATTTTTTCTGGAACTGCACCACGCCCGGCGGTATCAAGTACGCGGATGCCAGCAAGTGCGACAAAGGGGATACAGCGGTCAAGGTGATGAAGGGCACAAAGTCGCCAGCGTCGGCACAAACCTCGTTTGTGCAGGTGGCTGCGGGTGATGACGGTGAAAGGCCAATGGGCATAAACACCGGCGTTTGCCCTACCAACCCCGCCTACTGTAAACGACCCGACTACGGCGTCACAGAAGGCTCGCTCCGCACACAGGCCATACAACAATTCATGCGCGAAAAAGAGTGCAACTTTATGCAGCGTTTCCCGGAGCGTTGTGTCAGGCCCAACTAGAAGCCTTTCTTGGCCACCTTCTTGTGGATGTCATTGACCAGCATCAGGCCCGCTGAACCGTAGTACTTGTGGTATTGAGCCACCATTTCACCCTTGATGATTACAGGGTCCGTAGCAACCAGGGCCTTGGCCTCCTCAATATCAGCAACGGCCAATACAAACAGACCACGCCAGCCATCCACACCATCCAAGGGGCCAGCCAATGTCAGCTTCTTCTCACCAGCTAGCCGGCCCATGTTGGCGAAATGGCCTTTGAACATCTCGTCCCGCTCGGGGCCAGCGGGCAGCTTGTTGGGCCCGGTCTTCAGGATCACAAGAACATAGGGCTTCATGCCGCGTTCGTCAGCCCCTAGTTGTTTGGCCAGTTCTGCATCAAAACCCGGAAGCGCCGCCTCGACTGCGGCGGGTTGCTGCGCGTAAGACAGATGGCAGGCGCATATGGCCAAAACCAAGGCCACCGCTGACGGGATCCATGGTGATTGCATAGACTTCTTCATCACGGTTTGCGCAGCACGATGTGCACCAATGCACAGGCATCTTCGATGGCGGTCAGGCTGTGCACCACACCACCGGCCAGGTACAACATGTCTCCCACTGCCAGAACCTGGTCCTTGCCATCGCTGTTAAAACGAATTGAGCCTTCCAAGCACTGCACAGTGATGTCACCGGCCACCTTGTGGGGGGGCATGGATTTGCCCTTGGGCAGCACCACACGCATCACTTCGAGTTCGTTGGTTTTAAACAGCGCGACGCTTTGTCGCTCACCCACACTGTCGGCGGGTGGGAGAACACTGACGGGTTCGCCGGATACGGCGTGTTGGATTGCCATGGTGCCTTACCTCCTGGGTCTGCGGTGCAAGCCGCTGATTGGCACTATAGCGCCAATGGAGCCCAACGTCCCCCGCAGATGGACAGACAAGCATATAGTGTGCTTACCGCATAGTTTGTGGTGCCGATCTGATAAGGAAATGAACATGACGAAATCGCAACGCCTGTTTTGCATAGCCTTCTTGTTCGCACTCATAGCTTTGGGCGGCGGCCCTGCGGTTGCCGCCGGACCCGAGTGCACGCGGCCTTTCACTTTGGCCTTGCACGACCATGGACTCTTGTATTCGGCAAACTCAGACACGGGCATTGACAAGGATTTCGCGGATGAGCTGATCCGCCGAAGCGGATGCAAAGTGACGGTCAGCTTCCTGCCCCGGGCACGTATCTGGCAACTCATCGAGTCCGGCGCCCTGGACTTCAGTACCTCGGGCATCAGCAATGCGCAGCGCGAGCGATTTGCGGGCTTCGCTTGGTATTTCAGCAACCGGTACTACCTGTTGGTACGCAAGGATTCTGGTGTGACCAGTCTGGGCGATTTTGAGCGCAACCCCGCTCTCAAAATGGGTGTCATTCGGAGCTTTCGCTACAGCGAAAGTGCCAACCGGCTGGTGGATACCTTGCAGCTTGCCAACCGGGTAAGCCAGGCAGGCGGTCTGGATCCGCTGTACCAGACCCTGATGCTCAACCACATCCAGGGCATGATCATTGAGCCGTTTGACTACCCGGCGCTGGACGAGAGGGCCATCCGCGCGGTCTCCAACATCATCGAATTCAATGACCCTCCAGTGCCGCATGGACTCATCATGTCAAACAAAGCCATTCCGCAGGCTGAGCAGGAAAAGTGGCGAACCATTGTCAACGCCATGCGCGCAGACGGTACCGTGGGGCGCATTTTTGAGAAGTATTTCAAATCCGACCTCGCCGCCAAGCTGGTGAATTTTTAGTCAGCATGGTGAACAGTGCGCGCTGGCTATTGGTTCCATTGCTGACGCTGGGCGCGGCGCTCGGCACGACCTGGCTGGTGTTTGACCATGAGCGCCAGGCAAACAGCAAAGAACTGCATTCACAGTTCGATTTCGCACTGCGTGAGACGGTTAACCGCATTGAGCAGCGTGTTGCCAGTTATGAGCAGATGTTGCGTGGTGTGCAGGCTCTGTTTTCCACTGCGGCGCCGGATCGTGCGCGCCTGCATGACTATCTGGAAATGCTGCCCGCAGGTGCCAGTTTTCCAGGGGTTCGGGTCATCGGTTTTGTCGAACACGTACCCGCCGAAAGCAAGAATGCGCATATTGATGCCATGCGCCAGAACGGCTGGCCGCGTTATGAAATTTCCCCAAGCGGACAGCGAGATGTTTATGCACCGGTAACGATGCGCGAGTCCTACGGGAGCCAGGCCCGTGCGGAGCCGGGCTTTGATGCCTGGCCAGACGCTCCTCGGCGCTTGGCCATGGAACGGGCGCGCGATTCGGGCATGGCGGCTATTTCTGGCAAGGTCCAACTCCGGGCCGATGCCGACATCCAGGCGCCGCCCGGCTTGATCATGTACCTGCCGGTCTATGCGCGCGGAAAACCACCCGACAGTGTCGCCCAGCGCCGCACCCACCTGATAGGTTGGGTATTTGCGTCTTTTCACATGGACCAATTGGTTGCCAGCCTCTACGGTGAACCGCTGCCCGGACTCTGGTTCGCGCTATATGACGGTGTCGACACATCCGACGCCGCACTGCTCTACCGGAGCGACAAGGCCCAACACACCGACAATGCCGACGCTTTGACAGCGAATGAATACGTCGTCGCAGGCGGTCACACCTGGACACTGTCCATGACGGCACTGCCCGCCTTTGAGGCCCGCTTTGGGCGTAACGCATCGCCATTGATTGCCGGAGCAGGCATAGGTTTGAGCGTCCTGCTGGCGGTGCTGGCATGGCTGCTAACTACCGGGCGTACACGCGCGCTGCGCCTGGCGGACCACATGACCGCTGAACTGCGGCAAAGCGAGGAGCACTTCCGCAACTTTTTTGAAAAAAATTCGTCAGTGATGTTGCTCATCGAACCTGAATCGGGGGGCATCGTCTCCGCCAATATGGCGGCAGCGGCCTTTTATGGTTATTCGAGCGAGCGCCTCACAAGCATGTTGATCAGCGACATCAACACGCTGGCACCAGAACTGATTGCCGAGGAGCGGCAAAGGGCCTGGCGTTCGGACCGCAGCTATTTCCTTTTCCAGCACCGGCTGGCAGACGGCACCCTGCGCGATGTGGAAGTGCACTCCACGCCCATCAGCCGCAACGGTCGCCCCATGCTTTTCTCCATCATCCATGACATCACGGACCGAAAGCAGGCATTGGAAAAAATTGAAGAGCTGGCCTTCTTCGATACCCTGACCCATTTACCCAACCGCACCCTGCTGCTGGACCGTTTGAAGCAGGCCATGACCATTGGCAACCGCAACAGCACGTTTGGTGCAGTATTGTTCATTGATCTGGACCAGTTCAAAACCCTGAACGACACCTTCGGCCATGACAAGGGTGATCTTCTGTTGCAACAGGTTTCGCAGAGGTTGGTTGATTGCGTGCGCCAGGGTGACACCGTGGCACGGCTGGGTGGAGATGAATTCGTCATTGTGCTGGCCAACCTGAGCGACTCACTGGAGGATGCCGCTGGCCAGACCGAGACGGTTGGCAAAAAGGTTCTAGCGGCCTTGAACCAAAAGTACCGGCTGGCCGACCTGGACCATCGGAGCACTGCCAGCATCGGTGCCACCTTGTTTCTGGGTCTGGAGACATCCATCGATGACTTGTTGAAGCAGGCCGATCTGGCCATGTACAAATCCAAAGACACCGGTCGCAACGCGCTGCGCTTCTTTGACCCACACATGCAAGTCGTCGTCATGGAGCGTGCGCGACTCGAAGTGGAGCTGCGCCAAGCCATTCAGGAAAATCAATTCGTTCTTCACTACCAGCCCCAAGTGGTGGTTGGTGGCCGCGTGACGGGGGCCGAGGCCCTGGTGCGCTGGAAACACCCCGAGCGGGGCCTGGTGCCGCCGGCGCAATTCATTCCGCTGGCAGAAGACAGTGGCCTGATTTTTCCGTTGGGCCAATGGGTGCTGGCCCGCGCCTGCGAGCAGCTCACCGCCTGGGCTTCACACCCTGAGTTGAGCCATTTAACGCTGGCCGTGAACGTCAGCGTGCTGCAGTTTCACGAGCCCCGATTCGTGGAGGAAGTTCTGGCGGTACTAGAAGCGACGGGGGCCAACCCTGCGCGTCTGAAGCTGGAGCTGACCGAGAGCCTGCTAGCCGACAGTGTGGAGGAGGTCATAAACAAAATGACCACACTCAAAGCACACGGTGTGGGATTCTCGCTGGATGACTTCGGAACCGGGTATTCGTCGCTGTCGTATCTGAAACGCTTGCCGCTGGACCAGCTGAAAATTGACCAGTCCTTTGTGCGCGACATTTTGACGGACCCCAACGACGCGGCGATTGCCGGGACCGTAGTAGCGCTCGCAAAAAGCCTGGGGCTGGACGTAATTGCCGAGGGCGTGGAAACCATTGAACAGCGCGATTTCTTGGCCCATGCAGGCTGCCATGCCTACCAGGGTTATTACTTCAGCCGGCCACTGCCCGTGGATCACTTTGAGGCGTATGCCATGGAAACCATAGCCCCGCCCTACTCCATCATCCCTTGACCTTGAACGCCGGCATCTTCTCCGCCAGGCGTGCACCCATCTCGGCACCCAGGGCCTGCAGGCCGCTCAGGGGCCGCACCATGACTTCAAATTCGACGATCTTTCCGTCTTCGTCAAAGCGGACCAGGTCACTTCTTGTCCTCGCTCACAACTAGGACCCCAAGCCCTTAATCTGGACGGCAAGTGCTCGTGACATTCTGGAAAAAATTATCTGCGCAAAGGCCACGCTCAATATGGTTCAAACAGCGTGAAACACTACAGTAGATGCGCAAACCACGCCGTGAATGAATTCCTACCGCTTGAGTCTGGCCTTAATTGTTGCCAATCGTAGCCATCAACTCCTTAAGCAAAACCCGGGTTGCCGTCTCAATCGCAATTCGCAACTTGCCAGGGTCTGTGTAATAGGTGTCTTCAGTTTGGCCCTGATCATTGCCTGGGGTTAGGCCTGACACATAGTCTGACTTCGTCCAGATCAGTTCACCATTCTTTGAAAACGCCTTACCAGTGACGTCCATACATACGTCATAGACACTTCCAAACGGATGTGTTTTCCCAAAACAGAAGTTATTAATGGTGAATTGGAAAGTGGCGTCTGTCCCAGGTGTTTCAGAGATCAGCAAACCCTTCTTCGCAGAAAGCTGAGCTGCTGCTTCCGCATGCACGATCTGACTGACATCTATGCCGTTACGTTCCAATAATTCGGCCATGGTCGCCGGACGGTCATTGCGAAAATCCGTAGTTGCAACATTGGCCACGACGGCACCCAATAGACCAACTCCACCTATTCCCACCCCTCCCCGCGCCATACCAACTGTCTTGGGTTTAGGAATACTTTTGTCGATACTAATAGTGCGTATGTTCGACAGTCTGTCGTTGCTCAACACCATTGTCTGCCGGCCAGCGCAACCGCATAGAAAACCAGCTGTAACCGCCACCGTTAACAACAGCAATGCCTTTCTCACTTCCATTTCTTGATTCCTTAATAAACTGGCATGTTCAATTCAAACCATGCGTACTACATAGTTTTAGAGCGGCCAATTGTCCCTCATGAATAGGCGATGGGATTCGTGCGTTTTAGCTCTTGACTTTGAACGCCGGCATTTTCTCCGCCAGGCGTGCACCCATCTCGGCACCCAGGGCCTGCAGGCCGCTCAGGGGCCGCACCATGACTTCAAATTCGACGATCTTGCCTTCTTCATCAAAACGCACCAGGTCTATGCCCTTGAGCTGCTTGTCGCCGACGCGGGCGCTGAATTCCAGCACCGCGTTCAAACCGTCTTCCGACGCCAGTTGGCGGTGGTAGGTGAAATCCTGGAAAACCTGGATCACGGTGCTCAGCGCCAGGATCAGCGCGGCCGCGGGCTGGTAGGGGTGTATGGCCATCGGTGAACGAAACACCGCGTCGGGGTGCACGATGCTGGGCAGGTCTTGCAGGTTGCCAGCGGCAATCATGGCATGCCATTTGGCGAGGGACGCGGCGACTGCGGGTTTCAATTGGCTGGGTGCTGGGTGCATAGGGTGCTCCGGTTGTGTTGTTAGTGAATGAAATTAAATCGTGGCAGCTAGGCGTGTGCCCTGGTTGATGGCGCGTTTGGCGTCCAGCTCGGCGGCCACATCGGCGCCGCCAATCAGGTGTACCGAACATCCCGCAGCCTGCAACGCGCCGTAGAGCTCGCGCTGCGGCTCCTGCCCGGCGCACAGGATGATGTTGTCGACGGCGACGATCTGCTCCTTGTCACCGACGCGGATGTGCAGGCCGGCGTCGTCAATCTTTTGGTACTGCACGCCAGGCGTCATGCCCACGCGTTTGGCTTTCAGCGAGGTGCGGTGTATCCAGCCCGTCGTCTTGCCCAACTGGTCGCCGACCTTGCTCTCTTTGCGCTGCAGCAGATGCACCTTGCGTGGCGAGGTTTCCGCATGGGCTGCCTTGATGCCACCAGCCTGGGCGTAAGCGGTATCGATGCCCCACTCCGCATAAAACTTGGGTGCGTCCACGCTGGGGCTGGTGCCGGAGTGCGTCAGGTATTCGGACACGTCAAAACCAATGCCACCCGCGCCGATGACGGCCACCGACTGGCCCACGGCCTTGCCGTCCCGCAGCACATCCAGATAACCCATGACCTTGGCGTGGTCCACGCCTTCAATATCGGGTGTGCGTGGCGTCACGCCAGTGGCCAGCACCACCTCATCAAAACCACCTGACTTCAGGGCATCGGCGGTGACACGGGTATTCAGCGACACCTTGACGCCGCGCAGCGCCAACTGGCGCTCAAAGTAGCGCAGCGTTTCGTAAAACTCTTCCTTGCCGGGCACCTTCTTGGCGATGTTGAACTGGCCGCCGATCTCGGCGGCGGAGTCGAACAGCTCGACCGTGTGGCCGCGTTCGGCGGCGGTTACGGCAAAGCTCAAGCCGGCTGGGCCTGCGCCCACGACCGCGATACGCTTGGTTTGTGCTGCGGGTGTTATCACCAGCTCGGTCTCGTTGCAGGCGCGCGGGTTGACCAGGCAAGACGTGATCTTGCCGCCAAAGGTGTGGTCCAGGCAGGCTTGGTTGCAGCCTATGCAAGTGTTGATCTCGTCAGCACGGCCCTCGGCGGCCTTGCGCACAAAGTCCGGGTCAGCCAGGAACGGCCGGGCCATGGACACCATGTCGCAAAAGCCATCGGCCAGCAGTTGGTCGGCCACCTCGGGTGTGTTGATGCGGTTGGTGGCCACCAACGGAATACCGACTTGGCCCTTGAGCCGCTGGGTCACCCAGGCAAAGGCCGCGCGTGGCACCTTGGTGGCGATGGTGGGGATGCGCGCCTCGTGCCAGCCAATGCCGGTGTTGATGATGGTGGCGCCGGCCGCTTCGATCGCTTTCGCAAGCTGGATCACCTCGTCCAGCGTGGAACCGCCTTCCACCAGATCCAGCGCAGACAAACGGTAGATGATGATGAAGTTGGTCCCCACGCGCTCACGCACCCGGCGCACGATCTCCACCGGAAAGCGCATGCGGTTTGCATAACTACCGCCCCACTCGTCGTCGCGGTGGTTGGTGCGGGCTGCGATGAACTCGTTGATCAAGTACCCTTCAGAGCCCATGATCTCCACGCCGTCATAACCGGCGTGCTGGGCCAGCGCGGCGCAGCGCACGAAATCTTCCACGGTCTGCTCCACCTCGTTGGTGCTCAGGCCGTGTGGTGTGTAGGGGTTGATGGGTGCCTGCAGTGCGCTGGGCGCCACCAGGTCCTTCTGGTACGAGTAGCGGCCAAAGTGCAGGATCTGCATGGCGATCTTGCCGCCTTCTTTATGCACGGCATCGGTCACTGCGCGGTGGTGTTCGGCTTCTGCCTCGGTGGTCAGCATGGCGCCGCCCTTCATAGGCCGGCCACGTTCGTTGGGTGCAATGCCGCCGGTCACGATCAGGCCCACATCGCCCCGGGCGCGCTCAGCGTAGAAGGCGGCCATGCGCTCGAATCCGTTGGGTACCTCCTCCAGGCCCACGTGCATGGAGCCCATCAGGACACGATTTTTCAGGGTGGTAAAGCCCAGGTCTAGCGGCTTCAACATGTTGGGGTAAGCGGTCATCGGAGTCCTTTATGCAACTGGTTGCACAATTCTACGCAAAAACCTACCGACTGTGCAACTGGTTGCATAAAATACAGCGATGTCCCTGCCCCACGCCCTACTCACCGCCCTGGTTGAGCAACCCAGTTCAGGCTCAGACCTGGCGGGCCGCTTCGACCGCTCCATTGGCTACTTCTGGCATGCCACACACCAACAGATCTACCGCGAGCTGGGTCGGCTGGAGGAAGCCGCATGGGTCGAGTCCCTGCCCCCTGAGTCCGGCCGCGGCCGCAAAAAGGTCTACCAGGTGCTACCTGCCGGCCGCGCCGAACTGGAGCGCTGGGTGGCTGAAGACCAAGACCCCAAGCCCCTGCGCGACGAATTCATGGTGCGCCTGCGTGCCGAGGCCGTGGTCGGCCCCACGGGCCTGGCCGACGACATCCGCCGCCGCCTTGAGTTACACCGCCAGAAGCTGGCCGTCTACCGCACCATCGAGGCCCGCGACTTTGCCCGTGGAGACACATCACGCAAGGCGCAACTGCAGCACTTGGTGCTCTCGGCTGGTATCACACAGGAGACCTCGTGGATAGAGTTTTCCGAGAAGGCCCTGGCGATTCTGGGTGCAGCGTCAGGCGCAGACCCTGAAGCACTACACAATTGATAGCATTACCATCAACAGCGAAGGGGGCTATACGCTGATTTAGCTTAAGCCTTTGCCTATGGTGGCCTCTTCAGGCACCGCTATGCCACCAGGCTGGGCGCAACCAGCGGCACGGTGACTGAGAAACAAGTGCCCTGCCCCACCACACTGCTAACCTCTATCCGTCCGCCCAGCAGGTCACGGACCTGGGTGTAGGCGATATACAGACCCAGGCCCGAACTGCCCTGGCCCAACCTGGTGGTGAAAAAGGGTTCAAACAGATGGGCCAGGCGATCAGCCGGCACGCCATTGCCGTCGTCGCTGAAGGTGATTTCCATGGTGTCGCCGCCCACCAGCGCGGTTCGCAGCAGCATGCTGCCGCTTCCACGCCCGGTGAAGGCGTGCATCAGTGCATTGCTGATGAAATGGGTCAGCACCTGGCCTATGGCGCCGGGGTAGCTGTCCAGTTCGATACTGTGGTCCAGCTCCAGATTCAGGCGGTGGGGACAGTTCTCCATCTTGGGGGCCAAAAATGCCAGCGTGCCGGTCACCACATCCAACAGGCGGAAACGGTGGCGCGCTTCGGTGCCACTGTCTACGGCCACACCCTTGAATTGGCATATGCGATCAGCTGCCCGCAACAAGTTGCGCTCCAACAATTCGGTCATGTCCTGCGTATCCATAAAAAACTGGTCCAGGGCTTTGCGCCCCAGCAGGCCTTGCGCATACTGGGCGTAGATGGCGCGAGCAGACTCAGCCAAGGCAGTTGCTCCGGTCAGCGCGGTACCAATGGGGGTGTTGAGCTCGTGGGCAATGCCCGCAACCATGGACCCCAGTCCGGCCAGTTGGGCCGAACGGACCAATTCCTTTTGTGTGCTTCTCAGTTCGTCCAGGGTTGCCGACAGATTGGCATTGGCCAGTGCCAAGTCCGCTGTGCGTGCCTGCACCCGTGACTCCAGATGCAGATTGAGTTCGCCCAGCGCGTCTTTGGCCACTGTCAGGTCGTGCACCTGGGCCAGCAGGCGGTTGGTCAGCTCGTTGTAATCGTGGCGCGTTTGCCGCATTTGCCGCTCGATGCGCTCGGTCTTGGTCTCCACGGTAAACAGTTGCTGTGTGACGAGGTCAGCCCGCGCAATGGTGGCAAGCCAGCCTGGGGCCAACGCGGCCGCCACCTCCACCTGCGCCAACGACAGCCGCACATGCCACAGCACCGGGGTGATCGCCTCCAGATGCATAGGTGACCCCAAGGCCATGATGACGCCCTGCATGCGCAGCGCATAGTCCGCAGCCACCTGATGGATTTCAGTGATGTCTTGCACCAGCACCAATACGGGTCCGGCCAGCAAATGCCGCTTGGTGAGCTGCACCGTCAGGAAGCCCGGCGGCGCGGGATCCAGCGTGGTCAACATGCGAATGGCGTGGGGTGGCTTAGCTTCCATCGCTGTTGCCCAACAACAGCAAGACGTAGGTCATGTTGTGGAACAAGTTGCGTGTGTACACACCCTCGTGGAACAAAGGCCCGATCTCGCCAAACGAAGGAAAACCAGCAATCGCAAGGTCTCCACCAAATGCCTCTTCGATGGCGCCAACCTCAAAGTCGATCTGGCCACCCAACAGCCACTTGCGTCCCGCGCAGCTGACGATGAGTGCAGCGCTGGGCTGAAATCCTGAGGCCGCGGCCCGGCTGGCAATGGCATGCACCTCGGCTACCAGATCCTCAGGCTGGGCCAGGCAGACCTGCACCACGTCACCGCGCTGAATACCGCCGTGCAGCGTCAGGCCACCGGCTTCGGCGTGGGAATTTTGCGCAATGGCACGCAGCTTCTTCTCACCAGCTTTACCCGCATTCAAAATGGTCAGCGCCACCGAGCCCTGGTCCGAACGTAAAAAGGGCTTGCCGGTCTCACGCTCCACAAACGATGCGGCATCAGTACCCCCAACGCGGCTGAGCAATTTGCCCTCTGCCTCATCCACGGCACCGGGCTGGCCCACGGGAGCGATGGAATTGCCAATATGCACCTGAAACGACAGCGGCCCATCGGCCGCCAGCATGACAACGCAGTCGTGCACCATGGCACGGTCGGCAAACAGGCAGCAGCGCTCCATCTTGTCGTTGTCGTCGGCGGCCATGCCGCCAATCACCGGCACGTCGATCTCGTCGCGCACCACCCGCTCGATCCGGCTGGCATCGGTATGGAAGTCGGACACCAGGAAGTAGAAGGCAGGCTTGCGTCCCTGCAGCGGCACCGCCAGCTTGCCCAGGGCACGGCGCACCGCGCCCTCTGGGTCGGTGCCGACCTGGTCCCCGCTGGCAACATGCCATTGCACAGCGCCGCCTGAGCTCAGACCCAGTGCCGCAGCACCCACATCCGAGGTGCGTTCGCGCTCATGTACGCCGTCTCCGCTGGCGCCAATGACGCGCACATAGGGGTTGTCCAGCCCGTCATACAGGCCATCCATGAATTCGGTCCAGTCTTCATAGTGGACCGTGGTGAACAGAAACACAACCTCGGGCTTGATCTCAGCGAGTGCCTGACCCAAAAACAACGCCGCGCGGTAGGGGTCAACCGTGGTTGTGCTGACTGACTTGGTGCGCATCATCCGCTCCTTTCAGACCCGTTGCCGGGCTAAATCACCAAGCTGCCCTAAAAGCTCTCCCAACTGCCGTCATCGGCTGTCTTGGATGCGGGGGCCGACAAGGCTTTGGGTTTGCCAGCCAGCGCCAGTTTTTTGGCAGAAGGAATTGCGGCGGCTGCCTTGGCCGGCGGGCGTGGTGCGACTGCCGGGGCAGCCTGCATACGGGGCGCGACGGCCAGCGGTGCACCACCGCCAGCACCATGGGCCAGCTTGAACACCGCCACCGTGCCCACCAGATCGTGCGCCTGCGACTTGAGACTGCCGGCTGCAGCCGCCATTTGCTCCACCAGCGCCGCATTCTGTTGGGTGGCCTGGTCCATCTGTGCCACGGCCTCGCTGACCTGCGACACACCCAAAGATTGTTCATTGCTGGCTGCGCTTATCTCACCCATGATGTCAGTAACCCGCTGGATGCTGGTCACCACCTCGGTCATGGTGACACCGGCCTGGTCTACCAGCGCACTGCCGTGCTCCACACGCTCCACACTAGCGTTGATAAGTTGCTTGATTTCTTTGGCCGCCTCGGCCGACCGACCGGCCAGGCTGCGCACCTCACTCGCCACCACTGCAAAACCCCGGCCCTGCTCCCCTGCCCTGGCGGCCTCTACTGCAGCGTTCAGCGCCAGGATATTGGTCTGGAATGCAATGCCGTCAATCACGCTGATGATGTCGGAGATCTTGCGGCTGGACTCGTTGATGCCCTTCATGGTCTCCACCACCTGAGTGACCACCTCACCACCTTTGACGGCTACCGTACTGGCGTTCATCGCCAGCTGGTTTGCCTGGCGGGCACTGTCGGCGTTTTGTTTAACAGTAGCGCTTAGCTCCTCCATGCTGGAGGCCGTTTTCTCCAACGCGCTGGCCTGTTGCTCGGTGCGCGCGCTAAGGTCCTGGTTGCCCTGCGCAATTTCGGCACTGGCGATAGCCACGCCTTCGGAGCCATTGCGCACATTGGTCACCACCTGGGTCAGGTTGTCCTGCATGGCTTTGAGTTGCGCCATCAGACTGACGCTGTCACCGGATTTAAGTTGGAGGTCGGTCGTGAGGTCGCCTGCGCCCACACGTTGCGCCAGCGCGGCGGCTGCGGACGGTTCGGCCCCCAGTTGGCCGGTGATAGTACGCAGCGTCACCCAGCCAAACACCGCGGCAAACAAGAGCCCACCCACAATGGATATCAGTGAGAAGAATTTGATCGTGTTGTAGCGAGCAGAGGCGTCGGTGAATTCCTTCTTGGCGCCCTCTACCTGCAACTGACTCAGCGCATCGATGCCCTTCTTGACTGGCGCGTACAACGGTGGGATCTTGTTCACGAAGATGTTTTGGCCTTCAATGACGTCATTGGCCCGCAGTGCGACCAGCGCGGGTTGCAGACCCTCTTCAAATTTCTTGCGATCCTCCACGAACGCCTTAGCCAATTTTTGCTCTTCGTCCGAAAGCTTGATCGCGGTGTACGCCGACCAAAGTTTGGAGATGGCCGCAATATTGGCATCCACAGTGGCTGTGCTGGCTGCAATAACCTCGGGAGTGGGTGTAATCAGCGCGGTCGACAAGGCCAATTGGTTGCTGATCAACTTGGTGCCTATGTCACCCAATTGCCCGGCTGGCACCGTACGGTCCTCATACACTTTGCGCAACGCCTCGTTGGACTCCCCCTGGCCATAAAGACCCATGCCACCAACCACCAGCAGGAGGGCGGACATGACTCCACCCAGCAACGCCAGACGCGTAAAAATTGTCACGATGTTGTCTCCTTTTACCCTCACACCACAACCATGGTGGGGTAATTACACAGCTGCGTCAATAGGTAGAAACAGGCTGCCATGACCGACACATAAGGTGCCTACACCGGCAATTGCAAATAGTGCTGCGTCAGTGCGGTAAAGGCCTCAATCTCCGGGTCAATACCAGTCTCATCCAGCAAGATTTTCCCCACGTCCTGCGCCAAGCTTGCCGCCAAACGGGCATCCAGAAACAACAGCCGTGAACGGCGTGCCAGCATGTCTTCCACTGTAATGGCGTATTCATAACGCGCGGCAAAACGCACCATGCCTTCGGTCAGACCTTCGCACACCAGCTTGTCAGCTCCAGGCATGGCCTGTACAGTTGCCTGTTCGTCGCCGTAGGAGTGCAGTCCGGGCGCCAGGCAGATCGACTGTATCTGCGCAGCCGGCACACCGGCACCTACCAGTTTGAGATGTGTGGTCACACCTTTGGCGCGCTTCTCCAACAAGGCTTTGTCGGCGCATGCATCCAGCACGTCTTCTGCCATGGCGCGGTAGGTGGTCCACTTGCCGCCGGTCACGGTCACCATGCCACTGCGGCTGACCATCACCGTGTGTTCGCGACTGATGCCCTTGGTGTTGTCGCCGTCGTCGTCCTGCGGTTTGACCAAAGGGCGCAAGCCCACCCACACACTTTTCACATCGGCACGGGTCGGCGCGCTGCGCAGGTATCGGGCCGATTCGTTGAGGATGAAGTCCACTTCTTCCTTGAACGGCAGGGGCTCACGCGCCAGGTCGTTGCGCGGCGTGTCGGTCGTACCCAGAATAACCTTGCCCAACCACGGCACCGCAAACAAAACACGCCCATCGGCAGTCTTGGGCACCATCAGGGCCACATCGCTGTCCAGGAAAGACCGGTCCACCACGATGTGTACACCCTGGCTGGGTGTGACCATGGGTTTGGTGGCACGCTTGCTGCTGGCGCCGCTGGCAGCCCCGTCTTTTTGGCGCAGCTCGTCCACCCACACACCGGTGGCATTGACCACGCAGCGGGTGTTGACGGTGTATTGTTTTCCGGTTAGCGTGTCTTCGCACACCAGGCCGGACACCTTGCCATTTTCGTACAGCAGGTGTGCAGCTCTGCAGTAATTGACCAGCAGTGCGCCACGGCTTGCGGCCGTGCGAGCCAGCGCCATGGCCAGCTTGGCGTCGTTGAACTGGCCGTCCCAGTATTTGACACCACCCTGCAAACCCTGCGCCAATGCGGTAGGCAGGTACTTGAGGGTTTGGTCGCGGTTCAGAAATTCGGTTTTGCCCAGGCCGGCTTTGCCCGCCAGGGCGTCGTACATCTTGAGCCCTATGCCGTAAAAAGGCGTCTCCCACCATTTGTAGGAAGGCATGATGAACGGCAGGGGTTGCGCCAGATGCGGCGCGTTGTTTAGCAGCGTAGTACGTTCGTGCAAGGCCTCGCGCACCAGCGAAATATTGCCCTGTGCGAGGTAACGCACACCACCGTGCACCAGCTTGGTCGCCCGTGATGAAGTGCCTTTGGCAAAATCGTGGGATTCCACCAGGACGACTTTGAATCCTCTGGCCGCAGCGTCCAGCGCAACGCCGAGGCCCGTTGCTCCACCACCAACAATGGCAATGTCATAAGACTGAGTCTGTGCCAGTTGGGCCATCAGTTCGTCGCGCCGTGTCAATTGGGGCTGCATGTTTGTGGGCATAGGCTAGAAAGAAATAAAAAAAGGCCGTGTGGCAGATGTGCTCACACGGCCAAGCTTTAAAGCATGAAGACGTGTACGAAACGCTTAACGCGTTTTGCCGTTCTTCCAGGCTGTCAACAGCGTGTTGTAGCCAATGGTTTCACCCTTTGGCTTTTCGTTGGCCAGCTTGGCCCATGGAGCACCCTTGTCGCTCAGCCACTTGGATGGATCCTGCTTGGCGTTCAGCTTGGGTGGGCACACGGCCATGCCGGCGCGCTCCAGGCGACCCATCACATCGTCCATTTCGTTGGCCAGGTTGTCCATCGCGGCCTGTGGTGTCTTCTCACCCGTCACAGCAACTGCCACGTTTTTCCACCACAGCTGCGCCAGCTTGGGGTAGTCAGGCACGTTGTTGCCAGTGGGTGTCCAGGCTACGCGGGCTGGGCTGCGGTAGAACTCCACCAGGCCTCCCAATTTGGGTGCCATGGCCGTCATGGCGCTGGACTTGATGTCGCTTTCGCGGATCGGTGTCAGGCCCACGGTGGTCTTTTTCAAGGACGTGGTCTTGGCGGTCACAAACTGCGCGTACAACCAGGCGGCTGCCACCTTGTCGGCATTGTGGTCCTTGAAGAAGGTCCACGAGCCCACGTCTTGGTAGCCGTTTTGCATGCCTTGCTTCCAGTACGGGCCGTTAGGACCGGGTGCCATGCGCCACTTGGGGGTGCCGTCGGCATTCACCACGGGCAGACCGGGCTTGATCATGTCGGCGGTGAACGCGGTGTACCAGAAGATCTGCTGGGCGATCTGGCCTTGTGCAGGCACAGGACCGGCTTCACCGAAGGTCATGCCGATGGCTTCCTTGGGCGAGTACTTCTTCATCCAGTCGATGTACTTGGTCAATGCGTACACGGCGGCTGGCGAATTGGTTGCACCACCGCGCGCCACGGATGCACCTTGTGGTGTGCAGCCATCGGCCGAGGCACGGATGCCCCACTCATCAACTGGCTTGCCGTTGGGGATGCCGATGTCGGCAGAACCGGCCATCGACAACCAGGCATCGGTGAAACGCCAGCCCAGCGATGGGTCCTTTTTGCCGTAGTCCATGTGACCATAGATCGGCTTGCCGTCGATGTTTTTCACGTCATTGGTGAAGAACTCGGCGATGTCTTCGTAGGCGCTCCAGTTCAATGGCACACCCAGGTCATAGCCGAACTTGGCCTTGAACTTGTCCTTCAGGTCCTGGCGCTCAAACAGATCGGCGCGGAACCAGTACAGGTTGGCGAATTGCTGGTCGGGCAGTTGGTACAGCTTGCCATCGGGACCCGTGGTGAAACTGGTGCCAATGAAGTCTTTGATATCCAGACCCGGGTTAGTCCACTCTTTGCCTGCACCGCTCATGTAGTCGGTCAGATTCAGAATCTTGCCGTAGCGGTAGTGGGTACCGATCAGGTCGGAGTCAGTGATCCAGCCGTCGTAAATCGATTTGCCAGACTGCATGGAGGTCTGCAGCTTCTCGACCACGTCACCTTCACCAATCAGGTCATGCTTGACCTTGATACCGGTGATTTCTTCGAAGGCCTTGGCCAGGGTCTTGGACTCGTATTCATGGGTAGTGATGGTTTCCGAAACAACGGAAATTTCTTTAACACCCTTTGTCTTGAGCTTGGCGGCGGCATCGATGAACCACTTCATCTCAGCGGCCTGTTGCGCTTTGGAGAGGGTTGACGGCTGGAATTCGCTGTCAATCCATTTCTTGGCGGCGGCTTCGTCAGCCCAGCCTTGGCTAGCCATGGCACAGGCCATAGCCACTGCCAATACGGAATACCTCAATTTCATCGTCAATCTCCTCAGATCTAATAAACCCCTGTTTGCAAGGCTGTCACGGCTCCAGGGGAGAAACAAGCCGATCCTTGATTCAGTAAATTACGTCAACCCTTGCGCATGATCAGTGCAAGCAAGACCATGGAAAGTACAAAACTGATCCAGATCGAAGGCTCCGTCTCTAGGCCCATCCAGGTCACCAGTTTTCCGCTCAGGCCTACAAAAGCCAGGTTCACATAGGCTGCAGACAACAGGCCTATAAAAAGGCGGTCACCTCGCGTGGTCTCCATCGGCAGAAAACCCTTGCGCATACTGGTGGGGGACTTGAGTTCCCAGACCGTCATGCCCGCCAGCATCAGCGCAATGCAGGAGAAGAACACCGCTACGGGGGTGGTCCATGCCATCCATTCAAACATCTTGAACTCCTATGTCAAACGCGACCCATCGCGAAACCCTTGGCGATGTAGTTGCGAACAAACCAAATGACGATGGCGCCGGGAACGATCGTCAGCACCCCGGCTGCGGCCAGCGTGGCCCAGTCCATGCCCGAGGCAGACACGGTGCGTGTCATCGTGGCGGCAATGGGTTTGGCATTGACGCTGGTCAACGTGCGGGCCAGCAACAACTCAACCCAGCTGAACATGAAACAGAAGAACGCTGCGACACCCACGCCGGCCTTGATCAGCGGCAGGAAAATTTGCACAAAAAACCGGGGGAACGAGTACCCATCGATATACGCGGTTTCATCAATCTCCCGCGGAATGCCGCTCATGAAACCTTCCAAAATCCACACGGCCAATGGCACGTTGAACAGCAGGTGTACCAGCGCTACCGCAATGTGGGTGTCCATCAAGCCCACCGAGGTGTAGAGCTGGAAGAACGGCAACAAAAACACAGCAGGCGGTGTCATGCGGTTGGTCAACAACCAGAAGAACACATGTTTGTCACCCAGAAAGCTGTAGCGCGAGAACGCATAGGCCGCTGGCAGCGCCACAGTCAGCGAGATGACCGTGTTAATGCCCACATAGATCAGGCTGTTGATATAGCCCGAGTACCAGGCCGGATCGGTCAAGATGGTCTTGTAGTTGGCCCACGTGAAATGTTGCGGGAACAGCGAGAAGCCGGCCAAGATTTCGTTGTTGGTCTTGAAAGACATGTTGACCATCCAATAGATGGGCAACAACGCAAACACCACGTAAGCGATCATGAACAATGAGCGCTTCTGGAACTTAGGCTTATTCATGACCACCCTCCTTCTCCTGGGTGCCGACCCGCTGCATCCAGTTGTACAAGATAAAACACATCAGCAAAATGATCAGGAAATAGATCAATGAGAACGCGGCAGCTGGCCCCAAGTCAAACTGGCCCACCGCTTTTTGCGTCAGGAACTGCGACAGGAAGGTGGTCGAGTTGCCTGGCCCGCCCCCGGTCAGCACAAATGGTTCGGTGTAGATCATGAAGCTGTCCATAAAACGCAGCAGCACGGCAATCATCAACACGCCCCGCATCTTGGGTAGCTGTACATACCGGAAGACGTCCCACTTGCTGGCGCCATCAATACTGGCCGCCTGGTAGTAGGCATCGGGTATGGAGCGCAGACCTGCATAACCCAGCAGCGCAACCAGCGGCGTCCAGTGCCACACGTCCATCAGCAGCACAGTGAGCCAGGCGTGCACCGGGTTGCCCGTATAACTGAAGTCAATACCCATGCCAAGTAACGCGGCCCCCATCAACCCGATATCCGTTCTGCCAAATATCTGCCAGATGGTGCCGACCACGTTCCAGGGGATCAACAGAGAAAGCGACACAATCACCAGCGCGGCAGACGACTTCCAGCCGTGTGCCGGCATGGACAAAGCCAGCAGAATGCCCAGAGGCAACTCGACCGCCAGCACGGCAAACGAATAGGTGATCTGCCGCCACAAGGCGCCGTGTAATTCCTCGTCGCGCATGATGGCGGCAAACCATTCAGTGCCTACAAATACCCTGCGCTCTGGCGAGATGATGTCTTGCACCGAATAGTTGACCACCACCATCAGCGGCAATACAGCCGAAAACGCCACGCATATCAGCATGGGCAAAATCAGAAACCAGGCCTTCTGGTTGATTGGCTTCGTCGTGGTGCTCATGTCACGATCTCCTCATTCTTGTAAACGCAGGTGTGTTCACCCAAAACCTTGAGCCACACGGTGTCGCCTGGTGCTAGCTGTGCTGCGTCCGTTGACAGGCGAGCCTTCAGCGTCGTCCCGGCAAAATCCGCACTCAACATGACATGGGTGCCTACATCCTGGACCCTTGATACGGTCATTGGCAATGCGCCATCGGTCTGTGCAGGCACCAGGCTCAAATATTCTGGTCGTATGCCCAGCTTGATATCACCCGCCGGCAAGGAACGGCCGGGTGGCAAGCCCAACGTACTGCCGCCAACCTGCACGCCCTGGCCATCCACCTGCCCAGCCAGAAAGTTCATGCCGGGTGAACCAATGAAGTGGCCCACGAAGGTATGGCTGGGCCGCTCGAACAAATCGGCGGGTGAGCCCACCTGCACTGCCCTGCCCCGTGTCATCACCACCACCTGGTCCGCAAAGGTCAAAGCCTCCACCTGGTCGTGGGTCACATAGATCAGGGTGAGCTTGAGTTCATGGTGGATCTGCTTGAGCTTGCGCCGCAGCTGCCACTTTAGGTGTGGGTCGATCACGGTCAGCGGTTCATCGAACAACACCGCCGATACGTCCGGGCGCACCAGGCCCCGGCCCAGAGAAATTTTTTGTTTTGCATCCGCGGCAAGGCCGGCTGCACGCTGGTTCAGTTGGCCGCTCATCTCCAGCATCTCGGCAATCTCACCGACCCGCTTGGCAATCTGCTCCTTGGGCATCTTGCGGTTGCGCAACGGGAAAGCCAGGTTTTCGGCCACTGTCATGGTGTCGTAGATCACCGGAAACTGGAACACCTGGGCAATATTGCGCTGTTGAGGTGATGCATGGGTCACATCACGCCCATCAAACAGCACGTTGCCCTGTGACGGTGTCACCAGGCCGGACATGATGTTGAGCAGCGTGGTTTTTCCACAGCCCGAGGGGCCCAGCAGCGCGTAGGCACCACCATCCTCAAATGTCATCTTCAGGGGCAGCAACGCATAGTCGCTGTCCTGCGTGGGGTTGGGCCGGTAGGCGTGGGCCATATCAAGTTCTATGCGTGCCATATCAGCGACCTCCACCGCGCGCCGGGGACAGCACCAGCATCCCTTGGGCGTCAAACACATAGACCTGTGCCGGGTTGAAATACAGGGTCACCAAGGCACCCAGTTCGAAGTGGTGCACACCGGTGAGCTGCGCCACCAGTTCACCCACCAGCGTATGCACGTGCACAAAGGTGTCTGAGCCCGATATTTCGGCCAGCTCCACCTTGCCCGGCAATGCCACATCGCCCGGTTGGGCGTGTACGCGCACCGCACTGGCACGCATGCCCACCGTTAACCGAGGTGTCGATTTGGACGACAGGCCAAGGGCCAACAGCGGTCCACCCTCCAGTTGCACACCTTCTGGGGTTGCCAGGGCAGACAATAGATTCATCGGTGGGTCACTAAAAGCCCGCGCCACCCGCAAGGACGCCGGCTTGTGGAAGACCTCGGCAGTGGGGCCGTACTGCAGCAACTCACCCTCGTCCAAGACTGCGGTATACCCACCCAGCAGCAAGGCTTCACCCGGCTCTGTGGTGGCATAAACCACCGTGGAATTGCCGGCGGCAAACAGCGCAGTCAATTCGTCACGCAGCTCCTCGCGCAGTTTGTAGTCCAGATTCACCAGAGGTTCGTCCAGCAGCATCAGCGGTGCGCCTTTGGCCAGCGCGCGCGCAAGGGCCACGCGTTGCTGCTGCCCCCCCGAGAGTTCAGCCGGCAGCCGGTCCAGAAACATCTCGATGTGCAGCTTTTCAGCCAGTTCACGCACGCGCTGATCCACGTTTTTCTCGCCGCGCAGTTTCAGCGGCGAGGCAATGTTGTCGCGCACCTTGAGTGAGGGGTAGTTGATGAATTGCTGGTACACCATGGCGACGTTGCGCTCGCGCACCGGCACACCCACCACATCGCGCCCATCCACCAGCACGCGTCCGGAAGTAGGCACATCCAGCCCCGCCATGATGCGCATCAGGCTGGTTTTGCCAGCCTGGGTTGCACCCAACAACACGGTGACCGCGCCGCTACGGGGCGCAATGTTCATGTTGTGCAACCAGGTCTGCGGGCCCACTTTTTTGTTGATGCCTTCAAGGGTCAACTGCATCACGCCACCTTTTTCTTTATGTTTCGTCTAAATTCGAATTAGGCGATTGTTATTCTTTTGCTTTCGATTTTTATCGGTATTTACCCTAATTATGTTCGTTTTAATTCGTTTTAAGATGCACGACCATGGCATGGCCGGCCAAAGGAACTTAAATGAATCGACACCCGAGACTTTTTGAATTGCTTGCTTACGTGCAAACCCACGGCACCGTTTCGGTGGAGCAGTTGGCCGAGACGCTGGGTGTGACCTTGCAAACGGTACGCCGTGACGTGCAGCGGTTGGCCGACGAAGGGCTGTTGGCACGCTTCCACGGCGGCGTGCGGGTGCCCAGCTCCACGATTGAGAACATTGCCCACAAGCAGCGGGAAAATCTGAATGCCGAAGGGAAAATTCGCATCGCCCGCGATGTGGCAGCCGCCGTGCCCAATGACTGTTCTCTAATCCTGAACATTGGCACAACCACCGAGGCCATTGCGCGCGCCCTGCTCGGCCACACGGGCCTGCGTGTCATCACCAACAACCTTAACGTGGCGAGCATCCTGAGCGCCAACGCCAATAGTGAAGTCATCGTGGTCGGAGGTGTGGTGCGCGGCTGGGACCAGGGCATTGTTGGTGAAGCGGCGGTGGATTTCATACGCCAGTTCAAAGTAGACATTGCGTTGATCGGCATCTCAGGTATAGAGGCCGACGGCACGTTGCGCGACTTTGATTTCCGTGAGGTCAAGGTGTCGCAGACCATCATCGCCCACGCGCGTGAAATCTGGGTGGCCGCAGACAGCAGCAAGTTCAACCGCCCTGCGATGGTTGAAGTGGCAAAACTGTCGCAGATCGACCGCTTGTTTACCGACGCGCCTCCTCCAGACCCCTTCCCCGACTTGCTTACGGATGCACAGGTCCGTTGTACCGTTGCATCCAGCACCACGCCCCAAAATACCCTCAAGGTGAATCCATGACCTACCTACTTGCCCTGGACCAAGGCACCTCCAGTTCCCGCAGCATCGTGTTCGACGCAGAGGGCCGCGTGGTGGCGCAAGCCCAGCTGGAGCTGACCCAAATTTACCCACAGCCCGGTTGGGTGGAGCATGATCCGCAGGAGATCTGGCGCACCCAACTGGCTACCGCACGTGAGGCGCTCGCAAAGGCCGGCATCAACGCCAGCCAGGTGCAGGCCCTGGGCATTACCAACCAGCGCGAAACCACCGTTGTGTGGAACCGGCGCACGGGTCTGCCCATACACCACGCCATCGTGTGGCAGGACCGCCGTGCCGAACCCACCTGTGTGGCCCTGCGAGAGCGAGGTCTCGCCGACACCATCCAAGCCAAGACTGGCCTGCTGGTGGATGCCTATTTTTCCGGTACCAAGCTGAAGTGGATACTGGATAACGTAGCCGGTGCCCGGCAACAGGCGGCCAATGGGGAGCTGGCGTTTGGCACGGTGGACAGCTGGCTGATCTGGCGATTGACAAACGGTGCCGTGCATGCCACCGATGTCAGCAACGCGTCGCGCACCATGCTGTTCAACGTACACACCAATCAATGGGATGCCGAACTATTACAAGCGCTGGACATTCCAGCAAGCCTGTTGCCAGCAGTGAAACCGTCCAGCGCGCAATACGGCGAGGTTGTGCCCGACCTGTTGGGCCATGCCATTCCCATTGGTGGCGTGGCGGGCGACCAGCAGAGTGCCCTCTTTGGCCAGGCCTGTTTCAAGGCTGGTATGGTGAAAAATACCTATGGCACCGGCTGCTTCATGCTGATGCACACCGGCGGCAACTTCCAGACATCCCATAACGGCTTGATCACCACCAGCGCGGCCCAAGCCACCCCGAGCACCCAGTTCGCCATCGAAGGCAGCGTGTTTGTCGGCGGTGCGGTGGTGCAATGGCTGCGCGATGGTTTGCACGCCATACAGGCCAGCGGAGAGGTGCAGGCCTTGGCGCAGAGCGTGCCCGATTCGGGGGGCGTCATCGTCGTGCCCGCCTTCACAGGGCTTGGCGCTCCCTATTGGAAGCCGGATGCCCGCGGCACCATCACCGGCCTGACACGCGGCACCACCGTTGCCCACATCGCCAGGGCCGCGCTTGAGAGCATTGCCTACCAGAGCGCGGCTTTGTTGCAGGCCATGGGCCGTGACGTGGCAGATGTAGGCGGCTCAACCGTATCGGAGCTGCGGGTGGACGGTGGCGCCTGTATCAACGACCTGCTGATGCAGTTCCAAGCTGACCTGCTGGGCATTCCGGTCGTGCGGCCGGCGGTCATCGAGACTACGGCACTGGGCGCAGCCTATCTGGCGGGGCTAACGGTAGGCGTCTACAAAAACACGGACGAGTTATCGGGCTTGTGGCGGTCCGAGCGGCGCTTTGTGCCCACGCTAGACCGCGCACGCGCCCTGGAATTGATGGAACGCTGGGAACATGCTGTGCGCCAGACCGTTTTGTAGGTTCCCTCTTTTACTTGCCGCCCAACCCCATGGCCCGGGTGATGACCTCTTTCATGATCTCATTCGTGCCGCCGTAAATGCGTTGCACACGTGCGTCGGCATAGGCCCGGGTGATGGGGTACTCCCACATATAGCCATAGCCACCGAACAGCTGCACACACTCGTCCATGACCTTGCACTGCAGGTCCGTAGTCCAGTACTTGGCCATGCTGGCAGTTGCAGTGTCCAGCTTGTCCTGGCAGATCAGTTCACAGCATTTGTCGACAAATACACGCGCTACCTGCACCTCGGTCTGCAGCTCAGCCAGCTTGAAGCGTGTGTTCTGGAAGGACGCGACAGGCTGGCCAAAAACCTTGCGCTTTTTGACGTAATCGACGGTCCAGTCAATCGCCGCCTGGGCCGCCGCTACGGCAGAAATGGCGATCTGCAAACGCTCCCACGGCAACTGCTCCATCAGGCAGATAAAACCCTTGTTCTCATAGGCCGCGCCGCCCAATAAGTTCTCTGCCGGCACACGCACATTGTCGAAAAACAGCTCGGATGTATCCTGTGCCTTCATGCCCATCTTCTTCAGGCGTTTGCCCACCGAGAAGCCGGGCATGCCGCGCTCGACCAACAACAGGCTGGTGCCTTTGCCACCGGCGGCAGGGTTGGTCTTGGCCACGACGACGACCACATCCGCATGCCAGCCATTGGTGATGAAGGTCTTGCTACCGTTCAGCAGATAACTGCCATCGGCCTGCTGGATGGCGGTGGCCTTGATGCCTTGCAGGTCCGAGCCCGCAGCAGGCTCGCTCATAGCAATGGCGCCAATCATTTCACCGGTGGCCATCTTGGGCAGGTAACGCGCCTTTTGCTCGGGTGTGCCGTAGTGCAGGATGTAAGGCGCAACGATTTCGCTGTGCAGGCTGTAGCCAATACCGGTGAATCCGGCGCGCGCGATTTCTTCAAACTGGATCACCGAGTACAGCTTGTCGGCCTCGGAGCCGCCGTATTCCTCGGGCATGCTCATGCACAAAAAACCGTTCTCACCGGCCTTGGTCCACACCGCCCGGTCCACATAACCCTGCTCTTCCCATTCGGCATGGAAGGGGGCGATCTCCTTGTCAACAAACTTGCGGAAGCTGTCCCTAAAAGATTCGTGGTCGGAGGAGAAAAGGGTTCTATCAATCATGGTGGATACCTTGGGTTACTGGCGAGGCTTAATTTTACAAAGCATTTGCTTGGCAAAAAGAATATACTGCAATTTCCATGCAAAACATCGCCCCTGGTTTAGACGCGCCTACCTTCTCCGTGGACGGCAGCGCTCCTGTGCCCGCGGGCCTGCCGCCCGCGACGGCAGCACTGCTTGATCGCGTGCGCAGCCAGCTCACCAGCGGCCAGCCGGAGTGGAAAGCCAGTACCGACGCTGAAATGCGTATCCCGGTGGACCGTTATTTCTCCCCAGACGTCTGGCAAGCCGAACTGCAGGCCCTGTTCAAGCCCTTGCCCCTGATCGCCGCACACAGTAGCGAGTTGGCACCCGGCCAGGCGATGGCCCACGATGCGTTTGGTGTGCCCCTGCTGCTGAGCCGCGATGCGGACGGCACGCTGCGCTGCTTTCTGAACGTGTGCCGCCACCGCGGCATGCGTATGCTGGAGGCCGGTTGTGCGCAGACCCGCAACACCGTGGTCTGCCCCTACCACGGTTGGACCTACCGGTTGGACGGCACGCTGCGCCACATGCTGCATGCCGAGGCATTTGACACCTGCGCCAAGGGTGCGCGCGACCTGGCGAGCGTGCCCTGCGCCGAGCGCCACGGCCTGATCTGGGTCGTACCCGACGCCACGAGCACACTAGATCTGGATGCTTACCTGGGTGGTCTGAACGCCGAACTGCCCTTCTACGGCGTTGAGAAGCTGCAGCACTTCCGCACGATAGAGGCCGAGTACCCAGCCAACTGGAAACTAATCATCGACGCGTTTCTGGAGTCGTACCACATACGCGTACTGCACCAGAAAACGATCTACCCGTTCTTCGCCGACAGCATCACATCGGCAGAGCGTTTTGGCCCGCACATCCACTCGCTGGTGGCACGCCGCGCGGCTCAGGAATGGGCTGAGCGCACTGACAGCCAGGCGCCCGAAACCGTGGAAGACCTGAGCCAGCTGGCCACCACCAGCCAGGTCATATTCCCCAACACCGTCACCATCTTCCACCCGGACTATCTGAGCCTGATCAGCGTCGTGCCCACCGGGCCCGAGACACTGCGCTGGACGCACCGCATGCTGATTCCCGCGGACAAGTCCACGCCGGACTGGGCACCGCACTGGGAAAAAACCTTCCAGCTGATCGAACAAGGTGTATTCCAGAAGGAAGACATCCACTGCGCTATTGGCATCCAGCGTGGGTTGAAGACCGACGCCAACACCCACATCACCGTAGGCCGCGCGGAAGTGGCGCTGACCTGGTTTCACGAGCAGGTGCGGCAAGCCACAGCACCCTTTTTGACAACTACATCCATTTGAACCGGAGAACCACCACCATGACCGAAGCATTTGTGTTTGACGCCATCCGCACCCCACGCGGAAAAGGCAAGAAAGACGGCAGCCTGCACGAGGTCAAACCCGTGACCTTACTGGCCGGCTTGCTGACCCACCTGCAGCAGCGCCACCAGTTCGACACCGCGATGGTCGACGACGTGGTGATGGGTGTGGTCTCCCCCGTGGGCGACCAGGGCTCAGTCATCCCCAAGGTGGCGGCGCTCAAGGCCGGCTGGGACTTTCGAGCTTCGGGCGTGCAGATCAACCGCTTCTGCGCCTCGGGCCTGGAGGCCGTCAACATGGCCGCACAAAAGGTGCGCTCGGGTTGGGAAGACCTGGTCGTGGCCGGCGGTGTGGAGAGCATGAGCCGCGTGCCGATTGGCTCAGACGGCGGTGCCTGGGCCATGGACCCTGAGACCAATTCGCAAACCGCGTTTGTGCCGCAAGGCATTGGTGCCGACCTGATTGCCACCCTGGAAGGCTTCAGCCGCGCGGATGTGGATGCGTACGCGCTGGAATCGCAACGCCGTGCCACCAAGGCGCAGGCCGCCGGCTACTTTGACCAATCGGTCGTGGCCGTGAAAGACAGCCTGGGCCAGATCATTTTGGGCAAAGACGAATTCATCAAACCCAACACCACGCTGGAAGGCTTGGCCGGGCTGAAACCTGCGTTCGAACAGATGGGCGGCATGGGTTTTGACCAGGTTGCGCTGACACGTTACCCACAGGTGGAGCGCATCCACCACGTGCACCACGCAGGCAACTCGTCCGGCATCGTCGATGGAGCGGCGGCAGTGCTGATCGGCAACGAGGCTGCTGCCAAGGCCCATGGCCTGACACCGCGCGCGCGTATCGTGTCCACGGCGCTCAGCGGTGCCGACCCCACCATCATGCTGACCGGCCCCATGCCAGCAGCCCGCAAGGCGCTGGCCAAGGCGGGGTTGACGATTGACGAGATCGACCTGTTCGAGGTCAACGAAGCCTTTGCCGCCGTGGTGATGCGCTTCATGAAAGAGATGAAAGTGCCGCATGACAAGGTCAACGTGAACGGCGGCGCCATCGCCATGGGCCACCCGCTGGGTGCCACCGGCGCGATGATTTTGGGCGTGCTGATTGACGAACTGCACAGGCGCAAGCTGCGCTACGGCATGGCGACGCTGTGTGTGGGTGGGGGTATGGGGATTGCCACGGTTGTGGAAGCAATCTAAATGCCTCGCTAGAGAGCCATTTATAAGAAATTGGCCTGTAGCCCCCGTGGAATATACCTAATACGCTCCTAATTCAATAGCACCATGAAAACCATCCAATACTCCCTCGTTGACGGCATCGCCACCATCACCTTTGACGAGCCCAACTCCCCCGTCAACACCATGTGCGTGCAGTGGCAGGAAGACATGACGGCACTGGCAGAACAGGTGCTCAAGGACAAGGACGCCATCCAGGGCATCCTGCTGGCATCCGCCAAGCCCACATTCTTCGCCGGCGCCGACCTGAAAGGCGCCATGCGCCTCAAGCCCAGCGACGCCCCCACCATCTATGCCGAGATCGAGCACCTGAAGAAAAACTTCCGCACGATTGAAACCCTGGGCAAACCGGTGGTCAGCCTGATCAACGGCACTGCATTGGGGGGAGGTTGGGAAGTAGCGTTGGTGGGCCACCACCGCATCGCCATTGACGACCGCAAGATCCAGCTCGGCCTGCCTGAAGTGACACTGGGCCTACTGCCCGGCGCCAGCGGCGTGACCAAGATGACCCGCCACCTGGGTCTGATGGGTGCACAGCCCTACCTGGTCGAAGGCAAGATCTTTTCTCCATCCGAAGCCAAGGGCCTGAACCTGGTGCACGATTTGGTGGCCCCTGGCGAGAACGCCGCCGCAGAAATGCGCACCAAGGCCCTGGCCTGGATTGCCGCCAACCCCACGGCCCAACACCCCTGGGAAGCCAAGGGTTACAAAGTGCCTGGTGGCCTGCCATCCAACCCGGCGGTCGCACAAATGCTGCCCGTGGCACCCGCCATGATCAAGAAGCAGACCCGTGGCCTCTACCCTGCGCCCGAGGCCATCATGGCCTGCATGGTCGAAGGTCTGCAGGTGGACATCGAAACCGCGCTGCGCATCGAGAGCCGCGCGTTGGCCAAACTGATGACCGGCACCAATGCCCGGGCCATGATCAACACCTTCTTTTTCAACCTCAACGCCATCAAGAGCGGCCAGAGCCGCCCCAAGGATGTACCGCGCTTCAAGCCCGCCAAAGTGGGCCTGCTGGGCGCCGGCATGATGGGCGCGGGCATTGCCTACTCCCAAGCCAGCAAGGGCATTGCCACGGTGCTTAAAGACGTAAGCCAGGAAAAGGCCGACCAGGGTAAGGGCTATACCGCCAAACTAACCCAGGCCCGCGTCGACAAGGGCCGCATGACAGCGGAAGAGCAGAAAAAAGTGCTGGACCGCATCCACGCCACGGGCTCAGTTTCCGACCTGAAAGACTGCGACCTGATCATCGAAGCGGTGTTCGAGAACCGTGAGCTTAAGGCCCGCGTCACCAAGGAGTCCGAACCCCTGCTTGCGGCGAACGGCTTCTTTGCGTCCAATACCTCTACGCTGCCCATCAGTGGCCTGGCTACAGCCAGCATCGCGCCCGAAAAATTCATCGGCATCCACTTCTTCAGCCCGGTGGACAAGATGAAGCTGGTGGAGATCATCCGCGGCAAACAAACCGACGACGAGACTGTGGCGCGTGCCTTTGACTACGTACAGGCCATCGGCAAGATGCCCATCGTTGTCAACGATTCGCGCGGCTTCTTCACCAGCCGTGTGTTTGGAACCTTCGTCATGGAAGGTGTGGCCATGGTTGGCGAAGGCATCCCCGCCGCCGCTGTGGAAAACGCTGGCATCCAATGCGGCATGCCCGTCGGCCCCTTGGCTGTGCTGGATGAAACCGCGCTGACACTGAGCCTGCATGTCATGGACCAGACCCGCGCCGACTTTGAGGCGGAGGGCAAGACCTACACACCCTCCCCCGGCGAGCTGCTGGTGGCCGACATGGTCCGCAAGCACGAGCGCCCCGGTCGCGCCGGGGGCGGTGGTTTCTATGAATACCCGTCTGAGAAAGGTGCCAAGAAATTCCTGTGGCCCCAGCTCAAAGACCTGTTCGAAAAGCCCGACGTACAGTGGGACATCACCGACCTGAAAGACCGCCTGTTGTACCGCCAGGCCGTGGAAACCGCACGCTGCCTGTCTGAGAACGTGCTGACCACGGTGCACGATGCCAACATCGGTTCCATCTTCGGTATTGGCTTCCCTGCTTGGACCGGTGGCGCCATGCAGTTCATCTATGGCATGGGTATTGGGGCCTTCGAGACCCGTGCGGCCGAGCTGGCACAGCGGTATGGGGCGGGCTTTACACTGACTGATGCAGTCAAAGCTGCGATCCGCCAACACCAACCGCAATACTAAGGACCACGCCCTATGCTCGCCAGCCTGCTTCGACGATTGATATTTATCCAGGCGGCGGCGGGTGCAATCCTGGGTTTTTTGCTGCACCGGTTTGCCGGCACCACACCTTGGAGTTCGCTGGTAGGTGCGCTGCTGCTGCCCATTCTCAGCACTTTCCTGCTGTGTTTGGTGTCTGGCCTCAAGTCCAAATCCAAACAAGAGCCCTTGGGTCACTGGTTGCGCTCGGTGTGGGGCGAGTTTCGGGCCAGCCTTCTGATTTTTCTGCTGCGCCAACCGTGGACGGTTGAAGCACCTGGCATCCTGCCCGCCACAGGCTCCCCCGCGCAAATTCCCGTGGTACTGGTGCATGGCTACGTATGCAACCACCGCTTATGGGACACCGTTGCACGGGGCTTGCGTGCCCAAGGCCATACCGTGTTGGCGGTGAATCTCGAACCTATTTTCGCGTCCATCGACAAGTACGTGATGCCTATTGAAGTAGCGGTCATGGAACTGTGCCAGCAAACCGGTTCATCACAAGTGGCCCTGGTCGGCCACAGCATGGGTGGCCTGGCCATAAGGGCCTGGATGCGCGCCTGTGGCGTGGACCGTGTCGCACGGGTGCTGACCTTGGGCACACCCCATTTCGGCACACGTATCGAACCCCGCACACGCACGCCAAACGGCAAACAAATGTTGTGGCAGAGCCCCTGGCTGACCGAGCTGGTCGCCAGCGAGACAGACGCCGTGCACGGACGTATTCGCATCGCTATTACCCCGCAGGACAATATCGTTTATCCCCAACGGGAGCAGGTTTTCCCCGGCGTGGAGGCCGCGATTTTTGATGGCCTGGGCCATCTGCAAATGTGCCTGGATGCATCCGTGCGGCAATGGATTTACGACCAGTTGCGCGGGCTGCACCCCGACCCCCAAGGAGCAAGTACATGACCGATTTAGTGGTGCGCAGGTTATTGATCGACCTGGCAGAACCCATACCTGCGCGGTGGAACGGTGGCGATGCATTCCGGTCAGCATTCTTCAACGCCCTGTCCATGAGTTTCCCGGTGGGCGAGCAATACTTCATGGACTCGGTGCGTGCGGGGCTGAAGGCCTTGCCCGAAGAGAGCCGGCCCGAGCTGGCCGCGGAGGTGCAGGGTTTTGTGGGCCAGGAGGCTACCCATCGGCGCATCCACGCGCTGTTCAACGGCCACCTGGAAAAGCAGGGCTTTGACAATGCCTTGGAGCGGCGTGCCGCGCGCCGCGTGCGCAACAGCGCCCACCTGGACGTGCGTATCCATGTGGCGGCCACAGCAGCCACCGAGCATTTGACCGCCATATTTGCAGACTGGATGTTCCGCCACCCCGAAGCCTTGCAGGGCGTGGAGCCGCGGCTGCACACGCTGTGGATGTGGCACGCGGCAGAAGAAGCCGAACACTGCAGCACGGCCTTTGACGTCTACCGTGCACTGGGTGGCAGCGAACAATGGCGCCTGCGCCTGCTGCACTACATCACTTGGACCTTTGCCGCGGACATCACGCGACAAACCGTGCGCAACCTGTGGCACGACGGCAGCCTGTTTAAGTCGAGTACCTGGAAGAGCGCCTGGACGCTGCTGTTTGCCAAGGACGGCATGGTGCGAGGCAACGTGGCCGCGTGGCGCGCCTACAAGGCGTCCACCTTCCACCCGCGCCAGCAGGACATATCGCAATCGGTGCAATGGCTGCAGGACAACAGCGAACGCTTTACCGTGGTCGGATCGGCTGCATAAGGCAGACCAAGGGTATCTCCCATACCGCGGTGTCACGTGTGATGCTGGCGGAGCCTGTGTGTTGGCGCACAATGGATTTTTTTCGCTACCTTCACCGCCATGCAAGCCCTCAGCCCCACCGATTCCGCATTCCTGTGGATGGAGACACGCAACCAGCCCATGCACGTCGCGGGCTTGAGCATATACACACCGCCTGCGGGCTCCGGGCCGGATTACGTCAGCCAGCTACTGGCCCACTGGAACCAGCATCCCACCGCCTTGGCACCCTTTAATTTACGCCCGGTGTTGCGCATGGGGCTGTGGTACTGGGAAGAAGACAAAGAGTTCGAGCTGGATTACCACCTGCGTCACCTGGCCTTGCCCCAACCGGGGCGTATCCGTGAACTGCTGGCCATGGTCTCCCGGCTGCATGGCAACCTGCTGGACCGCAACCGCCCGCTGTGGGAGATGTATGTCATCGAAGGCCTGCCCGGTGGCCGTTTTGCCACCTACTCCAAGATGCACCACGCCCTGATCGATGGCGTCACCGGGGCACGCATGGCAGCCAACGCCATGAGCACCAACCCGGCAGACACCAAGGCCCCCATGTGGGCCCTGCCATTTGGCCAGCACCCCACGTCGCGCGCCAAGTCGGCACCACCGAGCTGGCTGGAGCAGTTGGGCAATGCCGCCAAGGCGGGCAAGGACATCCTGCCGGGCATAGGCAGCGGGCTGTGGGACATCATGCGCCCCGCCGACGCCGAAACCGTGGGCGCTCTACCCTTTCAGGCGCCACCCACACCGTTTAATGTGGAGATTTCAGGTTCGCGCCGGTTCGCGTCGCAGTCGTATTCACTGGCGCGGTTCAAAAAAATTGGGGAGGCAGCTGGCGCCACCGTCAACGATGTCACGCTGGCCATTTGTGGCGGCGCCCTGCGCGAATACCTGCTGGCGCAGCACAAATTACCCAAGAAACCGCTCGTAGCTATGGTGCCGGTCTCACTGCACGGCGAAACAACAGCCGGTGGCAACCAGGTGTCGCTGTTGCTGGCCAGCCTGGCGACCCACCTTGCCGATCCGCTCAAACGCTTGCAACGCATTGTGGAATCCACTACCCATGCTAAAGACAGACTGACCAAGATGCCGCGCCTGCAAAAGATGGCGCACGGCATCACATCCATTTCACCATTGGGAGTCGGTATCGTCACCGGCACAGCGGAGAAACATCCGCTATTCAACCTGGTGATCTCCAACGTGCCCGGCCCACGGGACACGCTCTACCTCAATGGTGCGCGGCTGGATGAGGCCTACCCGGTATCCATTCCCACCCACTACCTGGCGATGAATATCACCATCAGCAGTTACGGCGACAACCTCGGGTTTGGCTACATCGCCTGCCGGCGGTCAGTGCCGGCCCTGCAGCGCATGCTGGATTACACACAGAACGCGATCGCGGAGCTGGAGGCCGCGCTGAGCATTACCGCGCAACCGGCGGTCAAGAAGCCACGCAAGAAAAAAGCCGCGACCTAGCGCGGCTTTTTTTGGGGAGAAAGCGTGGGGGCCAACCCGCCGCCGGGCCGCCCCAAGGTGGGTTAGCCCCCTCGGGGGGCAACGACCCGCGCAGCGGCGGAGCGTGGGGGGCAATATCTCTAGGCCGCCATGCCCAGCTCGGCGTTGCTGAGCAGGGTTTCCATATTCATGACGATCAGCATGCGTTCACCCACCTGCGCCAGGCCCAGGATGAAGCGCGAATCAATTGCCGATTCAAATTGTGGTGCAGGCTTGATGACCTTGGCGTCCAGCGTCACCACGTCAGATACCGCGTCCACCACCGCACCGGTCACGGCGCCCTTGAGTTTGAGGATGATGACCACGGTGAATTCGGTGTAGTCCACCTTGGAAATGTTGAGCTTCATGCGCAGGTCAATAATCGGCACGATGACGCCGCGCAGGTTGATCACGCCTTTGATGAAACTGGGGGAATTGGCCATGCGGGTCGGCTCTTCATACGAGCGGATTTCCTGCACGCGCATGATGTCAATGGCATATTCCTCATCACCCAGGCGCAAGGTCAAATACTGTCCGGAATCCGCGGTCGCTGCAGCACCCGCTTTGGCCTTTTGATCGAGGGGGTTCGGATTCGGTGATGTTTGCATGGCTGTTTCCTTAACGCAAAAGGCCGGCCCCGTTCGCGATTGCAGGCCCCGTTAAAGATCATACACGCCGTTACGCGCGCGATGCGCAAAAATGAAACTACCGCCTCAAGGGCGGTAGTTCAGGGCACGGGCGGCGCAAGGCGCACCCATGTCAGTCGTTAAGCTTGCTGCTCTTTGTTGTAGTTGGCGATGCCGTCCATGATTTCCTTCTTGGCAGACTCCGGGCCTTCCCAGCCTTGTACCTTGACCCATTTGCCTTCTTCCAGATCTTTATAGTGCTCAAAGAAGTGGGCAATGGTCTTGAGGCGGAAGGGGTTCAGGTCTTCGGGCTTTTTCCACTGGCTGTACAGCGACAAAATTTTGTCGATGGGCACGGCCAGCACCTTGCCGTCTTCGCCAGCCTCGTCCGTCATCTTCAGGATGCCAATGGCACGGCAAGGCACCACTACACCGGGGATCAATGGCACGGGTGTGATCACCAGTACATCCACCGGGTCACCGTCGCCGGAGATGGTTTTTGGCACATAACCGTAGTTGGTCGGATAGTGCATGGCGGTGCTCATGAAGCGGTCCACAAAAATGGCGCCGCTGTCTTTGTCCACCTCATACTTGACCGGATCGGCATTCATCGGGATCTCGATGATCACGTTGAAGGACTCGGGGGCGTTCTTGCCGGGGGTGACTTTATCAAGGGACATGGGAACTCTCTAAGGGCTATGAAAAAAGGGGCGTACGAAAGCTTGTAGGTGGTCGGTATTTACCCTCATTTTACTGACTCGACTCTTGCTATTCACAAAAACGCCTTTTTTTCACGTTAAAGTCCGCCCGTTGGCCAATCATCTCCGTCACGCTCTGTTGGGCTGGAGCTTAGAGGAAGCAACGCAGTGGGGGCATCATCACTAGCGTTGCCTCTTTCTTCGCGAAACAACAGTTGAGGAGATGTTTATGACAGCTAACACAGCGCTGATTTTGGCGCTTGTCTGTGGATTCATTGCCGTAGCCTACGGCTTCTGGGCACGCAGCTGGATTCTTTCCCAAGATGCCGGCAATGCACGCATGCAAGAAATTGCAGCCGCCATCCAGACCGGTGCAGCCGCCTACCTTGCGCGGCAGTACAAGACCATTGCCATGGTGGGCGTGGTTCTGACCATACTGATTGGTATATTCCTGGATCCCTTAAGCGCAGTCGGCTTCGTTGTCGGCGCCGTACTGTCGGGGGCTTGCGGCTTCATCGGCATGAATGTATCTGTGCGTGCCAATGTGCGCACTGCACAGGCTGCCACCAAGGGCATTGGCCCAGCACTGGACGTGGCGTTCCGCGGCGGCGCTATCACCGGCATGCTGGTGGTTGGTTTAGGCCTGCTGGGCGTGACCGGTTTTTACTGGTACCTGACCATGGGCGGCGTGCCGGCCGATGGCAAGGCCTATGCCCAACTGCTTAATCCGCTGATTGGTTTTGCCTTTGGCTCCTCATTGATCTCCATCTTCGCCCGTCTGGGTGGGGGCATCTTTACCAAGGGCGCTGATGTGGGTGCCGATCTGGTGGGCAAGGTCGAAGCGGGTATTCCGGAAGACGACCCGCGCAACCCTGCCGTGATTGCCGACAACGTGGGTGACAACGTGGGCGATTGCGCCGGCATGGCCGCCGACCTGTTTGAAACCTATGCGGTCACCTTGATCGCCACTATGGTTTTAGGAGCACTATTGGCAAGCAGCGCGGGGGCTACAGCCGTTTTATATCCTTTGGTCCTCGGTGCAGTGTCGATTGTGGCATCTATCATCGGATGCTTCTTTGTCAAGGCCTCGCCTGGCATGAAAAACGTGATGCCTGCGCTGTACAAAGGGCTGGGGATTGCCGGTGTGTTGTCGCTGATTGCGTTCTACTTCGTCACCCAGGCCATGTTCCCCGCCGCCATCACACTGACCGATGGCCGTGTGATCAACGCCGGCAGCATGATGGGCGCCTGTGCCGTGGGCCTGGTACTGACCGGCGCGCTGGTCTGGATCACCGAGTACTACACCGGCACACAGTACGCACCGGTGCAACACATTGCCCAGGCATCCACCACCGGCCATGGCACCAATATCATTGCCGGCCTCGGTGTCTCCATGCGTTCTACGGCCTGGCCGGTGATTTTTGTCTGTATTGCCATCTATACGGCCTTCAGCCTGGGTGGCCTGTACGGCATTGCCATCGCCGCCACCTCCATGCTGAGCATGGCCGGCATTGTGGTCGCCCTGGACGCCTATGGCCCCATCACCGACAACGCCGGCGGTATTGCCGAGATGTCGGATCTGCCAGCCAGCGTGCGCGAAATCACTGACCCGCTGGACGCCGTGGGCAACACCACCAAGGCTGTGACCAAGGGTTATGCCATCGGCTCCGCCGGCTTGGCCGCGCTGGTGCTGTTTGCCGACTACACACACAAGCTGGACGCGTTTGGCAAACACATCAGCTTTGACCTGAGCGACCCCATGGTCATCATCGGTCTGTTCATTGGTGGCCTGATTCCCTACCTGTTTGGTGCCATGGCCATGGAAGCCGTGGGCCGCGCGGCGGGTGCCGTTGTGGTGGAAGTGCGTCGCCAGTTCCGCGACATCAAGGGCATCATGGACGGCACGGGCAAGCCCGAGTACGACACCGCAGTGGACATGTTGACCACGGCGGCCATCAAGGAAATGATGATCCCGTCGCTGTTGCCGGTGGTTGTGCCGATTGTGGTCGGCCTGGCACTGGGCCCGGCCGCGCTGGGTGGCCTGCTGATGGGCACCATCGTGACGGGTCTGTTTGTGGCTATCTCGATGTGCACCGGCGGCGGCGCCTGGGACAATGCCAAGAAATACATCGAAGACGGGCACCACGGCGGCAAGGGTTCCGACACCCACAAGGCTGCTGTGACCGGTGACACGGTAGGCGACCCCTACAAGGACACTGCAGGCCCGGCCATCAACCCCCTGATCAAGATCATCAACATCGTAGCCCTGCTGATCGTGCCATTGATGATGAAAATCCACGGCGGCTGATTGCCCATCCGATTCGAGAAAAGGCCCGCGCAAGCGGGCTTTTTTCATGGGCGACAGCCAATGCGGAGCCAACAAAGGACAATAGGCCCATGTCCGAACGTTTCAGTCCCAAAGTTGTGCCCTTGGTCGATATGCGTGCAGGGGCGCTACCAGTCCCCGTAGCCGCCTCCCTAACCGGGGGCCGTATCACGGCGCAGGGTCTGCTGACCGATACGCTGGGGCGCAATCTGCGCGACCTGCGCATCAGCGTGACTGACCGCTGCAATTTTCGCTGCGGTTACTGCATGCCCAAGGAAATTTTCGACAAGGACTATGCCTACCTGCCCCATGCGTCGCTGTTGAGCTTTGAAGAAATTACCCGCCTGGCCCAACAGTTTGTGAACCATGGGGTGCAAAAAATCCGGCTCACGGGTGGCGAACCGCTGTTGCGCAAGAACATTGAGATCCTGATCGAAAAACTGTCCAAGCTGCGCACCGTGGACGGCACGCCGCTGGACCTGACACTCACCACCAATGGCGCACTGTTGGCGCGCAAAGCGCAGGCGTTAAAAAACGCAGGCCTGCAGCGTGTGACCGTCAGCTTGGACGCTCTGGACGATGCAGTTTTCCGCCGTATGAACGATGTTGATTTTCCGGTGGCTGATGTACTGGAGGGCATCCATGCAGCACACGCCGCAGGCCTGGGTCCCATCAAGGTCAACATGGTCGTCAAGCGCGGTACCAATGACCAGGAAATCCTGCCCATGGCCCGCTACTTCAAAGGCAGTGGCATGGTGCTGCGGTTTATCGAATACATGGACGTTGGTGCCACCAACGGCTGGCGCATGGACGATGTTGTGCCCTCCGCCGAGGTGGTGCAACGCCTACAAACCGAATTTCCGCTGATAGCCCTGGAGCCGACCAGCCCAGGCGAGACGGCCCAGCGCTGGGGCTACGCCGATATGTCCGGCGCACATGACCCGCAAGCCGGGGAAATCGGGGTTATCAGCAGCGTGACGCAGGCTTTTTGCGGTGACTGCAACCGCGCGCGACTGACGACCGAAGGTCAGTTGTACCTGTGCCTGTTTGCCAACCAGGGCTATGACCTGCGCACTCTTGTCCGAGGGGATGCTAGCGACGCAGACCTGGCCAACGCCATTGGCCATATCTGGCAGGGACGCAGTGACCGCTACTCTGCGTTACGAGGGGCGATGTCACCAGATACCGGCGGTGGCCCTCGCCGTGTCGAAATGAGTTACATCGGCGGCTAACTGGGCACCCCCACGCTCCGCCGCTTCGCGGGTCGCTGCCCCCGAGGGGGCCTTAGTCGTCTTGGGGCGGCCCGGCGATGACTAAACCCGCCGAATCAGGCGACTCGTGTTTCCGGAGTTGTGACCGGACCCCGCCCGCTATACCGATCCAGTGCCAGGTAAATCACCGGCGTGATGTACAAGGTCACCGCCTGCGAAAACACCAAACCACCCACCACCGCCAACCCCAAAGGCTGGCGCAACTCAGCCCCCGCACCGATGCCCAAGGCAATGGGCAAGGCACCCATCAACGCCGCAAGCGTGGTCATCATAATGGGGCGAAAGCGCAACACACAGGCCTCGTGGATCGCCTGCTCCGGCGTCATGCCGTGGTGGCGCTGCGCATCCAGTGCGAAGTCGATCATCATGATGGCGTTCTTCTTCACAATGCCTATCAAGAGCAGGATTCCGATCATTGCAATCACCGTCAGGTCCTGGCCAAACAGCATCAATGTTGCCAAGGCGCCCACCGCCGCCGACGGCAAGCCGGCCAGAATGGTCAGCGGGTGGATGTAACTCTCGTACAGCACACCCAGCAGCACATAAATCACCAGCAGCGCAGAAATGATCAGTATGGTCTGACTGCCCTGTGAGCTCTTGAACACTGCCGCTTCCCCGCCATAGGTGGTGATCACCGAGCCGGGTAGGTTGATGTCAGCTTTGGCTTTGTCAATCCGGGCCGTGGCATCACCCAAGGCAGTACCGGGCGCGAGGTTAAACGACACGGTGACAGCCTGCAGCTGCCCCACGTGGTTGATAGACGTAGGCCCCACCGTTCGGCTGACCTTGGTGAACGATGACAGGGGCACCAGCGCGCCTGTATTGGCCCGGACATAAATGTTATTGATGGCGCTTTCGTCGAGTTTGGCCTGGGGGGCCAGCTCCAGAATGACCTGGTAACTGTCGGTGGGCAGGTAGATGGTTGAGACCTGACGCTCACCGAAGGCGCCGTACAGCGCATTACGGATGGCTTCGATGGACACACCAAGGGCATTGGCACGGTCCCGGTCAATACTGAGCTGCGCCTGCAAGCCCCGCAACTGGGCGTCACTGGTCACATCCCTGAACAGGGGATCGCCTCGCAATTTCTCCTGCAGCTTGACCGCCCAATCGTTCAGCTCATCTGCCTTGACACTTTGCAAGATGTACTGGAACTGCGCCTTGCTTTGCCGGCCACCGAGCTGCAGGTTTTGAATGGGGCGCATGAAAACACTGATGCCAGACACGTCGCGCAACTTGAGCCGCAAGCCCTCCACCACATCCTTCATCGGCTGACGCTCGCTGCGCGGCTTTAGCGTGATGAACATGCGGCCCGTATTCTGGGCGCCGCCACCACCGTTGAAGGAACTGACGTTGCGCACATTGGCGTCGGCCCGAATCACTGCTGCGGCCCGCTCCTGCAGGCGCACCATTTCAGTAAAGGACGTGTCTTCTGCGGCCTCCGTGGTTGCCGTAATCTGGCCTATGTCTTCCTGCGGAAAAAAGCCTTTGGGAATGGCGTTAAACAGCAAAGCCGTGGCCACAAAGGTCACCAACGCAACAGCCAGCACCACATTGCGGTGTAGCAGGGCGAAATCCAGCGACCGCGTGTACTGCTTCAGTACGGAGTTAAAACCGCGCTCAAAAGAATTGATCAAAAAACTATGCTTTTGGCCATGGGGCTCCGCCTTCAAGAAGCGGCTTGCCAGCATGGGTACCAAGGTCAGCGATACAAAGGCCGATACCAGGATGGACAGGCCCACCACGACTGCAAACTCGTGGAACAGCAGCCCGATAACACCCGGCATGAAAAAGATGGGGATAAAAACGGCAATCAGTGACGTGGAAATGGAAATGATGGTGAACCCGACCTCGCGCGAGCCCCGTAGGGCTGCATTAAAGGGCTCCTCCCCGTTCTCCACGTGGCGCATGATGTTTTCCAGCATCACGATGGCGTCGTCTACCACCAAGCCTACTGCCAGTGTCAGGCCCAGCAGCGAAACATTGTCCAGGCTGTAATTCATGCCCCACAACAAGGCCACGGCACCAATCAGGGAAACCGGCAGCGACAGCGTGGGAATGACCGTGGCGACAAAACGCCGCAGGAACAAAAAGATCACCAGCACCACCAGCGCGATGGTTCCCATCAGCGTCAACGACACATCGTGCAAGGCCTCGCGCACGGACACCGAACGGTCGTTGACCGAGGTCATGTTGACCGATTGAGGCATCTGCTCCTTCAGCTTGGGAAGCGCCTCCTTGACAGCATCCACCACCTGAACGGTGTTCGCGCCGGGTTGACGCAGAATCGCCAGCGTGATCGATGGCTCGCCATTCAGGTTGGCATAGGAGCGGGTGGTCTCGATACTGTCTTCCACTGTGGCCACGTCTTTCAGGCGCACCGTATTGCCATTGCGACTGGCGACGATCAGTTCCGCAAACTCCTGGGCATTGCGCAACTGTTTGTTCGCCTGCAGCGTCAACAATTGCTTGGGCCCCTCAAGGGTGCCTACCGGTGTGTTGACATTGGCCGAGCGCAGGGACGTCGACAGTTCTTCCATGCTGAGGTTGCGTGCCGTCAGCGCCTCAGGCAGTACGCGCACGCGCACTGCAAAACGTTTGGAGCCAAAGATATTGACCTGGGCCACGCCGTTGATCGTGGACAGTGTGGGCGAAATCAAATGCTCGGCATAGTCCTGCAGGTCGGACAGGGCCATGGATGGGGACGTCAATGCCACCAGCAGAATTGGGGCATCCGCCGGGTTGACCTTGCGGTAAGACGGCAACTGCGTCATGTCCTGTGGCAAAGACCGCTGCGCGCGCAGCAACGCAGCCTGCACATCCAGCGCGGCGCCGTCAATATTGCGACCCTCTTCAAACTCCAGCGTCAAAGAGGTATTGCCCAGAGTACTGGTGGAGCTGATCACGGCCAGTCCCGGGATGGTCTGGAACTGCTTTTCCAGCGGCAACGCCACCGACGTGGCCATGGTTTCCGGATTGGCACCTGGCAACGATGCGCCCACATTAATCACCGGTGTGTCGTAACTTGGCAAGGCGGCCACCGGTATGCTGCGGTAACCAATCACACCCGCCACCACGATGGCTACGTTGAGCAACACCGTCATCACCGGACGGCGGATAAAAAGTTCGGAGAGGTTCATGGTGCAGCCGGAGCGCTAGCGCGCGCGGGAGCCGAAACCGAACCAGAAGCCGCTGGGGTGGACGAGCGCTCCACTACGGGCCCATCGGGGCGCAGGTTTTGGCGTCCCTCCAACACCACCCGGTCACCTGCCGCCACACCGGTCACCGCGGAATATTCGCCCTGCGAAGCCACGACCTTGACCGGGCGCAAAGCGGCCTTGGATTTGTCAGTCACATACACCACCGCGCCGCGTGCACTCTGGATCACTGCCGCGGTCGGGATCACCACCGCGTCCTTCAGGGTGTGGGAAATCAGTGCGACTTTGACAAAGGCGCCAGGCCACAGCTTGGCTTCGCGGTTATCAAAACGCGCCTTGACCTTGATGGTGCCCGTAGCGGCATCCACCGCGTTGTCGACAAACTGCAAGCGGCCCTTGATATCACTCTTGGCATCGGGCAAGGTGGCGCTGACCATGGCCCCGCCAGACTTCAGGCCTTGCAGCACAGCGTCCAGGTTGCGCTGGGGCAGGTTGAAGCTGACATTGATAGGGTCCAGTTGAGTGATGGTAACCAGGGTGGTTTGGTTGGCCTGCACAGATGTGCCCGGGTAGGCATTCACAGCCCCCAAACGTCCGGCACCCGAGGCCCGCACGCTGGTATACGACAGGGCTAGTTGGGCCGCGTCCAAAGCAGCACGGTTAGCCACGAGGTTGGCCTTTTGAGAATCTACCTGTGCCTGACTGGTATCTACCGCACCCTGGGAAATAAATCCCTTGGCCAGCAGATCGCGGTTGCGGGTCAATTGGCGTTGTGCGTCATCCAAAACCGCCTGGTCTTTCGCTAGCTGTGCCCGCGCTTTGGCAACGTTGGCCTCATCCGGCCGGGAATCCAGCGTAAACAGGCGCTCGCCGGTCTTGACGAACTGTCCCTCTTTGACATGCACCTGGGTGATGACACTGTTGATCTGGGGTTTGACGTCCACACTGGCCATGGGGGTCACGGTGCCAATGGCGTCCAGTGCAACCTCAAAGTCACGCTGGACCGCTGCTACCGTCGTCACCGCAACCGGTGCTCCTGCCGAACGGGGTGCTGAACCCGGAGCACTGGCCGCATTGGCTGCAGGTGATGGGCCTGGGCTCGCTTTATCCCCACAGGCTACCAGCAACAGGGCAACCGCAAAAACGCCACATGAGACAGGAAGGGACAGTGCTTTTTTTTTCATCATGGTGTCTGCAGATTATCAGTGCCACACACACTGCGGTGGACGGTGGGATCCGAACTTTGCATAACTTTAAGACCCGGCATTCAGCGCCGCAATGCCAGCTCGACTCCCCGGTTGGCCAGGCCATCTGCACGCTCGTTGCCGGGGTCCCCCGCATGGCCCTTGACCCAGCGCCAGTCTATGGTGTGGCCGTTTTGCGCGACCAGTTGGTCCAGCTGTTGCCACAGGTCCACGTTTTTCACCGGCTGCTTGGCGGCAGTCTTCCAGCCCTTGGCTTTCCAGCCAGCCAGCCATTCGGTAATGCCCTTGAGCACATACTGGCTGTCTAGGTGCAGGGTTACCGTGCAGGGCCTTTTCAATATCTTCAGTGCCTCTATCACCGCCATCATCTCCATGCGGTTGTTGGTGGTGTCCAGTTCGCCACCACACAGTTCCTTTTCGGTGCCGTCCGGGGAGCGCAGTAAGACGCCCCACCCGCCGGGGCCAGGATTACCCTTGCAGGCGCCATCGGTGTAAATAACAACTTCGTTCAAGCTTTTGTCTCCGTTTCAAATCCATTGTCGTTGGTGCGGTTGGCAATCGACACCGACTTGCGGGGGCTCACCGGCGCCGTCTTCCAGGCAGGCCCCAGTAACCGTACGCCGCGCACCCGCTTAACCGCAACCAAAAAGTATGCGGCGCCAAATATCGGCCACCAGCGCGCACCGGCCCGGTCCATCCATTCATAGCGCTGCAACCACTTGTCGCTGGTCACCCCGGGTCTGTAGCAGCCAAACTCACCGACCTCGACATCAAAACCGAGCAGGCGCAACCAGTCCCGCAGACGCCAGTAGCCAATGAACTCACCGCCGTCCGGCAGAAACAGGTGGCCAAAGCCCATCTTTCGATACAGATGGCCCCGCCTTTGCTGCAGGCCCCACAGGCTGGCCGGATTCAGTCCGCAGATGACCACCCGCCCTTCGGGTACCAACACACGTTCCACTTCGCGCAATGCGGCATGGGGATCGGCTGTGAACTCCAGGCTATGGGGCAGCAGCACCAAGTCCAGGCTATTGGCCGGAAACGGCAAGGCCGAGAAATCGCACAACACGGCTGCCTTGTGCGCATAAGACGTGTCATCTTCGATGGGTGATTCTTCACAGGCAAGCCATTGGTGGGGCATGCGGTTGGCCTGCAGGCCATCCAGTTCGGGAACACCTAGCTGCAAGGCGTGGTATCCAAAGATGTCGACTACCGCCGCATCCACGCGGCTTCGCTCCCACTCCAGCAGGTAACGACCCGCAGGGGTTTCGAACCAATCATGCATCGCTATACTTTGTTCGCTCATGAAGTTAATACCGCTGCCCGCTTTTGACGACAACTACATCTGGATGCTCCACGATGGACACAGAGCGCTGGTGGTCGACCCAGGCGATGCACAACCGGTACTGACCGCCTTGCAAAGCAATGACCTGCAGCTGCAGGGCATTTTAGTCACGCACCACCACCCCGACCACACCGGTGGAGTGGATGTCCTTCGCGATATTACGGGTGCTGCCGTCTTCGGTCCCGCCCTCGAGCGCATGCCCGAACCCCTGCAGCGGCTGCGTGGCGGTGACACCGTGCAATTGCTGGATCTGAGCTTCCAGGTGCTGGACGTGCCAGGCCACACGGCTGGTCATATTGCCTATTTTTGCGAAGCGGCGGAGCAAGCTCCCGTGCTTTTTTGCGGTGACACCCTGTTCAGCGGCGGCTGTGGTCGCCTGTTTGAAGGCACGGCCCAACAGATGCAGACCTCCTTGGCCCTGCTGGCGGCCCTGCCCGGCGCCACTCGCGTATGCTGTGCCCACGAATACACTTTGAGCAACCTGAAATTTGCGGTCGAGGTCGAACCCGACAACCCGCAACTGCTGGCCTACCAATCCCAATGCCAGACACTGCGCGGGCAAGGCCTTCCCACCCTGCCCTCCACCCTGGAAACCGAACGCCAAATCAACCCCTTCTTGCGCAGCGAGCAGCCCACCGTCCTCGCATCGGCACAACGCTTTGATGCACAGGGCCTCGCGCACAACGGCGCGTTTTCTACGCTGCGCCAATGGAAAAACCAATACCGATGACACCATTATTGAAAATTTGCAGCCTTGTCACTGTTGTGTGGCTCAGTGCTTGTGCAACCGTTCCCGCGCCGTCTGAACCAACATCTTCGACCGCAGGCTCCGGCGTCACCCAGCAACCCAACCGTGAATTAGGGGCAGATCAGCCCCGAACCAGTCGGCCACCCTATACCAGTTCGGCCAATACTCACCCACCCTTTGCACCGCTGTCCGCACAAGAAACCGCCTCGCGCAGTGTGGCAGCCCTGGCACCACCGGTGGACCTGTGGGACCGCATCCGCCGCGGTTATGCCATGCCTGATCTGAACAACGACCTGGTACGCGACCGCGAGCAATGGTATGCCACGCGCCCGGACTACATCTTTCGTATGACCGAGCGGTCCAAAAAATACCTGTTCCATGTGGTCGAAGAGCTGGAGCTGCGCAATATGCCCACTGAGCTGGCCCTGCTGCCATTCATCGAAAGCGCATTTAACCCCCAAGCCGTGTCCAGCGCCAAGGCCGCTGGCATGTGGCAGTTCATGCCGGCTACCGGAAAATATTTTGAGCTCAAACAGAACGCTTTTCGGGATGACCGGCGTGATGTGCTGGCATCCACCCGCGCGGCACTGGACTATCTGCAAAAGCTGTACGGCATGTTTGGCGATTGGCACCTGGCGCTGGCCGCCTACAACTGGGGCGAAGGTAGCGTGGGCCGCGCCATGGCCAAGAACCAGCGGGCAGGACTGCCCACCGGCTACATGGATCTGAACATGCCCATGGAAACACGCATGTATGTACCCAAGCTCCAGGCGGTTAAGAACATCGTGGGACATCCCACCATATTCAATTCCAAGCTGCCCTTGATTGAAAACCACCCCTACTTCCAATCGGTGACGATACGCCGCGACATTGATGTTGTGCTGGCTGCCAAATTGGCCCAGGTGCCGCTGGACGACTTCAAGGCACTCAATCCCTCTATCAATCGCCCTGTCATCATGGCTTCCGGCACGCCCCAGATCTTGCTGCCCTGGGACAATGCAGAGGTCTTCCAGAGCAACCTGGAATCCTATTCCGGCGGCCGTCTCGCAAGCTGGACCGTGTGGGTGGCCCCCAGCACTATGCGCCCGGCCGACGCGGCCAAACGCGTGGGCATGGGTGAAGCAGAGTTCCGCACGGTGAATGCCATACCGCCCAGGGTGTTGATCAAGGCCGGGTCTTCGCTCCTGGTGCCGCGCACAGAGTCCATCAAGGATGATGTGCACGTCAAGGTTGCAGACAACGGTCAGCTCACGCTGGCACCAGAAGCGGTACTGCGCCGCTCTACGGTCAAGGCGGGCAAAGGGGAAAGCGTGGCCACTATTGCACGCAAGTACCGGGTCGACGTCGACCAAGTCGCGCAGTGGAACAAGGTTGGTATTTCAGCCAGTTTCAAGGCTGGGCAACAAGTGGTGGTGTTCCTGCCTGCAACCCAGGCCCGGCGCAGCAGCGCCAGCGCACGGTCACCGGTGCGCAAGGCGGCTCCCCGGCCCGCCGCCGCAACACGTACTCCGGCCAAGCGCCCAGCAGCTAAACGCTGAACGTGCGAACGGGCTAGCGATAGCCTATAAACAAGATGGTGACGTTCACCAGCAACGCCACCGTCCAGACGATGCTGCGGGCCTTGGCCATGTCCGCGACGTACATCATGATGTACAGGATGCGCAGCACCACAAACAGAAAGGCCAACAGGTCCAGGTAAGTCTGGTTGGCGCCCAATTGGTGGGCAATGATGACCGCCGCCATGAACAGCGGCAGGGCCTCAAAACTATTGGCCTGGGCCGCATTGGCGCGGGCGCGCCAGTCTTTCTGGCGGGCCAACCAGTTGCGGGGATTGGTGTTGTCATACCCCCCCTCACGCCGGGGTTTGCCAAACATGCCGGCCTTGGCCAGCCCGGAGCAGGCGATGGGTAACAGTGCGGCGACCAGCAGGCACCAGTAGGCCAGCGTGAAATGTGCGTATTGCATAGGGAAACTTTTACATGAAAAGCCCAACTGGGCTTTAGCGGCGGTCAACCAAGGCGTGCGCTATGGTGCCCAGGTCTACATATTCGAGTTCGCTACCGGCCGGCACACCACGCGCCAGGCGTGTTACGCCCAGACCGCGGGCCTTCAAAGCCTCGCTGATGACGTGGGCCGTGGCCTCCCCTTCGGCCGTGAAGTTGGTGGCCAGAATCAGTTCCTGCACCTCGCCGTCCAGCGCGCGGTCAAACAGTTTCTTCAAGCCAATGTCGTGCGGGCCTATGCCGTCCAGCGGGCTCAGCTTGCCCATCAGTACAAAATACAGGCCCTTGTAGGCACCGGTGCGCTCCAGCGCGGACTGGTCGGCAGGTGTCTCCACCACACACAGCTTGCTGCGGTCGCGCCGCGGGTCCAGACAGGTGGAACAGACTTCAGCCTCGGTGAAGGTATGGCAACGTTCACAGTGCCGCACCCCCGTCACGGCTTGCTCCAGCGCCCGGGCGAGGGCCTGCGCCCCACCCCGGTCATGCTGCAGCAGGTGAAACGCCATGCGCTGGGCCGACTTGATGCCCACGCCGGGCAGGCGCTTGAGCGCCTGGACCAGGTTGTCCAGCGAATGGGTGTCAGACATGGAGAGCGTGCAAACCTTGGGCTTTGGGGGCGTAGCGAGCAGCCGTCAGGCAAGGCGGACGGAGCACAGCAACCGGAACGTACTTCCTGTACGTGAGGATTGCGAGCACCGCCCAACGCTGCATCACGGCTGCGCAGTAGCCAACTACTAGAAAGGGAGCTTCATGCCGCCGGGGAGGCCTGGCATCCCTGCAGTAAGTTTGCCCATCTTCTCCGAAGACAACTCTTCGGCCTTGCGCACCGCAGCGTTAAAGGCGGCAGCCACCAGGTCTTCCAGCATGTCCTTGTCGTCGGCCAACAGGCTGGGGTCAATGGTGACGCGTTTGACGTCGTGTTTGCAGGTCATCGTGACCTTGACCAGGCCAGCGCCGGATTCGCCGGTGACCTCGATGTTGCCCAGCTCGTCCTGGGCCTTCTTCATGTTGTCCTGCATCGCCTGGGCTTGTTTCATCAGGCCGGCGAGTTGTCCTTTGTTGAACATGGGGATTCCTTTAAAAAATTTAACAACTTTGCGGGTCAGACCACGCGTGAAACGATGTGCTCTGACCCCAACTGATCAGGACCCCACCAGCGCTCATAGCGGCTTGATGGAACCAGGCACGATTTTCGCGCCAAAGTCCCGCATCATGCTCTGCACGAAGGGATCGTCAAAAATAATCTTTTCTGCTGCCAGCTGTTTCTCTTGCGAAGCCGCCGTATTGCGCCGCGCCGGGCAGTCGTTGACGCGGCCAATTTCCACGACCAATTTGACATCGTGCCCGGCCGTTTTCAGCGCATTGCTCAGCCGGTCACGGGTGCCGGCCTGGTTCAAAGATTCACGCTCTACGCGCAGAATCCATTGGTCGGTATCCCGGGCTATCAGCTGCGACTGCAGGGCCAGTTCGCGCACCATGGCGTTGATGGCCTCGGCTTTGATCAGTTGCTGCACGGTGGCATGCCAGAAGTCACCTTCTTCTGTGGGCACCAGCGCGTGTGGCGCCTGCTGCGCTGTGACATCGGCGCGCGACTCGGCTTGGGTCCGCACCGGCACAGCTACAATTTTCGTAGCGTCCCGCGCATATTCAACGGGGGCTAGAGGCCGATTTGGCACATAGCCATCGGGCAGATCGGGCCTGCCGTCGTCATCTGCATCCGAATGCGGGCCAGGCCTGGCGCTCTCACGCACGGGCAGCACCTGGCCGGGCGGAGGCGGCGGGCTGGACTCCACGGGCTCACGCACAGGGGGGGCGAAGTCTGGCGCTACCGGCTCGTCATCCCACGGCTGGATGGCGGTGGGCCTCGCAGGGGCCGGGTGACTACTGCCGGCAGTGGGACCGGTGGGCGCCACGGGAGCGGGCGGCTGCACAAGGGCGGGCCGTGCAACGGCCACAACAGGTGCTGGTGCCAATGCGGGAGTGGACGCAGGGGCAGCGGGGGTTGGTGCGGGCGTCGCAGGCCTATTTAGAGTTTTTTTTTCAGCCGTTGGCTGAGCGCCCTGGGGTTTAAAGGCCAGCAGGCGCAGCAACACCATGGTCAGCGCGGCGTATTCATCCGGCGCCAGCCCCAGGTCAGCGCGGCCGTGCAAGCAGATGCTGTACAGTAGTTGCGTCTCATCCACTGGCATCAGTGCAGCCAAGCGAGCCGTGTCTTGCGCCTCGGGGTCGCTGTCATCGTCTGCAGCTGCTGCGCCGCCCATGGCCTGCACGACGGCCATGCGTTGCAGCACAGTGGACATTTCTTCGAGAGTGGACGCAGCGCTCAGGCCATTGAGGCGCAAGGCTTCTGAGGTTTCGACCACAGTCTTGCCATCGCCATTGGCCAGCGCCTCGATCAGGCGGAACACGTATGAGCGGTCTACGCTGCCCAGCATCTGGCGCACCGTGGCTTCAGTCAACTGGCCGGAGCCGAAAGCGATGGCCTGGTCGGTCAGGCTCAATGCGTCGCGCATGGAGCCGCGTGCCGCACGGGCCAGCAGGCGCAGGGCCTGGGGCTCGGAGGCCACGTTTTCCTGACCCAGAACAAAAGTCAAATGTTCGCGAATGGTCTCGGGCGCCATAGGCCGCAGGTTGAATTGCAGGCAGCGGCTCAACACGGTGACCGGCACCTTTTGCGGGTCGGTCGTGGCCAGCACAAATTTCAAATACTCGGGCGGCTCTTCCAGCGTCTTCAACATGGCGTTGAAGGCGGTGTTGGTCAGCATGTGCACCTCGTCGATCATGAAGACTTTGAAGCGACCTTGCACCGGTTTGTAGACCGCCTGCTCCAGCAGGGCTTGCACCTCGTCCACGCCACGGTTGCTGGCGGCATCCAGTTCGGTGTAGTCGACGAAACGTCCGCTATCAATATCAGAGCACGCCTGGCATACGCCACAGGGGCTGGCGGTGATTCCGCCATTGCCGTCCGCGCCCTGGCAGTTCAGCGACTTGGCCAGGATGCGCGACACCGTGGTCTTGCCAACACCGCGGGTGCCGGTGAACAGGTAGGCATGGTGCAGGCGCTGGGTGGTCAGTGCATTGGTCAGGGCTTGCACCACATGGTCCTGCCCCACCATTTCAGTGAAATTGCGGGAGCGGTACTTGCGGGCGAGCACGAGGTAAGACATGCGCCGATTCTAAAGGGCGGGCCAGTCCACTTTTTGTTGAAATATCCCATTACCAGAAGGGCCGGGCTGCGCTAGACTGAACGCTTACACATTCCTGGCCCCAATCGAGACCCTATGGCAATCTATTCTTTACGCCGCAGGCAAACGCTGTGTGGCCTGAAATGGGCCATGGGACTGGCGTTGGGCCTGGCCATGGTTGTGGCCGCCCAGGCCCA
>JAYSZJ010000055.1:0-1884 GCA_043738115.1 Rhodoferax sp. | reverse complement strand
GTTTGAATCGGCCAGAAGGCACGCTGGCCGCTTTTGCTGAGCGCAACGTGCAAGACCTGGTGGGCAGCGGCGCGCTGGCGGTGCGCGACGGTTTGGTGGTGAACGCCTGAGTTGCCGGCAGCCACTTCGCGAAACCATCCCGCAAAGAAAAACAGAGGTGGCTGCGGAAATCTGGGCACGGCGATAAGTGGACACTCTGCAACGACGACAAGGGCTGAGAGCCCGAGAGAGCAGGATGACCATGAGCAGAAGAGCACGCCGAAACCACTCACCGACGTTCAAGGCCAAAGTGGCCTTGGATGCGGTCAGGGGAGAGAAGACCTTGGCCGAATTGGCCAAATTGCATGACGTTCACGCCAATCAGATTGTTGATTGGAAGAACCAGTTGCTTACCCGAGCTGCTGGGGTATTCGGGGCCGACACAGTGGCACTGCCAGCTGTTGATTTGAAGGAGTTGCACGCCAAGATCGGTCGGTTGGCATTGGAGAATGATTTTTTGGTCGGCGCGCTCGACAAGGTGGGCTTGTCGAGCGCAAAGCGATGATCGACCGCACTCATGCGCTGGCGCTGAACCGCCAGGCCGAACTGGTGGGCGTCAGCCGAGGCAGCGTGTACTACCTGCCGCGTGCGGTGTCTGAGGCCGACGAGAGGCTGATGAGGCGCATAGATGCATTGAACCTGGACTACCCGTTCGCGGGCAGCCGCATGCTGCGAGACATGTTGGGCCGCGAGGGCGTGCAGGTGGGGCGCAGGCACGTGGGCACGTTGATGCGACGCATGGGCATCCAAGCGCTGTACCGCAAGCCCAACACGAGCAAGAAGCAGCCTGGGCACAAGATCTATCCGTACCTGCTGCGAGGGGTGAAGGTGGATCGTGCCAACCAGGTATGGGCAACCGACATCACCTACATCCCCATGGCGCGAGGCTGGGTGTACCTGTGCGCCATCGTGGACTGGGCCAGCCGTCGGGTGCTGGCGCACCGGGTGTCGATCACGATGGACGCGGCCTTCTGTGTGGAGGCGCTGGAAGAGGCACTGGGCAAGTACGGACAGCCCGAGATCTTCAACAGCGACCAGGGCAGCCAATTCACAAGCATTGCCTTCACGGCCCCGCTGCTCAAACGCGGCGTGCAGATCAGCATGGACGGGCGTGGGGCATGGCGGGACAACGTCTTCGTCGAGCGGCTGTGGCGCTCCATCAAATACGAGGAGGTCTATCTCCACGCCTACGAATCGGTCAGCGAGGCCAAAGCCGGCATTGCGCGCTACATCGGCTTTTACAACTCTCGCCGGCCGCATTCTTCGCTCGACAAGAGCACGCCCGAGGAGTTCTACTTCACCACGCTGCCCAAACTGAAAGCTGTAGCTTGAAAGGGGTTGAACCATGAATACATGGCTCAACCGGGGCGCCTCCGGCGGCCTGGCAGGGGCCTATTGAAGATAACCTCCAAACCTAAACCCGTCCACTTACCGCACGCAAAACGGTGCTCGGACAAGCGCAGCCACCTCTGTTGCGTTCCACACTAAACGGCATAGAACCCCGAAATTCCACCACCTTTGGCCGTTTGTATTGACCGGCCCTGTGGGGAAAATTCAATGCGTGCCCCTTTATCAAGACCGGCAGATTTTAGGTCTTGATAAAAAAAGGGTGAAAAAACTTTTTCAAAAGTCCGAAGCGACACGTTTGTTAAAGCGCTCTCGGGTTTTTTTACGCTTACTTGTGACGTTCACTTTTGACGCTCACTCCACCGCCTTGACCATGGCCTCGACCACCTTCTTCGCGTCGCCAAAGACCATCATCGTCTTGTCCATGTAAAAGAGTTCGTTGTCCAGGCCCGCGTAGCCGGATGCCATCGAACGCTTGTTGACGATCACGGTCTTGGC
>JAYSZJ010000054.1:0-21610 GCA_043738115.1 Rhodoferax sp. | reverse complement strand
ACTTGAACCTGATGCGCGAGGTGCGCGAGTCGTTGGATGCGGGTGCGTTTGGCGCGTTCCGCGTGCGGTTCAAGGCGGAACGGGCGCGCGGCATTTGACACTGGCGACTGCTTGGCCGGCCTGAAAAGTCACTATATGCTATGTTTTTAATAGCGATATAGACATATTCCACGAGGGCTACAGCTCAATTTTTCAAAAACATCCTGCAAAATTCCAATTCAGGTATTTCAAATGGCTGCACAGCTGTTATCAGGCAGGTTTGGCAGCGTCGGGGGCTGGCGCGGGGGGATTGACCGGCAGATGCACGGTAAACCGCGTGCCCTGGCCGAGTTCGCTGGCCACTTCGATACGCCCCCCGTGTTTGTGCACGATGTTGTACGACAGCGAGAGGCCCAGGCCGGTGCCCTGGCCCACCGGCTTGGTGGTGAAAAACGGGTCGAAAATCTTGGTCAGGATGTCGGGTGGTATGCCGGCCCCGTTGTCGCCCACTTCAATCCAGACTCCCTCAGGCTCGACACCGGTGCGGATGGTGATGACCCCGTTGGCGTTGATCGCATGGGAGGCATTGACGATCAGGTTCATGAACACCTGGTTGAGTTGTGATGCCAAGCACTTCACCAGTGGCAACTCGCCATACTCTTTCTTGACCACGGCCTTGTAGCGGAACTCGTTGCTGGCAATGGTCAGCGTGCTGTCCAGGCCGGCGTGTAAATCGGACGGCTGCCATTCCGTCTCGCCAATGTGGGCAAAGTCCTTCAGCGATTGCACGATATCGCGCACACGTTTGAGCCCATCTTGCGATTCCCGCACCAGATCGGTCACGTCTTCTTTCAAAAACTCGTAGTCGGCCTTCTTCTGGAGTTGGGCCATCTTGGCCTTGAGCACGTCCTGGTCCGGCATTTCCTTCACCGCCTGCGCAAAGTCTTCGGTCAGCCCGCACAGGGTGTCCACATAATTCTTGAGTGCCCCCATGTTGGAGTTGACGAAACCTATGGGGTTGTTGATCTCGTGGGCGACACCGGCGGCCAACTGGCCGATGGAGGCCATCTTCTCGGACTGCAGGAGCTGGGCTTGCGCTTCCTGCAATTGGTCGATCAGCAACTGTTGTTCTTCGCCCTTTTTCTGCAAGGCCTCTTCCATGCGTTTGCGGTCGGTGATGTCGGTCAGCGAGCCCACCACCTCCAGGGGCTTGCCGTCGGCGTCCCGAATCAGCCGCAAGGAGTCGTGCATCCACAGATAGTTGCCGTCGCGCGCGAGAAAGCGGTATTCGTAGGCCTGTCGGCCCTCGGTAAAGATCTTCGAAAAACTGGAGAAGATGGTCGGTACGTCTTCGGGATGGAGGTGGTCAAACCAGAAGCTGGGGTCAGCCACCATGTCGGCGGGTTTGTAGTCCAGCACCCGCTGGGCGTTGTCACTGACAAAGGTCATGGTGCCATCCCCCGTTGGCACACTGCTGTAGATGATGGCCGGTGTGTTGCCAATCAGGTACTTCAGGCGGGCGTTTTCCCGTAGCAAATCAGCAGGAGCGCCAGCAACATTCGAGGCGACCACGCCGCCGGAGCCGGTCTGTGGCATGGCCTGGATCTTGCCAAACAGGAACTGCAATTGTTTGGCCAGCAGGGTGATGCGGTCGTGCCCCTGCAGCGGTAAGGGCATGCTGAAATTCCCCTTGCAGGCTGCACCGACCGCCGCGCATAGCGCCAGGAAACGGTCATTGGTCGACGTTGGTGGCGGTGCAGTTGGACTGGTGGCTGCGGGTGCGGCGCCGGATCCAAAGTCTTCGAAGTCCATGCTCAACTCCGTGGCTATAGGGTTGCATCAGATGTGACGGCGGCTCGGGTTTTACCCTGACCGGCGCCTGGGCGCTGAGACTGTATACCCTGCCTGGGACCGAAGTGCAATGTCAACCTCCTGCGGGCAACTCGTTCAGCGGGTCCAGGCTCCATCCGGACGCCAATTGACCACCCAGGCCGGCACATCGGCGGCCGGCATGGGCCGGGCGATGCCATAACCCTGGGCCCGTTCACAGCCCAGCGCCAGCAGCTGCAGGCCGTGTGCTGTTGTCTCCACCCCCTCGGCAATCACCTCGCGCCGGAAAGCGTCGGCCAGGCCGATGACACCGCGTACGATGGCCAGGTCGTTGCTGTCGTGCAGCATGTCGCGCACAAAACTCTGGTCAATCTTGATGACCTCGGCCGGCAGATGGCGCAGATGGGTCAGTGACGAATACCCGGTGCCAAAATCGTCCAGCGCAAAACGCACCCCCAGGGCCTGGCAACCCAGGATGGCCTGGTACACCTGGGCCAGGTCTTCCAATGCGCTGGTCTCCAGAATCTCCAACTCCAGCGCCTGGGGCATCACACTCGGGTAGCGCTGCAGCAGGCCCGTCAGGCGCTGCGCAAAATCGCGCTGCTGCAACTGCCGCGCGCCGATGTTGACGCTGACCGCCAGCTCCAGCCCGGCCGCTTTCCAACGCACCATTTGTTGCAGCGCCGTGTCTATGACCCATTCACCAACGGATTCGTTGATGGGGTGGTTCTCCACCACCGGCAGAAAGGCAGCCGGTGCCAGCAGGCCGCGCTGCGGGTGTTGCCAGCGTATCAGCGCTTCGGCGCCGATCACGGCGCCGGTCTTCATATTCACTTTGGGCTGGTAATACAGCACAAACTCCTGTTGCTGCAGTGCGCGATTGATGTGGTCCAGGCTTTCGCGCTGGGTTTTCACCGCCGTGTCCTGCGCCACATCGAACAGGTGAAACCGGTTTTTGCCGGCCTGCTTGGCCACATACATGGCTTGGTCCGCATGGCGCAGTAGCTGGTCCACTTCGGAGTCGTCCTGCGGGTAGACGGTGACGCCAATGCTGGCGGAAACCTGCAATGCGGAGTCGCCCACCAGCACGGGCTCGGCATTCTGCACGTGCTCCAGGTCCACCAGCACGGCCACGAACTCGTCACCGCCGATACGGGCCAGCGTGTCACCATCACGCAGTGCGGCCTTCATGCGATGGGCCAGCGCCACCAGCAGCTCGTCCCCGCGGCCGTGGCCATGGGTGTCGTTGACGGCCTTGAAACCGTCCAGGTCCAGGTAGACCACGGCCACCGAGCGCTCGTGGCGCAGGCTCTGCGTCAAGGCCTGCTGCATGCGGTCGGCCAGCAACACGCGGTTGGGCAGACTGGTCAGCGCATCAAAGTGGGCGATGTGTTCCAGCTGGCGCTGGTAGTCCTTCATCGGTGTGATGTCGGTAAACAGCGCCACATAGTTTTGTGTGTGGCCTGCTGCGTCGCGCACCGTGCTGATGGTCAGCATTTCGGCAAACACTTCACCATTCTTGCGGCGGTTCCATATCTCACCACTCCAGTAACCGGTGGTTTCCAGCGCGTGCCGGCGGGCGGCGTAAAACTCGTCACCCTGGCGGTCGGAGCCCAACAGCGCACGCGGGTGTTGGCCCAGTGCTTCCCCGCGGCTGAAGCCCGTGATCTCGGTAAACATGTCGTTGACATCAACGATGGCGTCCGTCGCATCCACGATCATGATGCCCTCGCGCGCGTGGCTGAACACGGTGGCGGCCAGTTGCAGGCGCGCATCGGCCTGGGACTTTTCAATCGCCAGGGCGGCCAGGCGGGCTTCATCCTCTATCAGCAGCAAATCTTCGGGCTGGGGTTGGCTGGCCTGGCGGTGGTAGATGGCAAAGGTGCCGAGCACCTGGCCTTGCGCGGACAAAATGGGCTCGGACCAGCAGGCCGCAACATCCGCCTGGCGCGCCAGTTCGCGGAAGGGCTCCCACCACGGGTGGCTGGCGATGTCTTCGACGATCACGCGTTGGCCGGTGAAAGCCGACGTACCGCAGGAGCCCACGCCCGGCCCGAATAGCGCACCATCCAGCGCCGCGTTGTAGAAGTCCGGCAGGCTGGGTGCGGCGCCGTGGCGCAGGTGTTTGCCGTCGGCATCCAGTAGAAGGATGCTGCACAACATGGCGGGCCTGATGGCTTCCACATCACGCACTATGGCATCGAGCACGTTGGCCAGCGGAGCTTTTTCAGCCAGCAGTTGGAGCACGCGGTTGTGGTGTTTCTGGCGTTGGTCGGCCCGTTTGCGGTCGGTGATGTCGGCCAGCACACCCACCAGGCCCATGTGGTCGCCCTTGACATCCACAAAGCGCCGCCCTGCCAGATGCCCCCAGAACTCGCTGCCGTCCGCGCGGCGGTAGAAGCGCTCCACATCGGTAGTGGTCACCTGCCCGCCCAGCAGCTTGAGCATCAGGGCATGCCCGATTTCGCGCTCGCGCGGGTCGATCAAGGCCACATATTCCATGCCCACCAGTTCGGCCACCGACCAGCGGAACATCTCGGCCATGCGTCGGTTGGCGTGGGTGATGTGACCCTGCATATTGACCAGGAAGATGCCCACGCTGGAGGTGTCCAGAATCTGCTGCAGCAGCAGTTCGCCGCCGGCCAGATCGGTCACCAGCGGGGTCGGGGGCTGATGATCTTGCTGCAGCGCGACTGGGGCACGTAGTACTACGGACTGCTCCGTGGCAAGGTTTCCGGCGTGGGTCACGCGAGGCGCTCCACCGGGGATGTAATAAAGACCGTCAGCACCCCGGTATAGCCGTAAAGGTGGTGGTGTGCGATCTCGCCCGCGGCAAAGAAGCCGACCAGAGGCACATCGCCCAGTGCCCGGCGCACCAATTGCAGCTCGGCACTGGGCCCGCCAAAGTGCGTACCGCCGCGCCCGGTGCAACTGACATACACCACTCCCGCAATACGCCGGGCCGGGTGGGGTGCCGACTCCAGCGCCGAGGCCTGCAGCGCATGCGCGGTTTCCAGCGCCTGCTCCTGCGGCTCTAGTTCTTCGCGTATTTCGGCGCAGATGCGGGTCAGGTCGGCGCGGGCGGCCTGCACATTGCGCCTGCAAAACACCATTTGCGCGCCCTCTTCCACCCGGTCGGCCAGAGCCACCCCGCGGCGGCCCGGGTCCAGCCCAATGATGTGGCGCACCAACACATCTTCACCAAAATTGCCGGTCTGGCGCACGGCAGTTTTGGTGGCAGTCTCGGCCTTGGCACCCGCCCTCACCTCCGGCGCCGGCACCAACCCCACCAGCGTGGCGCGCACCACGTCCAACGCCTCCTGCGGCAGGTCCAGTGAGATATGCAGGTCGCGCAGCATGACGTCCAGCGCGGGTTCGCCGTCCAGTGTCAGCACCAGGTTGTTGTCGGCTTCGGTGACGGCGCGTACGGGTGACACCGGCATACAGCCCTGCGTGATACGCGATACCAGCGCCACATCGGCACCAAAGGCCACCCCACTCAAACCACCGCGGAACACGCCGCTGGCGCGCCCGTGCCCGCCGATGTTGCCATTGCCGCCGACGGCAAACTGCACCGTTTTCCGGCGACTGCTGGACAGCCCGCCAAACACGTAATTGGAGTCGGTGCGTGCCGCCATCTCGGCTATCAGCTCACCCACATCCGCGGTCTCGGGGTCGGCATGGACCAGGGCGGTGTGGGCCTCAAAGCCTAACCCCAACGGTGCTACACCGGAGAACACGCGGTACTGGTCGCTGGGCAGCTCCAGCAGCATCACGGCCATTGCCGGTTCGTCCCAATACTCCACGTTGTTGGAGACAATGCCCACACCCACTGTTCCGGACCAGTCGGTCACCAGCGGCAGCTCGGCCGCCAGGTGTTCCAGAATGTCCGGGGCCACTTCGGCGTAGAGGTCGGTGATGTAGAGAAGCGCTAACGTGGGCGCGCTGGCATAACCCTGCAGCGCCATCTGTGCCCGCAACTGGGCCAGCACCAGCGCAGCCGCCATGGGCCACTGCGGGTGGGTGGCGTGAGCGTAAGGAAAAAGTTTCATATCCGTACCCCCTGCGGACGGACCCGGCCAGGCCGGGCGCTATTGCCGAGCGCTATTGGCCGCGAGAACCTGTCTTGCGGGCCGCCGGTTTGGCTGTGGCGCGTTTGACGGCCCCACTAGCTGCCTTCTTGCCCGCGGCCTTGGCCGACTTGATGGCCTCTTTGGCCATGCCGGCGGCCATGTTCTTGGTAACGTCCACCGCGGTCTTGGCGGTTGCCTCCTTGAAGGCGCCGGCCGCAATCTGCTGGAACTGCTGGGTCAGCGAGCCCCACAAGTGCAGCGGGTCGACCAGTGCACCCACGCCCGCCGCAGCCTTGCCGGCCTTGGACGATGCGCTGCTGTTACCGGTAGCCACGTCGGAAATGGTCTTGGCGGTTGAGGCCGCACGGTCGCTGACACGCTGGACACCGGACTGCACCGATTCAGCCGCCTTGAGCTTCAGCGCATTGGCCACGTCGCCAATATTGAAGTTCATGCCCTTGAGCGTGGCCAGCGTCATTTTTTGCACCTCCAGCGCCTGAATGGTGGCACCCAGGGCGCGGGAGTTTTGCTCCAGCCAGAAATGGACGGCCTTGAGTTCTTCAATGCGCTTCTCCAGCTCTTCCACATTCAGCGTGGGGGCCACCCAGTTGCCCAAATTGGGCATCTGGGGGATGTTATTGGTAGCGCCTTTGGCCAGGTTCTGTAAAAAATCAAAACCTGGCACAAATTTGCCAAAACCGGTGCTGTCTGCGTCACTCATATGCACTCCATGGGAGGTTGTCAACTGGGAACTGCGTACAGCTTACTCCAATGCGCGGCGCTGGGATAGGGTGCCATGCCGGGCTGGAAATCACCGCTAGACTTGTGGCAGTACGCAAAACGCGTTGAAGGGGTCGCCAACATGATGCATTACACGTTCCTGTCCGCCACCATTCTGCTGGTACTGATCACCGATCCGATTGGCAATATTCCCATCTTCGCCAATGCGCTCAAACATGTGGCGCCCGAGCGCCGCGCGCGTGTCATCCTGCGCGAGATTTTGATTGCGTTTACGCTGCTGCTGACTTTCATGTTTGTTGGCGAGAGTTTTCTGCGCGTCATGAATCTGAGCGAGTTGTCGCTGCAGATTGGCGGCGGTGTCATCCTGTTCCTGATCGCGTTGCGCATGGTGTTTCCGCCCCCCGCCGGTGCGGTGGATGAGGAGCAGATGGTTGAACCCTTGATCGTGCCGCTCGCCGTGCCGGCAATAGCCGGGCCGTCGGCGCTGGCCACCGTACTGCTGCTGGTATCCCAACAGCCCGAGCGGCGCCTGGAGTGGATAGGCGCGTTGTGCGTGACCATGCTGGTCAGCGCCGTGGTGCTGGTGTCTGCCGAATGTATACAACGCGTCATCGGCACGCGCCTGGTAGTGGCCCTGGAACGGCTGATGGGCCTGGTGCTGGTGTCCGTGGCCATCGAGATGATGCTGCGCGGCTTCAAGACCTTTGCACAACAACTGGCGCGCGGTTAGGTCCCAGCCAGCCCCCGCGGGCGCAAGCTGTCCCGCAGGTGTCTATTGCGCGGCCAAGCTTGGTAATTACCCTGTGCACCCTGTCTGGCAGCGCGCCTAGCATCAGCCCGTCCCCCTCAGGTATTTACTATTTTTCCCCTTGTTTTTGGAGTTCAAGCATGCAAACAAACGGTTTCAAAAGTTACCCTCTCACGGCACTGGCTGCGGCCTGTTTGCTGGCTGCTTGCGGCGGCGGCAGCTCGTCCTCGCCCACCGCACTGCGAGGCCTATTGGTAGAAGCGCCGACGGTGGTCACGACGCTGAGCATCGCCCAGATCAACGCCGGCACGTCCAGCAGCGGCTTGCAAGCCCTGTCCGGAACGGCCAAGTGTGATGTCAAGGTGGTAGCGCTGAACTACCACACGGTGGGCGTGTCGGGCGAGCAGGCCAATGCGTCTGGCGTTTTGTTGGTGCCCGCCGGCGATTGCACGGCAGCCGCTGCGCTGGTCGGTTACGCCAAGGGCACGGATGTGCAAAAGCCACGCACATTGGCCAACCCCGCGGATTCTGAGACCTTCATGCTGGCGGCCATGTACGCCGCACAAGGATATGCGGTAGTGGCTACCGACTACCTGGGCTTTGCCAAGTCCTCCTACAGTTACCACCCCTACCTGCACGCCGACTCGGAGGCAACCTCGGTCATTGACTCCATCCGCGCAGCCCGCAACGCGGCTTTTGCAGTCGGCGCAAACCTGTCGGGCAAGGTAATGCTGACCGGTTATTCGCAGGGCGGACATGCCTCCATGGCCGCACACCGGGCCGCCGAGCGTGACCATGCCGCGGAGATCAATGTTGTGGCCGGCGCCCACCTGGCCGGGCCTTACAACCTGTCGGCCTCGACCAAGATTCCGAATGCCATTGCCGGTGTCCAGTTCTTCGTGCCGTATATGGTGACGGCCTACCAGAAGGTCTACAACAACATCTACAGCAGCCCATCGGTTGTCTTTAAGGCACCGTACGACAGCTATATCGAAACCCTGCTGCCCAGCCCCACACTGACCTACACCACACTTATAACCAGCGGCAAGCTGCCCGGCGCCAAGGGCGAAACGCCCGACCAGGCCCGTGATGCGGTGTTCCAGACTGCGTTCTTAACCGATGTGCAGACCAATAACAACAGCCCGTTTTACCTGGCGGCCAAGAAGAACGACCTGCTGGGATGGAGCCCCAAGTCCAAGCTGCTGCTGTGTGGCGGCGCGGGTGACCCCACGGTGCCTCCGGCCATCCACCAGGCCGTGATGAAGGCGGATTTCGCCAGCCGTGGTCTTACCAATGTCAGCTCCGTGGATGTGGACCCTACGCTGCAGGCGATATTTGGCCCTGGCGGCAAGGCCCCGACCGACCCCACATCGGCGGCATTTGCCACCTATTACGGCAGTTACCACGGCACCTATGAACCCCCGCTGTGCCACGTGCAGGCCCGGGCTCTTTTTGACCAGTTGAAATAGAACCGGGGCAAGGCCTTCAAAAAAACCGTATAAACCGCCATGCTCAGGGGCATCGGTTTATATGGCTTAGGCGCAGACTGCCCAGCTGGACACCAGCCAGCACTCTCGTTATGGGTTTGGTCTGCGCTTCCATTTCTACTTTCCGTTTTAAAAAACCGACAGGCCCGTCCGGGCGACGAATAGTTCCAGCGCCATGCGTCCCAAGTGGGAATTTCCGGTTTTGTCCAACGCCGGTGACCAAACACACAGACTCAAGGTATCGGGCACCACAGCCATGATGCCGCCCCCCACGCCGCTCTTGCATGGCAGGCCAATGCGAAACGCAAACTCCCCCGCCGCGTCATAGGTCCCGCAGGTCAACATCAGCGCATTGATGCGCCGAACCTGGGCGGCGCTGATCACCTGCGGACCACCAAAAGGGTGTGCCCCGTCGCGGCACAGATAACCGGCTGCCCGCGCCACTTGTTGGCAGCTCATGCGGATGGCGCACTGGTTGAAATACACGTCCAGCACACGATCCGCCGCATTGTCCAGCGTGCCAAAACCTTTCATGAAATTGGCCAGCGCCGCATTGCGAAAGCCGGTCTCGGCTTCGGACTGCGCCACCTCGGGGTCAATGGTCACCGATTCTGCGCACAGGCTGGACAGCAGCGCCACAATGTCACGCTTGGCCTCCCCCCGGCTCAGCAACCGGTCCGCCACCGCGATGGCCCCGGCATTGATGAAGGGGTTGCGCGGAATGCCCCGTTCAGTCTCCAACTGCACCAGTGAATTGAAAGGGCTGCCCGATGGCTCGCGGCCTATGCGCTCCCACAACGCATCACCCTGGCTGCGCATGGCCAGCGTGAGCGAAAACACCTTGGACATGCTTTGGATGGAAAACGCGGTGGCACTATCGCCAGCAGCCGCCTCCAGGCCGTCACAGGTGCGCAGTGCAATGCCAAACTGCAGTGGTGAGACCCGTTCCAGCGCAGGGATGTAGCTGGCAACATGCCCCGCCGTGCCCAGCAGGGGTTTGATCTGCTCAGTGATGTCGTCCAGTACGGCTTGAAAATCCATGTATATCCCCCTCTTTCCACGGATTGTCGCAGCCGATGCGGGACCAGAAGCTTGGGCGGCAGAGCGTTCTGCGCAGGTTAATGAGGAGCCCGAAGGGCGGGGGACACGGAGCAGAACGTTCTACCGCCCGGGCTTCTGGCTTAGTTCAGCGTCTGCAGCCCCAGTTCGGGGGTTTCGGCAAACATGCAAGCCCGCTCGTAGCGCTGGACTTCATCAAACGGGTATTTGATGGCCCCGTCAATCTTGATATAACGCGGCCCGGTGCCTACCGCGGTGGCCAGGCTGATGGCCGACTCTGAACGGCCCCAACGCTTGGCCAATTCGCCTTGCGACAGCATTTTGTTCACAGTGGCTTCCATATCTTTTTCTCCGGTTTTCGTGTCTGCGTCCATTGTTGTATCGACACGTAACTTGGAAAGTGAAGATGTATGGGCCTTTACGGGCGTAATTTCTCCAGCGCCACCACTTCCTGCTCGATCGCGCCAAAAATGCTCAAGCCGTCGGTGCCCGTCATCTCTATACGAATGGTATCGCCGTACTGCATGAAGGCGGTGCTGGGCTGGCCATTCTGGATGGTTTCCATCGCACGCTTCTCTGCAATACAGCTGTAGCCGTTGGGCCATTCGGCGGCGGCCTTGTCGCCTTCGCCTTTGGTCAATCCCTTGTTGCTGACCGTGCCCGAGCCGATGATGGAGCCGGCGCGTACATTGCGGGTCTTGCACAGGTGGGCGATCAGTTGGCCGAAGTGGAAGGTCATGTCGGGCCCGGCATCACAGAGGCCCACCTTGCGGCCGTTCCAGGTGCTGGTCAATGGCAAGTGCACACGGCCTTTTGCCCATGCCTCGCCTAACTCGTCGGGCGTGACCGCCACCGGGCTGAAGGCGGTTGCGGGTTTGCTCTGCACAAAGCCAAAACCTTTGGCCAATTCGTCGGGGATCAGGTTGCGCAGGCTTACATCGTTGACCAGCACAACCAAGCGTATGCCGTCCAGCGCACGGTCGGCGGCGCAGCCCATGGGGATGTCGCCGGTGATAACGGCCACTTCGGCCTCAAAGTCGATGCCAAACGCCTCGCTGGCACAGACGATGGGGTCACAGGGGCCGATGAAGTCGTCACTGCCGCCCTGGTACATCAGCGGATCGGTGTAGAAGCTCTCGGGCACCTCGGCACCGCGTGCCTTGCGCACCAGCTCTACATGGTTCAGGTAGGCCGATCCGTCGGCCCACTGGTAGGCGCGGGGCAGCGGCGCCATACATTGCGTAGGGTCAAACGGAAAGGCGTGGCGGGCGCGGCCGTTGTTCAGGTTGTCATACAGGTCCTGCAGTTGGGGCGACAGGTAGTTCCAGTCGTCCAGCACCTGCTGCATGCGGTTGGCGATGTTGGAGGCGTACACGGCCTGGTTCAGGTCACGCGAGACCACGACCAATTGGCCGTCGCGCGAGCCGTCTTTGTAAGTTGTGAGTTTCATGGGGGAATTGTCGCTCTGAATTAAACTGCCGCCATGCCCCATCCGCCCCCGGCCGCCTTACGCCACTACCCCTCCTGGCGCCTGGTCCTGCTGACGGCCCTGGTGGTGCTGGCGCACTGGGCGGTGTTGCGTGCCGCACCGCTGTCATTGGCCGCCCACGCCAGTTCTGCTCCCGACTCAGCCTGGGCCTTTTCCACCCGCACCATTACATCGGAGCCCCCAGCACGCGCTGCGGCCGAAACGCCCGCCAGCAAAGCCGCCACCAAGCCCATAGCGACCAGACCCTCTGCGTCGCCAGCGCCCCCACCCGCGCAGGCGCCGAATCTGCGCCCCGCCGAGCCCTACGAACCCGCCACACAGAGCCCTGAGCCAAATAGCACTCCAACTCCCGTGGAATCTACACAACCCGCTATTGAAATAGTAGCATCCTCCGAATCCGACGGTGGAGCACTTTCCGACAATGGCGTGCTGCTGGCCGCCGCAGCGGATCCCGCCGCCAAACGACTGGATGCAAGCGCGAACACTGCCAGCGCGCCATCTGCGGCGCTTCCCCCAGCAAAGGCCGTGCGCCGGTTTGTATTTCCACCGTCCACCCGCCTGAAGTACGACGTCAAAGGCGAGATCAAAGGCTTTCCGTACCATGTGAACGGCGACCTGCAGTGGGCGCAGGATGGCAAGACCTACAACGCACGTATGGAGATCAGCCACTTCCTGTTGGGTGCGCGGGTGCAGACTAGCACCGGGCACCTGGGCGCGCACGGCCTGGAGCCCACGCGTTTTGGCGACAAGGTGCGCAGCGAGGTTGCGGCCCACTTTGACTACGACAAGAACAAGGTAACTTTCAGCGCCAATACCCCCGACGTGCCCCTGCTGCCGGGTGCGCAGGACCAATTGAGCGTGATCCTGCAAATGGCGTCCATGCTGGCTGGCGACCCCAAACTCTTTACCCAGACCAGCACCCTGTCGTTCCAGGCGGTGGGGCCCAAATCGGCCGAGGCCTGGGTCTTTACCATCGGCGCCATTGAAAAGCTGAGCCTGCCGGGAGGTGAGTTGAGCGCTTTGCGCGTGTGGCGCGAACCGATTGGTGAATACGACTCACGCGTGGAGGTTTGGTTTGCGCCCAGCATGGGATACCTGCCCGTGCGTATACGCCTGTCCCAAGCCAATGGCGACGTAGCGGACCAGCTGTGGAAATCGACCCAGAAGTAGACATGGCCCCCACGCTTCGCCGCTGCGCGGGTCGCTGCCCCCCGAGGGGGCTTTCGCACCTTGGGCGCTCAGCCCCTTGATTTCACAGCTATTGATCCCACTTGCAATAGAAGCTCTATCATTCAAAACATGCAAACGCTCTACGATTCAGACACCTATTCGGTCACCCACATGCTGGCCAATGCCGAGGCGGACGGCAAGCCGGCTTTGGGCGTGATCAAAACCGTGCAATACCCCAGCGGCGTGCCAACCATGGCGCGCCATGGTTTTGAAATCGTCGACAAACGCTCAGGCAAAGAGGTCTACCTCGACGGCTCCTGGGCCGAATTGTTCCAGCAGCACATCATGGCCTGGCAGGTCAACACCCCGACGCAGGAAGAAGTCGAAGACACGCTGGAGCAGTACGCCGAGCTGGCACAAAACCCGGTCGTCGTGCACTAAGCAAGATCAGCGCCCCCGCAGCGGTCGAGTGGGGACCGTAAATCCGCGCTCTTTAGCCACTAAGGGGCTGAAGGCTGCGGCTCCAAAGCCACCTGCGTGGCTTTGGACAGCCTGAAGAGCCCTAGCCTCTGGCTGGCCCTGATCAGCGACCCGCTGAGCGGCGGAGCGTGGGGGGCAACACATACTGCGACAATACCGCTCCATGAGCCAGACCTACATCCTTACCCTGTCATGCCCAGACCGCCTGGGATTGGTCCACGCCGTTTCCGGCTTTTTACTGGAGCGCGGTGGCAACATCGAAGAAGCCGCCCAGTACAACGACCCGGACACCGGACTGTTTTTCATGCGTGTGCAGTTCACCTGCGTGCGGCTGACTTTTACGGATCTGCGCAGCCAATTGGCTTTTTTTGCCAAGCCCTATTCCATGCAATGGGGGCTGCATGCAAGGGCACAACCCATGAAGACCGTGCTGCTGGTCAGCAAGGAAGGCCATTGCCTCAATGACCTGCTGTTCCGCTGGAAGAGTGGTCTGTTGGCCATCGACATTCGCGCCATCGTGTCCAACCACCGGCACTTCTACCAGCTGGCAGCCAGCTATAACATCCCCTTCCACTACATTCCGGTCACGCCCGAGAACAAAGAACAGGCCGAGGCCCGCCAGCTGGAAATCATCGAATCCGAAGGGGCTGAGCTGGTGGTGTTGGCCCGCTACATGCAAATTCTGAGCGACGAATTCTGCACAAAATTGTCAGGCCGGGCCATCAACATCCACCACTCGTTTTTGCCCAGCTTCAAGGGTGCCAAGCCCTACTACCAAGCGCATGACCGCGGTGTGAAGCTGATTGGCGCCACTGCCCACTATGTAACGGCCGACCTGGACGAAGGCCCCATCATCGAACAGGACGTGGCCCGTGTGGACCACAGCAAAACGGTGGAAGATTTGACGACGCAAGGCCGCGACACCGAGAGCCAGGTGCTGGCCCGCGCGGTCAAGTGGCACAGCGAGCACCGGGTGCTGCTGAACGGTCACAAGACCGTTATCTTTAAGTAGCCCCCGCCAAGGCGGAGGGGCTAGCCTCTCAGGTCAAAACGCCCCACCAACTGGTCCAGAGACTGCGCCTGCTCGTCCAACGACTGGGCCGCGGCCGCGGCCTCTTCCACCAGCGCGGCATTCTGTTGGGTGGTCTCTTCAATCTGCGCAATGGCGCGGTTGATGTCTTCAATACCCTCGCTCTGCTCCAGCGACGCACCGGAGATTTCTTCCATCACCGTGCTGACCTGTTGCACGGTCTTGGCCATATCTGCAATGGTCAGACCCGCACTGCGCGCCAACTGAGAACCCGCTTTCACCTGCAGGGTTGAGGTCTCGATCAGCGCGCTGATCTCTTTGGCAGCGGTTGCGCTGCGCTGGGCCAGGTCGCGCACTTCGGCCGCCACGACCGCAAAACCGCGTCCCTGCTCCCCGGCGTGGGCGGCCTCCACGGCCGCGTTGAGCGCGAGGATGTTGGTCTGGAACGCAATGCTTTGGATGGCACCAATGTTGGAATGGATGGCTTGGGTGCTTTGGCTGATCTTTTCCATGGTCAGCACCACATTGGCCACCACTTCGCCGCCTTGGCGCGCAGCCAGGCTGGCGCTGCCAGACAGCTGCGCCGCGCGGGTCGAGCTATCGGCATAACGCTTTGCAATGGCCGTCAGTTGCTCCACATTGGTTGTGGTTTTTTCCAGTGACGAGGCTTGCTGTTCGGTGCGGTTTGACAGGTCCAGATTACCCATGGAGATTTCGCGCGACGCGTTGGCTACCTGGGCCGAGCTTTCGGCAATTTCGCCCATGGTCTGCGCCAGTTGGGTCTGCATTTCATGCAGCGAATACAACAGGCTCTCGGTGTCCTTGGGCTCCAGCTTGATTTGCATGGACAGGTCGCCATTGGCGATCCGGCTGGCGACGGACTTGGCATAGGCCGGTTCACCACCCAGCTGGCGCGCTATGCGCCGTATCACCCAACTGCCTACCGCTATCGAGAGCGCGATCAACAGCAACACGATACCAATCACCCAGACCACGGAAGTTTTGTAAATTTCGGTGGTTTGTTGCATGGTGGCTTGGGCCGATTGACCGCGCTGCGCGACCAGCGCGTCCACAATTTTCTCCACCTTGCGGGTTTCATTGACCAGGCCAGCGTCTTCGGATGCAACGTCGGGACTCTGCTCCATGAAGGACAGTGGTTGCTCCTTGACCAATTTGATGTACTCGCGCAGGCGCTTGCTCCACTTGGCAATTGCCTCGACAAGCTGTTTGGCGGTAGCGACAGATTCTTCGCTGGTAGACAGGCCCTGGATGAGCTCGATCTTCTTGCCCACTTCGGCCAGGCTGGCGTCTACATCCTTGGCTAGCGTATCGCGTTCTGCAGCAGTGCTGGCGGTCAACAGCTGGGTTTGGGCACGGCTGGCGCGCAGGATATTGCTGCGCACCTGTTCTGCGGCCTGCCCTGCCGTGTATTCCTGCTCATAAATAATGCTGGTGGACGCGTTCAGACGTCCCATCTGGAACAGCGAAAACACGCCGATAACCAGGGCCCCGGCAACCACAATGGCAAAAGCCAGACGCAAACTGGCCCGCACCGACATGCTGTCGGCCCCAGAACTGGCGGGTTTGAGCAGGCGCTCACGTACGGTCTGTACCATGCCGCCCAACGCATTGAAGGTTCGCTTCTTGGAGCTAAACACGACTTCTGATTGCGAATCTGACAAAGCGGGCTGCAAACTCTCAGCTGGATCGGATTCCATCATGCGATTCCTAAAGTGGGCGATGCCAAAACATCAGGATAGCCGGGTTTTATGCCCGCGTGCCCATTTTTTCGCCCATACGGATGGCGCCAGCAGGTGCCCACTGGGGGTTGAAAACCAATGGCCCGCGCGGAAACAACAGAACCACCGTAGATCCCAGCAAGAACCGTCCCATCTCCGCGCCTTGGTCGAAAGTTACTCCGCCATCACCATAGGTCCGCTCCCACAAATGCCCCGGGCGTGGCGGGTTGATCTGCCCGTGCCAGACGGTTGCCATGCTGCCCACAATGGTGGCGCCGACCAGCACCTGCACAAACGGACCCTGAGGCGAATCAAACACACACACGACACGTTCGTTGCGCGCGAACAGGCCCGGCACACCCCGCGCTGTGGTCGGGTTGACCGAGAACAAATCACCGGGCACATAAATCATGCGCCGCAACACCCCTGCGCAGGGCATGTGGATGCGGTGGTAGTCCTTGGGGCTCAGGTACAGCGTCGCAAAATGGCCGTCTTCAAACTCAGCGGCCAGCGCGGCGTCGCCACCCACCAGCGCGGTCGTGGAATAGCTGTGGCCCTTGGCCTGGAAAATCTGGTCCTTTTTGATGGGGCCGAACTGGCTGATGGCGCCGTCCACCGGGCACACCAGATCGGCCTGCGCCAGCGGGCGGGCACCGTCTTTCAGCGGGCGGGTAAAGAAATCATTGAAGGTCGCGTAGCTGGCGATGTCGGGGTTGGCGGCCTCGGCCATATTGACCTGATAACGTTTGACAAACCAGCGGATGACCGAAGTCGTCGTGCTGCCGGCGCGGGCGCTGGCCAGTTTGCCGGCCAAGGCAGTGATCGCCTGTTTGGGGATGAGGTACTGCGGTAGTACGGCGAGGGTGTCGGACACGGCAGTTCCTTCTAGGATGAGGGTGTGGAGCCAAGGAGGGCAGAATGGGGCCGGATTATAGTGAGCCATGTCTGCCGCCCGCATCCCCCCCATCCAGTGCCTGCTGACCTTTGAAGCATTGGCCCGCCTGCGCAGTGTGACACAGGCCGCAGAAGAACAGTGTGTGACACCCAGCGCAGTCAGCCATCGGGTCAAGCAGCTGGAGCAGATCATTGGCACCAAGCTATTTGGCCGGGCCGACTTTTCACTCACCACCGAGGGCAGTGAATACCTGGCCCACGTGCGCGAAGGCTTGGCCAGCCTTCAAAAGTTCCCCAGCTCTGCTGCCGCGCCAGGCAAACGCAAACTGCGCCTGGCAGTGACACCCACCTTCTCACGCTCCATCCTGATTCCACGCCTACGCCAGTTCACTGAGGCCTACCCCGAGATCGACCTGACCTTGCAGGTCTCGATACCGCTGCTGGACGTGGTGGCTGAAGACGCTGACCTGGTCGTGCGTTTTGGTGCCGGCCGTTATGCCGACATGGAATATGTATGCCTGAGCAAGGACGTGGTCACACCGCTGGCATCACCCGCCTTTGTGCGCGAGCACGGGCCGTTTGAGCTGGCACAGGACCTGGAAGGTACGCCGCTGTTGCGCAGCCCGCTGGAGCCCTGGCGCACCTGGTTCGCCGCCCAGGGCCTGGGCTGGCCCGAACCGGTGGACGGCTCACAGTTCAACGACATCGGCCTGATGTGTGACGCTGCCGCCGCAGGCATGGGTGTGGCGCTGGTACGGCTCAAGCTGGGTGCGCCTTGGCTGGACAACGGATCGCTGGTGCGCCTGGGAAGCAACGAAGTGTTTTGCCGCAACGTGCCCAGCCCCCATGCGCACTACCTTTGTTGGCGCACTGGCACCATGGACCGATGGGAATGCGCGGCGTTTGCAGACTGGTTGAAAAAAGCGGTGGCCTAGGATTCAATTTCTTCACGCCAGGACGGCAGCCATTGCCCTACAGTGCATGTTCGCTATGCACACTGCACGCAGGACAACCCTATGAACGTACCCACCGCCAGTGACCACCCCAATATGCTACAAAAAGCAGAGCTGCAGAACAAGGTTGTACGGGGGCTAGAGGCCTGTTTACCTTCAAGCAGTCTGCTGTGGAACCGCGAGGACACCACACCCTACGAATGTGATGGCCTGACTGCCTACCGCCAGCGCCCCCTGGTCGTGGCCCTGCCGGAAGCTGAAACGCAGGTCGCCGCCGTGCTGAAAACCTGCTTCGCGATGGATGTGCCGGTCGTTGCACGTGGCGCGGGCACCGGCCTGTCGGGCGGCGCCATGCCGCATGCGCTGGGGGTCACGCTGTCGCTGGCCAAGTTCAACAAAATCCTCAAACTCGACAAACGCAGCCGCACGGCCGTCGTGCAGTGTGGTGTGCGCAACCTGGCCATTAGCGAGGCTGCAGCGCCGCTGGGCTTGTACTACGCGCCCGACCCCAGCAGCCAGATCGCCTGCACGATTGGCGGCAATGTGGCCGAGAACTCGGGCGGTGTGCACTGCCTCAAATATGGTTTGACGCTGCACAACGTGCTCAAGGTCAAGGGCTACACGGCGGAGGGCGAACCCATCACCTTCGGCAGCGACGCGCTGGATACCCCCGGTTATGACCTGCTGAGCCTGGTGGTCGGCAGCGAGGGCATGTTGGCTGTCATCACCGAGGTGACGGTCAAATTGGTGCCCAAGCCGCAACTGGCGCGCTGCATCATGGCCAGCTTTGACGACCTGCGCAAAGCAGGCGACGCAGTGGCCGCCGTGATTGCGGCCGGCATCATTCCTGCCGGGCTGGAGATGATGGACAAACCCATGACCGCCGCGGTGGAGGATTTCGTCCATGCCGGTTACGACCTGAACGCAGAAGCCATTCTGCTGTGCGAGAGCGACGGCACACCCGAGGAAGTGGAAGAAGAAATCGGCCGCATGACTGCCGTGTTGCGCACGCATGGCGCCACAGCCATTGCCGTCAGCCAGAACGAGGCCGAACGCCTGAAGTTCTGGAGTGGCCGCAAAAACGCCTTCCCAGCCAGCGGTCGCATCAGCCCGGACTACATGTGTATGGACAGCACCATTCCGCGCAAACGACTGGCCGACATCCTGCTGGCGATTCAGCAGATGGAGAAGAAATACCAGCTGCGCTGCGCCAATGTGTTCCACGCAGGTGATGGCAATCTGCACCCGCTGATCTTGTTCGATGCGAACGACCCCGACCAGTTGCACCGCTGTGAATTGTTTGGTGCCGAGATACTGGAAACCAGTGTGGCCATGGGCGGCACCGTGACCGGTGAACATGGCGTGGGGGTGGAAAAACTCAACTCGATGTGTGTGCAATTTTCAGCCGCTGAAAACGCGCAAATGCTGGGCATCAAACACGCCTTTGACACCAAAGGGCTACTCAACCCCGGCAAGGTGATTCCGACGCTGCAGCGTTGTGCGGAGTACGGGAAGATGCTGGTGCGTGGCGGGCAGATCAAACATCCGGATTTGCCGCGGTTTTGAGACAACTTTTGAGACAACAAGTGGATTACGACAAATCCCTTTGATCGGTAGAACCCACGCTTGTTTGGACGGCCTCAATCGAGTGGCTTGCAAAATGAGCCGGACTCCGTCCATGGCGTTCGCCACTGCCTGCGCACAAGGGATGATTCTTCCCTAGGGCCTTCGTCCGTCAGAACATCCACTTGTACTTCACAAGAATCTTCGGATTGGGCTGCAGAGAACTGCACCAAATATTTCTGCCCCGGTTTCGGCGTAAACGTAAACGGCACCAGGCAGGATCTCAGGATGATCGTGTCGCTGTCCCCAAGACCGCCCGACTCATCCAAGGTGCTCAGGTACATCGAGAAGTTTTCGGAAGCATCGATGGTTACCGTCGCGCTCTGACTTGGCGTTAAAAACGCATTGTTTGGCAAAAAGCCTGTCCTTCCGCCGGAGCAATCACCAGAATCCTTAAAGTAGTGGCCACCGATACGCACACTTGTTGAATTGGTGACGGTCAACTCCGCGGTAGATTCTTTCGCCGCTAACAGTTGCGAGACAGCTAGGCCGATAAACAAAACAACGATGCTGAGTTTAGGCATAACGTGTCCCGACGCTCTCTTAGCGGACGGATGAACGGCTAACTGTGGTGCGGCCCCGTGCTTGGGTCGCGCGTTGTGGAATAGAACGCTCGTGCCTGCGACCATCACTTGGTTTCCGCCAATTTGGTTTCCAGCACACCTTTTTGTCCCTGCGCCCGCTCTACGAGTTGGAGTTTGGAGCGCGCGCTTCCAAAACCCATTTTCACTTCTTGCCAGATATAAAGAAGTGTTCCTGGTTTGGCATCGACTTCAATGGTGCTGTCATTTTCAGCGTTGGACGTAAAGGTGTGCTTGCCAGGTGACACTTCCTTGTACAAATACGTGTTCGCGCCGGTTTGCCCGATGGGTTGACCATCCACCTCGACGTTCATCTTGATGGCCGCGCCTATGGTTTCATTGCGGTATACATATACGCCAGCTTTATCGCGGGGAGCCTTGAACGTTTTGAGGGCTGCGTCCTGTTTGGCATCGCCCATATTGACGGTCGCACAGCCGACAAGGTTCAGGGCCAAAACCGCTACTGCAAGAAGTTTCTTCATTGGGGAATTTTTCTACAGATGTGTGCCAGATTGGACTAAAAATGCCGGCGCATTGGTAGGCGCCGGTCGGAGGGCATGATATGCCAGGGTTCAATCAAAACACGCGCGCAGTCTTCGAGAACCTAAAAACCTGTATGTATGTGTAAACGCTAGGCCATTGTGTCCAACGCCTGCCGCAAGTACTCCACCGTGCGGTCCACGTTGTGCAGCTTCTCCAGCCCGAACAGCCCCACACGGAAGGTACTGAAATCCGCGGGCTCGTCACACTGCAGAGGCACGCCGGCAGCTGTCTGCAGACCCTGGGCCAAAAACTTCTTGCTGTTCTGCATGCCCGGGTCTTCGGTGTAACTCACCACCACACCGGGAGCCTTGAAGCCCTCAGCGGCCACACTGACTATGCCTTTGCTTTCGAATAAAGCGCGTACTTTAGAACCTAGTTCGATCTGCTCTGCGCGCACCTTCTCAAAGCCGTAATTGCGCGTCTCCTGCATCACCTCACGCAGACGTGTCAGCGCGTCGGTTGGCATGGTGGCGTGGTACATGTGGGCACCAGCTTCGTAGGCTTCCATGATCTGCAGCCACTTCTTCAGGTCGCAGGCGAAACTGGAACTCGCGGTGGAATCGATGGCGGTCCGGGCGCGCTCACTGAGCATCACCATGGCGCAGCACGGCGAGCTGCTCCAGCCCTTTTGCGGCGCGGAAATCAACACGTCCACGCCCGTGGCTTTCATGTCCACCCACATCGCGCCGGAGGCAATGCAATCCAGCACGAACAGCCCTCCGGTCTCATGGACGGCATCGGCCACGGTCTTGAGGTAGTTATCCGGCAGGATCATGCCGGCCGCGGTCTCGACATGCGGCGCGAACACCAGCGCCGGCTTTTTCTGGCGGATGGCGGCCTCTACTTCGGCGATCGGCGCCGGGATCCAAGGCGCTTGTGGACCGATGGCGGTCTTTCGGGCCTTCAGCACCGTGGCCGACGCCGGGATCTGCCCCATCTCGAAGATCTGGCTCCAGCGGTAGCTGAACCAGCCATTGCGAATGACCAGCACATCCCTGCCGCCAGCGAATTGCCTTGCCACGGCCTCCCTGCCGAACGTGCCGCTGCCCGGAATCAGTGCAACGGAGTGCGCCTGGTACGCGTCCTTGAGGATGCTGGAGATATCCTTCATCACGCCCTGGAAACTGCGCGACATATGGTTGAGGGCGCGGTCGGTATAGACCACCGAAAATTCCAGCAGACCGTCGGGGT
>JAYSZJ010000053.1:0-3822 GCA_043738115.1 Rhodoferax sp. | reverse complement strand
ACCCGTGCTAGTCAACAATGCGTCCCAATTGCACGCCTTGGGCGCGTCTTTCGGCGTCATTAAATTGGCGTCTGATCCCCCACATTGGTCTGACGATGGGCATTAAACAAATCGTTCTCCATGCAGGCCTCATCGGCTGCATGTGCACCTTGGTGAGCAGTGCCTGGGCGGAGCCCTCCAGCACCCCAGCGATGCGACGGGTGGGCTTGATCGATGCAAGATTGCCCACCGCAGCTGTCGTTATGGGCGACGCGTCCGCGGCAGGTACAACACTGCGTTTTTTTCGGCTTTCGTCAACCACGCGGCGGGGTGTCGAGTGTTGTGTGAACGTGGGCAACGGTGCTGCAACGACCGAACTCCTGCTGTACCAAGGAAGCGAAACGCTAGCCGCTATGGCCAACGCTGCGACGGTTTCGTCGCCCATAGACGAAAATTTCATCGGTTTGGCGCTGATGGGCAACGGAGTCCAAGTGCGTCAACTGTCAGCGCAGAAGCTGTCGGTCAGCTGGAAACGACTGCCTGGAAAAGTTGTAGTGGAGCATTGTTTGTCGCAAGAGGGAATGCATGTTCACCTCAGCGATCCGAAGCAGCCGAACCAGCGTGAGCACTACTACCTCCCCTTGGGCATGGCCGTAGAAGCGAACTGCCCCGCATCCCTGACGCGCTGAGTCTCACACTGCGGACCAACCCGACGCAGGACCAATCTGTCCCTGTTGAGAAGGCCGGCACAAATATTGGCGGTTAGGCTAGCCTAGCCTAGCGTTACTACATATTTGATAGCAACACTCCTATATTTCACGTGGGCTAGAGGCCAGTTTTTCAAAACTACTTCCCGCCCAGCGCATCCCAGAAGAACGCAAACCGCAGCGCCTGTAACTGCGCACGCTGTGTGTTGTCGGCCGCGCCGCCATGGCCGCCTTCCATGTTCTCGTAGTACAGCACGTCCTTATGCCCCTGCTCCAGCATGCGGGCCACCATCTTGCGGGCGTGGGCGGGGTGAACGCGGTCGTCACGGGTGGACGTGGTGATGAGCGCTCTGGGGTAACGCACGCCAGCCTTCACGTTCTGGTAGGGGCTGTACTTGCGAATCCAGTCCCATTCTTCGGCGATGTCTGGGTTGCCATACTCGGCCATCCAGCTATTGCCTGCCAAGAGCATGTGGTAGCGCCGCATGTCCAGCAGGGGCACACTGCTAAGCACTGCGCCAAAGAGCTCAGGGCGCTGCACCATGACCGCACCAACCAACAGGCCGCCGTTGCTGCCGCCGTAGATACCCAGGTGCTTGGCGCTGGTGATCTTGCGCGTTATCAGGTCTTCGGCCACGGCGGCGAAGTCGTCATAACTGCGTTGCTTGTTGGCCTTGGTGGCCGCCGTGTGCCAGGTGGGGCCAAACTCGCCACCGCCGCGGATATTGGCCACCACCAGCACGCCGCCCTTGGCATGCCAGGCTACGCCGTATTCGCCGCTGTAGCGTGGCAGCTCCGACACTTGATAACCACCGTAGCCATACAGGATGGTCGGGTTGGTTCCGTCGGCCTTGGCGTCTTTGGGCCAGACTACAAAGTAGGGGATCTTGGTGCCGTCTTTGCTGGTGGCAAATTGCTGCTCTGCGCGCATGCCGTCTGCGTCATAGAACTTCGGGCGGCTTTTCAGCAAGTCACGCTTGTCGCTGCCCGTTTGGCCCAGGTAAAGGCTGTCCGGTGTCATGAAATCAGCGTAATTCAGGAAGTAGCTATTGGCCAGTGGGTCATTCTTTACAAATGGGTCGTGCAGGCCGCCTACGCTCAGCGTGCCGGGGAAAGGCGCGTCCACCGTTCGACGCACCCATTGGCCCTTTTGGTAGCTGAGCTCTTCCACACGACCGGCAACATTGTCCAGAATGCTGAGCAACAGGTGGTCACGGGTCATGCTGATGCCACCACGGGCAATGGAGCGCGTGGCAGTGGGTTCAAACAACACGTCGAAATGCCTATCGCCCTTCAGCCATGCATCAAATTGGATACCGAGCAGTGCTCCTGCTTTGTAGGTAGTGCCATCCGCGGTGTAGTCGCTGCGCAGTTGCAAAAACGCCCAGTCGCGTTGCCACATCAGATTGGCGTCGGAAGGTTTGTCCAATCGCTTCAGCGCAGTGCCTTGCACCAAAAATTGTTCGCTGTTGAAAAAGTCGGTCGAACGGCCCACCACCACGCGCTCGTATCCGGGTGTGCGGTCCACTTGGGCAAAGGACGACACATCGGCCTCTTGCCCCTCAAACACGGCGCGCGCTTCGGCCAGCGGCGTGCCACGCTTCCACTTTTTGACGATGCGCGCGTAGCCGCTCTTGGTCATAGAGCCTGGACCAAAGTCGGTGGAGGCCAGTACGGTGTCGGCATCCACCCAGTCGAGCCGGGACTTCGCCTCGGGCAGCGCAAAGCCGTCTTTGACGAAAGCGCGGGTGGTCAGGTCAAACTCGCGCACGACCGTTGCGTCGGCACCGCCGCGCGACAGGGAGATCAGGCACCGGGTGTAGGACGGGGCCAAGCAATCACTACCGCCCCAGACCCAGTTTTCGTTCTCGGCCTTGGCCAGTGCGTCAACATCCAACAAGGTCTCCCACTGGGGCTGGGGCTTGCGGTACTCGGCCAGTGTGGTGCGGCGCCACAGGCCGCGTTTGTGGGTGGCGTCTTTCCACAGGTTCCACAGGTGGTCACCACGGCGCTTCACATAGGGAATCTGGTCGCGGTTGTCCAGCACTTCCAGCAGTTTGCTGCGGGTCTGCGCAAAGCCAGGCACGGCCTCCAACACCGCCTGAGACTGGGCATTGCGTTCGCGTGCCCAAGCCAAGGCACGCTCGCCTTGCACCTCTTCGAGCCAGAGGTAGGGATCGTCGGTTGGGGACACGGTTTGGGCTCCAATGGAAAACGAGAGGGCTGTAGTGCAACACAACAGCACCCAGCGGGTGGCGACTGACGCGGAAAAACGCATGCGGGCTCCTGAGAAGAAGCACGGATCATAGTGTGTGGATAATCATTCGCATGATCACCGTACACCACCTGGAAACATCCCGTTCGCAGCGCGTGCTGTGGTTGCTTGAAGAGCTGGGCCTGCCTTATGAGATCAAGCGTTACCAGCGCGATCCCAAAACGCGGCTGGCCCCGGCGGCATTGAAGGCAGTGCACCCGCTGGGCAAGTCACCGGTGATCACCGATGGTGATGAAACCATAGCTGAGTCCGGCGCTATTTTGGAATACCTGGTAGAGCGCTACGGCGCCCAGGCAACGGGCGAACTGGCCCAGCTGCAACCGGCGCCAGGCACTCCGGCCTACCGCCAGTCACGTTTTTGGATGCACTATGCCGAAGGTTCGCTGATGAACTGGCTTGTCATGAAGCTGGTGTTCATGACGATACCAACGCAACCCATGCCGTTCTTTGTGCGGCCTATTGCGCGCGCCCTGTGCGGCAATGTGCAGGCCAAGTTGATAGACCCGAATCTGAATACTGCACTCGCTTTTATTGAAGACCACCTGGGACGCAACACCTGGTTTGCCGGTGATGCCATCAGCATTGCAGACTTTCAGATGAGTTTTGCGGTGGAGGCTGCCATGGCCCGCAGTTCGAATGCCCGGCAGTATGCAAAGCTGGTGGCTTACCGGAATCGCATGGTGGCGCGACCGGCTTACCAGCGGGGTATTGCGAAGGGCGGCCCCGTCGTGATGACCTGAGAGCCTGGGCGGTAGAGCGTTTTGCGCAGGTAAAGACACCGTTGTGAATGTCAAGTGACCATCGGCTTCAAATGATCTGGGTTGAACGGTTTACCCGACCTCAGCACCCCATACGCGATGG
>JAYSZJ010000052.1:0-22073 GCA_043738115.1 Rhodoferax sp. | reverse complement strand
TGCTGGGCCAACTTGGGAATCAACGCCATCATGCGCCCCATCATGCCTGCATGATCAGGCTCCACGTGGGCCAAGGACGCAATATGCTGCTTGGGAATGACCAGAAAATGCACCGGTGCCCACGGGTGGATGTCGTGGAAGGCATAAAAGTCGTCATCCTCAAACACGGTCTTGGACGGAATCTGTTTCGCCACAATCTTGCAAAACAGGCAATTCGGGTCGTGGTCTTTGTGCATCGTCATCACACTCATGCCGGCATCTCCATGGGTTGCCCTTTGTTCATTGCGACCATGCCGCTCACGATGCGGTACAGAAACCACACCGAAATACACAACCAGGCAATCCAGCCCGGTATCACCAGCAGCAACCACAGCGGTGAGGTCACCAAGTACAACAGCCCGGCGATCACCACCGAACGGATGCGCCAACGGAAGTGCGACGCCTGCCAGGTTCCTTCAGCATCACTGCGTTTGACCAGGTCCAGAATCAACGCAGCCACCAGTAACATGGGGCCAAACTGCCCACCGGGAATGAGCGCGCCGACGGCCACGACCAAATGCAACACATAACTGATGGTGCCCACCGTGTTGAGCGCCTGCAGTTTGACCAGCAGGGCCTGGTCCTGGTTGAGGTTTTGGGTGAAATCCTGGGTCATTTATTTTCCTTCTCGCGATCCAATACCTTGCGCATCGCTTTTTCCTCGATGCCGCTGGTGCCCTCGCGGCGCTCCAGCTCGGCCAACACGTCGGCGGGGCTCAGTTCGTAATGCGCAAGAGCCACCATACAGTGGAACCACAAATCGGCCACTTCGCCAACCAGTTTGGCCTTATCTCCGCCGTGGTCAACATCTTTGGCAGCCATGACCATTTCGGTGGCCTCTTCGCCGATCTTCTTCAGAAAAGCGTCCGGCCCCTTGGCCAGCAGGCGGGCCACATAACTGGCGTTGGGGTCACCGCCGTTGCGCGGTTTGCGCGATTCCATGACGGCAGACAGGCGGGCCAGGGAGTCGGAAGAATTGGGTGTTGTCATGGCGGTATGGATGGGGACAAAGCCAAAGACCTGTCCCGCAAACTTGTTATTTGTAGATGCTTTCGGGGTCTTTCAAGACTGGGTCCACACTTTTCCACTCGCCATCCTGCAACACGCTGAAAAAACAGCTGTGGCGGCCGGTGTGGCAGGCAATGCCGGGCTCGTGGCCCAATTGCGTGACCTTCAGCAGGATCACGTCGTTGTCGCAGTCCATACGGATCTCGTGCACCTTTTGCACATGGCCGGACTCTTCACCCTTGTACCAAAGCTTGTTGCGCGAGCGGCTGAAATACACCGCTTGTCCCAGCTCAGCCGTCTTTTGCAGGGCCTCGCGGTTCATCCACGCAAACATCAGCACATCGCCCGTACCCTGCTCCTGCGCGATCACGGGCACCAGGCCTTTGGAGTCCCAGCGTACGTGTTTGACCCAGCTGACCGGGGCTGGATTGGGGGTGGAATCGGTGCTTGGCATATGCTATCTAATTTATAGCTGCTTGCGCAGGTTTTGCGGGGGCTACAGCCTGTGGACTTGGGGTTTTGCCAAAAGGCTTAAGACTTTTGGCTGGGAACCTAGATTCGAACCGGAATGCCGCGCTGTGCCATCAAGGCCTTGGCCTGGCCAACCGTATATTCGCCGTAGTGGAAGATGCTGGCGGCCAGCACGGCGTCCGCACCACCCTTGGTGATGCCATCTGCCAGGTCTTCCAGCGAACCCACGCCACCGGATGCAATGACCGGCACGGTGATGGCGTCGCTGACCGCGCGGGTCAAGGCCAAGTCGAAACCGCTTTTGGTGCCATCGCGGTCCATGCTGGTCAACAAAATTTCACCTGCACCACGGCGTGCCATTTCGGTGGCCCAGGCTACGGCGTCCAGTCCGGTGTTCTTGCGACCACCGTGGCTATAGACATCCCAGCCCTCTCCACGTGCCTGTGCGTCCTCACCACTGCGGCGCTTGGCGTCGATAGCAACCACGATGGCTTGGGAGCCGTATTTCAGCGACGCGTCTTCGATGACTTGGGGGTTGGACAACGCTGCGGAATTGAAACTGATCTTGTCCGCTCCCGCGTTGAGCAAGCGGCGCACATCTTCCACGGTGCGCACACCACCGCCAACGGTCAACGGAATAAACACCTGCGACGCCACGGCCTCGATGATGTGCAAAATCAGATCGCGCCCATCGCTGGTCGCAGTGATGTCCAGGAAGGTGAGTTCGTCGGCGCCCTGACCGTTGTAGCGGGCTGCGATTTCCACCGGGTCACCGGCGTCGCGCAGCTCTACAAAGTTGACACCCTTCACCACGCGACCACCGGTCACGTCGAGACAAGGGATGATGCGTTTAGCGAGCATCAGCCGTTCAGTTCGTCGGCACGATCCTGGGCCTTCTCAAAGTCCAGATCGCCGCTGTAGATGGCGCGTCCGCAGATCACACCTTCCACGCCCTCATCTTCCACCGCGCACAGGGCTTCGATGTCCGCCATATTGGAGAGACCGCCGGATGCAATCACGGGAATGGTCAGTGCCTGCGCCAGCTTGACGGTGGCTTCGACGTTGATGCCGCTCAACATGCCGTCGCGACCGATATCGGTGTAGATGATGGATTCGACGCCGTAGTCTTCAAACTTCTTGCCCAGATCGATCACATCGTGGCGGGTCAGCTTGCTCCAGCCGTCGGTGGCCACCTTGCCATCGCGTGCGTCCAGGCCGACGATGATATGGCCGCCAAACGCGGTGCAGGCGTCCTGCAAAAAGCCGGGGTTCTTGACGGCAGCGGTGCCGATGATGACGTAGCGCAGGCCGGCGTCCAGGTAACGTTCGATCGTGTCCAGGTCGCGGATGCCGCCACCCAGCTGCACATCGACCTCGTTGCCCACTTCCTTCAGGATCTTGCGGATCGCCAACTCGTTTTTGGGGTGCCCCGCAAAGGCGCCGTTTAAATCCACCAGATGCAGGCGGCGTGCGCCCTTGCTGACCCAGGAACGGGCCATGACGGCCGGGTCCTCGCCAAAGGTGGTGGATTGGTCCATGTCGCCTTGTTTGAGGCGAACGCAGTGGCCGTCTTTTAAGTCAATTGCGGGGATTAAAAGCATGATGCTTCAGAGTTGGAGGGAAAGGGGTGGCTACGCGAAGCTCGCACGGGCAGAGGGGTCAGGGATTCCAGTGCAGGAAGTTGCGGTAGAGCGAGAGGCCTTGGTCAGCGCTTTTTTCAGGGTGGAACTGGGTAGCGAAAATATTATCGCGCGCTATGACCGCTGAAAAGCGCTGGCCGTAGTCGGTTTCACCCACGCTGTGGCGTGTTTCCGACGGTTGGGCGTAGTAACTGTGCACGAAATAGAAGTAACTGCCATCCGGTACGTCGCCCCACATGGGGTGCGGTTGGCCACCATGGTTGTTCTGCCAGACCTTGTTCCAGCCCATTTGCGGCACCTTGTAGCGGCTACCGTCAGGTTGGATCTGGCCCGCCAGGTCAAACTTGGCGACCTTACCGGGGATCAGGCCCAGGCAGGGTGTATTGAGCTCGTCGCTGTGGTCCAGCAGCATTTGCATGCCTACACACACACCCATCAGCGGTTTGTGCGCGGCAGCATGCATCACGGCGTCATACATGCCGGACTCATGCAACTCGCGCATGCAATCGCGCATGCCACCTTGCCCCGGCAGGACCACACGTTCGGCGGCCATCACTTCGGCGGGCGTGCGTGCCCAGACCACATCTACCCCGGCACCGGCTGCCACATGCATGACGGCCTGCGTGACGGAACGCAGATTGCCCATGCCGTAGTCAACCACCGCAATCGTTTTTGCCATGCTACTAAATGAATAGCTGCTTACGCAGCTTGGACGGGGGCCTCAGCCCAATTCGGCTCATAGGGTTACAGCGAACCCTTGGTCGACGGAATCATACCCGCTGCGCGGGGGTCGCGTTCCACAGCCGCTCGCAGCGCGCGGGCAAAGGCCTTGAACACGGTCTCGGCCTGGTGGTGGGCGTTTTCGCCCTTGATGTTGTCGATGTGCAGGGTCACCAGCGCGTGGTTTGCGAAGCCCTGGAAAAACTCATGGGTGAGCTGCGTGTCAAACGCGCCAATCATGCCGCTCTTGAAGGGCACGTCCATGACGAGGCCCGGGCGGCCGGAAAAGTCGATGACAACACGGCTCAACGCCTCGTCCAGCGGCACATAGGCGTGGCCATAGCGGCGGATACCCTTCTTGTCGCCCACCGCCTGGTTAAAGGCCTGGCCCAGCGTGATGCCCACGTCTTCCACCGTGTGGTGGCCGTCGATGTGCAGGTCGCCATCGGCCTCGATGTCCAGATCGATCAAACCATGGCGGGCAATCTGGTCCAACATGTGGTCGAAGAAACCGATGCCGGTGCTTAAGCGTGCCTGGCCCGTGCCGTCCAGGTTGATCTTGACGCGGATGCGAGTCTCGGCGGTGTTGCGCGTGACCTCCGCAATGCGGTCCGGTGTTCCCGTCTGGGGAATTTCGATCAGTGATGAGTTCATAGGGATTCCTGGAGTGCGGCCAAAAGGCGGGTGTTCTCGTCGGCAGTGCCGACGGTGAGGCGCACACATTGGGCCAGCAATGGGTGCATTTTAGAAACGTTCTTGACCAGTACGCCGCGGGCCTTGAGGCCGTCAAAGGTCTTTTGTGCATCGGGCACGCGGACCAGGATCATGTTGGCGTCGCTGTCCCAGGCCTTCACGGCTGGCATGGCGTGCAGAGCGGCCAACAGGCGAGTGCGCTGGGCGCGCAATTCGGTGGCTTGCCCGGCGAAGACTTCCGCATGTTCCAGCGCAAACAGCGCACATTCGTAGTTCAGCACGCTGATGTTGTAGGGCGGGCGCACCTTGTCGACCTGGGCGATCAGCGCCTTGGGGCCGACCATGTAGCCGATGCGCACGCCTGCAAGGCCAAACTTGCTCATCGTGCGCATCAGCAGCACATGGGTGTGCTGCTCGGGGTTGGCGCGGATGGTGTCCAGGTAGGTTCGGCTCGAGAAGGGTTGGTAGGCCTCGTCCAACACGACCAGACCACCAACGGCGCCGGTGGCTGCGATGACACGCGCCATGCTGTGGGTATTCCACAGATTGGCGGTGGGGTTGTTGGGGTATGCTAGGTAGACGATGGCCGGCTGGTGCTCTGCAATCGCGGCCAGCATCGCCGCCTCGTCCAGTTCAAAGTCTGCTGTCAACGGCACGCCAACAAAATCCAGACCCTGCAGCGTGGCGCTCATCGCGTACATCACAAAACCGGGGAGTGGCGCCAGGATCACCGGTTTCTTGCCGGTCACCGGATCAGCAGAGACATCGCAGGCCATGGCCAACAGCGAGATCAATTCGTCCGAGCCATTGCCCAGCATGATGTCAAAACCTTCGGGCATCTGCGCGTAGGCGGCCAGCGCGTGGCGCAGGTCGTTGACACGGCCATCGGGGTAGCGGTTCAGCGCCAGCGCGCCCAGGCGTTGGCCCAGTGCCTCTTGCAGTGCAGCCGGCAGACGGTGCGGGTTCTCCATGGCGTCGAGCTTGACCATGCCCACCGAGTCCTGGATGGCGTAGGCATGCATGGACTGCACGTCCTGGCGGATGCGGCGCTGGATCAAAGCGTCGAGGGCGGGGGCGGCGGTTTCTGTTGCTGCTGTCATGTGGGAATTCCTCTCGGTGGGTCGCTCAGGTGTTCAGTCGCTCAGACCCAAGTCAGCCGGCGTCGTTTGAAACGGGTTCAGGATAGTGACGCCATCGATGTGCTGCTGGTGGGGCAGGCTGGGGGTCAGTACATGGTTGGCACCCGATTGCGCAGCGGATGCCACCATCAGCGCGTCCCAGTAACGCAGACCGAAGCGCGCCTCGACGCCCCAGGCGGTCTCCACCGTTTGGTGATCGATCTGCCAAGGCTGCCACAGTTGGAAGCGACGCAGCTTGGCGCGCGCGTCGCCGGCGGGCATCGCAAATTTCTGTGTTGTGATGACGTAGTAGTCGTTCAGCACCTGGGTGCTGACCCGCCCTGCCCTGCGCAGCCACAGCGCCTGCAGCCAGGCACGGGCCTGCAACTGTTTGGTGGTGTCAAAGGCGTCGTCTGCACACAGCAACACATGGGTGTCGACAAAAACAATGGGCTTGGTGGCAGCCATGTCCGCGCTAGCCATGCAGGGCCTCCCGCTCCGGGTAAGGCTGGCCGCCGGAGCTGAACGACGAGGTGTCCGCCACCCACTCGCGCTGGGCGCGGGCGTAGGCATCGTCGTGCTGCATCTTGTCGGTCAACATCTCGCCCACCAGGCGCGACACGCTGGTATTGCGCCGGGCCGCCTCGATGCGCACCCACTCCAGCGTGGCGTCTTCGACGGTGATGGTGACGTTCTTCATAGGTTTAATTTTACACGAAATTCGTGTTGCACGAAGTTCGTGTGACTACTATTGCACCCATTGCGGGACCGGTCTGACCGAGCCTCAAAGGAAAATTGGCCTCTAGCCCCCGTGAAATAGACACATATAGCTATATATTTAATAGCAAAATCAATCCTCCCCCAACTGAGGACATGGCCTGCTCCGGGCCAGTTACTGGCAGGTGTAAACCGTGGCCAGCGCGTTGGCCATGACCAGTTGCGCGGGCATGTCCGCCTCATACACGTCGGCGTTGCGCTTGCGCTCGGTATCAAACAGGCTCTTGGCCATACGCGGCTCCAGACGGCGCCCATTGAGGCAGATGGTGGCCGTGGCGCCGTTGCGTACGCCATGGTCATGGGCTTCGAGAGCGCCCTCCATGACACCAACCAGGTAGTAGTTGGCGTACAAAGCACCCTGTTTGCCGGACTTTTCCAGGGCGCGCAGTTCACGCAGGGACATCGCCGAAGCGCTGGCCATAACGCTGAAACTGGCGAGGGTGATCAGGGCCGCGCGGGCCCAGGGGGAGGCAAGGAGTGTTGGGTGCATGGCAAGTAGTCGTAGGGCGAAACCTATTCTTACACCGCTGCCGCACGCCAGCGCTCACTCGGATTTTTTGAGCCGCATTTCTGCCGCGCGGGCGTGCCCTTGCAGGCCTTCGCTGTAGGCCAGTTCGGCGGCGATGGGGCCCAGCACCTGGGCACCGGCTTCGCTGACCTCTATCAGGCTGGAGCGCTTCTGGAAATCGTAAACACCCAGCGGGCTGGAGAAACGCGCGGTGCCACTGGTGGGCAACACGTGGTTCGGGCCGGCGCAGTAGTCCCCCAGCGATTCGCTGGTGAAGGCGCCCAAGAAGATGGCACCAGCGTGTTTCAACAACGGCTCCCAACGGTGCGGATCGCTGCTGGACACTTCCAAGTGCTCTGGCGCAATGCGGTTGCTGATGGCACAGGCCTCTTCCATGCTGCGGGTGTGGATCAGCGCGCCGCGGTCGTTCAGCGACTTGGCGATGATCTCGGCACGCGGCATTTCGGGCAGCAAGCGGTCGATGGCGGCTTGCACCGCGTCGATGTAGGCCGCGTCCGGGCATAGCAAAATGCTTTGCGCCAGCTCATCGTGTTCTGCTTGGCTGAACAGGTCCATGGCCACCCAGTCGGGTGGCGTGGTGCCATCGGCCAGTACCAGGATTTCGCTTGGGCCGGCAATCATGTCTATTCCCACCTTGCCAAAGACACTGCGTTTGGCCGCAGCCACATAAGCATTTCCGGGACCGGTGATCTTGTGCACGGCGGGAATGGTGGCAGTGCCGTAGGCCAGGGCCGCGACGGCTTGTGCCCCACCAATCGTGAACGCACGCGTCACACCGGCCACATAGGCGGCGGCCAGCACCATGGCGTTTTTCTCGCCGCGTGGTGTCGGTACCACCATGATGATTTCACCCACACCCGCCACATGGGCCGGGATGGCATTCATCAGCACAGATGATGGATAAGTAGCCTTGCCGCCGGGCACATAGATGCCCACGCGGTCCAGCGGTGTGACCTTTTGACCCAGCAGGCTACCTTGCTCGTCGCGGTAGCTCCAGCTTTCACCGCAGGCCTTTTTCTGGGCTTCGTGGTAGCTGCGCACACGTTGGGCGGCGGCTTGCAACGCTTCGCGTTGCTTGGCGGGAATGCTGTCGAAGGCGGCCTTCAACTCGGCCTGGGTCAGCTCCAGCTCGGCCAGCGTTTGAGCCTGCACGTGGTCCCAGCGCGCGGTGTACTCCAGCACCGCCGCATCACCGCGTTGTTGTACATCGCGCAGGATGGCGGCCACGCTGGTCTCGATTGCCGCGTCAGTGTCCTCTGCCCAATGCAGACGCGCCTGGAAAGCGGCTTCGAATTGGCTATCGGCAGTGGAGAGGCGCAGGGGCGTGGCGGTCAGGGTCATGAATTTGTAGGGCCTAAGAATCAGGCGGTTGCGGCCAGTGCGCCGGCAAAGGCGTCGATGATTTTGCGGATGGGTGCGCGCTTGAGTTTGAGTGCGGCCTGGTTGACGACCAGGCGGGAGCTGATCTCCATGATCTGCTCCACCTCGACCAGGTGGTTGGCGCGCAAGGTGTTGCCGGTGGACACCAGGTCGACGATGGCATCGGCCATGCCAACCAGCGGCGCAATCTCCATGCTGCCGTAGAGCTTGATCAGGTCCACGTGCACGCCCTTGGTGGCGAAAAATTCACGGGCAATCGCCACGTATTTGGTGGCGATCTTCAGACGCGCACCCTGGCGCACGGCGCTGGCATAGTCAAAATCGGCACGGGACGCAACACTGATGCGGCACTTGGCGATCTGCAGGTCCAACGGCTGGTACAGGCCCTGGCTGCCATGCTCCAACAGCGTGTCCTTGCCGGTGATACCCATGTCGGCACCGCCATATTGCACATAGGTGGGCACATCGGTAGCGCGCACCACCAGCACGCGCACATCGGGCAGGTTGGTCGCCAGGATCAGCTTGCGGGATTTTTCGGGATCGTCCAACACCTCGATGCCGGCTGCTTTGAGCAGGGGCAAGGTGTCTTCGAAGATGCGGCCTTTGGACAGCGCGAGTGTGATCATTTGAATCTTTCGATGTCGGCACCGATGCCGCGCAATTTGGCTTCCATCTGGTCGTAACCACGGTCCAGGTGGTAGATGCGGTCCACCACGGTTTCGCCATCAGCAACCAGGCCTGCAATCACCAGGCTGGCGGAGGCACGCAGGTCGGTGGCCATCACCGTGGAGCCCGACAATTTTTCCACGCCCTCGACCACCGACACCTTGCCGTCGATACGGATGTTGGCACCCAGGCGCACCAACTCGTTGACGTGCATGAAGCGGTTTTCAAAGATGGTCTCGGTCACCACGCTGCTGCCGTGCGAGATGGCATTGAGCGCCATGAACTGGGCTTGCATATCGGTGGGAAAACCCGGGTATTCGGTGGTTCGAAAGCTTTGTGCCTTCAGGCGGCCTTGGGATTGCACCCGAATACCACCGTCCACCGCCGTGACCGTGGCGCCTGCTTCCTGCAATTTCTCCACAACCGCTTCCAGATGTTCGATGCGCCCATGCTTGAGCACTACGTCACCACCGGCTGCGGCCACCGCGCACAGAAAAGTGCCGGTCTCGATGCGGTCGGCTACCACCTGGTGGGTACAGCCATGCAAAGCCTCCACACCCTGGATACGGATGCGGCGGCTGCCGTGGCCTTCGATCTTCGCGCCCATGCTGATCAGCATTTCGGCGAGATCGGGGATTTCCGGCTCCTGGGCCGCGTTCTCCAGAATGGTTTCACCCTCGGCCAGCGCGGCGGCCATCAAAAAGTTTTCGGTGCCAGTGACTGTCACCATGTCGGTGGTGATGCGGGCACCGTGCAGGCGGGTGCGGCCCTTGGGTAGCTTGGCGAGCATGTAGCCGTGTTCGACCACAATCTCGGCACCCATGGCAGTCAGGCCCTTCAAGTGCTGGTCCACCGGGCGCGAACCAATGGCACAACCACCGGGCAAGGACACAGTCGCTTCACCAAAACGCGCCAGCAACGGCCCCAGGGCCAACACCGACGCGCGCATGGTCTTGACCAATTCGTAGGGTGCTTCGGGCGAGGTTAGTGTGCTGGCATCGATGCGCACCGAGCCGTCGGCCTGCTGGTCTACTTGCACGCCCATGTTGCGGATCAACGTGAGCATGGTGGACACGTCTTGCAGGCGCGGCACATTGCGCAGCGTCACTGGCTCAGCGGTCAACAACGTGGCGCACAGCTCGGGCAAGGCGGCATTTTTGGCGCCGGAGATCAGCACCTGGCCCTGCAACTGGCGCCCGCCGCGGATCAGCAGCTTATCCATTGTTTTGCACAGCCCACTCAGCAGGCGTAAAGGTCTTCATCGACAGGGCATGCACCTCATCGGTCTTGAGTCGTGTACCCATGGCCGCGTACACCTGCTGGTGGCGTGCGATCAGGCGCTTGCCTTCGAACGCTGGCGACACAACGGTGGCGTACCAATGGCGGCCGTCGCCTTCGACTTGGCAGACCTCGCAGGCCATGCTGTTGGCGATCAGGTTTTGGATTTCTTCGGCGGTCATGTCGGTCTCAGGAAAAAGGAAAGCTTAGCTACGGATCTTGTAGCCAGTGCGCAGCAACTGCACGGCCAGCACACTGACCACGGCCAAGGCGCCACCCACAATACCCAGGCTCAACCAGGGCGAGGCATCGCTGACACCGAAGAAGCCATAGCGAAAGCCATCGATCATGTAGAAAAACGGATTCAGGTGACTGGCGTTTTGCCAGAACGGGGGCAGCGATTGGATGGAATAAAACACGCCGCTCAAAAAGGTCATGGGCATGATGACGAAGTTCTGAAACGCGGCGAGCTGGTCAAACTTCTCGGCCCACAAACCGGCAATCAGGCCCAGGGCGCCCATCAGTGCTGCTCCCAGGATCGCGAATACGATGATCCACAGCGGAGCGGCAAAGCCCAGCGGTGCAAACCAGACAGCGGCCAACAAGACGCCTGCACCCACGACTAAACCGCGCACGATGCTGGAGCCCACATAGGCCACGAACCAGCTCCAGTGCGACAACGGCGTCAGCAGCAGGAACACCAGGTTGCCCATGATCTTGCTCTGGATCAATGAGGATGAGCTATTGGCAAACGCGTTTTGCAGCACACTCATCATGACCAAACCCGGCACCAGGAAAGCGGTGTAACGAACACTGTCATACACCTTGACATGATCCTCCAGCACATGGCCAAAGATCAACAGGTACAACAGTGCGGTCAGCACAGGCGCGGCCACGGTCTGGAAGCCAACCTTCCAGAAGCGCAACACTTCTTTATACAGCAGGGTGCGCCAACCAGTCATCATGATGACGCCCCCACAGTATTGGTTTCGGGGACTGCCTTGTCTGGTGCGGGCACCGCCTCATCCTCGGGTGTCTCGCGCATCAGGGGCGCTGCCGCAGGCGTGCCTGCGACACCGGCCTTGGCCATGATGTCGATGAACACGTCTTCCAGATCTGCCTTGCGCATCTCCACGTCTTCCACCACCAGGCCCGACTCGCGAACGGCGGCCAGGTATTGTTCGATCTCCAACGCGTTATGGGCCGGCAACTGCACCACGGTGCCGGTGACGCGTGCCCGGGCGGCCAAAGCCGGCGGCAACACGCCCTCGGTCTTGAAACGCAGCACATTGCCCGACGCAGCCTTCAACAGCGCACTGGTGCGATCCAGCGCCACGATGCGGCCGGTCTTGAGCATCGCGATACGACCGCACAGGGCTTCGGCTTCTTCCAGGTAATGCGTGGTCAGCAACACCGTGTGGCCTTGTTTGTTGAGCTTGGACACAAAATGCCACAGGGTCTGGCGCAATTCCACATCGACGCCGGCGGTTGGTTCGTCCAACACGATGACGGGGGGTTTGTGTACCAGCGCCTGCGCCACCAGCATGCGGCGCTTCATGCCGCCTGAGAGCTGTCGCATATTGGCCCCGGCCTTGTCGGCCAGACCTAGGCTTTCCAGCAACTCATCAATCCAGGCGTCGTTTTTGGTGATACCGAAATAGCCCGACTGGAAACGCAGGGCTTCGCGCACATTAAAAAAGGGATCAAACACCAGCTCTTGCGGCACGATCCCCAGCTTGCGGCGGGCCTGTGCGTAGTCGGCTTGCACATCGCTACCCAAGACGGTGACGCTGCCGCTGGTGGCGCGGGTCAACCCGGCCAGGATGCTGATCATTGTGGTCTTGCCGGCGCCGTTGGGGCCTAACAAGCCAAAAAATTCGCCCTCTTCGATGTCGAGCTGTACGTTGTCGAGTGCCAAAAACGTAGCGCCCGCAGGCCCGCGCGGCGACGCATAACTTTTGGTAACAGACTGGAAAGAAATGGCGGACATGGAAGAACCGCCATTTTAGGCGGCCTTGGCTCTAGAGAGGATCAGGCAGAGGGCAGTAGCCCTTCGATACCGTACAAAGTGGCCAGGTCGCTCAGGTGCCCAGGCAAACCCTGCACCACCAGGGCCTTGCCACCGCGCATGCACGCGCGGCGCAATTCGAGCAGGACCGCGAGTGCCGAAGAGTCAAAACGCCCCAAGGCCGTGGCGTTGACCACCACGGGTGATGCCGTTTCGGCGTCAAGCCCCGCAATGAGTTGTGCCAGACAGGCTTTGGCCTGGCCGTGGGTCAGCTCAACCGGCAAACTTAGCACATCATGCCTTTTTGCCGTTGGCTTTGTTGCGTTCGGCCAGCGCGGCGATCAGACCATCAATGCCCTTGGCGTTGATTTCACTGGCAAACTGGCTACGATAGGTTTCAACCAGCCAGACACCCAGCACATTCAGGTTGTAAATGCGCCATCCCGCACCTTGCCCAGGCGTCTTTTCCAGGCGGTAGTCCAACTGGATGGCCTCACCGCCGCCTTTGATTTCGGAGCGAACCAGCACTTCTTTGTCCTCGGGGGCAATCCGCAAGGGCTTCATGGAGATCACTTGGTCCGACACCTGGGCCAAGGCGCCCGCATAGGTGCGCACCAGCAAGATCTTGAACTCTTCCTGCAAACGCTTTTGCTGTTCGGGGGTGGCTTGTCGCCAGGCTGGGCCTACTGCCGAAGCAGTCATGCGCTGAAAATTGACGCTGGGCATGATGCGGGAGTCAACCAAGGCGATGACCTTTGCCGTGTCGCCGGAGCGAATGGCCTTGTCGTTCTTGATGGTGTCCAGCACCTCGGTCGACAAACGCTTAATCAGGGCGTCTGGAGCCTCCTCCTGCGCGTAAGCCGCAGAGCCTGTAACAGCTGCAGCCAACAAAACAGAGGCGGTCAAAACCTGGCGTAAAAAAGCACGTTTCATAGTTATTCCTTGATCCTGTAAATGCAAACCATTATCCTGTGTGTCATCTCAACGCGCTTGGCACACCCCAGGCCGACAGCCTAACGGGCAGCTGACGCTGCAGACGCGGGTGCCGATGCTGGTGCAGCAACAGGTACCGCGTACGCAGAGGTCGTGTCTTCATCGGGCGGGTTGCCGTCGTACACCTGGTTGCGACGTCTTTGCAAGTACGCATCCCGCGTAAAGCTGTATTTGTCGAGGGCCGCACCGTCCACCACATCCCCCGCCTTCAGGTAAGTGGCCCGGGTGTCGACCACGTTCAAAAGGGTCAATGCGTCGCGTGTGGGCACGTCGGCCACTGCGTTCACAAGATTACCCTGTCTATCGATCGGCATGGCCACGGTGTCACGCAGAGTGGACGACCCCAACAACGGCAGAACAACAAAAGGGCCAGGTCCAACACCCCAACGCCCCAGGGTCAAACCAAAGTTGGCGGGATGGCGCTCCATGCCCATTTCACCGGCCACGTCCAGGATGCCGCCCAAACCCATGGTGGTGTTGACCATTACACGACCAAAGCTGTCCGCCGTGGCCTGTCCGCGCAGCGTCAAAGCGTTGTTGACGAAGGACCAAGCATCGTCCAGGTTCGTGAAGAAATTGTTGATGCCCGTGCGTACCCAGTGTGGCAGAACCTTTTGGTACGCGGTTGCAACCGGTTTGACCACGGCGCGGTCTACCGAATCGTTGAAACTGAACACACTACGGTTCCAGGATTCCATTGGATCCCGCGGATCCTTGTGAGGAACCGCTGCACAGGCCTGTAGCATGGCAAGCACAACCAGCACGCTCCATCGGCTTGCGCGATCACGCCACCGCGCGGTCGGTGGTTGGTAGGATGGGCGAAAGACTTGCTGCAAACTCATTTTTTCTCCGGCGCTGGGCTACTGGCTCCGTCCGCAGCCTTGCTGTATAAAAATTGACTGATCAGATTCTCCAGCACAACCGCAGATTGGGTGGCACCAATAACATCGCCCGCCACCAGATTGGTGTCAGCGGCACCAGCCTCAATACCAATGTACTGCTCACCCAGCAGGCCACTGGTCAAAATTTTCAGCGAACTGTCTTTTGGAAAAGCATAGCGACTTTCCAACGCCAGGGTTACACGGGCTTGGAAGGTCTTGTCGTCAAAAACCAGCGACTCAACACGACCTACCACCACGCCGCCGCTGCGTACCGCGGCCTTGGGCTTGAGCCCCCCAACATTGTCAAACTTGGCAGTCACTGTATATGTGGACTGAAAATTCAACGACAACAGATTGGCCGCCTGGAGGGCCAGAAAAAGTATGGCCACGGCTCCGATGAGCACAAACAAACCCACCCAGACATCATTCTTGGAACGCTGCATAACTACTTTCTATATCGTAAACATCATTGCTGTCAGGATGAAATCCAGCCCCAGCACCGCCAGAGAAGCCGTCACCACCGTGCGGGTTGTTGCACTCGCCACACCTTCGGGTGTGGCCTGCGCCTCAAAGCCCTGGAACACTGCGATAAAGGTCACTGTCAAACCAAATACAAAACTCTTGATGACACCGTTGCCCACGTCTTTCCATACGTCGACACCGCCCTGAATCTGGCTCCAGAACGAACCGGCATCCACACCAATCATGACCACGCCCACGGCCCAGCCGCCAATCACACCCATGGCGCTGAACACCGCAGCCAACAAGGGCATGGCGATGACACCTGCCCAGAAACGTGGCGCCAACACACGCTGAATAGGGTCCACAGCCATCATTTCCATGACACTGATCTGCTCCCCGGCCTTCATCAACCCAATCTCCGCGGTAAGTGATGTACCGGCCCGGCCGGCAAACAGCAAGGCCGTCACGACGGGGCCCAGTTCACGCACCAGTGTCAACGTCACCAACAGGCCCAGGGCTTCGGACGATCCATAACGCAGCAGGGTGTAATAGCCCTGCAAACCAAACACAAAACCTACAAACAAACCGGATACCGCAATGATGGCCAGCGAATAATTGCCCAGAAAATGGATCTGGTCGCGTACCAGGCCAAAGCGACGGAAAGTCGGCACCACCGACAGCAGCAGCCGGAAGAACAGCCGCGCACCGTAACCCAGATCCGCCATCTTGCTGCGGGTTGCAAAGCCGACATCGGCAGGTTTGTACCAACTCATCGTGTCACTCCGACCTTTTTTTGTTGTTGTGCAGCATCAGCCTCTGCGCCAAAATCGGCTTCCACACTCAGTGCCGGGTAGTGGAAACGCACCGGCCCTTCGGACAAGGCATTGACGTACTGGTAGACCAGCGGATCGGTGCTGTTGAGCACGTCTTGGGGGGGGCCTTGCGAGGCAACCTTGCCGTTGGCCAAGATGATGACGTGGTCGGCGATGGTGAAAGTCTGTTCCAGCTCATGCGACACAAAGATGCTGGTCAACCCCATAGAGTCATTTAACTGCCGGATCAGGCGCGCCGAGGTGCCCACGGAAATCGGGTCTATGCCGGTGAGCGGCTCGTCGTACATCACCAGTTCGGGGTCTAGCGCGATAGCGCGCGCCAGTGCCACCCGGCGTGCCATGCCCCCCGACAGTGCCGAGGGCATCATGTCGCGCGCATTGCGCAAACCCACAGCGTTGAGCTTCATCAGCACGATGTCGTGGACCATGTCCTCGGACAGGTCGGTGTGCTCACGTAGGGGAAAGGCGACGTTGTCGTAGACGTTCAGGTCGGCAAACAGCGCGCCAAACTGGTACAACATGCCCATGCGGCGACGCGCCGCGTAAAGCTCCTTCGTCCCCATGCGCGTGACATCCTGGCCATCAAACAACATCTGCCCCGACTGCGCCCGGTTCTGGCCGCCAATCAACCGCAAAATCGTAGTTTTGCCACCGCCAGACGCACCCATCAATGCCGTAACCTTGCCACGCGGCACAGTCAGCGATACGTCATTCAGGATGACACGCTCCCCATAGCCAAAGCTCAGGTTGCGCAGCTCGACGAGCGGGGTGGGTGGGTTGGAGGCCATAAAAAAACAAAAGCCGGGCAGTTTCCGGCTCTCGGATGATAAGGGATTCGTGTAAACCCTTGTATCTGGCCTGTATCAGCGGGGCAAGTCGCTGGCGCCCATCAGGAACTCATCGACCGCGCGCGCGGCCTGGCGGCCCTCGCGGATCGCCCAGACCACCAAGCTCTGGCCGCGGCGCACGTCGCCGGCAGCAAACACCTTGGGCACATTGGTAGCGTAGCCGCCTATGAAGTCAGTGCTTGCTTTTGCGTTGCCACGGGCATCCTTGTCCACGCCAAATGACTCCAGCATCGTCGCGACCGGGTTGATAAAACCCATGGCCAGCAGCACCAAGTCAGCCTTGAGCACCTGCTCGGAGCCTGCCACTTCGACCATTTTTCCGTCTTTCCACTCGACGCGCACGGTCTTCAGGCCGGTGACCTTGCCTTTTTCACCGATGAACTCCTTGGTGGAAATGGCGAATTCGCGCTCACAACCTTCCTCATGGCTGGAGCTGGTGCGCAGCTTGATAGGCCAGTAGGGCCAGGTCATGGGGCGGTTTTCTTCTTCTGGCGGCTGGGGCATCAGTTCGAACTGGGTCACGCTGACTGCGCCATGGCGGTTGCTGGTGCCCACGCAGTCGGAGCCGGTATCACCACCGCCGATGACGATGACGTGTTTGCCGTCCGCGCGCAACTGGCCCTTGAGCTTGTCACCCGCGTTGACCTTGTTCTGCTGGGGCAGGAACTCCATCGCGAAGTGGATGCCGTCCAGGTCACGGCCCGGCACGGGCAGGTCGCGCGACTGCTCGGCACCGCCGGTCAACACCACGACGTCAAAGTCTTTCTGCAATTGGGCGGCGGAAATGGTTTCCTTGGCCCAGTTGGTGACTTTGGAGCCTGCACCCGATTTCGGCATCTCGCCGATCAGCACGCCAGTGCGAATCGTCACACCTTCCTTGACCATCTGGTCGACGCGGCGGTCGATGTGCGACTTTTCCATCTTGAAGTCGGGGATGCCGTAGCGCAACAGGCCTCCGACGCGGTCGTTTTTCTCGAACAAGGTTACCGCATGGCCAGCGCGGGCCAGCTGTTGCGCCGCCGCCATGCCGGCCGGGCCGGAGCCCACTACGGCCACCGTCTTGCCGGTCTTGAACTTGGGCGGCTGGGCAAGCACCCAGCCTTCGGCCCAGGCACGGTCGATGATGGCGTGTTCGATGGACTTGATGCCCACGGCCTCGTCATTCACGTTCAGCGTACAGGCCGCTTCACAGGGTGCCGGGCAGATGCGGCCGGTGAACTCGGGGAAGTTGTTGGTGCTGTGCAGCGTGTCGATCGCGGACTTCCAGTCGTCGCGGTACACCATGTCGTTGAAATCCGGAATGATGTTGTTGACCGGGCAGCCGTTGTTGCAAAACGGCGTGCCGCAGTCCATGCAACGCGCGGCCTGCTTGTTGGCCTGCGCATCGTCCAGACCGATGACGAATTCTTTGTAATGCTTCACGCGCTCGGCAACGGGTTTGTAGCCCTCTTCGATGCGCTCGTATTCCATGAAGCCAGTGACTTTTCCCATGATTCTTTCCTGTCTATCTAGTCCGTTGGGGATATTACTTACCAGTTGTCACTACTTTTTTTGTAGCGGCAGATGTATATTTCACGGGGGCTACAGCCTGTTTTTTTATATGGATCTCGCCCAGGGCACGTTTGTACTCGTTGGGGAAGACCTTGATGAACTTGGCGCGGGCCGTGTCCCAGTCGTCCAGCAGATCGCGGGCGCGCTTGCTGCCGGTCCAACGGTTGTGCTCTTCCAGCAACTTGCGCAATTGCACCTCGTCGGCCAGACCGCGGTGCCAGATGGCCTTGGGCACAGACGCCTCTTGCTCAGCGGCAGGCAATACCTTTTCCATGGACACCATGGCCGTGTTGCAACGTTTGGCGAACTGGCCGTCTTCGTCGTACACGTAGGCGATGCCGCCGCTCATGCCGGCCGCGAAATTGCGTCCGGTTTTGCCCAGCACGGCCACCGTGCCGCCGGTCATGTATTCGCAGCCATGGTCGCCGGTTCCTTCAACCACCGCAGTAGCGCCCGACAGGCGCACCGCAAAACGTTCGCCACCAACGCCGCTGAAGAAGGCCTCACCCGCGGTCGCGCCGTACATCACGGTATTGCCAACTATGGTGTTGTTGACAGCCACACCACGGAAGTCGATGCTGGGGCGCACCACGACACGGCCGCCGCTGAGGCCCTTGCCGGTATAGTCATTCGCATCACCAATCAGGTACAGCGTGATGCCGCTGGTCAGGAAGGCACCGAAGGACTGGCCGCCAGTTCCTTCCAGCTGGATGTGGATGGTGTTGTCGGGCAGGCCCTGGGGATGCACCTTGGTCACCGCGCCGGATAACATGGCGCCGACCGATCGGTTGACGTTGCGTGCCGCTTCCATGAACTGCACTTTTTCGCCCTTGTCGATGGCCGCGCGGCACTTGGCGATCAGCACATTGTCCAGCGCCTTTTCCAAACCGTGGTCCTGCTCCAGCGTCTGGTAGCGGGGCACATCGGCGGGCACTTGTGGCTGGGCAAACAGGCGGCTGAAGTCCAGTCCACTGGCCTTCCAGTGTTCGATACCCTTGCGCATGTCTAGCAAATCAGAACGGCCGATCAGGTCGTCGAACTTGCGGATGCCCAGTTGGGCCATGATCTGGCGCACTTCTTCGGCAATGAAGAAGAAGTAGTTGACGACATGCTCAGGCTTGCCGGAAAACTTCTTGCGCAGCGCGGGGTCTTGTGTAGCCACGCCCACCGGGCAGGTGTTCAAGTGGCACTTGCGCATCATGATGCAGCCTTCTACCACCAGCGGTGCGGTCGCAAAACCGAATTCATCCGCGCCCAGCAGCGCGCCAATGGCAACGTCACGGCCGGTCTTCATCTGGCCGTCAGCCTGCACACGAATACGGCTGCGCAGGCGGTTCAGCACCAGCGTTTGTTGTGTCTCGGCCAGGCCGATTTCCCATGGGCTGCCGGCATGCTTGATCGACGACCAGGGCGATGCGCCCGTGCCACCGTCGTGCCCGGCGATCACCACGTGGTCGCTCTTGCACTTGGCCACACCGGCTGCAATAGTGCCGACGCCGATTTCGGACACCAGCTTGACGCTGATGGAGCTGTGCGGCGCCACGTTTTTCAAATCGTGGATCAACTGCGCCAAGTCTTCAATCGAATAGATGTCGTGGTGCGGAGGGGGCGAGATCAACCCTACGCCCGGCACCGAGTGGCGCAGGCGGCCGATATAGTCACTTACCTTGCCACCGGGCAGTTGACCGCCCTCGCCCGGCTTGGCGCCCTGGGCCATCTTGATCTGGATCTGGTCGGCGCTGGACAGGTATTCAGCGGTGACGCCAAAGCGGCCAGAGGCGACTTGCTTGATGCGCGAACGCAGCGAGTCAGTCGGCAGCAACGGAATGTCCACCTCCACCACGTCATGGCCAATGATGTCGGCCATGGTCTGGCCCTGTGTGATCGGGATGCCCTTGAGTTCGTTGCGGTAACGGGCCGGGTCTTCACCACCCTCGCCCGTGTTGCTCTTGCCGCCGATGCGGTTCATCGCAATGGCCAGTGTGGCGTGGGCTTCGGTGCTGATGGAACCCAACGACATGGCGCCTGTGGCGAAGCGCTTCACGATTTCCTTGGCGCTCTCCACCTCGTCCACCGGGATGGCCTTGGCAGGGTCGATCTTGAATTCGAACAGGCCACGCAGTGTCAGGTGGCGCTTGCTCTGGTCGTTGATGATCTGCGCGTATTCCTTGTACGTGTTCCAGTTGTTGGAACGTGTGCTGTGCTGCAACTTGGCGATGGCGTCGGGCGACCACATATGGTCTTCGCCGCGCACGCGCCAGGCGTATTCACCACCGGCGTCCAGTGCGTTGGCGAGCACAGGGTCGCTGCCGAAGGCGGCCTTGTGCATACGGATGGCCTCTTCGGCAATTTCGAAAACCCCTATGCCTTCGACGCGGCTGGGCGTGCCGGTGAAATACTTTTGCACCGTGGCGCTGGACAGGCCAATGGCCTCGAACAGCTGCGCGCCGCAGTAGCTCATGTAGGTGGAGACACCCATCTTGGACATGATCTTGGACAGGCCTTTGCCTACTGCCTTGACGTAGTTGTAGATCGCTTTGTCAGCCGACAGATCACCGGGCAAATCCTTGTGGATGCTGACCAGGGTTTCCATCGCCAGGTAGGGATGCACGGCTTCCGCGCCGTAACCCGCCAACACGCCGAAGTGGTGCACCTCACGCGCAGTTCCGGTTTCGACCACCAGGCCTGCCGTCGTGCGCAAACCTTCGATCACCAGGTGCTGGTGGATGGCGCTCAGGGCCAGCAGCGCCGGGATGGCCACCTGGGTGGCACTGATGCCGCGGTCGCTGATGATGAGGATGTTCTTGCCACCCTTGATCGCGTCCACAGCTTCGGCGCACAGCGATGCCAGCTTGGCTTCGACCCCTTCATGGCCCCAGGCCAGCGGGTAGGTGATGTCCAGCGTGTAGCTGCGGAACTTGCCCTGGGTGTGTTTCTCGATATCGCGCAGCTTGGCCATGTCGGCAAAGTCCAGCACCGGTTGGCTGACCTCCATCCGCATGGGCGGGTTGACCTGGTTGATGTCCAGCAGGTTGGGCTTGGGGCCGATAAAGGACACCAGCGACATCACAATCGCTTCGCGGATCGGGTCGATCGGGGGGTTGGTCACCTGTGCGAACAACTGCTTGAAGTAGTTGTACAGCGGCTTGTTTTTGTCGCTCAAAACGGCCAGCGGGCTGTCGTTGCCCATGGAGCCGATGGCTTCTTCGCCAGCGGCGGCCATGGGGGCAATCAGGAACTTCAGGTCTTCCTGTGTGAAACCAAATGCCTGCTGACGGTCCAGCAGGCTGACCTGGCTTTCCATCTCGCTGGCGGGCTCGCCGCTGCCTTGCACGTCGTCCAGGCGGATGCGCAGATTCTCGATCCACTGCTTGTAGGGCTTGCTGTTGGCCAGGCTGGCTTTCAGCTCTTCGTCGTCGATCATGCGGCCCTGTTCCAGGTCGATCAGGAACATCTTGCCGGGCTGCAGGCGCCATTTGCGCACGATCTTGTTTTCGGGCACGGGCAACACGCCGGACTCAGAGCCCATGATGACCAGATCGTCGTCGGTGATGCAGTAACGCGAGGGACGCAGGCCGTTGCGGTCCAGCGTGGCGCCGATCTGGCGGCCATCGGTGAACACGATGGAGGCAGGGCCGTCCCACGGCTCCATCATCGCGGCGTGGTATTCGTAGAAGGCCTTGCGGCGACCGTCCATCGTGGTGTGCTGCTCCCAGGGCTCGGGGATCATCATCATCACGGCCTGGCTCAGCGGGTAACCGGCCATGGTCAGCAGTTCCAGGCAGTTGTCGAACGTGGCCGTGTCGGACTGGCTGGCGAAGCTGATGGGGTACAGCTTTTGCAGATCCGCGCCCAGCACTGGGGACGACATCACGCCTTCACGCGCCTTCATCCAGTTGTAGTTGCCCTTGACGGTGTTGATTTCACCGTTGTGCGCCACATAACGATACGGGTGGGCCAGCGGCCACTCGGGGAAGGTGTTGGTGGAGAAGCGCTGGTGCACCAGGCCCAGCGCAGAGACACAGCGCACATCGCTCAGATCCAGGAAGTACACACCCACCTGGTCGGCCAGCAGCAGGCCCTTGTAGACCACGGTGCGGCTGCTCATGCTGGGCACGTAATATTCTTTGCTGTGCTTGAGGTGCAGATTCTGGATGGCGGCGCTGGCGGTCTTGCGG
>JAYSZJ010000051.1:0-1924 GCA_043738115.1 Rhodoferax sp. | reverse complement strand
TTGATCTTTTCGACCTCGCGCCCCTGACGGACTAGCTGGTTAATGGTTGGCACTAAAGCCTCCTAATGAATAAGCGCCGATGGCGCCTATTGTTGAACGTCCCTAAACGTTGGGAAATACGACTGACAGTCTTAACGAGAAACTATCAACCCTTCGGAAAATTCCGAAAAGCCCTCGAGTATATCAGCGAGGTTTGGGCACCGCAAGAAACTTGCCGACAGATGTCGGGAGTAAATGGGTTGTCCGGTCCGTAGCAAGTAATCTGTCCGGTTTGTGGAGGAGCGATGCAATACGCCCCCATGAGCCGGGCCCGCTACGTGCAGGAGAACCGGATGACAAGATTCAAAGAAGCCTTGGATGGCTGGACACAGGGGCGATTGACGCAGGCCGAGGCGGCCTTGTTGCTGGGTCAATGCGAACGCAGTTTTCGCCGCCATATCGAACGCTACCAGGCCGATGGGCTGGATGGGTTGCTGGACAAGCGGCTCAGCCAGATCTCCAAGCGCCGGGCCAGTGGGGCCGAGGTTGACCACGTCGTGGCGCTGTACAAGAGCGGCTTTGCCGGCTGGAACGTGGCGCACTTTCACACCAAGTACAAGGCCGAGTGTGCTGGCGCGCGCAGCTACAGCTGGCTCAAGACCGTGCTGCAGGGTGCTGGTGTGGTCAAGGCGTCCAAGCGCCGGGGCAAGCACCGCATAAAGCGCGAACGCGCCCCCCTGCCTGGGATGCTGATGCACCAGGATGCCAGCACCCACCGCTGGGTGGCCAATCAAGTCTGGGACCTGGTGGTGACCATGGATGACGCCACCGGTGAGCACACCAGCATGTTCTTCTGTGGCCAGGAAGGCACGACGTCGAGCTTTCACGGCATCGGCCAGACGATTGCGCGCTACGGGCTGTTTGCCAGCCTGTACACCGACCGGGGCAGCCACTACTTCACGACGCCCGAGGTGGGAGGCAAGGTGGACAAGGTCAACCTGACCGAGGTGGGGCGCTCGCTCAAACAACTGGGAATTGAGCACATTGCGGCCTATTCGCCCGAGGCGCGTGGAAGGAGCGAGCGGGCGTTCCAGACCCATCAGGGCCGGCTGCCACAGGAGCTGGCGCGCGCCGGGATCACCGACATGGGAAGCGCCAACCGTTATCTGGAGCAGGTCTACAGGGCCGGACACAACCGCGAGTTCGCCGTAGCCAGCACCTTGCCGGGATCGGCCTATGTGCCGTTCATCAGCGGCAGCCTGCCCGACATCTTGTGCGAACAACACGAGCGCACGGTAGGCAACGACAACTGCGTGGCGTTTGCGGGGCTGAGCCTGCAAATCCCGGCCGACGAGTTCCGATACCACTACGTTCGCGCCAGGGTGCGGGTGCACCGCTATGTGGACGGCACCTTGGCAGTGTTTCATGGGCCCCGCAAATTGGCAGCCTACGACGCCAAGGGCCTTGCGCTGGCAAACAAGAAGGAGGTGCTCAGGCAGGCCGCATGAGGCTCGCCAAGAACTGCGCGATGGCTGCAAAGCCGCTTCGGGCTACGCCCTTCGCAGCTTTGCAGCCATCGCAATCACATCAATAGAAAGCGGACAATCTATTTGCTACCAAACCGGACAGTTCTATTTGCTGCCGACAGGTCTGAGTGGGCACAGTCGCTTCCTACAGCATATCCGTCGACGTTGCGGAATGTCCGCAACATCCCGGTTCATGGAAGTCGCCTCCAGTGACTTGCGGACGGCGGTTCAATCCCTATTCGCAGACGGGCGCTATTCCGGCACCTATTCACACAGAATTCACACGGACATCTTGAAAGTGACGTGGTTATTGGGCCTACTGAAGGTTCAAATCCCCCCAGCTCCACCATAAAAGAACACCAACGCCAATGAAAACTCATTGGCGTTGGATCGTTCAACCCCTCTTTTATTGGCGTTCA
>JAYSZJ010000050.1:0-22728 GCA_043738115.1 Rhodoferax sp. | reverse complement strand
AGGAGTAGGAGTAGGAGTAGGAGTAGGAGTAGGAGTAGGAGTAGGAGTAGGAGTAGGAGTAGGAGTAGGAGTAGGAGTAGGAGTAGGAGTAGGCGTGACGGGCTGATCCTCTTCGGGCGTTGGAGCAGAATTGCTTTGGAATTGAGCGCCAGCTACGTTTGTATCCGGTTGCCCGTCAGCCGGCTCTCCTTCCCGGCTAATGGACAAAGGCGCAAGGTCTTCCTGAATTCGCATCAGGCGCACAAAACTATGGGAGCCGCTACCATCGCCACCACCCAGTCCCGCGGCGGTGGATTCCAGTTGTGTAGAAAGGTCTCCGCCGGAGGCGATGATTCTGGCGACCTCCGCCGAGCCGCTGTTCAAATCGACAAGAGACGCTTCCGATTTGTCGGTACTGGCAGTGCCCAATAGATTGGCATCGATCAGCAGCTCGCGCCCGGACGTCACAACCAAAGGCTGGCCGTTGGGCAAAGCCAGTTCCAGGCGTGTACCGTCTTCGGTGACGATTTGCTGACCTTCCTGTACCTCATCACCCACGGCCAGTGGTTTGCGGTTGCCGTTGGCTTCTACCACCCAAGCCTTGCCCTGCAAAATTACAACAATGCCACGTGCCTGAGCAGAAACTTGATTGGTAGCCATGGGGAATCCTTCGAATACAGCAACACTAGATTGCTGTACTCTAAAGAAGCCTAGACCCCTGGTCTATTGTCCTTGGGTACAGGTAGCCTTACCGGACCGCTGTTAGTGAATGCCGTGCGCCCGCAGCGCCAGTTGCAGTCGGTCGGTGATGTTGAGCTTGGTGAATACCGCACTCAGATGGGCTTTGACCGTTCTTTCCGATATCTGGCATTGCGTAGCGATAGCCTGGTTGGAAGCACCGTTGGCCGCCAAGACAGCAACTTCTATCTCCCGTTGCGTCAGTGTTGCACGCCAACTGTTGTCCTGAACCGGCGAGGGTGGGACCAGACGGTTAACACCGTGGAGCAGGCGCTGCATCAGGGATTTACCGATCCACACGTGGCCGGTTTCGACCACTTCCCTGACTTGTTTGAGCGTTGCCGCATCGGAAAAAGCATGGCAATAGGCCGCACAACCAGCATCCAACGCCAACATGGCCTCGTCGTCTTTTGGGTTGGAACTGGCGGCCACGACGCGCACGTGCTCCCTCTTCAAAACGTCCTGCCACACGGCCGCTGTCCACGCGGGGCGACTAGCCAGCGACAGATCCACCCAGGCGATCGACGGGCTAGTGGGCCGGAGCCGCAAAAAATCTTCAATTTGGGAGGCCACTGTTTGTCTGGTGGTGCCAAATGCTGATTGCCAATGCGCGAGCAAGCCCGTGTCTTCGGTCACCAATATTGTCGCCGGGTATCGCTTCATCGCTCCGTCATGGCCTTTGCCTTGGCTCTTAATATGGGCTTCATCAAGTAGGCAAGCACTGACTTCTTGCCAGTGAGGATGTCGACCTCTGCCACCATACCCGGAATGATAGGGAATTTTTGACTTCCAATGCTGGTAGACAAGGTACGCACGCGCACCAGGAAAAAGGCATTTCCTTTTTCATCAACGACGGTGTCCGCACTTATGTGCTCCAGGGTTGCGTCCAAGCCTCCATAGGTGGCAAAGTCATAGGCTGTAAATTTAACCAGCGCTTTTTGCCCCGGATGTAGGAACGCAATGTCGCGTGGCAGCACCCGCGCTTCCAGCAATAAGGCGTCATCCGAGGGAACAACTTCCACCAGATCCTTGCCCGGCTGCACCACCCCCCCCACGGTGTTGACCTTCAGCTGCTTGATGGTGCCATTGACCGGCGAACGGATCTCCGTTTGTTTGACCCGGTCTTCCAGTGCCGAGCTGCCTTCCAGCAATGCATTGAGTTTGGCGTTGGTTTCGCTGAGTTCTGAGCGTGCAATATTGCGGAAGGTGAGCTCCACTTCCTGGATCTTGCGATTGGCCTCTGCTACCGCAGACTCCAGCCGGGGTATGTCGGAATTGGCGCTGTCGCGCTCACCGCGGTAACGCGCAACGTCGCGCTCCAGGCGCAACAGCTCCACATCTGAAATGGCGCCTGACTTGGCCAAGGGGCGTGTCATTTCCAGCTCACGCGCCGTCAGGTTGAAACTCTGGCTAGCCTGCTCCCGTTTGGCGCGTACAGAAATCAGTTCTTGTGACCGCTGTGAAGCCTGCTGCCGTGAGACGCCGATGGTGGCATCCAGCTCGGCGCGCCGTGATTCATAGAGGGCACGTTCCTGCTCCACAATTTCCGGCGCCTCAGTCACCACTTCGTCGGGCGGCAAAAAGCGCGAGCCCTCGGCCAAGGCCTTGAGCCGGGTGGCCTTTGCCAACAACGAAAGGTACTGGGACCGGTTTTCCCGCAAGGAGGACACCATACGGGTAGGGTCCACCTTCAGCATCAAGTCACCAATCTTGACGGTCTGGCCTTCCTTGACCAAGATCTCCGACACAATTCCGCCGTCCAGACTTTGCAGGATTTGCACCTGCCGAGAAGGGATGACCTTGCCTTCGCCCCGCGTCACCTCATCCAGCACGGCAAAGTTGGCCCACAACAACAATACAAATACCGCGATCACACTGATCCACACCAGTACGCGTGCCCCTCTTGGGGTCTGTTCCGCAATGGCCCAATCGGCGTTGGCGTCGAAATCGGTGTCCAGTTCATTGTGTTTGCCAGCCATCGCCTGCATCAACCCATCGAGTCCGCGTGAACACAGCTGGTAAAAGCGATCCCATGCCACGGCCCACTTGGGTTTTGCCGGTGCAGCAGCTTCAGCTGCTGCGGATACAGGAACGGGAGTTTCGGTTTCTGTAGACATCACGCGGCCCTACCCACTCTACCGCTTTGCAGCGCTTCAACGACCTGGGCTTTTGGACCATCGGCCATGATCTTTCCGTTGTCCAGCACGATCAGCCGGTCCACCAGCTCCAGCAGTGACGTGCGGTGCGTGACCAGAATCACGGTTTTCCCCCGCGTGAACCGCTGCAGCCTGGCCTTGAGCAGGTCTTCACTTTGGTGGTCCATGGCACTGCTGGGCTCGTCCAGTAGCAAGATGGGCGAGTCGTTCAGCACGGCACGGGCGATACCCACGGCCTGCCGCTGGCCACCCGACAAGGATTCGCCCCGCTCACCAATCAGCATGTCAAAACCCCGCGGATGGCGGTTGGCAAATTCGGTGACTCCCGCCACTTCGGCCGCCGCGATGATGTCTTGGTCATCGGCAAACGGTGCACCCAGGGCGATGTTTTCCTTCAGGGTTCCAAAGAACAGGCTGACATCCTGCGACACAAAGCCCGCCGCACGGCGCAATTCGGCGGGGTCAATTTGCCGCAGGTCGATGCCGTCAATCAGGATGGCTCCCTCGGTCGGCTGGTACAAGCCCAGCACCAGGCGCTGGATGGTGGACTTACCAGAACCCACTCGGCCGATAAAGGCGATCTTTTCCCCCGCCTGAATCTTGAACGACACATTGCGCAGCACGGCTTGCTGCTGGCCCGGGTAGGAGAAGCTGACGTTCTTGAACTCTATGGAGCCCTGGAACCCGTTTCTGTGCAGGAAAACAGAGGCATCCGCGCGCTCGGGCTGTGTTTGCATGTGTTGCTCCACCGAAGCCAGCCCACTCTTGGCATTGTGGTACTGCATCAACAGGCCCGCCACCTGGCCAAACGGCGCCATGGCCCGGCCCGCCAGCATGGAGGCGGCAATGATGCCACCCATGCTGAGCTGGTTGTCGACCAGCAGGTACACGCCCACAATAACCACGACCACGGTGACGAACTGTTGCAGGAATTGCACCATGCTCATGATGGTGGAAGACAGCAGCTTCAGCTTGGTACCCGTCTGCGCCAGAAAAACCGTAGCCTGCTCCCATTTGCGCTGAAAGGCGCTTTCGGCCACCATGAACTTCACAGTTTCTATGCCGACCAGGCTCTCCACCAATGTGGCGTTGCGTTGTGATGTGGCGCGCTGGGTCACCTCGACCAGCTCCTGCATCTTCTGCTGCACCACCATCGATGCAAGGATGAGAACCGCGATACAAAACAGCGGGGGCAGGACCAGCCAGGGGGAGATCCAGGCAATCACCACAAAAAACACCAGCACAAACGGAATGTCCACCAGGGTGGTGATCGTGGCGGAGGCGACAAACTCCCGCACCGACTCAAATGCCCGCAGATTGGCGGCGAACGAACCCACCGATGCCGGTCGATCGGCCATCCCAAGCCCCAACACACGCTCCATGATGCGGGTCGACAGCGTGACATCGATGCGTTTGCCCGCTGTATCAAGTATGTAGGAGCGCAACACCCGCAACAGGGTGTCGAACAGCATCATCAGGAAGACGCCAATGGACAACACCCACAGGGTTTCCTCGGCACGGTTGGGTACCACGCGGTCGTACACCGTCATGGAGAACAGGGGCATGACCAGGGCGAAGATATTGATCAGCAGCGCGGCCAGCAAACTGTCACGGTACAGGCGCCAGTTTTGCAGCACCACACTCCAGAACCAGTGCTGCGACTTCACTTCCCCGGTGCTCGGTGTGCGCGGATCGAACTTGTAGACCGGGCGCAGGAAGCAGACGATGCCGGCGTACAGGTTTTCCAGCTCCTCCCGGGTCAGGATGTCGGACGACTCACCGTTCTCTGGGAAGCGGACCCTGGCGTTCCCGTCCGGCATCCATTCCAACAGCACGCAGGCCTGGTTCTCCTTCAGCAACAGCACCACCGGCAGCAGCCCGGGGCGCATCACATCCAGTGACCGGCGCGCCAGCTTGGCGGTCAGGCCAGCACGGCCCGCAGCCCGCGGCAACAGGTCGGGTGTGATGCGGTTGCCCTCCAGCGGCAGCCCAGCCGACAAGGCTTCCAGCGTCGTGGTGATGCCGTAAATCTTGGCAATGGCAATGACGCTGTCGAGCAGCGGGTCAAAGCGCAGGCTGTGTTCGCCAATCCGTCTGGCACTCGGGTTGCTCGCAGTCTCACTGCCTGGCACGGGGTCTGACATAGGCGGGTGTGGGCGTGGGCTTTGGGGTTGTGCGGGGAGTTACAGCAAGCGGTCGTCGCTGCCCAGCAGGTTCAAGGCACCATGGATGCGGTTGCGCAGACCCTTGCGTACCATCAGCTTCTTCTGTGCGGCGGCGGGCAAATCCGTCTGGTGGATCACATTCTTCAGTATCAGCGTGTCGATCAAGTCTTCCAGCACCCGCACAAAACCGGCGTCCACCGCGTCAAAGGCCGGCTCGGTCACCGTGGCCTTGAAAAACCGCTGGATCTCCAGGTCGTTCTCGTCCATCGGCTCACTGCCTGGCTGGGCTTGCCTGGACACCGATTGAATCGCACCATCGGGACCTTTGAGAACATGGAACATAGGGTTTTTGCTCTGAAAAAAAGAGTGAGAAGCCCAAGCTGGCTAACGCCTGTCCTGCGGATATTAGCACCCGGTCCACGCAGTTTGCGCGGAGCGTGCAGATGCCACTACACGCCTGCCTGGGCCGATGCAATCACTCCGCCGCCCAGGCAGATATCGCCGTCGTACAACACGGCCGACTGGCCCGGCGTCACCGCCCACTGGGCCTGCGCGAACCGCAACGCGAAACCCTGCGCACTGGCGTTCTCCACTTGGCACGTCGCATCACTTTGGCGGTATCGGGTCTTGGCGGCGATATCGGCCTCAGAGGGTGTGCAGCCAGAGGTCCAGCTCACGTCCTGTGCCTGCAGGGTGTGGGACTGGAGCCACGGGTGGTCATGCCCCTGCACCACCCACAGGGTGTTGGTCACCATGTCCTTGCGCGCCACAAACCAGGGTTCGTGTTCGCCGCCGCCCTTTTGTGCGCCTTTGGCCTTGATGCCGCCGATGCCCAGGCCCTGGCGCTGGCCCAAGGTGTAAAAGCTCAGGCCCTGGTGTTCACCAATGAAACGGCCTTTTGCATCGCGCATGGGGCCGGGCTCCTTGGCAATGTAGCGGTTCAAAAATTCGCGGAACGGGCGCTCGCCGATGAAACAAATGCCGGTGGAGTCTTTCTTCTTTGCATTGGGCAGGCCGATCTCTTCGGCAATCTGGCGGACCTGGGTCTTGTGCAACTCGCCCACCGGGAACAGGGTTTTGGACAGTTGGGCCTGGTTCAGGCGGTGCAAAAAGTAGCTCTGGTCTTTGGACGGGTCCAGGCCTTTGAGCAGTTCATGCAAACCAGTGTGCGGGTTCTGCCGAACCCTTGCATAGTGGCCCGTGGCAATCTTCTCGGCGCCCAGGCGCATGGCGTGGTCCAGAAAAGATTTGAACTTGATTTCGGCGTTGCACAGGATGTCGGGGTTGGGCGTGCGCCCGGCCTGGTACTCGCGCAAGAACTCGGCAAACACGCGGTCCTTGTATTCTGCAGCAAAGTTGACGTGTTCGATCTCGATGCCAATGACGTCGGCTACCGCAGCTGCGTCGACAAAATCAATATTGGAGGTGCAGTAGCCGGGGTCGTCCGTGCCGGCATCAGCGGCGCGGTCGTCATCTTCCCAGTTCTTCATGAAGATGCCGATGACCTCATGCCCCTGTTTTTTGAGCAGGTGGGCGGTCACCGCCGAATCGACACCGCCACTCAGGCCTACCACTACACGTTGTTTACTACTCATGGGCAGATTTTACCGGGGGAGTCATTCTGCGGTTTAGTAAGAAAATAAGCCCCTAGCCCTCGCAGAATGTACGTAACGCGCTAGTTTTTTGGTAGCAAAATTGGCGCGATGGGTGAAGTCTGAGGGCGACGTCCCACGGCAGTGGGGGGAGGCTTCAGCAAGCGGGCGAAGCGCGCAGCACGTTTTTGCACCCACCTAGTAAAAGCAAAAGCGGCGCCCACCTTGATGGTTGCGCCGCAGTTGGGGTGGAAAGTGCTGGCTTACTTTTCGGCAGGCACTACAACAATCGTCTCACCGGGTTTTCCGGGCTGACCTGTTTCGCCCTTTGTGCCAGGGGGGCCCTGGGGGCCGGGTACCCCAACAACGGCGCCGGGTACTACGACAGCGGGCCCGGCCGTTCCAGGGGGACCGGCCGGGCCGGGCGCACCGGCAGGACCGGGAGTCGTGACCACCACGGGTGGCGGTGGTGTACCGGCGGGATTGCAAGCGCTCAGAAAAAACGCGGCCAGCGCAGTGGGAAGAAGAAGGGAAGTTTTCATCGTGGTCCTCATGTAGGTAGTTAACACGGACCCTACGTTAGCGAGGCTTGCGACGCTACTCTGTGCGATGGAACACTGTGTTCGCCGGGCCCCGATCTGGTCGATCGGGTTAGGCGCCGCCGCGTTGTACTGCGCCGTTGGCGGGGACCAAGGCGCAATCTGCCTGCTTACTTTTGAACCGGCACAACAACGATGGTGTCGCCAGTCTTGCCAGTTTTGCCGGTGTCGCCCTTGGCGCCGTCGTAACCAGTGGCGCCCGTAGCGCCAGTAGCGCCGGAACCACCTGTGGCGCCGGTCGCACCTGTGGCGCCGGTTCCGCCGTCACTGCCCGTAGCGCCGGTGGCGCCTGTCGCGCCAGGTACGGCTACGGTGGTGCCCGTAGCACCGGTAGCACCGGTAGCGCCGGGTGCCCCAGCAGGGCCTGGTGTGGTGACGACCACGGGTGCTGGTGTGCTGGCAGGATTACAGGCAGCAAGGCCCAAGGTGGTCAAAAGGGCGGCGAGTAGCAAAGTGTTTTTCATGGAGGTCCTTGATTGAAATGCAGGTTGTTGGGTGTCAAACGGACGTTACCGCGCCAGCTCCCATTCCTGCGTTCGCTAGAGCACTTAACTCCAATAAATACCGTAGATGTATGTTTCTAGGTTCAATTTGGGGTTTGAAAAAAGGCTTCATGCCAAAAATTGGCTGCAGCCCCCGAGGAAATTAACCATGTAGCTATAAATGTTATAGCGTGTATGGCGCCGATGTGATGCTGGCGTCTGCCTGCACCAGGTTCAGCGGATACCGTGTGCCGCGCAAATAGTCCTCCATACCCTGCACCAACAGTGGGCTGCGGTGGCGTGTGCTGCTGGCGCGTACCTCCTCGGCCGTCATCCACAACGTGCGCACGATGCCGGTGTCCAGCTTGCGGTGCGGATCGCATGCGCCCAGCGTGCCGCAAAAAGCGAAGCGCAGGTAGGTGGTATCCCGGCCGTCGGCGTTGATCTGGCGTGACAGATAGATGCCCACCAGCGCGCCGGGGGTGAAACTGTAGGCAGTTTCCTCTAATGTTTCACGGGCGCAGGCCTGTTCGGGTGTTTCGCCGCAATCCAGGTGGCCGGCGGGGTTGTTCAGGCGCAGTCCGTCGGCCGTTTCTTCCTCCACCAGCAGAAAGCGGCCGTCCTGTTCTATCACGGCGGCGACAGTGACATTGGGTTTCCAGCGTGTGTTCATACCCCATTATCAAAGGCAAACCAGACGGACACGCCTGGGGCAGCGGCATCGGTGTCCCGATTGCCCCAAAACGGGTTTTGCCTTGCGGATTGCAAGGGAAATTCAGTTAAGCTGTCCGGCGCCGACCGATGTGCCGGGCTTTTTTGTCATGTGCGTGTGTTGGACTGTTGCAAATATTTAAGCGAGGAGTTGCTTCATGCAAACTGGTGTATCTACAGGGTCGGCACAGCGCATCGGCGTACCGCGCGAGATTTTCCCCGGCGAAAAACGCGTGGCCACCGTGCCCGAAGCGGTGGAGAAACTCATCAAGCTGGGCTTTGCGGTATCGGTCGAATCGGGCTCCGGCGACCTGGCCAACTGCAGCGACGACAGCTACCGCGCAGCCGGTGCGCAGATCGTGGACGGAGCGGCTGCCCTGTGGGCCGGGTCCGACATCGTGTTCAAAGTGCGTGGCCCCAGCGCCGACGAAGTGGCCCTGATGCGCGCCGGCACTACGCTGATCAGCTTCATCTGGCCCGCCCAAAACCCCGAGCTGATGCAGCAACTGGCCGCCAAACAGGTCACCGTGCTGGCCATCGACGCCCTACCTCGCATGCTGAGCCGCGCACAGAAGATGGACGCGCTGACCTCCCAGGCGGGTGTCACCGGTTACCGCGCCGTCATCGAGGCGGCCAACGCGTTTGGCCGCTTCTTCAACGGCCAGATCACGGCTGCGGGCAAAGTGCCCCCCGCCAAGGTCTTCATCGCCGGTGCTGGCGTGGCCGGTCTGGCTGCCATCGGCACAGCTGCCGGCCTGGGCGCCCAAGTGCGTGCCAACGATACCCGTGCAGAAGTGGCTGACCAGGTCACGTCACTCGGTGGGGAATTCGTCAAGGTTGAATACGAGGAGGAAGGCGGAGGCGGGGGTGGCGGTGGCTACGCCAAGGTCATGTCCGAGGGCTTCCAGCAGGCCCAGCGCGAGATGTACGCCAAGCAGGCCCGCGAGGTGGACATCATCATCACCACCGCGCTGATCCCCGGCAAGCCCGCGCCCAAGCTGATCACTGCCGAGATGGTGCGGTCCATGAAGCCCGGTAGTGTCATCGTCGACATGGCCGCCGAGCAGGGCGGCAACTGTGAATTGACCGAACCGGGTCAGTCCGTCGTCAAACACGGTGTGACTATCGTGGGTTATACCGACCTGGCCTCGCGCTTGTCCAAGCAGTCGTCCACGCTGTACGCCACTAATTTGTTCCGCCTGACCGAAGAGTTGTGCAAGACCAAGGACGGCATCATCAACGTCAATATGGAAGACGATGCCATCCGCGGCCTGACGGTGGTCAAGGACGGCAGCATCACCTGGCCTGCGCCCGCACCCAAGTTGCCAGCCGCGCCCGCGGTGGTCGCAAAACCCGCGACAGCACCGGCCGCCAAGAAGGCCCATGGCCATGGCGCACCCAGTGAGCCTATGGCGGGCAACAAGCTGGCCATCATGTTTGGTGTGTCGGCCGCGCTGTTCTGGTTTGTGGGCGCCAATGCACCGGCGGCCTTCCTGGGCCACTTCACGGTGTTTGTGCTGGCCTGCTTTGTCGGTTACATGGTGGTCTGGAACGTCAAGCCCGCCTTGCACACGCCGCTGATGAGTGTGACCAATGCCATCAGCAGCATCATCGCCATCGGCGCGCTGGTGCAGATCGCACCGCCACTTGCTCCAACCGTTGCCGAGGTGGCGAGCCGCCCCGAGGGCTGGATACGCGGCCTGGCCGCCGTGGGCATTGTGCTGACCGCCATCAATATGTTTGGTGGTTTTGCCGTGACCCAGCGCATGCTGGCCATGTTCCGCAAATAACAAGAAGAAGGAAGAACACCCATGTCTAGCAGTCTGGCAACGGTCGCCTATATTGGCGCCACGATTCTTTTCATCCTGAGTCTGGGCGGTTTGTCCAACCAGGAAACCGCCCGCCGCGGCAACCTCTACGGCATGATCGGCATGGCCATTGCCGTGGTTGCCACGGTGTACGGCCCCCAGGTCACCAGCTCCGGCTACGTGTGGATCATCGGTGCCATGGTGATTGGAGGCGCTATTGGCCTCTACGCCGCACGCACGGTGCAGATGACACAAATGCCCGAGCTGGTTGCGCTGATGCACAGCATGGTCGGTCTGGCCGCGATGCTGGTGGGTTATGCCACTTTTATTGACCCAGCCGCTTCCGCGGGTTTCACCGGCGCTGCAAAGGCCATCCATGAGATGGAAATCTACATCGGCGTCTTTATCGGCGCGGTCACGTTCTCCGGTTCCATCATCGCCTTCGGCAAGTTGTCGGGCCGTATCGGCGGCAGCCCACTGCTACTGCCCGGGCGCCACTGGTTGAACCTGATCGGCCTGCTTGTCGTGATCTGGTTTGCCCGCGCCTTCCTGAACGCCCACTCCATCGAAGAAGCCATGGTCCCCATCATCGTGATGACCGTGGTGGCCCTGCTGTTTGGCATCCACATGGTGATGGCCATTGGTGGCGCTGATATGCCGGTCGTGGTGTCCATGCTCAACAGCTACTCCGGCTGGGCCGCAGCGGCCACCGGCTTCATGTTGTCCAACGACTTGTTGATCGTGATTGGCGCGTTGGTGGGTTCCAGCGGTGCCATCCTGTCCTACATCATGTGTAACGCCATGAATCGCAGCTTTATCAGCGTGATCGCTGGCGGTTTTGGCACCACGGCAGCGGCACCCAAGCCCACGGGCGACGCGGCACAACCAGTCGGCGAAGTCACCCCTGTGAACGCGACCGAGACCGCCGAACTGCTGCGTGAAGCCAAAAACGTCATCATCGTGCCCGGCTACGGCATGGCGGTGGCGCAAGCCCAGCACACGGTGTTTGAAATCACCAAGTTTTTGCGTGAAAAAGGTGTCAATGTGCGGTTTGGTATCCACCCGGTGGCAGGCCGTATGCCCGGCCACATGAACGTGCTGCTGGCCGAGGCCAAGGTGCCCTACGACATCGTGTTTGAAATGGACGAGTTGAACGACGACTTCCCCAACACCGATGTGACCATGGTGATTGGCGCCAACGACATCGTCAACCCCGCCGCGCAGGATGACCCCACTAGCCCGATCGCCGGCATGCCGGTGCTGGAAGTCTGGAAGGCCAAGACCTCCATCGTCATGAAGCGCAGCATGGCCTCGGGTTATGCCGGGGTGGACAACCCGCTGTTCTACAAAGAGAACAACCGCATGTTGTTTGGCGACGCCAAGAAGATGCTTGATGAGGTGCTGACCGCACTCAGAGGCTAGGGAAAACACCAAGGACATCGCAAGGGCTGTCCCTTGGTATTCACAGGCAAAATATCTGCTGCACTTTACAGTTGGGATAGGTAAGCATGACAGATCGCATTTGGCTCAATAGTTATCCCAAGGGCGTGCCCGCGGACATCAATGTGGCGGCGTACACATCGCTGGTGGCATTGATGGAAGAAAGCTTCCAGAAGTATGCCGACCGGGTGGCCTATAACTTCATGGGCAAGGATGTGACCTATGGACAGACGGACAGTCAGAGCCAGGCGTTTGCGGCCTATTTGCAATCCCTGGGGCTGACCAAGGGTGACCGCGTCGCCATCATGATGCCCAACGTGCCACAGTACCCCGTGGCCGTGGCCGGCATATTGCGCGCAGGGTTTGTCGTCGTGAACGTCAACCCCTTGTATACGCCCCGTGAATTGCAACACCAGCTCAAGGATTCGGGTGCCAAGGCCATCGTCATCATCGAAAACTTTGCCACCACGCTGGAGAAATGTATTGCCTCCACGCCCGTCAAACACGTGGTGCTGTGTGCCATGGGTGACCAGCTGGGCCTGCTGAAGGGGACATTGGTCAACTATGTGGTGCGCAACGTCAAGAAGATGGTGCCCGCCTTCAGCCTGCCGGAAGCTGTGCGGTTTAATGCGGCGATCGCCAAGGGTGGCAAGGCGTCGTTTACGAAGCCCGACATCAAGGCCGATGACGTCGCGGTCTTGCAATACACCGGTGGCACAACGGGGGTGTCCAAGGGAGCCGTGTTATTGCACCGCAACGTGATCGCCAACGTCTTGCAGTCCGAAATCTGGAACAGCCCGGCGATGAGCACGATACCGGCGGGTCAGCAGCCGAGTGGCGTTTGTGCTCTGCCGCTGTACCATATCTTTGCATTTACGGTGGGTATGATGCTGTCCATGCGCCAGGGCGGCAAGCTGATCCTGATTCCCAATCCGCGCGACATTCCAGGCGTGCTGAAGGAATTGCGCAACCACGTGATCCACACCTTTCCAGCCGTCAATACGCTGTTCAACGGCCTGGCCAACCATCCGGACTTCAACACCGTGGACTGGGGCAACCTCAAGGTCTCCGTCGGCGGCGGTACCGCGGTGCAAAGCGGTGTGGCCAAGCTGTGGTTCGACAAAACCGGCTGCCCTATTTGCGAAGGGTATGGCTTGAGCGAAACCTCACCATCCGCCAGTTGCAATGTGGTCACGGCCAAGGAATACACCGGCACCATTGGTGTGCCCTTGCCCAACACGTATATGAAGTTGCTGGACGACGATGGCAACGAGGTCGCTGCCGGTGAACCCGGCGAGATAGCCATCAAGGGCCCGCAGGTAATGGCCGGGTATTGGCAGCGTCCAGACGAAACCGCCAAGGTCATGACGGCTGATGGTTACTTCAAGACGGGTGACGTCGGTGTTGTCGACGCGCGCGGCTTCTTCAAGATCGTCGACCGCAAGAAAGACATGATCCTGGTCAGCGGCTTCAACGTGTTCCCCACGGAGCTGGAAGACGTGGTGGCACAGATGCCGGGCATCATGGAATGTGCCTGCGTGGGCGTGGCCGACGCCAAGTCTGGAGAAGCCGTCAAGTTGGTCATCGTCAAAAAAGACCCCAACGTCACCGAGGCCGATGTACGCGCCTATTGCAAAGAAAATCTCACCGGCTACAAACAGCCTAAGGTGGTGGAGTTCCGTGCCGAGTTGCCTAAAACCCCTGTCGGCAAAATCCTGCGCCGCGAGTTGCGCGACAAATAACCCGCAAGCATGGCCGTTGCCGGCGGCGCTACCGCCATCCTGAGTGCCTTGGCTGAAGAGCAGCAGGGTTTGGCGGCCGTCTTAAACAACCCTGTCTGTACCCGCCATGCGGGGCGGGACTATTGGTCCGGCCTGCTACATGGCAAACCCGTGGTGCTGGCTTTGTCCCGTATTGGCAAGGTCGCAGCGGCCACAACGGCGGCCGCACTGATCGAGCGATTTGGCGTGGCCCGGGTCATCTTCACCGGCGTGGCAGGTGGTGTTGGCCCCGGAGTGCGTGTGGGGGATGTGGTGCTGGGCAGCAGCTTCCTTCAACACGACATGGACGCCTCGCCACTATTCCCCCGGTTTGAAATTCCGCTCTACGGCCAGACCTGTTTTCCTGGCGATGCGGCATTGACCGCGCTGCTGCTGCAGGCCTGCCAGACCGCGTTGGCAGGTATGAAGCCCACGTCGCTGGTATCGGACCAGCCTTTGGTGCACACAGGCCTGATCGCCAGTGGTGACCGTTTTGTCAGCAGTGGGGTAGAGGTGGGGCGTTTGCTGGCAGCGTTGCAGGCCAGTGGCCACCGACCGCTGGCAGTGGAGATGGAAGGTGCGGCCGTGGCCCAGGTCTGCGCAGATTACGGCGTGCCCTTCGCTGCCGTGCGCACCATCTCAGACCGTGCAGACGATACGGCGCACGTGGACTTCCCCCGCTTTGTCACCGATGTCGCCAGCGTTTATACGCGCGACATCATGGCTGAGTTTTTGCGACTGCTATAAGTACAGGAGCGTATCGTGTAGATGCGACGGGGGCTAGAGGTCGTTTTTGCTTAAGAGCTAGCCGCCACAGCCTACTTCAGCCAGCCCCGCTTGCGGAAGTACCACATAGGCACCAGGGCGCTGGCAACCATCAGGCCCAGGGCATACGGGTAGCCCAGTGCCCAGTCCAGCTCAGGCATGAACTTGAAATTCATGCCGTACAGACTGGCAATCAGCGTAGGCGGCAACAGCGCCACACTGGCCACCGAGAAGATCTTGATGATCTTGTTCTGGTTGATGTTAATGAAACCGACGGTGGCATCCATCAAGAAGTTGATCTTGTCGAACAGAAACGCCGTGTGTGAATCCAGCGAATCGATATCGCGCAGAATCTGGCGGGCTTCTTCAAACTGCTCGCCGTTGAGCATCTTGCTGCGCATCATGAAACTGACCGCGCGGCGGGTGTCCATCACATTGCGTCGAATGCGCCCGTTCATATCTTCGTGGCGGGCAATGGCGCCCAGCACCTCGCCGGCCAGCGCATCGGTCACATCGCCGGACAGCACCTTGGTGCTGACTTTTTCCAGCTCGTCGTAGATGCCTTCCAGCGTGTCGGCGGAATATTCGGCGTCGGCGTCGAACAGCTTGAGCAAAACCTCCTTGGCGTCTTCAATCAGCCCCGGCGCGCGGCGGGCCCGCATGCGCAGCAGCCGGAACACGGGCACGTCTTCATCGTGGATGGAGAACAGCACGCCTTTGCTCTTGAGCTCGTCGTTGACCAGGTTCAGGATAAAGGCCACGCGTACCGTGCGGGGCTCATCGTCATCGGCAATCAAGAAGTCACTGCGAATATGCAATTCGCCGTTGTCCTCTTCGTAGAAGCGGGCCGATTCCTCGATGTCCTCGTCCATCGCATCTTCGGGAATGGACAGGCCGTAATACTGCTTGACCCAGCGTTTTTCTTCAACCGTGGGTGATTCGAGATCCACCCAGATGGGCTGGAATTTGGACAGTTCTTCCAGCGACTCGATCTCTTCCTGGAAGAGCCGTCCGTTGGCGAGCGTGAAAATATTGAGCATGGCGATTCAATCGGGGTCAGATTCCAATTGTCCAACGCGAACAATCGAGCGTCGCTGCGGCTTTCGCGCGATGGGAATCTGCCCAATTCAACGCGAAAGCTACCGACAGGGGTAGTTTTCCAAGGAATGCTCTCCAAAAGTGTTACTCCTTAAATTATCGCACCGCGCCCTGCGCTTATGGATGAGAAAAATGGGTTCGTACGGGCTCGCCTTGTTGCACTGCGTTACCAAAAAAAGGCATTGCATATTCCGGTGTTCGGGCGCATAGTGAAATGACGGCAATCAATTTAGATCATTTTGATGCCTGTTCTTGCCGCGCCATACTTTGGAATGCAGCGGCAAGGTTTTCAACCTGTGAGCAACTGGAGGCTATTTATGAATTTGACGATCAGCGGTCACCATCTGGAAGTTACCCCGGCACTGCGCAGTTACGTTACGACCAAGCTAGATCGAATCATGCGACATTTCGACCAAGTCGTGGATGTCAAGGTACTTCTAACCGTTGAGAAGCAAAAGGAAAAGGAACGACGGCAGCGTGCCGAGTGCAATATCCACGTCAAGGGCAACGACATGTTTGCTGAGAGCTCGCACGAGGATCTGTACGCAGCCGTGGATGATTTGATCGACAAGCTGGACCGCCAAGTGGTACGCCACAAGGACCGCTTGCAAGACCACCACCACGAGGCTCCCAAGCGCCTGATGTAATCCCGTCACAGGGATTGCACACTAGAGCAACCGCCCTTCAGAGGGCGGTTTTTTTGTGCATAATCGGCCCACACCATGAACCGTCTAGCCAGCATCCTGTCACCTGAGCAAGTGCTCGCGCAAGTTGAAGTGACCAGCAAAAAGCGCGCTTTTGAAGAAGCTGGCTTGTTGTTTGAAAACCTGCATGGCCTCAGCCGTGCCCTGGTGACCGACAGCCTGTTTTCGCGCGAGCGCCTCGGTTCTACCGGGCTGGGCCATGGTGTTGCCATCCCCCATGGGCGTATCAAGGGGCTGAAGGCACCCATGGCCGCTGTGTTCCAGCTGGCCAATCCGATTGGTTTTGACGCACCCGATGATGTGGTGGTTGGCTTGCTGATCTTCCTGCTGGTGCCCGAAGCGGCCACCCAAAAACACCTGGAAATCCTGTCTGAAATTGCCGAGCTGCTGAGCGACGCCGAATTGCGTGAGCGTATGTTGTCCAGCTCTGACGCTGCGCAATTGCATGCCCTAATTGTGGGCTGGCAATCGGCCCAGGTCGCCTGATTCTGCCCAATAGCGCTTACAACCTGTGAAACCCACCGTAGTCAGCGCCGATGTACTCTTTGAAGAGTTCCGCGGTCGTCTGCACTGGGAGTGGGTAGCCGGTTTGGGTGCCTCCGAGCGCCGCTTTGATGAAGTCGCGGTCCGTGCCGCGCGCTCCGGCGCCGACCTGGTCGGTTACCTGAACTACATCCACCCCTACCGTGTGCAAATTCTCGGTGAGCGGGAAATTGCCTACATCACCAACGCCACGCCCGAGGATTGCGCCCGCCGCATCTCGCGCATCGTGACGCTGGAGCCGCCGGTTCTGGTGTTGGCCGATGGGCAGCAGGCGCCACAGGCCTTGCTTTCCATGTGTGAGCGGGCCCAGATCCCGATGTTTGCGACCGAGGAGTCGTCCGCATTTGTTATCGACGTGTTGCGGGCCTACCTGTCCAAACACTTTGCCGACCGCTCGTCCATGCACGGCGTGTTTATGGACATTCTGGGCCTGGGTGTACTGATCACTGGTGAATCCGGGCTGGGCAAGAGCGAACTCGGTCTGGAGCTGATTTCACGGGGCAACGGCCTGGTAGCAGACGATGCGGTGGATTTGTTCCGCATCAACCAGACCACGATCGAAGGGCGTTGCCCGGAGCTGCTGCAAAACCTGTTGGAGGTGCGCGGCATTGGCCTGTTGGACATTCGCGGCATCTTTGGTGAGACCGCCGTACGCCGCAAGATGCGGCTCAAACTCATCGTCCACTTGGTGCGTCGCGAAACATTGGAGCGCGAATACGAGCGCATCCCTTATGAGCCGCTGACCCAGGACATTCTGGGCATTCCGGTGCGCAAGGTGGTGATCCAGGTGGTGGCGGGCCGCAATATCGCGGTGCTGGTGGAGGCAGCTGTGCGCAACACCATTTTGCAACTGCGCGGTATCGACACCTACCAGGAATTTGTCGAGCGCCACCGCAAGGCGATGGCCCAGGGCAACTAACCCATCTGGCCGCTGCGCTGCTTGTCCCTGTCGTTGCGGTTGGGGCAGTTGTCCTTGGTGCAGGTTGCATACAGGCTCAGCGCGTGGTCCGAAATGGAAAATCCCTTCGCTTTGGCCACGGCATGCTGGCGCTCCTCAATCTCGGCGTCGTAAAACTCCTCGACCTTGCCGCAGTCCAGGCACACAAGGTGGTCATGGTGCTGGCCTTCGTTCAGTTCATACACCGCCTTGCCACTCTCAAAATGGCTGCGGCTCAAAATGCTGGCCTGTTCGAACTGTGTGAGCACGCGGTAGACCGTGGCCAGGCCTACGTCTGAGCGTTCCTGCAGCAGAACACGGAACACATCTTCCGCGGTCAGGTGGCGCTCAGAACTGCGCTGGAACACTTCCAGAATCTTCAGGCGCGGTATCGTGGCCTTGAGGCCGGTGTTTTTCAGTTCATCGATATTGGTCATGGGCATCTCTCCGCCGAGTGTGTGCAAGGGGGGCGGCGGCGCTCAACCGCTACAATCCTTTGATCATATCTTGCGTAACCACCCATGTCCGACATCCATCGCCGTAGCCTCAATCTGACCCTGGTCGCACTGGTGTTTGCGGGCCTTACCGGCTGCGGCAGCTTTAACGGTGTCACAACACGTATCGCCGGGATCATCTCCCCGTACAAAATGGACATTGTGCAAGGCAATGTGGTGACCCGCGAACAGTTTGCCCAGCTCAAGCCCGGCATGCAGCGCGTGCAGGTGCGTGACATCCTCGGCACAGCACTGTTGGTCAGCGTGTTTCACGCCGACCGTTGGGACTACGTATTCACGCTCAAGCAGCAGGGTGTCGAGCCCCAATCCCGCAAGGTGACAGTTTTCTTCAAGAATGATCTGGTCGAACGCACGGAAGCCGATGCGCTGCCCAGCGAAGCCGAGTTTGTGGCAACACTGAAGTCCCCTTCGTTACCCAGCAAGGCGCCCAATCTGGAAGCGTCTGAAGAAAGCCTGAAGAATTTCCCCCCACCCAGCAAGCCTGCGGTGACACCCGTTGCCGCCGGCACCGCGCCAACCGATTACCCGCCCCTTGAGGCCGCGCGCCCCTAGTCCTGCAGCAGAAAGAATCCGCAACATGACCCACAAGATTGCCGTGGCCGGCGCATCAGGCCGTATGGGTCAGATGCTGATTGATGCCATCCGCGCCGCAGACGACTGCAGCCTGGCTGGAGCCCTGGACATGGCGGGCAACCCGTCGGTAGGCCACGATGCTGGCGCGCAATCTGGTAAATCCGTTGGGGTATTGATCACGTCAGACCTGCGTGCTGGCCTGCAAGGCAGCGATGTGCTGATCGACTTCACCCGGCCCGAGGGCACACTGGCCCACCTCAAGGTCTGCCGCGAACTGGGTGTGTCTGCCGTCATTGGCACCACCGGGTTCACCGACGCACAAAAGGTGGAAATCGCCAACATCGCGCAAGACATTGCCATCGTCATGGCGCCGAATATGAGCGTGGGTGTCAATGTCACCCTCAAGCTGCTGGAGATGGCCGCCAAGGCACTGTCCACTGGCTACGACATCGAGATCGTCGAAGCCCACCACCGTTTCAAGGTGGATGCACCCTCGGGCACGGCTCTGAAGATGGGTGAAGTCATTGCCGACGCATTGGGTCGCGACCTGAAAGACTGTGCCGTCTACGCCCGCGAAGGTGTGACCGGCGAGCGTGATCCGTCCTCCATCGGCTTCGCGACCATCCGCGGTGGCGATATCGTCGGTGACCACACGGTGCTGTTTGCCGGCATTGGCGAACGTATCGAGATCAGCCACAAGTCATCCAGCCGGGTCACTTACGCCCAGGGCAGTCTGCGTTCCGTGCGCTTTCTGGCCGGCAAGAAGTCCGGGCTGTTTGACATGTTTGACGTGTTGAGCTTGCGGTGAATACATTCGACCTGCTGCGCCAGGGCGACGCCGTCAGCAAGGGCGTAGCACTGGCGTTGCTGTTCATGTCGGTTGGCAGCTGGGTCGTGATTCTGTGGAAAGCCTGGTTGTTGTTGCGTGCACACCGGGACGTGGCACGCAGCACGGCTGCCTTTTGGCAGGCCCCCTCGCTGACGGAAGGTCTGCGGTCTGTTCAGCTGTTTGACCGCGAAGTGCTGGTCGCTCCTCTGGTAGTAGCCAGCCAGGTGGAAACCTCCGGCACGCTGGCTGGCGCGGGCGACAAGTCTCAGCAACTGACTCGGTTATTGCGCGATGCCTTGCATGCGGTGCTGCTCAAGCTGCAGGCCGGCCAGGTGCTGCTGGCCACCGTCGGTTCCACGGCGCCTTTTGTGGGCCTGCTGGGCACGGTTTGGGGCATTTACCACGCTCTGATGGGCATGTCGGGCGCGGGCCAGGTCAGCATAGACAAGATTGCCGGCCCGGTGGGCGAAGCCTTGATCATGACCGCGGCCGGCCTAGCTGTTGCGATACCCGCCGTGCTGGGCTACAACATTCTGGGTCGTTACATCGGCCGCATCGAGGCCGACCTGGAAGGTTTCGCCCGCGACCTGCGTGAGTTGTTGATCACGCAGAGCACCCCATGAGCATCGCCGGGGCGTTGTAATTTATGAGCTTCGGCCGCCTGGAGCGCACCGCCGCCCCCCAACCCATGAGCGAGATCAATATGACGCCGCTGGTGGATGTGATGCTGGTGCTGGTCGTTATCTTCATCATCACTGCGCCCTTGTTGGTCAGTGCCGTCAAGGTGGACCTGCCCAAAAGCCCGGGTGCCGCCACGCTGGATACGCCCAAGTTCATTGCGCTGACGGTGGACAAGACGGGCCAGGTGTTTGTGGACGACAAACCCTTGGATGCCCGCGCCCTGGCCGCCGCGCTGCGCCAGGCCGGGGAGCGCAACCCCGACACCGAAGTGCGGCTGCGCGCCGACACCAGCGTGCCCTATGGCCGTGTCGTCGAACTGATGGGCCAGGCCCACCTGGCGGGCCTGCACCGCATCGGTTTTGTGACCGACTCTGCAGCTGCCAAGCGCTAGGCTTGCGCCGCGGTACGGGCAACAGTCCCACTGCGCCTAAAATCGCACTAGGCACTCCATTCGGCGGCCCTCTAGCGGCCCTCAGACCCATGCAAGACAAATACCAACACCTGGACATCGAAAAAGCGGCGCACGCACACTGGGCACAACCCCTGTGGAACGGGCAGAACGCTTACCGCGTGACAGAAGATACACGTGACGCGCAGGGCAATCTGAAGAAGAAGTTCTACGCCTGCTCCATGCTGCCCTACCCCAGTGGCAAGTTGCACATGGGCCATGTGCGCAACTACACCATCAACGACATGCTGGCGCGTTACCTGCGCATGAACGGCCACAACGTGCTGATGCCCATGGGCTGGGATGCCTTTGGCCTGCCCGCCGAAAACGCCGCGTTGAAGAACAAGGTGCCGCCGGCCCAGTGGACCTACGACAACATCGCCTACATGAAGGGCCAGATGCAGGCCATGGGCCTGGCGATCGACTGGAGCCGCGAGGTCGCCACCTGCGACCCCAGCTACTACAAGTGGAACCAATGGCTGTTCCTGAAGATGCTGGAGAAAGGCATTGCCTACCGCAAGACCCAGGTCGTCAACTGGGACCCGGTGGACCAGACCGTGCTGGCCAACGAGCAGGTCATAGACGGCAAGGGTTGGCGCACCGGAGCCACCGTCGAGAAGCGTGAGATTCCCGGTTATTACCTGAAGATCACCGACTACGCGCAGGAGCTGCTGGACCAGGTACAGACCGGCTTGCCGGGCTGGCCTGAGCGCGTCAAGCTGATGCAGGAAAACTGGATCGGCAAATCCAGTGGTGTGCGTTTTGCGTTCACGCACGACATCCAAGGTGCGGACGGCAAGCTGATTGGCGACGGCCGCATGTATGTGTTCACGACCCGCGCCGACACCATCATGGGCGTGACCTTCTGCGCAGTGGCACCCGAGCACCCGCTGGCCGTGCACGCCGCGCGCACCAACCCCACATTGGCCACCTTCATCGAAGAGTGCAAGGCAGGCGGCACCACCGAAGCCGAGCTGGCCGTCAAGGAAAAACTGGGCATGCCCACCGGCCTGCAGGTGGTCCACCCGCTGACCGGCGACGCCATTGACGTGTGGGTCGGCAATTACGTGCTGATGGGTTATGGCGACGGCGCCGTGATGGGCGTGCCGGCGCACGACGAACGTGACTTTGCGTTCGCCAAAAAATACGGCCTGCGCATCGACGATGTCGTGCACATTGACGGCCTGAGCTATGACCACGACCAGTGGCAAGACTGGTATGGCGACAAACAACGCGGCATCACCGTCAACTCCGACGTGTTCAGCGGCCTGTCCTGCGCCGACGCAGTCAATGCCGTAGCCAGCGCCCTGCAACACAAGGGCCTGGGCGAGAAGAAAACAACGTGGCGCCTGCGCGATTGGGGCGTCAGCCGCCAGCGCTACTGGGGCACACCCATCCCCATCATCCATTGCAGCGAACACGGCGCCGTGCCGGTGCCCGAGAAGGACCTGCCGGTGGTCTTGCCGCAGGACTGCGTGCCCGATGGCTCCGGCAACCCGCTGCACAAGCACGAAGGTTTCCATGCCGGTGTGGTCTGCCCCGTCTGCGGCAAGGCCGCACGGCGCGAGACTGACACGATGGACACTTTCGTGGACAGCTCGTGGTACTACATGCGTTACTGCGACCCGCAGAACATCGAGGCGATGGTCAGTGGTGGCGCCGCCTATTGGATGCGCGACCAGCAGCTGGCCACCGGCGGCAGCGGCATGGACCAGTACATCGGCGGTATCGAACACGCCATCCTGCACCTGTTGTACGCGCGCTTCTGGACCAAGGTGATGCGCGACCTGGGGCTGGTGAGGATCGACGAACCGTTCACCCGGCTGTTGACACAGGGCATGGTGCTCAACCATATCTATTCGCGCAAGGTCGAGGGGGGCGGAATCGAATATTTCTGGCCGCAGGACGTCGAAGACGTGTTCGACGCGGCCGGCAAGATCGTCGGCGCCAAGCGCAAATCGGATGGTTCGATGGTGCACTACGAAGGCGTGGGGACCATGAGCAAGAGCAAGAACAACGGTGTCGACCCGCAGGACCTGATCGAAAAGTACGGTGCCGACACGGCTCGCCTGTACACCATGTTTACAGCTCCGCCGGAAGCCACGCTGGAGTGGAACGACGCGGCTGTCGAAGGTTCGTACCGCTTCCTGCGCCGGGTCTGGAATTTCGGCTACAAATTAAATGCTACAATAAAAGAAGCTAATT
>JAYSZJ010000049.1:0-7975 GCA_043738115.1 Rhodoferax sp. | reverse complement strand
CACGGGGCGCTGACGGCCAGGGTGCGCAGCAATCCGGCGCGGAGGAGGTGACTTAGAAATGGGAGGGCCATGGTGGTGGAGTGGTCTACAGGTGGTAGCGGGCAAAAAAGGGGGCAGGAGAAATCAATCCCCCTGCCCACCAAACAGACTGCGCTCGCCCCCGATTCATGCAGCCCCCATCGCTCAGGAAATCAATACCATGTCACATATTGAAGATGCCACTATGCTACCAATTTTAATTTTCCAGTTCGGTATAAACCCTAGGCAGGCCGCTTTTTTAGAAGTCGCAGGTGCTGTGCAGAACGGGTGTGCCAGGCGCAATGTTGTCAATGGCGGCATGGCCATTGTCGCGAAAAGACTGCACCTGCGCATCCACCTGGGCCGGCGTCAAGAGTTGGTCTTTGGCGTGGAATACCCAGTCCACATCCTGTTCGTAGACGCGGGGCGATTTAGATACCGGTAAAAGACCACCCGGTGAAAACCAGAGGTTGAAGTTGATCGACATGGGAACCACGGGGTAGTTTCTGCCACCGTGTTCGGCCAGCATCACACCATCCAGGTAGTGCCGGGTCTTGCCGTCCTTGATCTGCAGCACCAGCGTGCGCCATCCGGCCAGCGAGCGTTTTTCCTGGTGTGCCTGGTTATGCGCCTGCCACGGCTCTATGCGCACGGTTTGCCAGGTGATGCCATACAGGCGCGTGGCGGTGTCGCCCCAGCCGCCGTTGGGCAGGTATTCCCAATCCACCTCGCTGAACTCGGGGTCGAAGTCGTGTTTCAAAGGGCTGACGGCGTAAAAGGTCTGCACCACCACATCGCCATCCTCACCGCTGACCGGCTCGTCCGAAAACCGGATACGGGCCGCATAGGTGCCTTCCAGGTACTTGCGGGCGTGGCAGATCTGGGCCTGGCTGGTGCCGGCGGGTGTGCCGTCGGTGCTGGCTCGCAGGCGCAGCAGTTGGTTGCCCGGCACTTGCGGGTCTGGCACCAGTGTTATGGTGGCCGGGCCCCAGCGGGCGCCGGCGATGCCGGGGTGGCCGATGGCGTGGCGCAGCGTCCAGCCTTGGGCGCCTAGGTCTTGTACCTGGGCCTGGCTGAAGTCGTCAAAGAACAGGCCACCCGCTGGAGCGGCCAGGCTTGGAAGGGTGGCTGTAAAGGTCGCGGCAAACAATACACGTCGGAACAAAGTCGTGGCACGCATGGCAAGCCCTTAGTTGCTCTTGGCTTCTGGCGCCGGGAACTTGACGAAAAACATCAAGACAAAAGCAGGCACACCACAGGCAATGGTCCACAAAAAGAACTGCTCGTAACCCATGCTGATCTGGATGTCGCCGCTGATGGTCTTGGAGATGATGAAGCCCAGCTGCATCACACCAGAGCCCAGTGCGTAGTGGGCCGTCTGGAATCGCCCGGGCGCCACGGCCTGCATGATGAACAAGATCATGCCGACAAAACCAAAGCCATAACCAAACATTTCAATTGCCACCGCAGCGCCGATGTGGATGGTGTCGCTGGGCAAGGCACAGGCCAAGTAATAAAACACAACGTTGGGCACGGCCATGGCCAGGATCAGCACCGGCATCGCGCGGCGCAAGCTGAGCCATGATGTGAAGTAACCACCCAAAATACTGCCGACCAGAAAGGCTGCCGTGCCCACCGTGCCGTAGATGCCGCCCACCTGCTCGGTCGTCAGCCCCAGGCCACCTTTGTCGCGTGCTTCCAGCAGGAACAGGGGACCAATGGTCTGCACCTGGCCTTCGGCAAAACGGAACAACACGATGAACAAAATAGCCAGCCAGATGCCGGGCTTTTGCAGGAAGTCTTTCACCACCTCCAGCAGGGTGCGCATGACGCTGGCCGCACTCAGATCGGTGTGCTCGGTGTTCAGCGTGCCTGGCAGTGCCCAGGCGTTGTAGCTGGCCAGCGCCGCCAACAGTACGGCCAACAACACGAAGATGGCAGACCAGGCATTGAACACCCCAAAACGGGTTTCCAGCTGCCCCGCCAGCACCAGCAGGCCGCCCAGTGTCAAAAATTTGGACGCGTTAAAAAATGCACCCTGCCAACCGGCATAAGCGGCTTGTTGTTTATCGTTCAGGCTGGCCATGTACAGGCCGTCGCAGGCAATGTCATGTGTGGCCGAGGCATAGGCCAGCACAAAAAACACGGCGATGCTGGCCGCAAAGTACATGGGCAGTTGCAGCGCCAGCGCCATCAGCGCCAGGCCCGCCGCACCGGTGAACTGCATGGCCACCACAATCAATTTCTTGCTGCGCGCCATCTCCAGGAACGGGCTCCACAAGGGCTTGAAGGCCCAGGCCAGGCCCAGCAGGCCAGTCCAGCGTGCGATCTGGTCGTTGGGCACACCCATGTTCTTGAACATCAGGCCGGCGATCAGCATGACCACAAAAAACTGCATGCCCTGCACAAAGTACAGGCTGGCAACCCAGGTGATGGGCGAACGCGCAGGGGTGGTTTCTGTGGTCATGGGGTGTCCAATCGGTTCAAAAAGCGGGTTCAGGAATGCAGTGCAACGGGTGCCACACCAGGTGCACCGGCCTCGCCCTGCAGCCAGGCCTTGAGCGCAACCAGGGCGCCATCGGCATAACCCCAGGTCACGATGGCGGGGGCGTGTATGTCCATGACCTGGAACGGGTTCCAGATCGCCAGGTGCAAATCCACACCTGCGGCGGTGCTGGGCGTGTGGAAACGCCCCTTGTGGTTGGAGACCAGTACGTTGCAGCGGCCATCACGCGGCAGGGTGCTGATGTCCAAGTCGCGCAGCGTGGCCACGGGCAGGACCTGCACATCGTCAAAGCCGGAAAACAGCGCCTGCACCTGCTCCAGCGGCAGGCCGGCTTCAGACACACCGTCGCTGACCACGGAAGCCTGCGCAATCACGCGCAGGGGCTGGGTGCGGCTGGGCGCAGTGGGCTGGCCCACAGCGGTTAATCCGCGGGCCCAGGCGGTGTTCATCAGCGCGAAGTCTTGCGCCTGTTGCGCGTCGCCATACGGCGTGGTGCGCAGCGGGAAACGCCGGGCCAGTGCGTCAACACTGTCGCGTGCGCTGTGCATGGCGACCGTGTCCAGATCACCACTCTCCAGTGCGGCACCAATGGCCTGCAGTGCCGCCAGTTGTTCGTTGCGTGCGCCTTGCGCTAACACCAGGTCGGCGCCGGCCTGCAGGGTCAATACCGAGGCGCGGGCATGGCCGTAGCGGTCGTACACGGCCTTCATCATCAGCGCGTCCGTGATCACAACGCCGGCATAACCAATGGCCTCGCGCAGCACGCCGGTCAGCACTTTGCGCGACAGGGTTGCAGGATGCTCGGGGTCGATCTGGGGGTAGACGATGTGGGCCGTCATGACGGCCGGGGCCGTGCTGGCCAGGGCGCGGAACGGCACCAGCTCCAGTTGTTCCAGCTCGACCAGGGATTTGTCGACGGTGGGCAATGCGTGGTGGGAGTCGGTATGGGTGTCGCCGTGCCCAGGGAAGTGTTTGATGCAACAGGCCACACCTTCGGACATGGCACCCTCCATCCATGCACCCGCCAGGCGGGCGACCGCTACCGGGTCGGCGGAGAAGCTGCGTTCGGCAATCACCGGGTTGGCGGGGTTGTTGTTGACGTCCACCACCGGCGCGAAATTCCAGTTGATGCCCAGGCTGCGCAGGCCGCGGGATACGGCTGCACCCACGTTCTGGGCCTGTTCCAGATCACCACAGGCGCCCAGCGCCATGGCGGCGGGTGCTTGCGGCAAGAAGGTGGCGCGTATCACCGAGCCGCCCTCCTGGTCCAGGCCAATCAGCGCCAGCGGGCCCATAACTTCACGCAGGTCGGCGGTTAGTTTGCGCACTTCGGCCGCCGTGCCCAGGTTTTTTCGGAACAGGCACACGGCGCGGATATGGTGGGTGCGCAGGAAGTTCGCGGTGTCTGCATCGAGGGATGTACCTTCGATGTCCACCATCACCAGTTGCCCGGGATGCAGGGGTTGTTGTTGCATGGCTGGGGCTCAGTGTGTTTTGGTGACCTTGGCCAGAAAACGTGGCTCGTCGGGGTTGCGGCCCCGGGCGCGCGCCAGCTGCTCCACCATGGGGTAGAAGCTCTGAATCAGCGAGATAGGGTCCAGGTCAATGGAGGCGGTTTCCACGATGGGCAGGTTGGCGCCGGGTGTGCCCGCGGGCGCGGCCAGCAACACCTTGGCGCCGCGCAGGCGCATCTCTTCGGCTAGGGCCAGCAAGCCGGCCTGGGCCGGGCCGCGGGGGGCGAACACCAGCAGCGGGTAACCCTCTTCGATCAGGGCCATGGGGCCGTGTTTGACCTCGGCGCTGGAGAAGGCCTCAGCCTGTATGCCGCAGGTCTCTTTGAACTTCAGCGCCGCTTCCAGCGCCACCGGCATGCCCGTACCGCGGCCGATCACAAACAGGCGGTCCACGTTCTGCAAAACCTCCACCGCCACCGACCAGTCCATGTAGGCCGCACGTGACAAAACACCGGGTAGCGCGGACAGCGAAGACTGCAGTACCAAGTCATCCTGCCACGCCGCGACGATTCGTGCGCCTGCTACCAACTGGGCGATATAACTCTTGGTGGCGGCCACACTGGCCTCGGTGCCGGCATGTAACGGGAACACCCACTGCGCGGCCTGCGCCAGCGGCGAGTCCTCTTTGTTCACAAATGCGGCCGTTACCGCGCCGCCTTCGGTGAAGAAACGCGTGGGTGCCACCAGGTCCGGGCTTTGGCCGGATTGTGAAAACGCCATCGACACCAGACCCTTGCAGGTGATCTGCGACTGGTACAGCGTGACCAGCGACATGGGCAGTGATGTGACTAAGCGCCCCATGCGGGCCATCACCAGGTAGGCGAGAAAGTGCGCCGCGTGGTCGGAGCTGCCACGCGCCACCGTCAACACGGCAGTCGGGTTTTGTGTGCGCAACAGGGCGCCGAAGTCACAATATTCCTTGTCGTTGTGGGCCAGTTGGTGGGCCACGGCCTGCGCCGCTTCGCGCGCCTCAGAGAGCATCAGTGTGTTCAATGGAATGTCCTTCTATGTAGATAGATTGCAATGCGAGGTCGCGGTCCAGCACCACCACGTCGGCCCAGGCCCCCACGGCCAGGCGACCGCGGTCAACCACGCCCAGGTAGTCCGCCGCGTGGGTGGAGACGCGTTTGGATGCGTCCACAATGCTCAGACCCAGCGTGTTCACCAGGTTGCGCAGCGCCTGGTCCAGCGTCAGTGTGGAACCGGCTAGCGTGCCGTCGGCCAGGCGCACACCACCCAAACACTTGAACACCTGGTGGCTGCCCAGGCGGTACTCACCATCGGGCATGCCGGTGGCGGCGGTGGAATCGGTTACGCAGTACAGGCAGGGTATGGCGCGCAGCGCCACACGGATAGCGCCAGGGTGCACGTGGATCAGGTCGGGGATGAACTCGGCGTACTGGGCATGGGCCAGTGCGGCACCCACCATGCCGGGCTCGCGGTGGTGCAGGCCCGTCATCGCGTTGAACAAATGCGTGAAGCTGCGCGCACCCTTGGCCAGGGCCTGCACGCCGTCGTCATAGGTGCCCAGGCTGTGGCCGATCTGCACGCGGTAGCCAGCGTCACACAGGGACTCGATCAAATCCATATTGCCCGGCACTTCGGGCGCCAGGGTGATAACGCGTATCGGCGCCAGTGCATTGAGTTTGCTCAGCTCATCAGTCTGCACGGGTCGCGCAAAAGCGGGTTGGGCGCCGAGTTTGCCGTCGTTGATGTAGGGGCCTTCCAGGTGCACACCCAACACACGCGCGCCGCCCGCTGCGCGTCTCTGGCAAATGCCGGTCAAGGCGCCCATGGCCGACACCAGGTCTTCCATGGGTGCGGTCATGGTCGTGGCGAGCATGGACGTGGTGCCGTGCTGGGCATGGACCTGGCTGATGCGCACCGCGGCGTCGCCACCTTCCATGATGTCGCGGCCACCGGCACCATGCACATGCAGATCGATGAAGCCGGGCAGCACCAAGGGGTCGCCGGATGCACGCGCCGCCTCTTCACTGATCGCTTTGCCATGGATGTGGTCTATGCGCCCCTCAGGTGTGACGGCGATGGACCCATGCACAAAACCGCTGGGCGTCAGGATGTTGCCAAGCACCACTGCACTCATCGTTCGCGCCTCATCTCGGCCACGAAGTCGTAGTAGTCGCTGCGGCAGTAGGAGTGGGTCAACTCCACGGCCTGGCCTGATTCGAGGTAACCAATACGCGTGATGAACAACACGGCCTGGCGGTCCGGAATGCCCAGCTGCTCGGCCAGCCGGGGCTGGGCATTGAGTGCGCGGATGTGCTGCAGCGCGCGCACGGGGGTTTGCTGCACGCTGTCCAGGTATTCGTACAGCGAATTGCCGACCAGCATGGGGTCGGGCAGTATGCTTTGTGGCAGCACGCTGACCTCGTACGCCATGATGACGTTGTCGGCCAGGCGCAGGCGCTCCAGCCGCACCACTTTTTCCCCGGTCGACAAGCCCAGCGACAGCTGTTCGTCGGTCATGGCCACATCGATCTTGCGTTCCAGCCAGCGCGACGATGGCGTGTAGCCTCGGCGCAGCAGCTCCTCGGAAAAGCTGGTCAGCTGCGACAGGGGCTGCTCCAGCATGGGAGCGATGTAATTGCCAGAACCCCGCTTGCGCACGATCAGGCCCTGGGACACCAGTTGGTCGATGGCCGAGCGGGCGGTGACACGCGACACATTCAGCGTCTCGGCCAGTAGGCGCTCGGAGGGCAGGGCCTCATCGGGTTTGTAGTGGCTTTCGCGGATCAGCTGGGCCAGCCTGCGGGCCAGCTGCATATAGATGGGCGAGCTGTCGCGGGGATCCGGCTCGAATGTCAAGGTTTCGCCTGGTGTCATGGGGACTTTTCCAATGATTGGTGGACAAGCGTCAGGGCGCCATGTACGGCGTCCTGGGGTGATGCGATGGCGCGTGCGCGGGTAGCGCTGGCCAGACGCGGCAAAAGTTGGCGGCCCAAACTGCCGCAGATGGCCAGCGACAGCTTGGCCTGTGGGTCCAGCGCGGCGGCCATACGTTCAAGGGCGGCAGCAGCCTCCACCAGCAGGGCCTCGGCTGCAGGGTCGCTGGCGGCAGATGCGAACACAATCGGCGCCAGTTGGGCATATTCGTTCTGGCCGGCCGTGGCGCACCAGGCCTGCAGGGCGTCGCGGTGGTTGCCGCACTGCTGGTGGATGCTGGCGGCCAGTGATCCACCGGGCAGGCGGCCGTCCATCACCTCTTGTGCATGGGACATGGCGCGCAGGCCCAGCCAGGCGCCGCTACCTTCGTCACCGACCGGGAAACCCCAGCCGCTGACCTGGTGGCGTGTGCCGTCGGCATACAAGGCCTCCCCCACGCTGCCGGTGCCTGCTGCCACCATCGCACCGGGCAGGCCACCGTGTGCGGCCAACAAGGCTATGTAGGCGTCGTTTTCGACGGCGATACGGGCAAAACCGGGGTTGGTGGCTACAAATTCGTCAGCCCAAGGCTGGTGGTGCACGCCGGACAGGCCGGCGCCCAGTGCACACTGGGACCAATCCGGTACCGGCAGCTCGGCCAGCACAAAAGCCTGCTGGACGCCGTCCAGAATGTTGCGCCAGGCCGCGGCCACGCCTTGCCCCAGTGCCGATGGCCCGGCATTCGCCTGGGCTAAAACGGCACCCCCCCGGGTGGCTAATAAAACGCGGGTACCGGTGCCTCCACCGTCTACACCCAACAAATACTTAATCATTGCGGTTGTCGACTTGCTTTTGCCGCACCAGAATAGGGTGCTGTTTGAATGTGGAAATATCTTAACATACCAATTTAATACCAGTGTTAGGGTTTTTTCTACTCTTGTGTAATTAATTGCGCTTAAGGCGGTGTAGCCGGGCAATTTAGACGCCTTCGAAGGTGCCTGATGCGCTGGACTCGGGCTGTTAGGCCCGAGTGAGACCCCAGTGCTGGTATGGT
>JAYSZJ010000048.1:0-107274 GCA_043738115.1 Rhodoferax sp. | reverse complement strand
TTGAGTTGGTCTCAGCGAAGCCGCTGCGCAGTGGCGCGGTCGCCATGCACTACCGACGCACGCGCAGCTGAGAACCGTTTGCCTTAAAACCTGCATCGCACCCCACGCCGACCGCCAGACACTCAACAAGCAATAAATGCTTGTAGCCCCCGAGAAATATAAACATATTGCTATATAAACAATAGCAAATCAGTCACCCTGCCAACTTGCGCCTGAGCCCCATGGAGTAGCCCGGTAACTCGCGGTCGGCCGCACTGCTCTGCTCTGCCAGGGTCTGCAGGTGGCGCAGCAGGTGGGCCTTGCTGCCCCGGTCCAGCTCGGTCTGCAGGGCGGCTGCGGTCTTCATGGATTCCAGGGCGTGGGCCAGGTCTCCGGATTTTTCGGCGATGAGGGCGTTCTCGCGCTCAATACGCAACGCGATGTGGTGGGCATTGGCCTGCTTGGCTGCTTGCCGGGCCGAGGCGATGGACGCGTTGGCCTCTGCCAACTGCCCCAGCGCCGACTGGCACTGCGCACGCAGCAGAAACAGCGTGGCCAGGCCCCACACGTGGGAGCAGGCCTTCAGCGCCTTCTGCGCCGGCACCAGCAAGTCCAGCGCCTGGCGGGTCTCACCCTGCAGCGCAGCGATCTCGGCAAAACGCACCAGGCATTCACTGGCAATGTCTTCCATTTTTTGCGCCTGGGCCATGGCCTGGCCCTGACGCAGTGTGACCAGTGCTTCGTCAAACTGGCCCAGGTGCATCTGGTTGACGCCCAGGTTCACCGTGTTGACCGCCTTTAACTCGCGCAGCCGCAAATCGAACCGGGCCCATTGGGTCAATGGCAGGCGCTGTGTGGAGCTGTCGAGTTTGGCCAGGTTGGCCCCAAGGTCCGAGAACACCTTGACGGCCATGGCCGACGCATCCAGCGCGTCACAAATCTGGCCTATGCCCAGCTTGCACCAGCTCCAGCTGATGCGGTCGCCGTCGCGTTTGCCCACTTCCATGCCCTCGGTCCAGTAACCCAGCGCCACGCCGTATTCAGCGCGGGAGTAGTAGGCGCGGCCCACCAGGTACAACATATGGGACTGCTCACCAAACTCGCCACACCGTTTGGCACATTCCACGGCCTCCAGCAGCCAGGCGATGGAAGCATCGGAGTAGCCGTCCTGGTCGATCACCAGACCAAAGGTTTGCGCAATCAGCACCAGGGCCGCGTCGTCCCCCATGCCACGGGCCTGCTCCAGCGCGGCCAGGCATTCGCTATACAGCGCGGTGCCGCGGCCACTGCGGCCGGCCTGCTGGAGTTGTGCAACAACGGGTCTGAGGGATCGGTGGGTGGCGTCGAATAGCAGCATGGGGATGACAGTGTTGGTTGAGGCCCGACCTGTTACCGGTTCAAGCTCTCCGGTTTGCTGCGGTCAGTTATAAACCTACGTACCGTCGACTTAACCACGCTTCCGGCGCGCTATGCCCATAACACCTAAGCCGGCGAGCAGGAGCAACAAAGTCTCTGGTTCCGGTACTGTTGAGACTTGCGCGGCGCCTGGTCCATACGAGGTTGCATAACCGGAGTCGCCAGCAACACCATAAAACCGGTCAAGGCGACTCTGCGAGTCAAAAACCACGTAGAAAGAGTTTGTGTTTCCGGGATTCGAGCGGCAAAACCCGGGTCCGCAATCCGTACCAACACTCATTATGCGAAGCGCGCCATTGTGGTCGAAAGTAAGGGACCCAGTTTGAACGTCTGACACACCATAGAACGAGTTTCGCATGGAGAAACCAAAATCTAACAACGTGTGCTGGGAAAAGTGCTGAGCGTTGGGCAAAGCCAGTGCTGAGTCAAACGTAAACCATCCGTTAGAAACCGAGCCGGCAAGCTCGCCCGAATTCCAGTTGACAGAGAAGTCATATTTAACTGGTGCTGCATAGGAAGTAGAAATCGCCCCTAAAAATATGGCAGCCGCAACGGTGCACTTGCGCTTTGTAATTCCGAACATGGATTCCCTTGTGTGTGTGTTTTGTTAGTCGTATAGCCGATTCCGGCGGTCAATTGTATCGACCGAGACCACGCAAAAAACCCACAACCCACGCTTTTGCAAACGGAGTTGTGGGCTAAAACCAGCCCAGCTACAGGCCAGGGCCGGCCACTCACAAGGAATGTTTACATCGCTGCTTTGTAAAAAATGTAATCCGATTGGTACTTGACAATCTGCTTGGTACCCACATTGCCAGCCGCGCACGCGCTGGTAGGTGCCACGCCACCCACGGTGTTCACACGCTGGATGTAAGTCACGCCGGTCATGGCGCCACTACCCATGGCCGGGTTGGCCTTGACGAGCTGGTTAGGGATATTGCCTGGCGCGCTGGGAGACACTGCGACTTGGGCACCGGTCAGCTTGGAGCCGTCCATGCTTTCCCATGTTGCTGGGGGGCCGTAGTATTTGCCGACCTGCTTGCCGCTGCGGTCGTTGAGCTTGGCGTCCGGTCCTGCAAACACCCATTCAAACTGGTCAGCCATGTCTTTCTTGGCGTTGCACTGGTAGGTGATCTCACCCACGCCCACCGTTTCCATGGCGACCTTGTGGCCGGCAGGCACCAGCACGGCGGCAGGCAAATTCGCCTGGGAATACGTAAGGGCGGTAGCCATGCTGCCGCACGCGGCGAGCAGGGATACAGCCAGAATGGAAGCAGAGACAGCAGCGGTACGTAGCATCATTTATTTACTCCAGATTGGTGGTGAGTGTGCGTCGACCCAAATGAGCCGACGCTTTCTTAACGTCCAAAGCCTGGTCCATCTGCAGTGTGGCAATGGGCGTCTATAAGCAATACGCAGCACACCACGTCTTGGATTCAAAAAAATGCGCCCTGGCTAAAAAAGAGTTGAGCAAGGCAACGTCGGGTGCTAATCTGGCCTCCCCACACCACCGAAGGAAAAATGATGAAAAACACCATTCACCTGGCAGTTGCTGCAGCCTTCCTCATCGCCGCCATGGCGGGGGCCACCTACTCGCCACCGGCCAGCGCCTCCCAGTCCTGTACTGCCAAGTGCGCCGAAGAAGAGGCGGCCTGCATCAAACGCACCAATAACAAGGGCCAATGCGGGGGCAAGGCCAAACAGTGCACTTCCAAGTGCAAGTAATACGCTAGGGGCGTTCAGCCAGACATGCTTCCTCTATGATGGCGCGGCCCATACAAGGAGGATCGCATGCGGCGTTTTATGATGGTCTTGCTGGCGCTGGCCGGCAGTGTTCAAGCCCTGGCAGCCGACCCCAAGGCCGGGCCGCAAAAGCCGGCATTTGCAGGTGCACACGACCAGAACACGCCTTTGCTGCTCAGTGCCGCCCTACAACCCATGCCGTTTCGCGGCGCCGACGGGCGAGTGCACATTGACTATGAGCTGCGGGTCATCAATGCGCGGGTCACGCCCGTCAAGCTGCTCTCGCTGCAGGTGCTGGACGCGGCCTCCGGCAAGTTGTTAACCACCCTGACCGGCGCAGACGTGGCCCGCAGCTTCTCCCTGATGGGTGGCGCTGCCAGCGATACGCTGGATGGTGCCCAGGCTGGCTACTTCTGGATAGACGTGGTACTGGAGCCAGGTCAGGACTTGCCCAAGACCTTGGCCCATAACGTGGTTAGTGCCACCACTGAGATGAGGCTCACACCGGCCGTCACGACAGCCCATGAAGGAATTGTCCAGATCACCCAAACCGGCGGCACCGTCGCCGTAAGCCAGCAACCAGTGCTGGTCTTGGGCCCGCCGCTGGAGGGCACAGGATGGATCGCTTTTAATGGCTGCTGCAAGGAGGCTCCGCACCGCCGGGCCGGCATCTCCGTAAACGGCGTCCACTACGTCAGCCAGCGTTTTGCGATTGACTGGGTCAAGATGGATGGGAACGCGCAGCAAAGTTATGGCGACAGCAGCAAAAACGAACACTGGCCGACCTATGGGCAAAACGCCATTGCGGTGGCCAACGCCACCGTAGTGTCCGTGCTGGACGGCCTGCCCGAACGGGTGGCCAACGCCCTGCCCTCCGACACCAATGTACAAAACGCTTCGGGTAACCATGTGATCCTGGACCTGGGGCGCGGGCACTACGGCTTTTATGCCCACCTGCAACCTGGCTCGATGAAAGTGCGGGTGGGTGACCGCGTCAAACGCGGCCAGGTGCTGGCGCGGGTGGGTAACTCGGGCAACACCACGGCACCGCACCTGCACTTCCATGTGTCGGATGGCATAGGCCCCCTGTCTTCGCAAGGCCTGCCCTATGTGATTGACGCCTTCAGCGTCCAAGGCATAGGCGTGGACGTCACCGAGCAAGGCAAGGTGACGGTGAAGCCGCTGCCACTACAAGGTCCGCAGCGGGACAGTCTGCCCTTGGACGCCTACGTGGTTGACTTCGCAGTGCCAACGAAGAAAAAGTAGCAAGGCTTAACCCCGGCCCATGTTCAGACCCATGCCCCGGGAAAATCCTTAGACCCATGGCCTGTCGGTACAAGTCAGCGCGTAAGGGGCTTCCTAAACTTGGCCCGCTTGAGACACATCCGGCCGTACCGGATTCCAAAAGCAAACCCACTATACAAATAGGAGATTACGCTGATGACACTACCCCACGCACTCGCACGCCGCATCTTTTTCCGCTGCCTGCCCACCCTTGCCCTGGGCGCAGCCCTGCTGGGCTCGGGCCTCGCCCAGGCCCAGACCAGCTTCACTGCAACCTACACCAATGGCAGCAGCTACAAGATCGCAGGCAAGGAGCCCAGCGCAACCGGTAAGTACCCGGTGTACGTGCACATAGGCGGCACCGGCGAAACCTACAACGGCGCCTGGGCCCAGGCCGCCATCGATGCGGCGGTAGCCCGAGGTTTCGTGGCCGCCACTGTGGAGTACGACAACGCATCCTTTGGTACCTGCAACACCATCAGCGGTCGGGCCAAGGGCATCTTCAATGCCGCCAGCACCGCCAGCGCCATCGCCAAGATCTGCGCACGCGGCAAGGCCGACTGCTCCAAGGGCGTTGTGACGGGCGGTCTCAGCCAGGGCTCCATCATCTCGGTGCTGGCCAAGAACTACGACGCACGGGTGCGCGCTTCCATGGGTCAGGGCACGGGCTCGACCTATACCGCGGCCTACAACCTGGAGTCGTGCATGGCTGACGGTAAACATACACAAACCAGCGACCGCATCCGTATCATCAATGGCGAACGCGACATGTTTGTGGGCGGAACGGAGTCAACAGCTCGCTCGCAAGCCGAACTCGTCACCGGATTGAAGTGCACGGGCAGGCAATCTTGCTTCCGGACAAATGGCAGTGGCTGGTACGTTGTCAAAGACTATGAAGTAGCCGATCTGCACGCCGACCATTGTTTCATGGGCAATCTGGGCGTCATAGGCATTCAGTGCTCCGGCGTGCTGGCTGTTGACCCGTACTACCGCTCCGGCAGCAACCAGTGGGGCGTCATCGCCACTATGAACTGGTTGAAAACCTTTGTGACTCCGTAAGCTACACGCAGTTTTGATCGGGGGCTCCCGCAGGGGCTGCCCCCTTATCATTTATCTGGCTTCACCCATAAGGGAGTTCTAAAGATGGCCCGTTATGACATCTACACCCCGGCCCTGCTGGTAATAGCTGCACTTGGCTGGTGGTTGTGGCCTCAGCCAGCAGACACACCCCGGGCAGTTATTGCCGAAGCGGTGCCGGCCCAGGCCGCTCAGGCTGGACAGGCCTGGCCTTTTGGAACCATTTCGGCACCCCCTGTTGCAGCGGCCAAAGCGGATGCCTCTCCCTGGGACCGGTTGTCCCAGGGAGAAGCTGCCGACGAAACATTGGGGGTCGATCCCCGTTCGCGCAATGCGGCCATCAGTCCCACACGCCTGGCGTTTAACCACCCGAGGAAGGCACAGGCCTTCCTCGACCACGTGGTACTACAGCCGGAACAACGCGGCGGGTTTGTGGTGGAGTCCGTGTTGCCCGGCAGCCTGTACGAGCGCGCTGGCCTCAAGCCAGGTGACACCGTTTACTCGCTGGAGTTGCCAGACCAGCCCGCCGTGGACGAAAACAATATGGTGGCTTTGACCAGCGTACAGGTATTGGCATTCGATGTAGTGCGCTTTGGGGCGACCGTGCGCCTGTCGACACGGTTGAATGAAGATCCACCGGCACATGCAACACACTGACGGCACTGTTACCTCCCGATTGGGCGGTGTGGCGACCGCGTGGACCCGAGCACCTGGTGGTATGCCGGCGGCTCGCGTGCGGCCCATGGGCGATGCAGCCGTCTTTGCCTGCGCTGGCATGGAGAACACGACCCAACGGCATGCCGCAACCATTCTGTGCACTACGGGAGAGACCCCGCTGCGTGTGGAGTGTGAGGGCCACACGTGTGAGGCGCATGTGCTGGCCATCAAGCCCATGGTGTTGAAGACCATTCGCGCCATGGACCAGACCGTTGTACTCATAGACATGGAGCCTAGCCACCCACAGTACCGCTTCTTCCACGGTGTAGGCGGCCCGGGCGTGCAGGCGCTTGCATGGGAGCGATGCCCTGCGCTGCTGGCCATGGCGGCCGGTTTCAAGGCCGGAACACTCTGTGGTGCCGAACTGGACCGCCGCGCACGCACAGCCATCGATGAGGTGGCGAAACAGTTTCCCGAGCCACCTGCGCTGGACCGGCGCGTCCTGCAGCTGATGTATATGTTGAACGAATCTCCGGGCGCCAGCCTGGACACGCTCGCCGCCATCTTGGGAATGTCTGCGCACCACGCGTCCAGACTGTTCTCCACCGGGCTGGGCATCCCGACGCGTCGCTACCTGCTCTCATGCAAGATCCGGGCAGCTACTAGCTTCCTGGGCAGCGGACGCCCGCTCACCGAAATAGCCGTCGCGTCGGGCTTTGTGGATTCCGCGCATTTTTCCAAGGTGTGGACACAGAACTATGGTTCTCCTCCGTCCCAGTTCTACAGCGAGGGGCAAACAAGGGTCGATACCGCCGAGTTGCCCGATTGGCTGGAGTGGTACCTGGCACATAGGGATGCCAATCTCCCGCGGGCTCGGACCGGGTCATCCACGCCGTGGCTTTACCGCCCCACTGCAAAGCAGTCCTGACCCACAACGCGCCGCCACGGCGAGGTGGTTGATTCGTGGCATTACACTTTACGCATTTGTGGGCGCCGCCCATTTCTGCCCGTGTTTCACACCCCACCCGTTATGCCCTTGAAATTATTCGCCATCACGCCACTTGTTGCCCTGCTCATAGCCTGCGGAGGCGGCGGCGGCGGTAGCACGCCCGCGCCGGTTGCAACAAGCCCTACGCCGGGAGAACCGGGCACGCCCGTCCTGGCCAGCGCCGCATCTCTGGCCAACCAATGCACAGCACCCCGCGCGGGTACGTCGGACCGCCAAGGATCCATCGACACCGAAAAAGCATGGGTGAGATCCTTCATGGACGAAACCTACCTCTGGTACAAAGAAGTGCCCGCAGTCAATGCGGCCAACTTCACACTGGCCGGAAATGGCAACAACGTCCTGCAGACACTGAATGCCTATTTTCAGGCGCTCAAAACCAAATCCACTACGGCCTCGGGCAAACTGGTTGACCAGTTCAGCTTTACGCTTTCGACGGCAGATCTGCAAAACCAGCAGTCGGGTATTGCATCGGGCTACGGTTTTCGCCGTTCAACCCTGACCAGTGGCCTGCCGCGCGTGGTTCGGATTCTGTATGTGGAACAGGGCTCTCCCGCGCATTTGGCGGGCGTCTCTCGGGGTGACACCATCACATCGATTGACGGTGTTGATATCAACGACACCACAAGCGCCGGTATCGCAGCGCTGAACGCCGGTCTTGCGCCCACTGCGGCCAACAAGACCACCCGTTTTGGCTTGCTGGCGGCTAATGCCAGCACGCCAAGGTTCGTAGACATTACTTCTTCGCAGTCCATAACTGTGACACCCGTTGCTATGTCCTCGGTGATCACGGACGGCAGCAATACCGTGGGTTACCTGGTGCTTAACTCGTTCAGCATTGTCAGTGCCGAAAAGCAGCTGATTAACGCGATGACGATGTTCAAAAACGCACGCGTCAATGAACTGGTTCTTGATCTGCGCTACAACGGTGGCGGTTACCTGGATCTGGCCAATGAGCTGGCATGGATGATTGGTGACACGAGCCTGGCCGGGAAAACGTTCGAAAAGTTGACCTGCAATGACAAAAACCCACTGCCCTTCTGCAATGAAACCAGTACGTTTCACCAGACCAGCCAGGGATTTTCAGTAGCGCCCGGACAGACACTGCCGCAATTGGGCCTGAAGCGGGTGTTCATATTGATGACGGGCAGCACCTGCTCAGCGAGCGAATCCATCGTCAACGGGCTGTCGCCATTCATGCAGGTCATTCGCATCGGCAGCACCAGCTGCGGGAAGCCCTATGGCTTCTCCTACGAAAGCAATTGCGGAACATCCTATGCCGCCATGCAATTCAAAGGTGTCAATGCGGTGGGATTTGGTGACTACGCCGACGGCTTTGCGCCGCAGTGCACGGTTGCAGACGATTTGACCCGCCAGCGGGGAGACGCTGCGGAAGGCATGCTCAGTAGCGCGCTTGGGTTTATGCGCACCGGGGCTTGCCCCGCTACGCAAGCCTCCTCTGACAAAGGCTTGGCGCAAAGCATATTGCGGGGCGGCAACTATACGATGGAGCGCAGTCCGTCGGAAACGGTACGCTTGATCCGCGGCACCGTTGGGCGGTAATGGCCATGTCGTTCATTCTTTGCTTGAGAGCGTGTGCAGTATCACTGGGCACACTCGCGCTGGCCGCCTGCCAAAGCCATCCAACTGCGCCGATCGCGGCCCCTGCCCTGATGGTAGCCAGCAAAACCGACGCGCAATGTACCGCTCAAATGCAAGCCGCTGCCCAACGCCAAGGTGCAAGCCGCGTTGTGCTGACGCCCGCCGCCTTTGCCGTGGAAGACCGGTTGAGCATTGTTCCTGCAGACACCGTAGTGGATGCTGCCGGTCAGCCCGCCAGCGGCCGACTACGGGGCCTGCCCGATAGTTTTAAGCTCATATTAAACAATGGCGTGTGCACCATGGTGCGCGAGGCAGACGCGCAGGCCAGTTCACTGCCCGCCTGTACCTGCGTCGCGAAGCGGTAGCCCAAATTACATTCGGTGCGTGCTAGCATGAACGGATGAAATGCAAAGCCTTGACACTTCTGCGCCAGGCCATAGCGGTGTCCTGGATGGTGGGCGTGCTGGCATCGAGCGCCTGGGGTCAAGGCTCTGCGACCCTGAACAAGGTAGAGCAAACCGGCATCATCACCCTGGGCTATAGGGTGGGCTCTGTGCCCTTTTCCTATCTGGACGAAAAGCTCAACCCCATTGGTTATTCGATGGACTTGTGCCACAAGGTGGTGGACGCTGTGAAGGCAAGGCTGAAGCTGCGCCATCTGCAGGTCAAGCTCTTTCCGGTAACATCGGCAACGCGCATTCCCATGGTGGTCAACGGTACTGTCGACCTGGAATGCGGCGTCACCACCAACACATTGGAGCGCCAAAAGAGCGAGAGCTTTTCCGTGACCACTTTTGTCGCGGTCAGCCGCCTGCTGGCCAAAAAGTCTTCCGACATCCAGACGCTGGCTGACCTGCAAGGCAAATCCGTCGCGTCCACCGTGGGAACCACCAGCATCCGCCACCTGCATGAGGCTAACCAAATACAAAAACTCGACATGAAAATCCTTGCCGGGCTGGACGACGCTGAGTCATTCCAGATGGTGCAGACCGACCGCGCAGTCGCTTACGTGATGGACGATGTGTTGTTGCGCAGCCTGGTAGCCGGTGCAAAAAACCCGAGCGAGTACAACATCTCCACCGAGAGCCTGTCCATTGAGCCTTATGGCATCGGCATGATCAAGGGTGACGCTGTCTTCAAACAACTGGTGGACGATGTACTGGTTGGGCTGTTTCGCAGCGGCGAGATTCACACCATCTACAACAAGTGGTTCCAGTCCCCAGTGCCGCCCAAGGGTATCAACCTGCAATTGCCCATGAGTGCGGCTTTGAAACGGGCTATTGCCGCCCCCAGCGACAACGCCGACCCCAGGCACTACGAGTGAGTTAGCCCTAACGGTAGCTGTCTATGGACAGCGCGTGCCGGTGTAGTTTGTCGTACAAGGTTTTCTTGGCAATGCCCAAAGCCTGGGCCACCGCTACAGGACGACCTTTGTGCTCCTTGAGGGCCTGTTCGATCAGCACCTTTTCCACAACATCCATTTGCCGCACCAGGGTTGAAGACCCTTCGTCTTCGGCTGCTGCGGCAGCATCCCCATCACCCACCTGCGGCAACTCCAGAACATAACGGTCCGCAACGTTGCGCACTTCACGAACGTTGCCCGGCCAGTCGTGCGCCATGAGCTCCTGCATGCGCATGCCGGTCAGCTTGGGGACCGCGCAGCCATACCGCTGGGCTGCCTGCGCCACAAAGTGTTCAAACAAGAGCGGGATATCTTCCTTGCGCTCGCGCAGCGGCGGCAGCTGCAGCACTGCCACGTTGAGCCGGTAGTACAAGTCGCTGCGAAACTTCTGTTCGCGGCTCAGCGCCAACAGATCACTCTTGGTTGCCGCCACTACGCGAATATCCACCTTGACTTCGTCATTGGACCCCAAGCGTTCGACCTTGCGCTCCTGCAGCACCCGCAAGAGCTTGACCTGGAATAACAAGGGCATGCTTTCGATCTCGTCCAGCAACAGGGTCCCCCCATTAGCATGTTCTATTTTTCCAACGCGGCGTTTGCTGGCGGTGGTAAAGGCACCTGCCTCGTGACCGAAGAGTTCACTCTCAAACAGTGTCTCGGGCAAGCCACCACAGTTGAGTGCGACAAAGTTGCGGTCGCGGCGTTTGCTGTGGTCGTGCAGGCAGCGTGCGACCAGTTCCTTTCCGGTTCCGGTCTCTCCCACAATCATCACATCGGCCGAGGTGCTGGCCAGGCGCAACACCTGTTCCCGGACACGAACCATAGCGGCGGAATTGCCCAACAGGGCGACTTCGATGCCAATCTTCTGCTGCAACTGGGCGCGCAGGTCCTCCACGGCCATACGCAGCACCCGCTTCTCCAGGGCGCGCTGGGCGGTCTCAATGAAGCGTTCAGGGGAAAATGGTTTTTCAATAAAGTCGTAGGCTCCGGCACGCATGGCCTGCACGGCCATGGCCACATCCCCATGCGCCGTGATCAGGATGACGGGAATGGCCGGGTTCACACCAGCCATGTGCTCTAGCAGCTGCAAGCCATCCATGCCGGGCAGTTGGATATCGCTGATGACAATACCTTGCAGGCCCGCCCACAGGTGAGGCAACGCGGCCTCGACCGAGCCACAGGCCACGACCTCAATGCCCGTCAACTCCAGCGTTTGTGTCAGGCTGCGCCGCACCGTGGCGTCATCCTCTACAAACACCACCTTGAATCCCTCAAACATGGTTTTCCCCTTGCACAAGCTCAAGATCAAACTCAAATGCCAGCCCCTGCTGGCCCCTGTGGACCCGTAAGGTCCCGCCAAACTCTCGCACGATGTTGGACGAAATCACCAAGCCCAAACCCAGCCCCTCACCACTTGCCTTGGTGGTGAAAAACGGCTCGAACAATCGGGCCATCAGTTCATCAGGCAGGCCCACACCGGAATCCTCCACACGCACCCGAATACGCTGACCCTCGGCAGGCAAGGTGCTGATGGTAAGCACCTTGACCGGTTGGTCTTGCATGGCGTCCAGCGCGTTACCGGCCAAATTGACAAGCACCTGCTCGAGACGGTTCAGGTCACAACGCACCAATAGCTGATGTGGAATGTTCACCTCCACACGCACGGCTTCGGCACGGAAGCGGTGCTCCAGCAAACGTTGCATGTACTGCACGGCGGTGACCAGCGATACCGACTGGTGCTCACTATGGGATCTGCGGGCAAAAGACTTCAACTGCGCTGTGATGCTGCCCATGCGCTCGGTGACGTCGCTGATGGCAATGAGATTTTCGTGCACATCAGCCATACGACCCGCGGTAAGCAGCATGGAGGTGTTTTTGGCCAGCGCCCGCAGCGCCGTCAGCGGCTGGTTGATCTCGTGGGAAATGCCGGCAGACATCTGGCCCAGAACGGCCAGTTTGCCGGCCTGCACCAGCTCATCCTGCGCCAGTTGGCGCTCCTGCATCTCGCCCACCAGTTCTGCATTGACCAGGCGCAACTCGTCGGTACGCTGTGCAACCCGCAGTTCCAGTTGGGTGTTCGCCTCTTGCAGCGCATTACGTGCCATTGAAATTTGGCGCAAGGCGCGTCGGCGCTGCCACAGGTACAAGGTCAACAAGCCCAAAAAGGCCGCTACTGCGCCACCACCCCATGCTGCGTAGCGGGCGTTGCGCCATACGTCATGGGGGTTGGACAAAATCAAGATGCGCCAGCCCAGCAGCGGAATAGCACGCTCCTGCGCCACATGCAAACTGGCTGATGCATCCGGTTCCACAATACGAACGTGGCGTGCCCCCCGAGCTCCAACCTTCTCGACCACCATGCTCAGCGGGCGGATGGGCTGTCGCGGGTAACGCTCGGAATAACGCAACAGCACACCCGGCTCTGAACCCTCAACGCCGACAGACTTGTACTTCCACTGGCGCACCGACGACATCACAACGACGCCCTCTTCGTCGATGACCAACAACTTCTCGCTTTCCGAGCGCAGCCCCAGGTCCATCCAAGTGGCCTCCAGTGGATCCAGGCTCACTTTGACCCCAACGATGCCCACACGCTGTGCATCCCGCAAGACGGGCTGTGCGAAATAGTATTCGGACGCTCCACTCTCCGGATTGGCAACAAAGACCTGGGACCGCTGCGTCTGCAGAGTGCGTGATAGCAGCGAAGGCAAGCCCATAGCACCGGCTTCCCGGTAGGCATCACTGGATGCCAGGGGCGTACCAACGGGGTCCAACGCAAAAGTGGTGATGGCGCTGGACCTGACCTTGAAGCTGGCAAGCTTTCGGGCAGCATTGGTGCGGGCAACCGGGTCGTCTTGGGTTTCAAACAGGCGCTGGATGTCGGGGTCCATCTCGATCAGGCTGGGCAAGTAGGCATGTTTGCCCAGTTCACTCTCCAGCGTGGAGGCGTACAGGTCAAGGTGGCGGTTCGCAATGTCATCCAGTTGCTCAAACCCGGTGCGCGCGCTCCACGTGTAGGCTGCGACCATGCTCGCCACTACCGCCAGGCCCAGACCCAGCCATGCCAATGCCGAGCCTAACCAGCGCGGCAGCTCAGGGCGTTTTTTCAGGATTGGGGGGCCATGCATATCGTCAGCAAATGGGCGCAGTATCACCCCAAACAGGCCTTGCGTAGGACCCCTGTGACTCTTGCAAAGAAATTAATTTGAGGGTGCTTTTGTGGGCTGTGCAGAAGCCCACACACCCAGGAGAACACCCGTGTAGATTTCCACACGCACAGGCCGGCCACCGCGGGCTGCACGGCAATACTTGCTTATAAATCAAGGGCTTGCATACGTGGGGCGCTGGCTCAAGCTGGCATGTTCCGTGCTCATAAAACTCTAGTGTTCGAATCGAAGAACCCATGGCTCTGCCACGGTCAACGGGATCGGACAGGGACAACTACCAGGAGACATGTCGTGGAATCAATGGACACCCCAACCCAGCTGACGCAAGTTGCGAGACCCAAGCCCAACCGTTCGGCAAGCAGGGGCGAGCTCGACCTCGCCCAACTGGATCGCCCCCTGGAGGCCAATCTCGCCTTTGCCCGTATTCTCAGCGCGCACAACGCGTTGCAAAAAAAGATCGCCCAACTGAGCTTTACCGACTCATTGACGGGCTTGAAAAACCGCCCTGCTCTGCTGATCAGCATGCAACGCGCCATCGACAAAAGCCGTGAGTTGCAGAGTTATGCTGCCGTGTTACTGGTGGACATAGATGACTTCAAAAGCCACAACGTGCATCTGGGCCACTTGGCCGGAGACATGCTTTTGCAGCAGTCCGCACGCCGCATCAGCCAAGCGCTGGGGCCGGATGTAGCTGTAGCGCGCCTCTTCGCCGACAAGTTTGTGATTGTTCTGGAAGGACTGGGCGCCACGGCAGACACAGCAGGAACCAACGCCCAACATCTTGCAAGTCGCATCAACGATTGCTTTGCGCAAGCATTCGCCACCGAAGCCTCTACTGTGGGCCTGTCCGTAAGCATTGGCATGTGTCTAATTGGGGTGCAGGACACGATCAGCACGGACGTGTTGATCGACCGTGCAGAGCTTGTGACCTACAACGCCAAACAGGCTGGCGGCGCCTGCATGTTTTCGTTTGAATTTGGTGCCATGGAACACACGGACTAATCAGGCATTTGCCCTGTCCGTCGTCGCGCGCTCGGGTTTGAGCTCGCTGAGCAACACAGCCACCACAACCAGCGCCCCGCCCAGTGCGGCACGGCTACTCAACACCTCGTTGAGCCAGAGCCATGCAAACAGCGCCGCAAACACGGGCTCCATGGCATAGATCACGGAGGCCTTGTCGGCGGGCACCTGCCGCTGCGCCATGGCCTGCAGCAACAACATGCCGGCCGTGGCGATAACGCCCAGGTATAGCAGCAATAGCCAATGGGGTGCCAGGCGCTCAGGCAGTGTGCCGAGCGAACCATTGCCAACGCTGGCACCGGCAATCCAGACAGCCGACAGCACCGCCATGAATGCAATTTGCGTGGCAGTGAGTTGGCGCGAATCATGGTCGCTGGAGCGTTGCGACAAAACGATCACATACAAGGCATAGGCCAAGGCACACAGCACCATTGCACTATCGCCCACCCAGTGCGCGCCGCCCTCCCATGACATGAAGCCAATGCCCACGCACGCCAGCAGCGCTGCACACAACGTCATGGCAGACAGCTTGGCGCCCCAAAAAAGGCCGAGCAATGGCACCATCAATACCGCCAGACTGGTCAGAAAAGCACTGCGGTTGGACGAGATGTACTGCATGCCAAAAGCCTGCGACACATACGACACCAGGGCCAACGCGCCCAGCACGGCACCATCCACCCACGTTCGCCATGGCACCTTGCGCACGAACGGTGCCATGCAGACGGCGGCCAGCATAAAACGGATGCCGGAGATCTCTATGCCGCTAAGCGTGCTGGACGCCATTTTCAATAGCGGAAAGGTCGTACCCCACACCAGGGTGACGAGCAACAAGATGGCCAGATTAAAGTTCATGCGGCGGGATGGGCAATGTCGACCGTTCAAAAGAACGGGCGATGATAGCCTGCCCCGAAGCGGTTACCGGTGGTCTGCCAGGGCCGATGTGTTAACCCGGTGTGTCGTAAGCGACGTTGAAGTAATGCCTGCAGTCGCGACGAATCGGAATAGTAAAAAAGCCGCGCAGCCCCGGTGGGTCTTACGCAGCAAGCTACAAACTTTGTAGCATCATTCGGTACTTACGACGGCTGGGATATTTCAGCCAACGCTTCGGCGGCCGGTCGAATCTCGGAACTTTCGACGGCAAAATCACCCAAGGCAACGATGCCAACAAGACGTTTGTTGCGGTCTACAACCGGCAAACGCCGCACCTGGCGCTCGCTCATTCTCTTGGTGACCGCTTCGACTGATTCGTCTTCAAACACCCAAGCGATGCCCTCCGTCATGACATCACGCACTTTGGTGCTGCAATCCTTGCCCGCGGCTACGGCGCGAATGGCAATGTCACGGTCCGTGATCGTTCCGATCATGCGATCGTTTTCGCCTACTGGCAGCATGCCAAAGTCACCCTCAAGCATCTGTGTTGCAGCCTCCTGGATACTCATGTCGGGGCTGATCACTTTGACGTCGCGGCTCATCAGGTCTTTAAGTTTTTGCATGGTTATGCTCCTTGTAGTTGTGTTCACAATTGTTCAGAGTGCCATGTTCTTCTACCTGCAGGCTGCAGACTGTGCGGTGGCGCACGGCGCGCGGTATTGGCGGGCCATGCGGACGAATCATTGCTAGTTTTTGCGCAAGCTTGCCAAGTCCACTCCCCCATCACTGGTTCGTTCTGCCACCGTCCAGCGCAGCGGTGCACGCACCGGGGTGGCGCTAAGGCGGCGGGCGTCCCGGGCAATCATCTTCAACGTGTAGTTGCCCGTAGTTTGGACAGGCAACTGCACACTGGTACTGAAGCTCTGGCTTGCGCCCGCACCCTGGTTGGTTTTCAGATCACCGACCAGTGTTTGCGACCAAACGACAGTACCGGAGCCGTTGGTTAACTCCAGTAACACGTCCCAAGGTTCATACGTGGGCGCATTGCCATCGTTGCGCACTACCGCAGACACCGTCAGAAGACCATTGCCAGTCAAACTCACATTGGCGGTATCCACCCGGTAGCGGTAACCCGCCTCGCGGCCAAGCTGGATGAATTGTTGCTGCTCCGTGGGGGTGAAAGACGCCCAGCTGTTGACGCTTAAGTCACCAATGTTTCCGTTGCCTACAGTGCTGATGTGAAAGTCGCGAACCTGCTGTTGTGCCACAAGAGCACTGTCCACCGCGTTGCCACTGAGGAACGGGCAGTATTCGGCGACAAAAGGCGCGGTCTTCCAGACGTTTTGCAGGGTTGCCCACTCAGTGGGGTGGTGCGTCCACTGGTTCATGAAGCCTCCACGCCCCAGGCAATCGATACGCATACCGACGGGTTTGCTTGCGATGGTTTGCTGTGTGGTGGCATACCGCACTTCGTTGTAGCGGCTGTAGATGGCCAACATCACCATCTGGCGTGTCGGGAAGGCACGCAAATGCATGTCCACAAATTCGCGCTTGCTGGCATCGGTGGCAGCAGTAATGCCTGCGGGGGCGGTAGCGTAGTTGATGCCCGACGACAGAGCCCATTCACCCCATTGGCCAAACATGCCAATATCGATCCAGGCAATGTCGTCCTGGCTGCCCAGTGCGGCCGAGAGTGCCACCAACAATGCGCTGGCGCGTTGTTGCACGTAAGGGTCGTTCCAGTCGGGCACAAAAGTCAGCCCAGGTGTGCCTGCATCGTAATCAGCCCACCAACCACAGCCATGTTGGCAATTGGCGTGGTTGACCACGTAGCTGGGAATGTAGACCTGGCCATCGTCGTAGCCCAACATAGATTGCACCCGCAAAGCGAATTTGCGCCCCTGGCTTTTGGCAGTCTGCAGGTCACTCAGCACCGTGGCAAAGTTGTAGGTTCCCGGACCGGTTTCCAGGTCTTTCCAGCGGTACCGTTGGTAGGCATCCAGCGCCGGGCTGACCTGGGTTACTTTTTCCTGCCCGCGCCAACGGTAATAGCCCCGCATGGGGTTAATGGTGTCGTCCGTGGTGGGCGCGAGTGCCGTGAAGAACTTGGATGACGTCTGCGCCTGCCAAGCCAAAGCGGCAACGGTGACCGTGACACTGGCTGCGCTACTGCTGATTTTGCCGTCATGCACCGACAGAGTCACAACGTAATTTCCTGCGACGTCGGCGGTGAAGGTTGGATTAACCGAGGTGGGCGAACTCAACACCGCCGTACTGCCTGCGGGTTTGGATGTCAGTGTCCAGGCATAGGTCAGCGCGTCACCATTCGCGTCTGCACTGGCACCACCATTGAGTGTGACAAGGCCCAATGCAACGCTCTGCGCAGTCCCAGCGTTTGCCACCGGCGCGGTGTTGATCGGTGGCGTGGTGGCAATTGGAGGGGTGGTAACCGGAGGTGCAGGTGCAGGTGCAGGTGCAGGTGCAGGTGCAGGTGCAGGTGTGGGTGTGGGTGCAGGTGCAGGTGTGGGTGTGGGTGTGGGTGTGGGTGTGGGTGTGGGTGCGGGGACAGGGACGGGAGCTGTATTGGGAGAACCCGTGTTTCCCACTGGTGCAGTTTGTTCACTATTGCCGCCCCCACCACATGCCACTAGGCCCAGAGCAATGAGGCTAGACAAGAACATTCGGATAAGCGGAGTTTTCATAGTGTCAACTTTCGACTTTATCAGGAAGAACATTGCAAAGTAACACCGTCTTAGTACGGTGGACCACTTGGCATGGCGTGGGCTCAATTGGAGCTAGTGGCATTCTAGGAAACAACCGAGCGAGGGAGTATTCGGCATAAATACATCAGATTCTGTGCAATCAATCTCCGCCGGCTAACGTGTGCTTGGTGTTGCGGTCTGGTGAACGTTGCAGGCGCACACTGCGCATCGGTAAGCCAACCAAGCCACTTGCCACGCTGGATGTTTCAGAGCGGAAGTGCAAAGCTTCATGCTGCCAATGTAAGTATGTACCATCCTGTTGAGTGCCATCCACGACGGCAACGACCGTGTTGTAGTCTCCCGGTGGTAGGCGGGGCATATCAAATACAAAACTTGCTTGTAGCGTGTCTCCGGCAAGCGCATTGACTGGCACGTCCATGTAGCTCAACCAGGTGTTGTCGCCAAACAGTGCTTGTCCCGTACGGTCTTTCACCATGAAACCAATGATGGGAGAGGCGATCCTGGTGTGACATTCGATGGTGATCTGAAGTTCAACAACTTCTCCACCGACAACCCAACTCAACGTTTGTCCATGTGTGTCTCGTAAATGCACGTTTTGAATAGTCGCACCCCCCGTTCCAATGCCTGCGGCCGGGGGCTCGAATGTGCTGATTTGTATGTCATTGCGTAAATTGCTTTGGTTGATGTACTTCAGCCTTCCATCGACCCGCGGTATTGCTTCAGTTGAAACGGCCTTCTCGGGCGCAGGCAAGGGTTTGGTGGATAGGCTTTGTTGTCCTGCGAACAAAAAGTCAAGGTAATCTTGGCAGACCGCTTTGGTGGGGCCATCCCGGACAATCTTTCCTTTGTTAAGCCAGATCACTCGTTGGCAAAGCGCCTTTAAGGCTTCGATGTCGTGGCTTACAAACAATACAGTCTTGTGTTGCATGAAGTCACGCAAGAAGCGCATGCACTTCTGCGTGAACAAGGCATCTCCTACCGCCAGTGCCTCGTCTATGACCAAAATATCGGCATCCACATGCGCTAAGACCGCAAACGCGAGGCGCACAACCATGCCACTGGAGTAGGTGTGAATGGCTTGCTCCATGTGTTCACCAATGTCGGCAAACTCTGCAATGGAAGCAAAGCGCGCATCCGTTTGTTCTTGGGTGAGTCCCAGCAGACTGCCGTTAAGGTACACGTTTTCGCGGCCTGTAAAGCTGGGGTTGAATCCAGCCCCCAGTTCCAACAGAGCCGCAATGCGCCCCTTTACCTGAATATGCCCAGAAGAGGGATGCAAGGTGCCACAAATCAGCTGCAGCAGGGTTGACTTACCACATCCGTTGCGCCCGATGATGCCTAAGGATTCACCGCGCTGAAGCTGGAATGAGATATCTCGCAGTGCGTGAAATTCTCGATAACGGGCTTGCCGGGGGCCGGGCAACAGTCGCTGCCACACGCTGTTGAAGAACTGCCATAGACGGTCTGCAGGTTTGGCGTAAATTCGATAGAGTTTCCCGATCCCGGTGACTTCCAGCACAGTACTCTCAGAGGACATCGGAAAATCCTTTTTTGGTCAGCTGAAACCAGCAATACCCCAACCAAGCACAACCTATGCTGCCCAGGTACTGCCAGGCCAAGTCTGGCCAACGGGGTGTACCGCCCCAAAACAACACAGTGCGCGCCTGATCAATGGCAACGGTCAATGGGTTCAGCATGTACCAGAATTGCATTTCCTTAGGAATCGCATCCACGCTGTAAAACACTGGGGACAAGAACATGAGTGCCATGGTGCCCAGCGCAACTATGGGTGCAATGTCACGCAGATACACGCCCAAAGAGGCCAGCAACCAGGCCACGCCGATGGCCAGCAAGAGGACGGGAGCAATCACCAGCGGCAGAAAAAGTGCTGAGAGCGGTAATGAGCCGTTCAGCAGCAAAAGGCTGACGACCAACACCACCACGTTGATCGCAAACTGAAACAGAGTGGCCAAGCTGTTGACCACGGGTAGCATTTCAATGGGGAAGACCACGCGCTTGACGAAATTGGCATGGTCTACCACCAACCGAGGTGAGCGGTTGACAATATCTGCAAACAGGTTGAAGACGCACAGACCCACAAACAAAACACTGGCAAATTCGGTGGTGCTTTCGTCCACACTACGCCAATGGGTTTTGAGTACCTTTGAAAAGACAAAGGTATACACCACCAACATTAACAACGGCGTGAGCACCGCCCACAACAAACCTAGCAGCGAGCCCTTGTTGCGTGCTTGAATTTCGCGATGGGTAAGCTGGCGCAACACATGCCGCGAGCGCCACAGCGTTCTGAATAGTCCGTGAGGTGACAGCGAAGGGCTCGCGTGAGGGTTGACTGCACTTTGCACACTTACCCCCTAGCTTGACAAGATGTCGCGCCATTGATCGAACTGAGCCGAAGGCCCGAGGCCTCGCCAGGCCAGAACCTCTTCAATACTAAACGTGGGAACAGCACCCGACAAGTCTGGCAGCGGTGCATAGCCCAGTTTGTCAAGGACTGGCTGCCAATGTGGCCCCATGGCACCGAACCATGATGCGTCCCAAGTGCTGCGCCATTCCTCGGCGATACCTGCGCGATTGAACTGCCGGGCATTCGGGTCTGCACAATGCAGGGACTTCTCAATAGCCAACAAATGCTGAACATCAGACGCGTGGGCCGCACACAGTAAAGCCTCGGGCTCTGCCTGGACTCCAGTCCATTCACATACACGGCGCAGACTATCAACGGGGTCTAACTTCCAATCCTCAAACCGCAGAAGATAAACCTGATCGGCAGCCTGCTCCATGACGGCCATCCAGGCACGCAGATGCAGCCACAACATGTCGACATTAGAGATGGGGCCCCCATCGAAAGACGTTTGGAGAAACTGCACGAATTCAGTAGCCGCGGGCAAGCCTCCGTTGTGCAACTGACGCCGCCATTCCGAAAAGAGCGCGTCACGTGGATCGCGCACGATCCAAATGATTTGGGCGCAGGGGGCGATTTGCCATGGGTAGGCATGGCTAAAGCGTGGACGGATGTGACCGCGAAACTCAAACACACGGCCTAGTTTTAAGCTGGCCAAAGTCTGCCGCCACGGCAGATCTGCCGCAGAATAAACGGATTGCCCATGGGGACCGTGCGTCCATTCACGCGCCGTGGCAAAGCCCCACAATTCATGCAATGGAACATTCAGCTCCAGCATGGCATTGGCGAGCCAAGCGGCACCACAGGGGAACTGCGGCGACACGATATCAAGGGTGAAACTGGGTGTCATGGTCTTGTCCTTTCAAGGCGTTGCCAAAGCGCCAGCGCCTGATCCACCTGTGACTGCATGCGGTCAGATTGAAAATCCTGCTCGATCACCAACTCGGCTTGCTCCGGGTACTGAGCCGGCAAATCCAGGCCGACCACGTGCATAGGGGCCGCGTCGCCGTAGAGTGCGGGATGGCGTTCGCGCAACACCGTGATGCCAGCGCGCAGCCATATCTCGGCATAGGGCAAACCCGTGCTGCGACTCCATTGCTGCACGACGTGGATCAGTGAAATGGTGGCAACCACGACTGGCACGCCCTGGCTTGCTGCCATGCATGCCAGGCGGGCGATGCGCCAGGCGCGGCGCTCGCGCTCCTGCGGTGCATGGCTAACCAGGCCCGCACTGGATTCAAGCGTGTCGCGCAACACGTCGCCGTCAAGCAACAAAGGCCGCAGGCCCTGAAGGTGCAAGCGGGCGATCACGGCCCGCGCCAAACTGCTCTTGCCAACCCCTGACAGCCCAGTGATCCAGAGGATAGGCGCGGTGCGCGCTGATGACTCAGACTCTGAAGTCATGCGCGAACTCTGGCATGAGCAATGCTTGCTCCACGCAATGAAGATCGGACGGGCTGTCGATTTCGACCCAGCCTCCGTCCACATCGACACAGTGTATTTGTTCGCCTGAAGCAAGCAGGCCCTGCAACAAACCGGTAGTGTCCATTCGGTCTATGCTTTGCGCACCATCCTGCGCCTCCTTTTGTTGCAGCCAGCGACTCGCCCGGCTCCAGGCAGCGGGTTGAAGGTGAACCAGCCCCATGAATTGGGCGTGAATGTGCGCCAGCGTTTCTGGTCGATGGCCGATACTGAGCAGACGGTCGCCATCCAGCAGCAAATTCTCGGCGTCACACAAGGGATTTGCGAACCGTCGTTGCCACAGATCTAGCCATTGCCGGTCTATCGGCAAGCGCCAATCATGCGGTGCGCCTTGGAGTGCACTGCGAATGCACGCCGGTCCGTATGCGCCATCGCCATATACGATCAGAGTGGACGCACGCTGCAACCAGTCGCTGGCCAGCATTAAGCTGCGCACCATGTTGCTACGCGACCATTCCGGATTGAAGCGAACGGTGTCGCACCAAGCGTGCAGGGCTTCGTGCTTCCAACCACCGACCACCAAAATGTCTGTGATGCCATTGGAGCGTAATGCATCCAGCGTCCAGGCCAGGATTGGTCGGTTAGCCAAAGGAACCAGACACTTCGGGACTTGCTCTGTCAGTTCATGCATACGGCTGCCGCGTCCGGCGGCCAGAATTACCGCCTGGGTGGTTTTCGGGGGCAAGGCATTCATTTTTTTTGCGCTGTCCATGCGCGGGTGAAATAGGGAACTTGCAGCGATTTTTGCGTGCCAACGAGTTCGCGAATGTCCGCCAGTATGCTTGGCAAGCGCGCTCCTGCTTGGCGCTCCAACGTAGCATGTGACTGCCACGCGAAAAGCCAGTCTTCGCTGGAAATTTCTGCCACGAAGCGCCGCTCGAAAAACCTGGATGGTAAAAAGCTGCCGTGATCAATGATGGTCTGCGCGGGTGATTCTCTGCGGGTGCCGGGATCAAATTCCGGAAGATGACGGCGAATTAAAGCTTCCACCGCGATTTGCAAAGCATCGCTCAAGTCACGATGGTTCCACAAAGCCAACCAATGGCCTTGCGGTTTCAAAACTCTGGCACATTCATCCAGGGCTATACGGACTGGCAAGACATTGAAAGACGAACCGTAGGCAACCAAGTCCATACTCCCACTTTTCAGTGGCAGACATTGCCCCGCACCGGCGATCCACTTGGCTCTTGCCAAAGACTGCTTGCTCGAACCCTTTTGCCGCATAGCCGCATTTGGCTCCATGGCGATGACATGAGAGAGATTTTCAACCAAGTGCTGCGTGAGTTTGCCGGTGCCCGCCCCAACCTCAAGAGCCCAACTGTGCGCATCAAGGTCCAAGGCCAGGAGTATCTCGCGCAAAAGGTCTGCGTTGTAGTCAGTCCGCAAGTCGTAGGTGGCCGCCAGATGGGTGTAATCCCAATGGGTCAAAGTGTTTGCTGTCATGGTGCCACTGGGGTTTGCTGCTAGTTCTCGAAGTTCGAACGAATCCATGTCCAAAGCTCAGGTGTATTGCCTTGTGGTCTCTCGGGGTGCCACATCACGCCGAACCACGGTAGTTCAATGTGCTGCATGGCCTCGAAGCTGCCATCGCCCGCCGTGGCGAGCGCATACCAATCTGGGGCCAGGGTTTCGACACCAAATGCGTGCCATGAGTTAACCTGTGCCTGGTTAAGCGCAGCAAGCACGGTATGTGTCGAACCCACGTGATTGGCCACGCGCACCAGTTTTCCACCACTGGCTTGGTGCAGGGTCTGCATTCCACGGCATACACCCATTACTGGCAAGTGCCGCTGGCGTGCATGGGCCAACATGGCAGCCTCAGTCACTGCCCTTTCGGCCGGCCCATCGGCATCGCCGCCACCGCTCAGAATGAACGCGTTCAGGCCCCACGCGGTTATGAAGTCTCGTGTCCTCGCGGCGTCGCCCAAATTGGGAATGGCCATGTATTGGGCTGTGTTCCAGTGGTTTGAGAACCAGGCGTGCCACGCTGACTCCAATGCGTCATGCGCAAATGCCTGTGGTGCTGATGCCCTGTGGCGCTGGCTGATACCGATGCGCAGGGGGCGATTCATAGTGTCTGTCACTGCAGCCATAGGCCTCCCGCTTGTGGGTCGATGCGTCCGTAGCTGGCACGGTTGGCCTGTCTTAGCACGGCTTCACCACAACCGATGGCCGCCGACAGCTTGAATTCGGCACATCGGATGGCCATGTGCGAATTGGCACCGCCCCAAGCCGTAATCAAACCCGCTATCTTGCAGTGAAAGAGCCAATCAAAGCCGGGGTCTGCCTTGTCGATAACCACAATGGCGTTCGTCAACTCTGGCGTGGGGCGCGCGTGCTTGGCATCCAGTACGGCGATCCGCCCTTGCGCCACCTGACGACCAATAAAATTGGGCATGATGCCCAGGCTGTCCGCCAACAAGCGATCACTCGTCTGACGCAAGACGGGGCTGACAATCACCTGCGCCTGTGCGGCGTACGAAGAGGACGCTTGGCCAATTTGCTCCCTCCAGAAAGCAGGCCGACGTGTTGAATCCAGGGCCAATCCTGCGTCAATCTGCGCTAGGCTGAGCCAGGAGGCTTGCTCGCGGTCCAAGCCTTCGGCTGACATGGTGCCTGCGATCCCGTCAAGGCATGCGGACAATTGCCGACCCAGCACGAACTTCCCCCATTCTCTAGCCCGACTTGCGTCCTGCGCAAACGCCAGCCATTGTTCGGGCGTCAGGTCATAGTGCGCATCACGCAGCAAGCTTGACATGGCGCGGTGTTCGACGGCGCTGAAAGAGAAATGCGTGTCTGATGAAGCTGTAGACGGCGGAGTATCCCAGGCCTGTTCGGCCCAGGTCAACTGCGTGATGTCAAAGCTTCCAGGTCGCATACTCCCGTGCATTTGCCACAAGTCAGCTTCGTTGCCCTGGATTTGGTTCAGCACTGGAGTGCTACGCGCGGAAGCTCTAAGTTGCATGGCCCGGGCAACATCCACGGCACCGCGAACAATAGCCGATTGCAGTTGCGCTTGCGCGACAAAGGCCAAGCGCGCCAAAACGGAAAATGCGAAGGCAGCCAGTTTGCAGTTGTGCAGCAGGGCGGGCCAAGTCAAACCAGACAGCGTACACCGATGCAAGGCATCGATGGTCGCAAGGTGCAACATCAGTGGCGACGACTCCGATCGGTTGACAAGTTCTCGGCCTATCTGTCCGAGTTTCCGATCCCACAGCGCAAGGTCAGTGCGGACCAGACCGGGCGCCCATCGTCTGCGAACTTCATCCATGCTGTAGAAGTCTTTCACCGTGCGAAACACAGTGAACTCTACTTTGTCGTGCCGCTCGGGGTGCTGCCGCAGGTTTTCGATCCAATGATCGATCAGGTAGGTCGCAATAGATGCGGGCAGACCGGCGGGTAACAATGAGTTGGCGCTGCGCCGCACATCCACCCAGGGCCGCCCCGCCAGCGGATGCAGAAGTGCCAGTCCTGCAGCCGGCACCTGCGCGTAACCCAAGGTGGCGCGGGCTTGCCACCAAGTGCTATCGGAAACAAGGTGCTCGAATAGCGACAGTGACAGTGGACGTGGATGGCAGCCAATCAGCTCTGCAGGATTCCAGTCGGACATGAGGCTCAGCACGGTCGCGCGGCCCTTTACCATTTGACAGCTATCTGCCTCTTGCAAGAAATTCAGATCAGGTAGCGTTGAAGTCGCCTGGGTGGCCGAGAAGCTTGGCTGCATCGGCGGAACGGTGATTGGCCTGGCTTGCAGCAAGTGGACCTGCGATGGCGCGTCGGGCGACGCGCTTGACACCGCGAATTCGATTTCAAAGCCTTGTGGATCCCCGATCAATTGTTCGATCTCCCGAACAAGGCTTAGCGGGGCCAGCACTTCGGCAGGCACTATGCCCGGTACCACAAAATCGACTGGTGCGTTGCGTGCGATGGCGTACATTCGGCCGCTGGCGCGACCAGCAGTGACAGCGACGCAATCTTTGGCTGCAAGTTCAATGCAAAACCATGGCGCACCGTCCGAAATGCGATGGGTAGATGCGACGCCTGCAAACATGACTTCGTTCACCATGTGTTGGACAATCACCTTGTCTTTGGCGTGTCCGGGCATGCTGTTGAAAACCCGGTCGATGGCGTCGGATAACGCAGTCGCCGGGACATCCAGGATGCTCAGAAAGCGTCCCGCTTGTGAACCTAGGGCCCCGTCTTCGCCATGCGCGTCGCTTCGGACCGCATATCGGTCGCCATTCAAGGACTTGACGCAAGCCTGTACAGCGGCGCATGAATCTTCGCGCCACTCATGGCAAGAAATAGTCAAAAACGGCGGCACCGTTGCGCCTTTGAGATGAGGCGCAAGCAAAGCCAAAGTATTAGATTTCCCCCCGCCCAAGATCACGTGATGCCTACCATTTAATTCTTTGTATGACGGCTGTACCGCATCGCGTCGAATTATGCATGAGCAAAGGGGATCATCCGGTCAATAGCGGACTGCGCCCGGTCCCTCTTCGAGTGTTTTGGAGTAGCCTTGGGCGCCCTTGCTCTTGTCTTCGCGCCCAAATGCAGTGTTTTGCCCCCGCTTGAACTGAGGCCAATGCTTAAATTGCGCAGGTCGGGTAAGGTCGCTCACTCGACTAACTTGAAAGCGCAGTTTGGACATTACTTTTCTATGGGCTCTTAGTGCCATATTGGTTGTGGTGGGCCTGGCAGGCACCGTGCTGCCACTGCTGCCGGGTACGCTGCTGGTGTGGGCGGGCTTGCTTTTGGGGGCGTGGATTGACGACTTCACCCGCGTGAGTGTGGTGACGGTTGTGGTTATCACCCTGTTGGCTGCGCTGGCCTGGGCTCTCGAATTTGTAGCCGGCCTCATGGGCGCCAAACGCGCGGGCGCTAGCAGGTTGGCGCTGGTGGGCGCTGCCATGGGTACCATTGTCGGCATCTTTATGGGTTTGGTCGGCGTGCTTTTCATGCCCCTGGTGGGCGCAGCCATTGGCGAATATTGGGCTCAAAAAGACCAACAGCGCGCAGCCAAAGTAGCACTGGCCACTTGGCTGGGGCTTTTACTAGGCATGGTGGCCAAGGTGGTTGTGTCGTTTGTTATGGTGGGCATCTTTTTGGTCGCCCTTTGGATTAATTAGAAACACGTCAGGGCTGATTGAGACTGCAAGAAAGGCCCGGGCCATTTTGCGTTTAAGGTGATGTTGCGAAGCCGCGTTGCTGCAACCATTGCGTCATGCGTGGGTAATGGGACTTCGACCAAAAGCGCGCGTTGATGAAGGCATTTGCCTTGTCTTCAGGAATTTCCCACAGGCCATGTTCGGAATTGGGCAGCATCCAGATCTGGTAGTCCTTATGGCCGGCCTCCTTCAGCGTACTTTCAAACAGCTGCGCGCTCTTGTGGGTGGGTACAAAACTATCCCGGTCACCAAGTATGTAGACCACCGGCACCTTCAGCTTGGCCAGATCGGGCAATGGGTCGTAGCGAAAGAAGGCCGTGGATTCTTCGCGCGGCGTGGCACGCAGGGTGTCAGGCACCAGTTCGACACGGTCAGCCCAGCGTGCCTTGTCACCAGCGCGGGCAGCGGCCAGCAACTCGGAGCGGCCTTTGCCGCCTGACACCACCCAATGCATCAGGTGTTTTTCGTAAGCGACCGCCTCAACAATATCAGCCTCCGAGAATTTGTCGGCGCGCATCGAATGTTCAATTCGAAAAATTTCTTGCTCGGCCGGCGGCACGCCCGATGCTGCCTGAGCAATGACGAAAGCGGCCTGGTTCGAGCGCACTGCTGCCAAGGGCGCCAGCCAGCCGCCTTGGCTATGTCCCCAGGTGCCAATCTGTCTCGGCTTGATGTCAGGTCGGGCAGCCAATATGCGCAAACCCGCGACACTGTCGTCGGCCAGGTCTTGCATGGTGGCTTTTTGCCAGTCGCCACTGGACTTGCCAACGCCGCGCTTGTCAAACATGAGCGCTGCTATGCCATTGGCGGCGAAGTAATAGGCTTGCAGGGCGTAGGCGCTGCGGGGCGCAGGGCTGGACATTTGGGTCAACACCACTGCAGCGTGGGGGCCTTTGCTCGCCGGCAACACCACCGTGCCGGACAACACCACATCACCATTCTTAAACGTCAGTTCTTCACTACGCAAGGCTATCCGCTCGGCGGTCTGGGCAGCCTGGCCCTCTACCTGCCAAACCATCCGTGTAGCGCCCAGAGCGTCGAGTTCAAATCGCATAGTGGTCTCGCGCACGGTCGGGTTCAAAAAGCCCGCACCCGAGAAGAATGTGTTGTCGCCAGCGGGGAACATCGCAGCGTAGCGGCCCGTTTGTACATCGGTATAAAACAGTTGTGGAAAGTCGCCCAGGTGCGACAGCACGATGAGACGCTGGTCCGGGAAACGGTATGCACCGAGCAAACGTTCGTCCTGTTGGGGCGAGGTCGCTGCGCTGCGCTGCAAAGTAAAGGTTCCGGCTTTGTCGCCGACAATCACTTTGCCACTGACTGTATCGATATGGAGCTGACCTTCAAAATGCAGCACGCCATCGGGGCCAGCCAGGTCAAACTGCACCCGCCCCTTTTGCTCGCTTACGGCTGCCAGCGGCAAGCCCTTCTTGTCGATGGCTGGCATGTCGAGCGTGCCACTCAGTACTTTATCTCTCTCGGCAAACTGGGTATGAACAAACTGGGGGCCAGTGGCCCCTTCAAAAATGCCGACCCAATAGCCCTCCAGTGGTCCGGACAGTGCGGGCAAGGCTGCCAGTGCGCAAATAATGGAGAAAATCGTTCGACTCAGGGCCCGGGTGCTTGTCATAGGAAACTTCGTTGCAAAAAAACGCCATCGTATTGGGATTCATCCGGCGCGTCACCTCGGCTGCGACAAAATGCAAAAAACCGGGTACAGACCGGGGAGTAACCGCATCGGGTCTCCCTGTGCGAGCCTGCATGAAGAAAAAACTGTGTCTCGCCATTGCCGTGTTCTCTTTGTTGCTCCCGGCGGCCGGCGCGCAGTCGGTGTCCTTCGGCCTGTTCGGGGACCTGCCCTACAGCCGCTGGGAACGGGAGAACCTGCCCGACCTGATGATGGAGATGGACAGTGAAGATCTGGCCTTTGCCGTCCATGGCGGGGACATCAAGAACGGCTGGAGCGTGTGCAGTGATGACGTACTGCGTGACATCCTGGATGTCTTTGAGTCCTCAAAAACGCCGCTGATTTATGTACCGGGTGATAACGAGTGGACCGATTGCCATCGCCAGAGCAATGGCGGGTACGACCCGCTGGAGCGCTTGGCCAAGCTGCGCGAACTGTTCTTCGAGGGCGAAAACGCGCTCGGCCAGCGCACGCTGGCACTGGAGCGCCAGAGCCGTAATCCTGCCTTTGCCAGCTACCGCGAAAACGTGCGCTGGGAAGTGGGCGGGGCCCTGTTTGTCGGCCTGAACTTACCCGGTAGCGAAAACAACTACCACGGCACCACCCATCAGGGCGGTCCGGTGCCAGAGTTTGTGGAGCGCAGTGTCGCCAACCGGGCCTGGCTGGCGCAGGCCTTTGCCCACGCCCGGGTCAAAAAACTGCCGGGCATCCTGATTGTGATACAGGCCGACCCTGAATTTGAAGACGCCAACGCGGGCAAGCCCAGGCCAGGCTACCGTGATTTCATGACCCAGCTGCGCGAAGAGACGCAAGCCTTTGCCGGGCAAGTCGTCCTGGTGCATGGCGATTCGCACCGGCAGCAGATCAACCAGCCGATGCGCGATCCACTGAGCAAGCAGGTGGTCAAGAACTTCACGCGCGTGCAAACCTTTGGTTACCCCTTTTTCGGCTGGATCAAGGCCACCGTGGACGCAGCAGATCCGCAGGTATTCCGATTTTCGCCGCGACCTTGGCGCGCACCCCCGCCGCAGAATTGAGAGTCAGCACAAAGATGCTGTCCTGCCCGGTCACTGCTCCACACGTTAGGGCACCACTCACAATCCATGGTGATGGACGAGAAGCTGGAAAGCCAGCGCGAAGCAACTGAGGAAGACGTAGGCGGCCCCCTGCAACTGATCGGATACTGGACAACGCCAGCATTCGTGAAAAACTAATGCTGGACCCGGTCAGCCGAGATCAGCGGTTCTGCGTTAAGGTGAAAATGGAAGGTAAATTTTGAACCACATACCATCTTGTCCAACCCGTCCGCAAATGCTGGCCCGGGGCCTGACGTTCTTAACCACTCTGCTTCTGGCGTTGGCCGTGGCGCCCAGGGCGTGGGCAGACCCGCCGACGCTGGCGGGGCGTGTATCAGAACTTTCTGGGGTGGTATGGCTATCTGACGCGGACAACCGAGAGTGGACCGCCCTGACCCGCAACCAGACCGTGTCCCAAGGCGACCGTTTGCGCACCGATGCGAATGGGCGCGTCACGGTACGCGTAGGCTCAACCAATGTTTGGCTGGATGGACGCAGTGATGTGCTGATCGCCCAAATGGATGAAGGGCGAGTTGTTCTGCAGCTCGATGAGGGCCGCATGGGGCTGCGTTTGCGCAGCCGTGAAGCAGTTGTTGAAACATCGGTGCTGACGCACGAGGGACGGGTTTTCGCAGAGAGCGAAGGTCTGTATCGCATTGACCAACTCGACCGCGCTACCCGCATCACCGCCCTTCAGGGAAGGGTCCGTTTTGAATCGGACCGCTATGGCACGCCACAGTTTGCCTCGCTGCGGGAGGGCGATCAGGCGGACTTCAGGGCCAACGACGGTGCCCGGCCAAACGGCCAGAGGGTCCTTCGGGACCCATTCAATGATTTTCTCATGGCCCAATCCAACGCGCCTGCAAGGTCCTACGCTATAGAGCAGGGTTTCCTGTCTATAGAAATGACCGGTGCGGAAGATCTGGACCAGTATGGTCGCTGGGAGGAGGCCCCTGAATACGGCAACGTCTGGTTTCCAACGCGGGTGGCGCGCGACTGGGCTCCGTACCGTGATGGTCGCTGGGTTTGGACCCGCCAATGGGGCTGGAGCTGGGTCGATGACACGCCTTGGGGTTTTGCTCCCTTTCATTATGGGCGCTGGGTGAGCGTCCGTGGTCGGTGGGCTTGGACACCGGGCAGATACGAGCGCAGACCGGTATATGCACCGGCACTGGTGACCTGGACCAACGGCTGGCCAGGCAGAGCCGGAGGACCGTCTCCTGACCGTCACCCGCCCCGCACTGGCTGGACGCCCTTGGCCCCCCGCGATACCTATGTGCCCGGCTACCACCACAGCCCCGGTTATGCCAACCGAATCAACAATGGCCTGACTGCGCCGATCTTGCAGCGGCCCCAGCGTGATGAACGCGTGCCTCACGGCAACCCCCACAACAACTCGGGTAATAACGGCCGTACGAATGAACCCGACAGGGCCTGGCAAGTGTCCCCAGCCCAGGAACCATCCGCACAAGACCGCGCGCGTGGGGTGCCCCCGAAACCGCGACACTGGGACGATGATGGCCCCGCAACGGTACCCGTGCGCCCACCGACCTCACGCGCGCCGGCAGTAGAGTCTGCGCCCGTGCAGCAACCACCCATTGAGCGGCAACCACCATCTCAAGTTCAGAAACCATTGATGCCAGCGCAGGCACCACCGCCACCGCCCCAAGTAACCAGGCCATCGGTACGGGAAGTGCCCCCGTCAAAACCAATGGACGCACAACAGGAGCAGCGCAGAAACGCGGAAGAGTATGAAAAAGAAAAGAAGAGACGGGAAAAAGAGCTCTATTGACACAGGTGCTAAGGATAGAAATTCAACCGCATAAGCCGAAGGTGCGGTGGCAGACGAGCCTTACGGTTTTCGTAGTATTTGCCGCGTTGAGTCGCACTTCGACGATGGCGATCTAGTGGATCTGTGCCGGGTCAAACGTGATCGAAACTGCTCTGACCCATTCAGCATTTGGTCGTTCATACAATGGCGTTCACGAGCCTGGTGGCGGTGGTACACATGCTGTGCCCCGTGCGGCCCGTGCGTGACGAGCCCATGCAGGGCAAGCATTGGCGACTTTGATAACGAAAGGCCTTGCAATAAATAAGCCGCGCAGCCCTCGTCGGAACTGCGCGGCCGGCTATTGATTTAGCAGGGACTGAGCGGCAAATCAAATTTTACTTCCGCACCGGCGGAACATCCGTGCAACTGCTATGCGCAATCTCTGCCGCCATGCCAATACTCTCACCCAGCATCGGATGCGGGTGTATCGTCTTGCCAATATCCACCGCATCCGCACCCATCTCAATCGCCAGCGCAATCTCACCAATCATGTGCCAACCATGTCGCCGCCCAGGATCTTGCCGTGGCCGTGGGCCTCGGGTGAATCGTCAAACAGCAGTTTGGTGACGCCTTCGTCGCGGCCATTCGCAATGGCGCGGCCGGATGCGGTCCACGGGAACAAGCCCTTCTTGACCTTGAAGCCTTGGGCCTTGGCCTAGTCTTCGGTGAGGCCAACCCAGGCCACTTCGGGATCTGTATTGGCGACCGATGGGATCACGCGGGCATTGAAGGCGGCTGCAGCCAGTTCCTTGTTGCCTTGTATTTCACCGGCAATCACTTCTGCTGCCACATGCGCCTCGTGCACCGCCTTGTGCGCCAGCATGGGCTGGCCCACGATGTCGCCGATGGCGAAGATGTGGGGCACGTTGGTGCGCATCTGGATGTCGACATTGATGAAGCCGCGGTCCGTGACAGCCACACCAGCCTTCTCCGCGGAGATCTTCTTGCCGTTGGGCGTGCGGCCTACGGCTTGCAACACCATGTAGTAGACTTGCGGCGCGGGGGCCGCAACGCTGGGCGTTACCTCCTGCCTCGCCCTCCTCCATCGATGCGGAGGTCACCTCAATGCCTTCGGGCAAGGCGCGTGCGGAGACGGTCTTGGTCTTGGTCTTGGTCTTGGTCTTGGTCTTGGTCTTGGTCTTGGTCTTGGTCTTGGTCTTGGTCTTGGTCTTGGTCTTGAGCATGATGTTGTCAAAACACTTGGAGTTCATCTCTTGCCAGATCTTGACCAGGTCGCGGTCGGCGCCCTGCATCAGGCCGCCAGCATGGGTAGCAAGCACGTTGAGAAACGGAATCAGGTACGGCGCCCAGTAAACGCCGCGCATCGCAAATCGCGCTCCTGAACACCAAACCCGGGGGGTGACGGCTGCAAATAGAGCGTTTCAGGCGGATTGAGGGCGCTTCCAAGGTGCGATACTTGGCCTCATGTGGTTGAAATGCTTATCCGTTTTTCCCTTAGGTGAGCAGGAAATCTAGGGATTGCACGGGGTTCGAAGCCTGCTTCAGGGCACGATACTGTGGCTCGTGCGGTTGTAAGGCCTATCCACCTGTCCTTAAAAACGCGTCGCAGCGACCCTTGCGGCGCGTTTTTCCTTATGTAAACAGAGGCCAAAAGCCACTTGCGACAAACGAATGGTGCACTCGGCGCCACTTAGGAAAAATATGACCAATTTCATTCGCCGCTGTATCGGGCTGGCGCTATCTTCAATGGGCCTAGTTGCACTGACCGTGCTCCTCTCGGGCTGCAGCGATGTGTTCAACAACCCGCATCCGCCAGGATCAGAAAAGACCAATACGCTGTACCTGCCCTTCAGCCAGCGCTCACCCAAATACCTGGACCCCACCAGCTCGTATTCCAACGACGAGACACCGTACACCTACCAGGTCTACGAGCCACTTTACGGCTACCACTACTTAAAGCGTCCCTACGAGTTAGCGCCTCGCGCAGCCAAGGCGCTAGCCGCCCCTGTGTATCTTGACAAGTCCGGCCACGAGCTTCCCCAGGATGCCGCGGGGGAAGATGTTGCTGAAACGGTGTTTAAGATTTCGCTCAAAGAGGGCATCCGCTTTGCCCCGCACCCAGCGTTTGCCAAAACGCCCACCGGAGAATACCGCTATCGCAACTTGCAGGCGTCGGATGTTGCGGACAAGTTCAAGTTATCCGACTTTGCCGAAACGGGCACACGTGAACTCACGGCAGAAGACTATGTTTACAGCATCCGCCGGCTCGCCACGCCACGCATCAAGTCCCCCGCTTTTTCAACGATGGCGGACTACATCGTTGGCTTGGCTGAGTACGGTAAAACCATAGCGGCCGCTGACAAAGAACTGCGTAAAGGCCTCTCTCCTACCAACCGTGCCCTACCTTTTCTCGATTTCAGAAAATACGACTTCCCCGGCGCCAAAGCGCTTGACAAGTACACACTGCAAATCCGGGTCAAAGGCAAATATCCTCAATTCAAATACTGGTTGGCGATGACCTTCTTCTCTCCCATCCCTTGGGAGGCAGAGGAGTTCTATGCCCAACCTGGGTTGCCCGAAAAGAACCTCACGCTCAACTTCTGGCCCGCCGGAACCGGCCCGTACATGCTCACGGATTTTATTGAAAACCGTAGGCACGTGATGGTGCGCAACCCGAACTTCCACGGAGAAACTTACCCTTGCGACGGGTCCCCTGGCGACCGCGAGGCTGGTTATCTGGATGACTGCGGCAAAGCGCTGCCGTTTGTAGACAAGCTCGTTTTCGACATTGAAAAAGAAGGCGTTCCCATGAAATCCAAGTTCATGCAGGGCTACTACGACTCGCCAGCCATAGAGCGCCTGGATCAAGGCACCACGATGATCGTAGACCGCGGTGACTCGGCTGAGAAGGAAAAAGAGTTCAAAGAAAAGGGCATTAAGCTGCCTACCACCATCGAAGCCAATAGCTGGTACTTCGGGTTCAACTGGTTGGACCCGGTTGTGGGCAAGGGCACAACCCCCGAGCAGGAGGTGAAAAACCGCAAGTTGCGCCAGGCACTCTCCATTGCCATGGACTGGGAAGAATACATTGCGATTTTTGAAAAGGGCCAAGCCATTGCGGCGCACGGTCCCTTGCCCCCCTCCCTTTTTGGCTTCCGCGAGGATGGTCCCACCGCCTTTAACCCCGTGGTGTACACCAAGGATGCCAACGGAGAGGCCGTGCGACGCCCACTTGCCGAAGCAAAAGCGCTGCTGGCTGAAGCAGGATACCCGCAGGGGCGGGAAACTGCGACGGGCAAGCCGCTGGTGCTCGCCTTGGATTACCTGTCCGCAGCGGGCCCCAACAACAAAGCCCAACTTGACTGGTACACCAAGCAGTTTGCAAAGTTGGGCATCCAACTCGAGATTCGCGCCACCGACTTCAACCGCTATCAGGATAAGACCAACAAGGGATCTATCCAGATGGTGTATGCGGGATGGTTGGCCGACTATCCGGATTCGGAAAACTTTCTCTTTCTTCTGTACGGGCCCAATGCCAAAGCACCGACCGATGGCAACGGGGAAAACGTAGTGAATTATCAGAACAAGGCGTTCGACCGTATCTATGACCGCGCCAAGTACATGAATGACGGCCCGGACAAGCAGACCTTGATCGACCAAATGGTGACCATCACGCAAAACGATGCCGTCTGGAGCTTTGGCTACTTTCCGAAGTCTGCGGCAGCCTATCAGCAGTGGATCTTTAACGGCAAGCCAACCCAAATCATTCGTAATCACATTGGCTATTTACGCCTGGACCCTGCATTGCGCGCCAGCAAACTCGCAGAATGGAACAAGCCCGTCTGGTGGCCCATCCCCTTGTTATTTTTGGCGACAGTGGGTGCCATTGCGCCCGCCTGGTTTGCCTATAGACGCCGGGAGCAGGAAACCGCTGCGCGCACCCTGGCCAAGGCAGGAGCAACTCCATGATTAACTACATACTGCGCCGGGTCTTGTACGGTATTCTGATTTTGATTGGCGTCAACCTGCTGACATTCGTGCTGTTCTTTGCTGTCAATACCCCAGACGACATGGCGCGGATGAACATTGGTGGCAAGCGCGTCACCCAGGACGCCATTGAAAAATGGAAGGTCGAGCGCGGCTACAACAAGCCTTTGATGTGGAATGACAGCCAAGAAGGCACCGAGAAAATTACCAAAACAATTTTCTTTGAACGCTCTGTACCCCTGTTGACATTGGACTTTGGGGCATCAGACAGCGGCCGCGACATTGGCCACGAAATCAAGACGCGCATGATTCCCTCCATAACGCTGGCATTGCCGACGTTTCTGATGGGCACTTTTGTGGTTATTGTTTTCTCTTTGTTGCTGGTGTTCTTTAGAAGCACCTACCTGGAGATCTGGGGATTTGTCTTTGCGGTGTTCCTCATGGCGATATCGTCACTGTTCTACATCCTCATGGGCCAGTTTTTGTTCAGCAAGGTGCTCAAGTTGGTCCCCATATCGGGCTATGCCGGAGGCATTGACGCTGTCATCTTTCTCGTTTTGCCAGTCATCATCGGCATCGTCTCGCGTCTGGGTGGCGAGGCTATTTTCTATCGCACGATGTTCCTGGAAGAAATTGGCAAAGACTATGTGCGCACGGCGCGCTCCAAAGGGCTGTCTGAACCGGTTGTGCTTTTTGGGCACGTGCTGCGCAACGCCATGCTTCCGATATTGACCAGCACCGTTGCCGTGTTGCCGCTCCTGTTTACGGGCGCCTTGATCATGGAATCGTTCTTCGGCATACCGGGCTTGGGGAGCTACACCATTGATGCGATCGGCGCACAAGACTTCGCGATTTTGCGCACGATGGTCTTCCTGGGTGCTTCACTCTATATCTTGGGCCTGATGCTCACCGACATCACTTACACGCTTGCGGACCCCCGCATTCGCCTGGGATAAACACCATGCCAAAAATTGTATTTCTTGCCACGGACATCGTCTTATATGTCCTACTTTTAGCGATGGCGCTCTACATCTGGACCGTCATGAAGAACCCCAACTTGCGCCAAACATGGCGCACCGTCACTCGAGATTCTGGCGCCATGGCGGCAGCGGTCGTTCTGCTGGGCTTTCTGGGAATAGCCTTCTTAGACTCGCTTCACTTCAGGCCCTTGTTACCACCGACTGCAAGCGCACCAGCCAGCACAGGCCCTGCCTATTCCACGCAAACCTTGTCCGTGTTGGATTACCTGTTTGCAGACCGCCGTCAGTCGCGCGAGAAGACCTATTCGGAACCGATGGCCACGCACCAATACTCCAAGGAAACCATGTTGGTGGACGGAAAGAGCCAGCGGGTCAATCCGCGTCTGGTGTATGGCGGTGCGCATCTGACCGACCCACAGACGCAATGGGCCGGCGATGTCACAAAGCGCTCTATCACGGGTTTACTGGTCGGAGCAGCGGGCGCCTTCGCGGTCTGGTGCCTGGTGGCATGGGCACGAACCCGTGCCGAACACGCCACGCTCGTTCAATCTTTGGGTCAACTGGCGCGCGGCGATACCGACTTTCCCTGGCGCGCGGTGTTGATCACCGTGTCCTTGCTAGCCCTGCTAGTTGGCTGGCTAGGCACGGTTTGGCCTTACTACCATGTTGCCGGGACGGATCAAACCGGCAATGACGTCTTGTTTCAAGGTGTCAAGTCCATTCGTACCGCCATCGTGATTGGATCACTGGCGACGCTGGCGACACTGCCGTTTGCAGTGATTCTCGGCATCCTTGCTGGCTACTTCAAGGGCTGGGTCGACGATGTCATTCAGTATGTTTACACGGTACTGACGGCCATACCCTATGTGCTGCTTATCGCCGCCTTTGTACTGCTGATCCAGTTGTTCCTGGACAAAAACCCGAACCTGTTTGAAACCGCGCTGGAACGCGCCGACATCCGGTTGTTCTTGCTCGCCACCATTTTGGGCATGACCGGTTGGGCGACACTTGCCCGCTTACTGCGCGCTGAGACTCTCAAGCTCTCTGAGCTGGACTATGTGCAGGCCGCACGCGCATTTGGTGTCTCCAACTTCGGCATCATGAAGCGCCACATTTTCCCAAACATCATGCACGTCGTTTTAATCGTGGCTGTTCTGGATTTTTCTGGGTTGGTCTTGATTGAGGCCGTGTTGTCGTATGTGGGTGTGGGGGTTGACCCAACAACCAACAGCTTCGGTAGCATGATCAACAGCTCGCGCACTGAACTATCGCGGGACCCCGTCGTCTGGTGGAATCTTGCTACGGCGTTTGCCATGTTGGTGGCCTTGGTTTTGGCCATGCAAATGTTTGCATTTGCCGTCCAGCTGGCCTTTGATCCGCGTGCCCGAGCATTCAAACCCAAGCGCACCAGAGCAGCGGCACCAGCTGTAGTCCCTGTTGCTGCGTCCAAGGAATAGCCATGTTAACCATTCAAAATCTCACCACTGACATTGATGCCGAAAGCGGCACGGTGCGCGCGGTCGATGCACTGAGCCTTAGCATTGAGCGCGGTGAAACCTTTGCGCTCGTGGGTGAATCCGGTTGCGGCAAGTCCATGACGGCGTTGTCCATCCTGCGCCTCTTACCCGATGCGGGTCGCATCAGTGCCGGCAGCGTCAACGTGGATGAAGTGGACGTGACACAACTGCCAGAGGCGCGCATGCGTGATGTGCGTGGCCGCCGCATCAGCATCATTTTTCAGGAACCCTCCACCAGTCTGAACCCGGTTCTTACGGTGGGGCACCAAATTATCGAAGTCATTGAGCGCCATACGCTGCTGCGGGGCGCGGAGTCACTGGCCAAGGCTATCGACTGGCTTAAGCGCGTGGGCATTCCCGAGCCTGAGCGTCGGGTGCACACCTACCCGTTTCAGATGTCCGGTGGCCAAAAGCAACGGGTCATGATCGCCATTGCGCTGGCTGCTGATCCGGACATTGTCATTGCCGACGAACCCACGACTGCGCTTGACGTCACCATTCAGGCGCAAATTCTGGACTTGTTGAAGGAGCTTCAGGCGTCGCAAAAGATGGCGCTGTTGCTCATCACCCATGATCTGGCCATCGTCTCACAGATGGCGCACCGCGTTGCGTTGATGTACGCAGGCCAGGTGATTGAAGTGGCCGAGGCCAATACGTTCTTTGCCAATCCCCTGCACCCTTACTCCGCCAATCTGTTTGATGCCCTGCCAGACAGCAGCAAACGCGGCATGCGGCTCGCGGCCATTCCTGGCACTGTGCCGCTCCTGAACCAGACTTTTGGCGGTTGCAGGTTTGCCGATCGTTGCGGCAATGTCATGGACCGCTGCCGAACCGCGCCACCGCAGCTCAAAATGGTCAATGCCGACCATGCTGTACGGTGTGTTATTTACCAAGACATTCCGTCAGGGGAGCAGGCCACGGCAGTCAAGCGCGTGAGCGGTGAATCGGCAGCTTTACCGCAGGACCGGCCCGCCGGAGGCGTGGTGCTGGATGTGCGTGACTACCGCGTCTGGTTTCCCATCCGCAAAGGTTTACTCAAGCGCACTGTTGCCCATGTCAAGGCGGTGGATGGTGTCTCATTCACTATTTCTGCCGGGCGTACCTTGGCACTGGTCGGTGAATCCGGTAGCGGCAAGACCACCGTGGGAAAGGCCATCATGCAGCTGTTGCGCAATGGCGCCACCATCGAGGGTTCGGCGCTCCTGGAAGGAAAGCCTTTGGACCAGCTCACTGGAGAAGCCCTGAGGCTGGCGCGGCGATCGGCGCAGATCGTGTTTCAGGATCCGTTTGCGTCGCTCAACCCGCGTATGCGCGTCAATGAAATACTGGAAGAGGGGGTGACGTCCTTATGCCCCGAGATTTCACCGGCTGATCGCACCGCGCGGGTCGTCAAATTGTTGGATCGGGTCGGCTTGCGCCGTGATGCAATGTCGCGCTATCCCCATGAATTTTCGGGCGGTCAGCGTCAACGATTGGCGATTGCCCGTGCACTGGCCGTGGAACCCAAGCTCATCGTGGCCGATGAACCTACTTCAGCACTGGATGTTTCGGTCCAAGCCCAGATCTTGAATCTGTTAAAGGAATTGCAACAAGAGCTAGGCGTTGCCTACCTGTTCATTACGCACAATTTTGGTGTTGTTGAGTATTTGGCGCACGACATTGCGGTCATGAAGAATGGCAAGCTGGTTGAAATAGGCATAGCGGAGGATATTTTGCAGAACCCACAACATAGCTACACGCGAACGCTGTTGGCGGCGGTACCACGGTTGCAAGTGGCCTAGGGCTAGGACAACTGCGGAACCCGAGCGATCCAATTGCCCTATGTGCGCGAGTTAGACGGCTTTTGCAGCCGACGGTAATCGCCAGTAGATATCTCGCAGGTGTTAGGTTGAAGTGTTCTGCAAGTGCTCCTTCCGAGTCTCTCAGCGTGTGTTCGTTGCTATCGCCAGCGTGCATCATCCGTGACGAAGCGATGCTCCGATCACCAACGGATAGGAAATTCAACTGCATGAGGCGAAGTGTGGCACGGGTTTTGGGCTTCCGAAGTCCCCTGGTCTGTTCAGTTTGAGTGATCGCAGATCGCCCTATGGCGGGTCCGTTGGGCGCAATCCGATTTCGGCTTGCTGCGCGCGTAGCCCCACCCGCAGCGGGTCTAGATCGCTGTTTTTATCACTCACCAATTGACGCTCTGGTCCACCTCATCGTCTCGCGGCGGGTTGCGCCTCCACGTACCAATCTGGCTCGCCGCCAGCACCCTCGCCCACCTGCGCGTCACAGTCATCCCACAAGGGTGGCCCATGTGCCGGGGAGATGCGTGGGGGCTCAGAACCTGCCCCGATGTGATCGAGTATTTGCCTGATGTCGGCACTGTGCGTGAGAAATGCGATAAGCCTCATCTGTCCACCGCACATGGGGCACAGCAGCGGGAACACTTCGTAACTCCGGGCAATCAGCACGGCCCACAGTTAATGGGCAGCGCGCTTGGGCTGCACTGGTTCGGGCGTGGGCGGCGGTTGTCGCTGAAGCGAACTTTTACATCAACTCACTTCGAGCCGCCAGACGGCAAACAGCCCGAACTGTTGCCAATTCGGGCTCTGAGTGTTCGGGTCTCAGGTAGGCTTACTTGCGTGCAGGCGGCACATCCGTGCAAGACCCGTGCGCAATCTCCGCCGCCATACCAATCGATTCCCCAAGCGTCGGATGCGGGTGAATCGTCTTGCCGATATCCACCGCGTCCGCGCCCATCTCAATCGCCAGCGCAATCTCGCCAATCATGTCTCCGGCATGGGTGCCGACCATGCCGCCGCCCAGGATCTTGCCGTGGCCGTGGGCCTCGGGTGAATCATCAAACAGCAACTTGGTGACGCCTTCGTCGCGGCCATTGGCAATGGCGCGGCCGGATGCGGTCCAGGGGAACAGGCCCTTCTTGACCTTGATGCCTTGGGCCTTGGCTTGGTCTTCGGTGAGGCCCACCCAGGCCACCTCGGGGTCGGTGTAGGCCACCGATGGAATGACGCGGGCGTTGAAGGCGGCTGCGGCCAGTTCCTTGTTGCCTTGTAGTTCACCTGCAATCACTTCGGCCGCAACATGCGCCTCGTGCACCGCCTTGTGTGCCAGCATGGGCTGGCCGACGATGTCGCCGATGGCGAAGATGTGGGGCACATTGGTGCGCATCTGGATGTCGACGGGGATAAAGCCGCGGTCGGTCACCGCCACGCCAGCCTTCTCGGCGGCGATCTTCTTGCCGTTGGGCGTACGGCCTACGGCTTGCAGCACCAGGTCATACACCTGGGGTGCGGGGGCGGTGCCGCCCTCCTCTGCCGATGCGAAGGTCACCTCAATGCCCTCGGGCAAGGCGCGTGCAGAGACGGTCTTGGTCTTGAGCATGATGTTGTCGAAACGCTTGGCGTTCATCTTCTGCCAGATCTTGACCAGGTCGCGGTCGGCGCCCTGCATCAGGCCGTCCAGCATTTCCACCACGTCCAGGCGTGCGCCCAGAGTGCTGTAGACGGTGCCCATTTCCAGGCCGATGATGCCGCCACCCAGGATCAGCATGCGCTTGGGGACTTCTTTGAGCTCCAATGCGCCAGTACTGTCCACCACACGTGGGTCTTCCGGCATGAAAGGCAGGCGCACGGCCTGGCTGCCGGCGGCGATGATGGCCTTCTTGAAGGCGATGACCTTCTTGGTGCCGGTCTTCTCTTGGGCGTCGCCGCTGGTCTCTTCCACTTCGACATGGTTGGCACCGACGAAGGCGCCATAGCCGCGCACGGTGGTGACCTTACGCATCTTGGCCATGGCGGCCAGGCCACCGGTCAGCTTGCCGATGACTTTTTCCTTGTGGCCGCGCAGCTTGTCGACGTTGACGACGGGTGCGCCAAAATCCACGCCCAGGGCGGACATGTGGCTGACTTCGTCCATGACGGATGCCACGTGCAGCAGCGCCTTGGAGGGGATGCAGCCCACGTTCAGGCAGACGCCGCCCAGCGTGGCGTAGCGTTCCACGATGATCACCTTGAGGCCCAGGTCCGCTGCGCGGAAGGCGGCCGAATAACCACCGGGGCCGGCGCCCAGCACCAGTACATCGCAATCCATGTCCGCGCTACCGGCGTAGCTGGCGCCAGCAGGCGCAGCCGCTGCTGAGGCTGCCTCAGGAATTGCTACTGTTTTAGGAGCATCATTGATAGATGCAACGGGGGCTACAGGCTGATTTGACGTAGAAGCACTGGCTGGAGCCGGGCTTGGAGCAGCAGCAGCGCCCGCCACTTCCAGCAGCAATACGACCGACCCTTCGCTGACCTTGTCGCCCAGCTTGACCTTCAGCTCTTTGACCACACCGCCTTGCGAAGCCGGTATCTCCATCGAGGCCTTATCGCTCTCCACGGTGATCAGGCTTTGCTCCGCCTTGATGGTGTCGCCGGGTTTGACCAGCAGTTCAATGACGCTGACGTCAGTGACGTCGCCGATATCGGGGACTTTGATTTCAATGGTGCTCACAGCAGAACCCTCCGGAAGTCACCCAAAATTTGTCCCAGGTAGACGTTGAAACGCGCAGCGGCTGCGCCGTCGATGACGCGGTGGTCCCAGGTGAGAGACAGCGGCAGCATCAGGCGTGGTCGAAAGGCACCACCTTCAAAGTTCGCGTCCCACACCGGTTCCATCGTCGAGCGGCAGACGCCCAAAATGGCGACCTCGGGCGCGTTGATGATGGGCGTGAAGTAACGCCCGCCAATGCCGCCCAGGCTGGAGATGGTGAAGGTGGCGCCAGACATTTCTGCCGGGCTCAGTTTTCCATCGCGTGCCTTCTTGGCCAATTCACCCATCTCGGTGCTGATCTGGAAGATACCTTTCTTGTCGGCATCCTTGATGACCGGCACCATCAGGCCATTGGGCGTGTCGGCCGCAAAGCCGATGTGCCAGAAGTTCTTGTAGACCAGCGCGTCACCGTCCAGCGAACTGTTGAACTCGGGGAATTTCTTCAGCGCGGCCACACAGGCCTTGATCAGGAAGGCCAGCATCGTGACTTTGACGCCACTCTTCTCGTTTTCCTTGTTGGTCGATACGCGAAAGGCTTCCAGATCGGTGATGTCGGCATCGTCGTGGTTGGTGACAGCCGGAATCATGATGGCATTGCGCAGCAGGTTGGCACCGCTGATCTTCTTGATACGGCTGAGCTCTTTGCGCTCGATCGGGCCGAACTTGGCGAAGTCCACCTTGGGCCACGGGATCAGGCCCAAGCCTGCGCCGTCGCCGCCGCTAGATGCCTTGTTCTGCGCCGCGCCGGCCAGGCTTTGGATGGCGCCGCTCATCACAGAGCGGATGAACAACTGCACGTCGACTTCGGTGATACGGCCTTTAAGACCTGTACCCTTGACCTCGGCCAGCGGCACGCCCAGTTCGCGTGCAAACTTGCGCACCGACGGCGATGCGTGCGGCATGCCCAGCGTGGACGCGCCCGGTGCATGGGCTGGCACGGCAGCAACAGCAGGAGCCGCCGCGGCGGGCGCAGCCGCCGGTGCAGGAGCTGCAGACGGTGCGGCAGCGGGGGCAGCGGGCGCCGGAGCAGCAGCCCCGGCAACACCGTCCAGAATCACGACCAAGTCGCCAATATTGACTGTGTCACCCACCTTGACCTTGATTTCGCGCACCACGCCAGCGGTGCTGGATGGGATCTCCATCGATGCTTTGTCCGATTCCACGGTGATCAGGCTTTGCTCCACCTTCACGGTGTCACCCACCTTGACCAGCAGTTCGATGATGGCCACGTCCTTGAAGTCGCCGATATCAGGTACACGCACCTCCACGGGGCCTGCGCTGGCAGCGGCGGCAGCAGGGGCATCCGCTACAGAAACAGGAGCGGGTTGTGCAGCAACGGCGGGGGCTGGAGTGGGATTTTGCTTAGAGGCATCGGCGCCAGCGGCATCCGACGTTTCAAGCATCAACACGACCGAGCCCTGCTTGACCTTGCTGCCCACGGCCACCTTGACCTCTTTGACCACACCCGCCTGGGAAGACGGGATTTCCATCGAGGCCTTGTCGGACTCCACGGTGATCAGACTCTGCTCGGCCTTGACCATGTCACCCACCTTGACCATCAGTTCAATAACCGCAACTTCATCCAAGTCTCCGATATCCGGGACTGTTATTTCAACGATTGCCATTGTTCTTGTCTCCATTCTTAAACGGTTGGGGACAGAGCTACGCTACGCTCCGGTCTGTCCCGCAAGGGCTTTGTTATGCGTACAGCGGGTTGATTTTGTCCGCCTTGATGCCGTATTTGCTGATGGCCTCTGCTACCTTGGTGACTGGCACGGTCCCGTCTTCACTCAAGGCCTTCAGCGCGGCAACCACGATGTAGTGTCGGTTGATTTCAAAGTGCTCGCGCAGCTTGCTGCGGAAATCACTGCGGCCAAAGCCGTCAGTGCCGAGAACCTTGTAGGTACGGCCCTTGGGGATGAAGGGGCGGATCTGCTCGGCATAGGCCTTCATGTAGTCGGTGGACGCAATGACGGGGCCCTTGGCCTTGTCCAACTGCTGACCCACGAAGCAGGTGCGTGGAGTCTCCAGCGGGTGCAACAGGTTCCAGCGGTCGGCGTCCTGGCCGTCACGGGTCAGTTCGTTGAACGACGGGCAACTCCATACGTCGGCCGCAATGCCCCACTCTTTCTCCAGCAGTTCCTGGGCGGCAATGCTTTCGCGCAGGATGGTGCCACTGCCCAGCAACTGCACGCGGGGCGCGGGCCCGGAGGTGCCCTGCGGTGGCACGTTGGCGCCTTCCTTGCACAGGTACATGCCTTTGATGATCTGCTCTTCGGTGCCGGGCGTGAGGCCGGGCATGGCGTAGTTTTCGTTCAGCAGCGTCAGGTAGTAGAAGACGTTGTCCTGCTTCTCCACCATGCGCTTGAGGCCATGGTGCAGGATGATGCCCACTTCGTGTGCGAAGGTGGGGTCGTAGCTGATGCAATTGGGAATGGTGCCGGCCAGGATGTGGCTGTGGCCGTCTTCGTGCTGCAAGCCTTCGCCGTTCAACGTGGTGCGCCCGCTGGTGCCGCCCAGCAGGAAACCGCGCGCTTGCATGTCGCCAGCAGCCCAGGCCATGTCGCCTATGCGCTGAAAACCAAACATCGAGTAATACACGTAGAACGGGATCATGATCCGGTTGCTGGTGCTGTAGCTGGTCGCGGCCGCAATCCAACTGCCCATGCCGCCGGCCTCGTTAATACCCTCTTGCAGGATCTGGCCGGCTTTGTCTTCGCGGTAGTACATGACCTGGTCGCGGTCGACCGGGGTGTAGAGCTGGCCCTTGGGGTTGTAGATGCCGATCTGGCGGAACAGGCCTTCCATACCAAAGGTCCGTGCCTCGTCCACCAGGATGGGTACGACGCGGGGTCCCAGTTGCTGGTCGCGCAGCAGCTGCGTGATGAAGCGCACGTAGGCTTGCGTGGTGGAAATCTCGCGGCCTTCTGCCGTGGGGTCCAACACAGCCTTGAAGGTCTCCAGCGGCGGTACGGTGAACTTTTCTTCAGACACGGCACGGCGTTTGGGCAGGTAGCCACCCAGAGCCGCGCGGCGCTCGTGCAGGTAACGCATTTCGGGCGTGTCGTCGGCCGGTTTGTAGTACGGGATGTCAGCCAGCTGGCTATCCGGGATGGGGATGCCAAAGCGGTCGCGGATGTACTTGATGTCTTCGTCCGACAGCTTCTTGGTCTGGTGCACGGTGTTTTTGCCTTCGCCGGCCTTGCCCATGCCATAACCTTTGACGGTCTTGACCAGCAGCACGGTGGGCTGGCCCTTGTGGGCATTGGCCGCATGGAAGGCGGCGTAGACCTTGGTGGGTTCGTGGCCACCGCGGCGCAGTTCAAACACCTCTTCGTCCGTCATGTGTTCGACCAGCTTCAGCGTCTCGGGGTAACGACCAAAGAAGTTCTTGCGCACAAAGGCACCGTCGTTGGCCTTCATGGCCTGGTAGTCGCCGTCCAGCGTTTCCATCATCAGTTGTTTGAGCTTGCCGGTCTTGTCACGCGCCAGCAGCGCGTCCCAACCGTTGCCCCACAGCAGCTTGATGACGTTCCAGCCGGAGCCACGGAATTCGCCTTCCAACTCCTGTACGATCTTGCCGTTGCCGCGCACCGGGCCGTCCAGGCGCTGCAGGTTGCAGTTGACGACGAAGACCAGGTTGTCCAGGTTCTCACGCGCGGCCAGGCCGATGGCGCCCAGGGATTCGGGTTCGTCCATCTCGCCATCACCACAGAACACCCAGACCTTGCGGTTTTCGGTGTTGGCAATGCCACGGGCATGCAGGTACTTGAGGAAACGCGCCTGGTAGATCGCCATAAGCGGGCCCAGGCCCATGGACACCGTGGGGAACTGCCAGAAATTGGGCATCAGCTTGGGGTGCGGGTAGCTGGACAGGCCTTTGCCGTCTACTTCCTGGCGGAAGTTGTCGAGCTGCTCTTCGGTCAGACGGCCTTCCAGGTAAGCGCGGGCGTAAATGCCGGGCGAACTATGGCCCTGGATGTAGAGGCAATCGCCGCCATGGTCTTCGCTCTCGGCATGCCAAAAATGGTTGAAACCGGCACCAAACATACTCGCCACCGATGCGAACGAGCCGATGTGGCCGCCCAGATCGCCGCCGTCCGCCGGGTTAAGCCGGTTGGCACGCACCACCATGGCCATCGCGTTCCAGCGCATATAGGCGCGCAGGCGTTTTTCAATCTGGATGTTGCCGGGGCAATGGGCCTCCTGGCCGGGCTCGATGGTGTTGACGTATCCGGTGTTGGCCGAAAACGGCATGTCGATGCTGTTCTGGCGGGCGTGTTCCAGCAGTTGCTCCAGCAGGAAGTGCGCACGCTCCGGGCCTTCCTTTTCGATGACGGCAGACAGGGCGTCCATCCATTCGCGGGTTTCCTGGCTGTCCAGGTCTGGATTAAGGGCGCTTGCCGCACCAGGGGGAACTGCTGACATGGATGTCTCCTCGTTGTTTTGAAGCAATTTAGTACGTTTTAGGTCGTTCTCCCTATTCTCACATAGATATTTTAAAATTTCAACAGACGCATATTCATTTCATATTATGAACTATTAAAACCGTGCCTGAGAAGCGCTCCCCTACACTAGACCCATGCCTCTGTCCAAGCTGATTTCCCTGCCAAACCCCCTGGCCCTGCCGGCCATGGAACGTGCCCGCCGTTGGTGGCACAAGCTGGCACCCCACCGCCAGGATCGCCTGGCTGTTCTGGCCCCGTTGGCCGCTGTGTTGTTATTTTTTGCCGCAATCGTGGCCGCCTTGGGTTACCTGCGTCTGGAAGAAATGGACCGCGAGCAGCAGGCCGTGCAGCGCGATGTGGAATACACGCAGCAGCGCCTGCGCCTGCGCCTGCTGGAGCGGCAGGAGCAACTGATGCGTATTGCACGTGAGATTTCCAACCGGGAGTTGGACGTCGACGAGTTCCGTGCCCGCGCGCGCTCCCTGCTGAACCAATACCCTGAACTGCAGGGCCTGGCCTGGATCGACGAGCGTCGGCGCATCAAATCCGGACTGGGAACCGCCGTGTTGCTCGCCAACCAGCTCAACGCGGCGGGTGACGGTGCGCAGCGCAGCGAAACCCTGAACGGCTTCTTGGCGGCACGCGAACTGCAGCAACCCGTCTATGTACAACCCCTGGGTACGGCGCAGGACACACCCCTGTTGCAAATGCATCTGCCGTTGACCGACCGCACACGCTTCTCGGGCGTGCTGCTGGCCGAATATTCGGTGGACGGGCTGTACCGCTATGGCGTACCCACCGAGGTCACCTCCCGATATGCCGTATCCCTGCAAGACGCCAAGGGCGGGCTGCTGGCCGGCATCGCCATACCAGCCACAACCACCGTCAAAAACCTGTTGCCGTGGGCCAACCCCTCCAGCGAATACTCCATGCCGGTGTCGCCGGTGGGCAGTGCGCTGGTCGTGCGGGGTCAAGCCTATCGGGCGTCGCTGGGGGTCGTTGGCAGCGGACTGTTCTGGCTGGTCAGTACCCTGAGCGTGATGACCGCCTGGATGCTGATTGCGAACTGGCGCCACACACGGCGGCGCATGCAGGCACAGCAGGCGCTGATTTCCGAGACCACTTTTCGCCGCGCGATGGAAAACTCCATGCTGACTGGCATGCGGGCCATGGATCTGCAAGGGCGCATCACCTATGTAAACGCCGCCTTCTGTCAGATGACCGGCTGGACCGAGCCCGAGTTGGTAGGCCGAACCGCCCCCTTCCCCTATTGGCCAGAGAACGACCGCGAACAATTGCACTCACTGCTGAACGAGGAGCTGTCGGGCAATAGTGCGCCGGGCGGCATACAGGTGCGTGTGCAGCGGCGTGACAGCAGCTTGTTCGATGCCCGCCTCTATGTATCTCCGCTGATCGACGCGGTTGGCAAACAAACCGGTTGGATGACATCGATGACCGACATTACCGAGCCCAACCGGGTGCGGGAACAGCTGTCGGCATCACACGAACGTTTCACCACGGTGCTGGAAGCGCTGGACGCTTCCATCTCAGTTGCGCCCCTGGGCAGCGACGAACTGCTGTTTGCCAACAAGCTGTACCGCCAGTGGTTCGGCCTGCAGGCCCAAGGGCATTTGCAACTGGTGGCCCAGGCCGGTGTGCCCGAAAGCCCGCCCAACGACGAAGCCTCCGACAGCGTGGACTCCTTTGCCGGGCTTCCCACCAACGCTCTGCCCGACACCGAAACGGAAAGTGCGGAGATCTTCATCCCCGAGCTCAACCAGTGGCTGGAGGTGCGCACCCGTTACCTGAGCTGGGTGGACGGCCGACTGGCGCAGATGGTGATTGCCACGGACATCACCTCCCGCCGCCTGACCGAGGAGCAGGCCGCCAGCCAGACCGAACGGGCCCAGACCGCCAGCCGCCTGATCACCATGGGTGAAATGGCGTCCAGTGTGGCCCACGAGCTGAACCAGCCGCTGACCGCCATCAACAACTATTGCAACGGCATGGTGTCGCGCATCAAGGCACACCAGATTAACGAGGAAGAACTATTGGGAGCATTGGAGAAAACCGCCAAGCAGGCCCAGCGCGCCGGTCAAATCATCCACCGCATCCGCTCCTTTGTGAAACGCAGCGAACCCAACCGTACGCCGTCCGAGGTAACCAACATCGTCGCCGAAGCGGTGGAACTGGCCGAAATCGAACTGCGCAAATTCAACGTGCGCCTGAACCACTATGTGGCCGCCCGCCTGCCTACACTGATGGTGGATCCCATCCTGATCGAACAGGTGCTGATCAACCTGTTACGCAACGCCGCTGAATCGATCGATATGGCGCTGCGCCAGACTTCGCAGCGTATTGTGGAACTGCGGGTGGTGCCTAAGGTGATGGACGACAAACATGTTGTCGAGTTCTCGGTGCAGGACACCGGCAAGGGCCTGGCACCCGAGGTCATGGCCCGGCTGTACGAAGCCTTCTACTCCACCAAGTCCGACGGCATGGGTATTGGCCTCTCCTTGTGCCGCTCGATTGTGGAATCCCACCTGGGGCGTATGTCGGCAGAGAACCTCTACAATGGCGACGAAGTAGCGGGGTGCCGATTCTCATTCTGGATACCGCTGACCGAAGTTAGCCCCAGTTTGACGAGACATCCGCGCAAAAACAATTAAAACCCTGGAAACCTGAATGAGCCTGCTTCCCAAAAAAGGTACTGTTTACGTTGTGGACGACGATGAGGCCGTGCGCGATTCGCTGCAATGGCTTCTCGAAGGCAAGGGCTTCAGGGTCCGGTGTTTTGATTCGGCCGAGTCGTTTCTGAGCCGCTACGACGCCCGCGAGGTCGCCTGCCTGATTGTGGACATCCGCATGGGCGGCATGACCGGGCTGGAGTTGCAAAGCCGCCTGATTGAAGCCCGTTCACCCCTGCCCATTGTCTTCATTACCGGCCACGGTGACGTGCCCATGGCGGTGGACACCATGAAGAAGGGCGCCATGGATTTCATCCAGAAGCCCTTCAACGAAGACCAACTGGTGGGCTTGGTGGAACGCATGCTGGACCATGCCAAAGACTCCTTTTCGGATTTCCAGTTGGCCGCCAGCCGCGATGCGTTGTTGTCCAAACTGACGCTGCGCGAATCCCAGGTGCTGGAGCGCATCGTCGCTGGGCGCCTGAACAAACAGATTGCGGACGACCTGGGTATCAGCATCAAGACGGTGGAAGCCCACCGCGCCAACATCATGGAAAAGCTCAGCGCCAATACCGTGGCCGATCTGCTGAAGATTGCACTGGGACAAAACGCACCCAAGACCTGAGGCCCCGTTTCCACCATTCCCCACGCCCGCCCCGCAAGGACTGCGGGCGTTTTTACATTTGAAAGCAGCACATGACCACTACCCTTGCCAAAAACATTGATGGCGTTGCCCTCTCTGCAAAGCTGCGCGCAGACATTACCGCCCGCGCACAGGCTCTCACAGCTCGCGGCATCACACCAGGCTTGGCCGTTGTCTTGGTCGGAGAAGACCCGGCCAGCGCCGTCTATGTACGCCATAAGGTCAAAGCCTGTGCCGATACCGGCATCCGCTCGGTATTTGAAAAGTACGAGGCTAACCTCAGCGAGGCCGATCTGCTGGCGCGTATTGAGTCCCTCAACTCCGATCCCAGCATCCACGGCATTTTGGTGCAGATGCCCTTGCCCAAACACATCAACCCGCACAAGGTCATTGAAGCCATTTCAACCAGCAAAGATGTGGACGGTTACGCCACCCTGAGCGCGGGCGAGCTGATGACCGGTCAAGCTGGTTTTCGGCCCTGCACACCCTATGGTTGCATGAAGCTGATCGAGACCACCGGCATTGACCTGCGCGGCAAACACGCCGTGGTCATTGGGCGCAGCAACACGGTGGGCAAACCCATGGCACTGCTTCTATTGCAGGCCAATGCCACGGTCACGGTGTGCCACAGCGCCACGGCTGACATGGGATACCACACACGACAAGCCGATGTCATCGTCGCTGCCGTTGGCAAGCGCAATGTGCTGACCGCCGACATGGTCAAGCCTGGTGCCATCGTCATCGACGTGGGCATGAACCGCAACGATGCCGGCAAACTCTGCGGCGATGTGGACTATGCCGGCGTCAGCCAGATTGCCAGCCACATCACGCCTGTGCCTGGCGGCGTTGGCCCTATGACCATCACGATGCTGTTGGTCAATACGCTGGAATCGGCTGAGCGCGAAGCCGCCCAGCTTGATTCCGCGCCCAAAGCCCCCAAATAAGCCGACGTAGCGCCCATTTAAAACCCAACAAAGCGAACGCCCCCATGAATCCATTGCTGACGTCCTCCACTCTCCCGCTGTTCGACCAGATTCAACCCGAACACGTGGGCCCCGCGATTGACACCCTGTTGGCGCAGACCAATGCGGCGCTGGAAACTGTGACTGCTCCGGAATTCCCCGCACAGTGGGAGGCAATTGCCAAGGTACTGGACGTGGCGACCGAAAAGCTGGGCATCGCCTGGGGCGCCGTGAGCCACCTCAACAATGTGGCCGACACACCCGAGCTGCGCGCCGCCTACAACGAGGCCCTACCCGTCGTCACCGAGTTCTGGACCCGTTTGGGCGCGGACGAACGCCTGTACGCCAAGTACAAAGCCATAGATGTGCAAACGCTGAACCCCGAGCAGCGCCAGGCCCACAAAAACGCACTGCGCAACTTTGTGCTGGGGGGCGCTGACCTGGTAGGTGCCCAACGCGAACGTTTTGCCGAGATTCAGGAACAACAGGCCGCCTTGAGCCAAAAATTTAGCGAAAACACGCTGGATGCCACCGATGCCTTCAGCTATTACGCCACCGCGGAAGAGATGGCCGGCGTGCCAGACGACGTGCAGCAAACCGCTCTGGCCGCTGCCCAGGCCGAAGGCAAGACGGGTTACAAACTGACCCTGAAAATGCCGTGTTACCTGCCGATCATGCAGTTTGCCCATAGCAGCGCGTTGCGTGCCACGCTGTACCGTGCTTACGTCACCCGCGCCTCGGACCAGGCAGAAGGTGATGCGGACGCGAAAAAGTTCGACAACTCTGAGGGCATCCGCAACATCCTGACCCTGCGCCAGGAAGAAGCCACACTGCTGGGTTACCCGAATTTCGGCGCCCTGTCCCTAGTGCCCAAGATGGCTCCGTCGCCCGATGCCGTCATTAGCTTTCTGCGCGACCTGGCCCGCAAGGCCCGCCCCTTCGCCGAAAAAGACCTGGCCGATCTGCGCACTTTTGCCAAGGAAGAGCTCAAGCTGAACGACCCGCAAGCCTGGGATTGGCCCTACATCGGCGAAAAGCTCAAGGAAGCACGTTATTCCTTCAGCGAACAAGAGGTCAAACAGTATTTCACCTTCCCCAAGGTGTTGGCTGGTTTGTTCAAGATTTCAGAAACCCTGTTCGACATCGTCATCAGCCGCGACCAAGCCCCTGTGTGGAATGCCAATGTAGAGTTCTACCGCATAGAGCGCAATGGTGCCGACGGCAGCAAGCATCTGGTCGGCCAGTTCTATCTGGACCCAACCGCCCGCAGCGGCAAGCGCGGTGGCGCGTGGATGGACGACGTCTGCGCCCGCTGGCTACGCCCCGACACCGCCCAATTGCAAACGCCAGTGGCCCACCTGGTGTGCAACTTTGCCGATGGCATTGAGGTCGATGGCAAAAAACAACCAGCCCTGCTGTCACACGACGATGTAACCACGCTGTTCCACGAATTCGGCCATGGCCTGCAGCATATGCTGACCCAGGTCAACGAACACGATGTGTCCGGCATCAGCGGCGTGGAGTGGGACGCGGTGGAGCTGCCCAGCCAGTTCATGGAAAACTTCTGCTGGGAATGGAGTGTGTTGCGCCACATGACGGCCCATGTGGAGACCGGCGAGCCCCTACCCCGCGCGCTGTTCGACAAGATGCTGGCCGCACGCAACTACCAGAGCGGTTTGCAAACCCTGCGCCAGATCGAGTTTTCACTATTCGACATGCTGCTGCATACGGCGCACAACCCGCAGCAGGACTTCATGCCGCTGTTGTGGCAGGTGCGCAAAGAGGTTGCCGTGATGTCGCCCCCGGAGTGGAGCCGCACCGCCCACACCTTCAGCCACATCTTTGCCGGCGGTTATGCGGCAGGTTATTACAGCTACAAGTGGGCCGAAGTGCTCAGCGCTGACGCCTACGCTGCTTTTGAAGAAACCGCCGGACCCGACGGATTACCCAGCCTCGAGACCGGAAGAAAATACCGCGAGGCCATTCTGGAGTCGGGCGGCAGCCGACCCGCAATGGAGTCGTTCAAAGCCTTCCGCGGACGCGAACCTTCGCTGGACGCCCTGCTGCGCCACCAGGGCATGGCGGCATAAAGCCATTAGCATGCGTGTTATGCAACACTACGCTTATCGAACAGGAGCTCGCACATGACCAACAACACACAACGCACCACCGCCCTGCTGCTGGGCAGCGCAGCCCTACTCTGCGCCCTGGGCGCCCAGGCACAAGCTGTTTACCGCATCGTGGGGCCTGACGGCAAAGTCACGTTTTCGGACAAACCTCCTGCCAATGCCCAGCAGGGCAAGGTGGCAGCCACCGGCACGGGTGCCGCGGCGGCAGCCAGCAGCAATGGCAGCCTGCCTTTTGAGTTGCGGCAGATTGCGACGAAGTACCCAGTCGTGTTGTACAGCGCTGCGCAATGTGTGCCCTGCGATTCCGGGCGTGCCCTGCTCACCAGCCGCGGCGTACCTTTTAATGAGCGCACCATCATCACCAACGAAGACAGGGCTGCGCTGCAGCGCCAGATGGGTGACACGTCTCTGCCTTATCTCACCATAGGTGGTCAACGCCTACGCGGTATGGCCGAATCGGAATGGACGCAGTACCTGGATGCGGCCGGTTACCCTAAGACTTCGGCGCTTCCCGTTGGCTACAAGAACGCGCCGCCCACCCCGCTGGTGCCCTTGCCTACCGGGACACCCGCGGCCAGAGCCGCGGACAGGCCTGCTGCAGCGGCATCCGAGCCGGTCGCTCCACCCCCACCGGTCACCAACCCCACCAACCCTGCCGGCATCACGTTTTAAGGCTGGGACTTAACCAATCAGAATGCCAGCGTCTTGACCCCGCTGGCCGTTCCCAGCAAGCAGATCTGGGCACGCTGAAACGCAAACACCCCCACGGTCACCACGCCCGGCCACTGGCTGACCTCGGCTTCAAACGCGACAGGGTCGGTGATCTGCAAACCGGTCACATCCACAATAACCTGGCCGTTGTCCGTCACAAGCGGTTGGCCGTCCTTCAGGCGCACCTTGGCACTGCCGCCCTTGGCTGCAAACTGCGCAATCACCCGTTGCGTTGCCATCGGAATCACCTCCACCGGCAGCGGGAAAGCGCCCAGCGTCTGCACCAGCTTGGATTCGTCGGCAATACATACAAAACGGTCGGACTGCGCCGCCACGATCTTCTCGCGCGTTAGCGCTGCGCCACCGCCCTTGACCATGTGGCCCTGGCCATCGATCTCATCGGCACCGTCGATATAAACCGACAGGCGCGACACATCATTGGAATCAAAAACCGGAATGCCCAGTGCCAACAGGCGCTCCGTGCTGGCTACCGAACTGGACACCGCGCCCTTGATCTGGTCCTTCATCGTCGCCAGCGCGTCGATGAATTTATTGACCGTGGAGCCGGTGCCGACGCCGACGATCTCGCCTGGCACCACGTACTGCAGGGCCGCCTGGCCCACCAGGGTTTTGAGCTGATCCTGGGTCAGCGGGGTTGCCGGTGCGGCGTCGGGGGAAGTGGAGTGGGTCATAAGCGAAAATTGGGGGAGTTGCTAAATATTTGCTACAGGAATTATCCAATGTCTCTTGTCCCCTACGGCTTGGCCCGTCTCGCGCTTTTCAATCTGGATGCGGAGACCGCCCACGAACTCACCATGGCCGGTCTGGCCCGCACCCAGGGTACACCGCTAAAAATGGCGTACTGCGAGAGCCAGGTGGATGACCCCATAGAGCTGGCCGGCCTGCGCTTCCCAAACCGTGTGGGCATGGCCGCCGGGCTGGACAAAAATGCCCGCTGCATCGACGGCCTGGGCGCCATGGGTTTTGGTTTTGTCGAGGTGGGCACGGTCACACCCAAGGCCCAACCCGGCAACCCCAAGCCACGCATGTTTCGACTGCCCAAGGCCAATGCGCTGATCAACCGCCTCGGCTTCAACAACGACGGTTTGGATGCCTTTGTGGCGAATGTTCAGCGCTCGGCGCTGCGCCGCCAGAAGAACCCCAGCCTGCTGTTGGGCCTGAACATCGGCAAAAACGCCGCCACGCCGATTGAAAACGCGACAGACGACTATCTGATCTGCCTGGATGGTGTCTATCCGCATGCCGACTATGTGACGGTCAATATCTCTAGCCCCAACACCAAGAATCTGCGTGCCTTGCAGAGTGACGAAGCGTTGGACGGACTACTGGGTGCCATTGCCGAGCGCCGCACGGTGCTAGCCGAAAAACATGGCAAGCGGATTCCGATTTTTGTGAAGATCGCGCCCGATCTGGACGAAGCCCAAGTGGGTGTGATTGCGGCAACACTGGTGCGCCACGGCATGGATGGTGTGGTAGCGACCAATACAACCCTGGGGCGTGATGCAGTCAAAGGCTTGCCCCATGCAGAGGAGACTGGGGGCTTGTCGGGTTCCCCGGTGTTCGAAGCCAGCAACCGCGTGATTGGGCAGCTGCGCGCGGCACTGGGGGCCAAGTTTCCCATCATCGGTGTGGGCGGCATCATGAGCGCGGCAGACGCCGTGGCCAAGATCAAGGCCGGAGCGGATGTGGTGCAGATCTACACCGGTCTGATCTACCAGGGGCCGCAACTGGTGCGGGATGCTGCATTAGCCATCAAGGCCCTCCGCAAGTAAACCGGCCACCCGCTCGCCTATCGCCAGGCAACTGGTCAAACCGGGCGACTCGATTCCAAACAGGTTGACCAGTCCCGGCACGCCGTGGTCCTTGGGGCCTTGTATGCAAAAGTCCCGTGCCACTTCACCGGGGCCGCTGATCTTGGGGCGTATGCCGGCGTAGGCTGGGACCAGGGCACCGTCGGGCAGGGCTGGCCAATATTTGCGGACCTCGGCATAAAAGGCGTCACCCCGTGCGGCCTCAACCGCCGTGTTATCCGGGCTGTCCACCCACTGCACGTCGGGCCCAAAACGGGCCTGGCCGCCCAGGTCCAGCGTCAGGTGGACACCCAGGCCAGCGGCTTCGGGCACGGGGTAGATCAGCCGGGAGAACGGCGCGCGCCCGGCCAGCGTGAAATAGCTGCCCTTGGCGAAGTAGGCGTGGGGCACATGGCACGGGTCCAGCCCTGCAAAACGAGCGGCCAAGGCCGGGGCCTGCAGCCCGGCGGCGTTGACCACCGTCTTGGCCATTAGCCGGGTGCCATCAGCCGCTACTAATTCAATAGCGCCATCGATATATTCGGCGAGGGCTATAGGCGAATTTAATGCAAGCACTCCACCCAGATGCTCCACATCTCCCAGCAGCGACAGCATCAGACCATGGCTGTCCACAATGCCGGTAGACGGTGAAAACAAGGCGGCGACGCATCGCAGTGCGGGCTCGGTGGCCTGCGCCTGCGCGGCGTCCAGCCACACCAGGTCATGGACACCGTTGGCAATAGCGCGGTCTTGCAGGGCCTGCAGTTGGGGCAACTGGGCCGGCGCGGTGGCAACGATGAATTTGCCGCAACGTTGGTGGCCAATGCCACGCTCCGCGCAGTAGGCGTAAAGCAAAGCCTTGCCACGCACACACAGTTGGGCCTTCAGCGAGCCGGTCGGGTAATACATGCCGGCGTGGATGACCTCGCTGTTGCGCGAGCTGGTTTGGGTGCCAATGGCGTTGCAGGCCTCCAGTACCAACACCTCCCGTCCGGCCAGGGCCAGGGCGCGTGCCACGGCCAGCCCCACCACACCGGCCCCTATGACCACGCAATCGACGTTTTCAGCACTCACCGCTCAGCCCGCCGCCATTGCATCCCAGATCACCGCATTTCCAAGCCGGACGCGCCATTGGCTTCCACCAACTGTTTGCCGTGTGGGGTGGTCAGGTGCGCGCGGGCTTCAGTGGGTGCCATGCCAAAGGTCAGGCTGGTCAGGCCAGTGGCCGTTTGGCCGTAGCCGTAGCCACGTGACTCACCAATCAACGCCATGCGCAATTCGGTGGTGGAGCCTTCGTTGCAACGCAAATCAATGACGCCGTAGGTGGTTGCGGTGTAACGGAAGCGGCCCATGCAGCTGTTCAGGATTGGGCGCTCAACGGGTCTCTCCATAGAGCGCTCCTGAGGTTTGGCGGGGCTCATGAAATCAAACGGGTTGTTGTCAGCAGCCGGCTTCGCCACTTCGACCCGCAGGGTCACGGTGCCAGTGCGGTCGGTGTACAGCGTCATCTCGCCCTGCACCAGTTGTTCATTCACGATGGCATAGGCTGGCACCCGTGTGGCCAGGATTGCCAGACCGGTGTCGTTGATGTCAGCGCAGGCGGCCAACAATACCGACAGGGCCAGGGTATTCAGGGTGCGCGCGTAGTTCATTCTGGTCTCCTTGAGTCGGCCAACGCCCAAAACCGACGCCTTGCCGGTGTACTATCTTAGCCAGTAGCCCAGCCGCGAAAGCCCGATAAAGCACTTGAAAGCGCACCTATGAGCCAAGATGACTCTGCCGCAGCCGCCACTCCCAATGTTAGCCGTGTAACCCTGAAGTCGTTGGGCTTGCGCACTGGCATGGCGCTACAGACCCGCCGCCTAGCCGAAGGCGCGAGCAAGAAAGAGGCGCAGTTTTACGGCGCCATCGAAGGCAAGGGTGTCATGGTCGGCCCCCTGGGCCCGGATGGCGCGAAGACCGAGCTGGACGAAGGCGACGTATGTGTGGTGCGGGGTTTTACCGGCCAGTATGAGTTTTCTTTCCTGAGCAAGGTGCTCCAAACCTTCCAGAAACCCTTTGCCTACGCGCTCTTGGCCTACCCGGCTCAGGTGGATGCCACGCTGGTGCGGCAAAGCATGCGCACCAAAACATCCTGGCCGTCCAGCGTGCATGTGCCCCCGAAAAACGGCAATGCAGACAACGGGCTGCAAGAGGCCGCGTTGGTGGACATCAGCCTGCAGGGTGCCATGATCAAGACCGGTTCGGCACTCGCCACTGTGGGGGATATGGTCACGCTGAACATTGCTGTGACCTTTGACAACACGCCAGTGCAGTTGCAACTGGCAGCCACCATCTGCCACAACAACCGGGGCGCCAACGATGCGTCGTATTACGTAGGCCTGGCGTTCAAGAACCTGACGCAGCATGACAAGCTCGTGCTGCATTTCGCAACGCAGGCACCGCAGTCGCCAGCACCCGGCTAGGCTCCTAGTCAGGGATTGGCGTACGCACCCAGCCCCACCACGCCAATCTTCAGCAAACCCTGGCGCTGGGCCGCAGTCAGCACGGCGGCTACCGTTTCGTACTTGGTTTTGGCATCGGCATGCACGTGTATCTCGGGCTGCTCCGCTTGCTGGGCCGCCTGCATGAAGCGCGCGTCCAGCGCGGCGCGGTCGGCCACCTGCTCTCCATTCCATTGCACCTGGTTGCTGCTGGACACCTCGAGTCGCACCACCACAGGCTCTGGCGCATCGGGTGGGGGCAGCCCAGCGGGCAAATCCATATTCACCGAATGCAACTGGATGGGGATGGTGATGATCAACATCACCAGAAGCACCAGCAACACGTCGATGAGAGGTGTGGTGTTCATGCTGGGCTCGGCGTGGTCTTGGTCTTCACCCGCTTCGTCGTCGTGGAATTCAATAGCCATGGCTCGCGTCGCTCAGGGTGCAGACGGCGGTTCGGTCAAGAAACCAATGCGTGCGATGCCCGCAGTCTGGCAGGCCAGCACCACCCGGGCCACGGCCGCAAAGTCGGAGCCTGCATCGGCCCGTATATGGACCTCGGGCTGTGGCGTTTGCGCGGCGATCTTGGCCAACCGCTGCTGCAGTAGAGCGGGTGAGGCCAGTTTGACATCGAACCAGTAGCTGGCGCCGGCGGCATCCACCGATACGATTACCGTCTCGGGAAACAGCTGGCGCAGCTGGTTGCTTTCACGCGGCAGCTTGACGGACACCGCCGCGTTGACGACCGGAATGGTGATCAGGAAGATGATCAGCAAGACCAACATCACGTCCACCAGGGGCGTGGTGTTGATCTCGGACAGCATCTCGTCATCGCTGTCCGGCCCGTTCAGGCCGTCGCCTGCGGAATCGAAACTGATGGCCATGGTTAGGCGGTTGTCCGGCTGGCAACGCGACGGCTTTTTTCAATCTCGATCAAAAACAACGTGTGTAGGTCAGAGCCAAAACCCTTGACACTGTGCAGCGCAACCCGGTTGCGCCGCACCAGCCAGTTGTAGCCCAGTACGGCGGGCACGGCCACGGCCAGGCCCAAGGCGGTCATGATCAGCGCCTCGCCCACTGGGCCGGCTACCTTGTCGATGGAGGCCTGGCCGGTGGAGCCAATCGTGACCAACGCGTTGTAAATACCCCAGACCGTGCCAAACAGCCCCACAAACGGCGCGGTGGAACCCACCGTGGCCAGGATGGAAAGGCCGGACTGCATACGCATTTGCAGGGTGCTCACATTGCGCACGATGTCCTGGGTCAACCAAGCACCCACCTCGACCTGGCCAGCAAGCGCCTCGTACTTGCGCAGCGCATCCATCGCGGAATCGACTAGAAAGCGGAAGGGGCTTTCCTTGGCCAGCGCGGTAGCCCCCTTTTGCAGGGAGTCGGCGTTGGCAAAGGCCATACGGGCAGCTAGTGCCTGCGCGGCCTGGCGGCGTTGCTCCAACAGCTTGGACACGATCACATACCAGCTCAGCAGCGACATCAGCACCAGCAGGATCAGGGTTGTGCGGGTCACGATATCGCCCTGACTCCAGGCCACGCGCAGACCGTAGGGGTTGGGGGCCGCGCTGTTGGCGCCAGTACCGCCCAGTGCCGTCGACATGGACTGCGCCGCGTTGTCCGTGGGTACCGCATTGCCAACCGGAGCAGGCGCAGTGGCGGTTGGCGTTGCAGCAGGCGCCTGCGCCAACACCGGTGCGCTGCAAAGGCACGCCACGACCAGTGCACTTGCACCCATGAGGGTCTTGAAAGCCCACATGGAGCGGGGAGCAACGGCGAAAGAGGATGTGGGGTTCATGACCAGTTTTCCTGTGAAATATTCATTTGCATTTGCCCGTTACGGACTTGTAAGCAATCAGCGGAGCAGCCAACAAACCACCAGCCTGGTTGGCGGCTAGACAATCCGGCTTCTCCGCGGCGTCTACAGCGTCCGCAAACTTGTCACGCCGCCCGCCAGGATTAAGTTGCTCGTTTGCCAGCTCGGCAAAGCTCTTTTGACGGGGCCGCATCTTCATGTAGTCCGGATAAATGATGCCGGAGCCACTGGGTCCGCCTGCCGCAGTAGGACCACCGCTTGCAGGTGCCCCGCCCACAGGGCCTGCGGCCGGACCTGATGCAGCGGCAGGCTTTTCCACCGGTGTGATAGCCAGGGCCCGCGCAGGTGCGACTGTGGGTGCCGGAGCTGGAGCAGGAGCGGGCGTTGGGGCTGGTGCGGGACTAGGTGCCGGAGCAGGGGATGGCACGGGAACAGGTGCGGGCGTCGGCGCCGGGACAGGCGCTGGGGGCGTAGGCACCGGAGCCGGAGCAGGTAGGGGAGCTGGGGCAGGCGCAGGCGTGGGGGTCGGTACCGGAACGGGAACAGGCGCAGGTGTTGGCACGGGGACCGGTGGAGGCGCCGGAGCTGGCACAGGCACCGGTGTGGGGGCTGGTGCGGGCTCCACCACGGGAACCGGCACGGGGACCGGAATAGGCTCAGGTGCCGGAGCGGGCGGTGGTGGCACCACAGTGGGCGGCGGCACGGGAACGGGCTCCAATGCAATCTGCACCGGCTGGACTACCGGCACCACCTCGGCGATCTTCTGCGGTGGTTTTTCGACCGGGCGCTTGGCGACCTTGTCCACCTGGATGGCATTGGTCGTGGACACTGGCGCTTTGACGTCCCGCACCTCGCGCGGCACCTTCACCGCGGGGGTGGGCGGGCGCTCCTTGAGTGGGGTAATAGGATTCAACAGTTGGTAAACCACATTACGTGTGACCTGCAGCGTGGGTGCGGCTGCCTGCAGCATCATCCACAGCAGCGCAATATGGACCAGGCCCACCGTCACCAGCACGGGCAGGGACAGGCGTTCCTGCTGCAGCGCGGCTTTGGACAGTGGATCAATCATTGGCGGAGGTTTAGCTTGAAAAGCAGTGTGCGCGGCATAGGGGTGAGATGGACCGAGTTTAATCGGCAGAAACCGGACGGTAACTTATTGCTGGTTTAGAATTCGACCGTCAGGAGAGAGTTTTCTGCAACAGAAAACCGCCGAAGGCGCAGGACCGCTGATTGCAGTGGTCTGAACGCTCAGGCAAAAGGACTGACAAACGGCTCGCCTTAGCGATAGGGCAAGACGATCCCCACTGGAGAGAGGCGGCACCAGATGCCGTCCACCGAAGGAGCAAACTGCAGTTTGCGCACAGATATTTTGTGCAGCAAGCCCGGCGAATCTCTCAGGTAAAGCGGACAGCGGGGGCAAACCAGCCCATGGCATTGACTCAACCGTTAATGCCGTGGATAGTCCATTGCCCCCCGCCGTCTGGAGACCGCCCGTGTCCGCTCCCACCGAATCCCCGCTGTTGACTACTCCGCTCAACGCCCTGCACATCGAATTGGGTGCCCGCATGGTGCCCTTTGCCGGTTACTCGATGCCGGTGCAGTACCCCGCTGGCCTGATGGCCGAACACCACCACACCCGCAAGGCCGCCGGCCTGTTTGACGTGTCCCACATGGGCCAGTTGCGCCTGGTTGGCCCCGATGCCGCGGCGGCGTTCGAGACGCTGATTCCCGTGGACGTCATTGATCTGCCAATCGGCAAGCAGCGCTACGGCCTGCTGCTGAATGACGAAGGCGGCATCATTGACGACCTGATGTTCTTCAACAAGGGGAACAACGAACTCTTCGTCATTGTGAATGGCGCGTGCAAGGCAAACGACATTGCTCACATCCAGTACCGCATTGGCCACCGCTGCGAAGTCATCACCATGCCCGACCATGCGCTGCTGGCGTTGCAAGGCCCGCAGGCTGTCACGGCCCTCTCCCGCCTAGCGCCTGGCGTGGAAAAACTGGTGTTCATGACCGGTGGCAACTTCACTGTTGATACGGGCACCCAAAAGATCGAGGTCTTCCTGACCCGCAGCGGATACACCGGCGAGGACGGCTTCGAAATCTCGGTACACAAGGATCAGGCCGACGCCCTGGCCCGCGCCCTGCTGGCCCAGCCCGAAGTCAAACCGATTGGCCTTGGCGCGCGCAACTCCCTGCGCTTGGAAGCCGGCCTGTGCCTGTACGGCAACGACATCGATGAGACCACCCACCCGGTGGAAGCCAACCTGAACTGGGCCATGCAAAAGGTGCGCCGCACGGGTGGCGCCCGCGAGGGTGGTTTCCCGGGTGCTCCCAAAATACTAGCAGCACTATCAGCATCTGCGGGGGCTAGCGGCCAAAATGGCACAAGGAAGCGCTTAGGGCTTATCGCCCAGGAGCGCGTACCCGTGCGCGACCACACCGAGCTGCAGGATGGCAACGGCAAGCGCATCGGTGAAGTCACCAGCGGCCTGCTCGGCCCCACCATCGACAAACCCGTGGCCATGGGCTACTTAGATGTGGCATTCAGCGCACTGGGAACCCAAGTGGTGGCGATTGTGCGTGGCAAGCCGGTGCCCATGGTTGTCAGTGCCATGCCTTTTGTGCCAACCAACTACTTCCGGGGCTAAACAGGGCTTGCCGGGCAGCTACAGTCTCCACCGGCAGCTTGGAATTTTGGTTCTTTTTTCCTTTTTCGTATTTCTCTCTCACATTTTTCTCAGGAGTCCTCCATGTCCATCAAGTACACCCCCGACCACGAATGGCTGAACATTGAAGGCGGCGTCGCCACCGTCGGCATCACCCACCATGCGCAGGACGCGCTGGGCGACGTGGTGTTTGTGGACCTGCCCGAAGTGGGCAAGACCTTCGCCGCCAAAGATATTGCCGGTGTCGTTGAATCCGTCAAGGCCGCGGCCGATGTCTACATGCCGGTGACCGGCGAGATCACCGAAGTGAACGAAGCCCTGCGCGCCGACCCTGCGCTGGCCAACACCGACCCCATGGGTGCGGGCTGGTTCTTCAAGGTCAAGCTGTCTGCGCCTGCTGAACTGGACGCGCTGATGGACGAGACCAGCTACACATCGTTCGCAGCGAGCGCATAGCCCCCACGCTCCGCCACTGCGCGGGTCGCTGCCCCCCGAGGGGGTTAATTTCCCTTGGGGCGGCCCGGCGGGAAATTGCCCTCTCACCCCCTAACCAACAAGCCTGTACGCCCAAGCCCATGTCCTCGACCCCCACCCTCAAAGACCTCGAAAACGCCAGCGAATTCGTCGCTCGCCACATCGGCATCGACGCTGCCGATGAAGCGCTGATGCTCAAAACCATTGGCGAAAGCTCGCGCCGTGAGCTGATAGCCAGCATCGTGCCGCGCTCCATTGCACGTAGCACGGCTATGGCCATCCCCGATGCGATTACTGAGGCCGCAGCGCTGGCCGAGATCAAGGTTTTGGCGGACAAGAACAAGGTGCTCAAGAGCTTTATCGGCCAGGGTTACTACGGCACACACACGCCGGGCGTCATTCTGCGCAACATCCTGGAAAACCCCGCCTGGTACACCGCCTACACGCCCTACCAGGCCGAAATTTCGCAGGGCCGCATGGAAGCGCTCGTCAACTTCCAGACCATGGTCTGCGACCTGACCGGCATGCCAATTGCCAACGCGTCCATGCTGGACGAGGCCACAGCGGCGGCCGAGGCCATGACGTTGGCCAAACGCAGCGTCAAGAGCAAGAGCAATGTGTTTGTCGTAGCGGGTGACTGCCACCCCCAGACCATCGAGGTCATCCAGACCCGCGCCGCACCACTGGGCATCACCGTGCAGTTGGCCAATTCGGCCCCCGAGTGGGAAGCCGCGCTGGCGGGCGACTACTTTGCGGTGATGGCACAGTACCCCGCGACCAGTGGCCGCATTGACGATCTGCGCGCAGACGTGACGTTGGTGCACGGCAAGCACGCCGCCTTCATCGTTGCCGCCGATCTGCTGGCACTGACGCTGCTGACCCCTCCCGGCGAATGGGATGCCGACATCGTGGTCGGCACCACACAGCGCTTTGGCATGCCGCTGTGCAACGGTGGCCCGCACGCCGCCTACATGGCTTGCCGCGACGAATACAAACGTTCCCTGCCTGGTCGCCTGGTCGGCGTTAGCGTCGATGTGCACGGCAACCCGACCTACCGCCTGGCGCTGCAAACGCGCGAACAACACATCCGCCGCGAAAAGGCCACGTCCAACATCTGCACTGCGCAGGTGTTGCCGGCCGTGGTGGCCAGCATGTACGCCGTGTACCACGGGCCCGAAGGCCTGACCCGCATTGCGCAGCGCGTGGCCAAGTTCACTGCGATATTGGCCAAGGGTTTGGAACAGTTGGGTGCACCGGTGCGCGCGCAAGCGACTTTTGACACGGTCACGCTGAAGACCGATGGCGCTACCAATTCAATAGCTGCTCGCGCAGTATCCGCGGGGGCTAACCTGCGGATTTACTTTGAGCACTACCTGTGCATCTCCTTGGATGAGACCACCACGCGCGCAGACATTGCGCTAATCTGGTCCCTCTTCGCCAAGCCAGGCCAGACATTGCCAACGGTGGAAGCGCTAGAGGCGTCTGCAGAGTCCCTGATCCCCGCTACGCTGCGCCGCACCAGCAAATTCATGACCCATCCGGTCTTCAACACCCACCATTCCGAGACCGGCATGCTGCGCTACATCCGCATGCTGAGCGACAAGGATCTGGCGTTGGACCGCAGCATGATCCCGCTGGGCTCTTGCACCATGAAGCTCAACGCCACCAGCGAGATGATTCCCATCACCTGGCCAGAGTTTGCGAACATCCACCCCTTCTGCCCCGCCGACCAACGCCAGGGTTACACCGAGCTGGACGCGCAACTACGTGCCTGGTTATGCGCCGCTACCGGCTACGCCGGCATCAGCCTGCAACCCAATGCCGGCAGCCAGGGCGAATATGCCGGTCTGCTGGCCATCCAGGCTTTCCACGCGAGCAAGGGCCAGGCACACCGCAATATCTGCCTGATCCCCAGCAGCGCCCACGGCACCAACCCGGCCAGCGCACAAATGGTGGGCATGACGGTTGTTGTCACGAAGTGCGACGACATGGGCAATGTGGACCTGGCCGACTTGCGCGCCAAGTGTGAACAGCACAGCGCCAACCTGGCCTGCGTGATGATCACCTACCCCAGCACCCATGGCGTGTTTGAGACATCGGTGAAAGAGCTGTGCGCGCTGGTGCACCAGCACGGTGGTCGTGTTTATGTGGACGGTGCCAATATGAACGCGCTGGTCGGTGTGGCCGCTCCCGGCGAGTTTGGCGGCGACGTCAGCCACTTGAACCTGCACAAGACTTTCTGCATCCCCCACGGCGGTGGCGGCCCCGGTGTTGGACCTGTCTGCGTGGTGGAAGACCTCGTGCCTTTCCTGCCTGGCCATGCCACTGGCGGCGTCCCCGGTACGGGCGCGGTCAGCGCGGCCCCCTTGGGCAATGCGGCCGTATTGCCGATCAGCTGGATGTACTGCCGCATGATGGGCGCCGCAGGTCTGCAACATGCGACCGAAGCGGCCATTCTGGCGGCCAACTACATCAGCACCCGCTTGAAGGACCACTACCCCACGTTGTACGCATCGGCCAACGGCCATGTGGCGCACGAGTGCATCCTGGACCTGCGCAACCTGAAAGACACCAGCGGCGTCATGGCCGAGGACGTGGCCAAACGCTTGATGGACTACGGCTTCCACGCGCCCACCCTCTCCTTCCCCGTGCCCAACACGCTGATGGTGGAACCCACCGAGAGTGAAACCCTGGCAGAGATCGACCGCTTTGTGAATGCCATGATCGCCATCCGTGGTGAGATCACCAAGGTCGAAAAAGGTGAGTGGCCGCAGGATAACAACCCGCTGAAACACGCGCCGCACACTGCGGCTAGCCTGCTGGGCGCTGAGTGGGATCGCCCCTACAGCCGCGAAGTGGGTGCATTCCCGCTGGCAACGCTGAAGTCTGTGAAGTACTGGCCGCCAGTCGGCCGGGTAGATAACGTTTATGGCGACCGCAACCTGTTCTGCAGTTGCGTTCCCCTCACCGAGTACGACAAGGCATAAGAAATAAAGGACGGCACCGCATTGCATGCAGCCGTCCTTGCCAGACTTGATCTGGCACCGCAGCGGGAGAGCTTGGCACTTTTCTAAAAAAGTGCCAACGCCGAAGGAGCAACCACCCCGGAAACTCTCAGGCAAAAAGGACCGCTGCGGTCATCAGCACTCTGAAGAGCTGCCGGAAACAGTCACCCGGCACACCGCAGGAGCAAGCGCGCAGCCCACAAGGCCGTGCGCGAATCTCTCAGGTCGCAAACAGAGGGGGTCGTCGGCCACACATGGTGTGCGGCAGGCGACTACTTTGTTTCCGACGACTCCTGAAAGAAGAGTGCCAACCATGCAAAACCACCCGCAGCAACAGCAACGTCACATTGCCATCATCGGCGGCGGCATCACCGGCGTCACCAGCGCCTACACCCTGGCCAAAGCCGGATTCCGCGTAACTCTTATTGAGAAAAACCGCTATGCGGGAATGGAAACGTCTTACGCCAACGGCGGCCAACTATCGGCGTCGAACGCCGAGGTCTGGACCCACCCCAGCACCATCGTCAAGGGTCTGAAGTGGATGTTCACCAAAGACGCACCCCTCTTGATGAACCCCACGCCCACCTGGCACAAGATCAGCTGGATGGCAGAGTTTGTTGCCGCTATCCCTAAGTACCGCGACAACACCATTGCCACCACGCGCCTAGCCATTGCCGCGCGCCAGCACCTGTTCAGTTGGGCCGAGGCTGAGGGGATTGACTTCAACCACGAGCGCAAGGGCATCCTGCACATCTACCGCAACAAGGCGGGCTTTGAGCATGCGGGTGAAGTGTCCAAGCTGCTGGCCGCTGGCGGCCTGGAGCGCCGCGCGGTCACGCCCGATGAAATGCGCGCTATTGAGCCCACGCTGCAAGGCAACTACTACGGTGGCTACTTCACCGAGAGTGATTCGACCGGCGACATCCACAAATACACCCACGGCCTGGCCCTGGCCTGCGCGCGTTTGGGTGTGCGCACGTTGTATGGCACATCGGTGGAGCGCACCTCGTCCAACGGCAAGACGGCTCTGGTCCACATGCACAGCGCCCACGGCGACGAGACCCTGGTTTGTGATGCCGTTGTGGTCTGCGCCGGTGTGCAGGGCCGTACGCTGGCCGCACAACTGGGCGACCGACTCAACATCTACCCGGTCAAGGGTTACTCCATCACCGTGGACCTGAATGACAGCGCCAGCCAGCAAGCCGCACCCACGGTCAGCCTGCTGGACGACGAGACCAAACTGGTCACCAGCCGTTTAGGTGCAGACCGCTTCCGCGTGGCCGGCACTGCCGAGTTCAACGGCATCAACCGCGACATCCGCGCCGAACGCATCCGTCCGCTGGTGGACTGGGTCAACCAGTGCTTCCCGGGTATCAACACGCGCCGCGTAGAACCCTGGGCCGGACTGCGTCCCATGATGCCCAATATGCTGCCACGCGTAGGGCCGGGCCGCCAGGCCAATGTGTTCTACAACACCGGCCACGGTCACCTGGGCTGGACCTTATCGGCCATCACTGCGCACCAATTGGTGGGGCATGTACAGGCGCACTTTGCAGCCAAGGCCAATTCATACACACTACCTCTATTAGGAGAACGCGATGGCAGTATCCGTATTTGACCTGTTCAAGATCGGCATGGGGCCCAGCAGCTCCCATACCGTGGGGCCCATGCGCGCGGCGCGGCAGTTTGTGGTGCGGCTGCAGCACGCGGATCTGCTGGCGCAAACCGTCACCGTACGCTGCTGGCTGCATGGCTCGCTGGGCGCCACCGGCAAGGGCCACGCCAGTGACGTAGCCGTGTTACTGGGCCTGAGCGGCCACGAACCCGACACCGTGGATGTGGACCACATTCCAGACCTGTTGGCCGAGATTCGGAGCAACAAACGCCTGAGCCTGTGTGGTGTGCACAGCATCACCTTCAATGAGAAAGATGATTTGCTCTTCATGCGCGCACCGCTACCCTTCCATGCCAACGGCATGCGATTTGTAGCGCTGGACGCGGCGGGCAACGAGCTGGCCAACCGCATTTACTACTCGGTGGGCGGTGGTTTTATCGTCAGCGACGAAGTGGCTGCGGATGGTTCACGCCAAAAGGTGATTGCACCCGATGCCACCGTACTGCCCCTGCCCTTCACCAGCGGTGATTCGTTGCTGGTGCTGGCGCAGCAACACGGCTTGAGCATCGCGCAGATCATGCGCAAGAACGAACAGCATTGGCGCAGCGATGCCGAGATCAATTCGGGCCTGCTGCGCATCTGGCAGGTCATGCAGGACTGCGTGAAGCGCGGCTGCCGCACCGATGGTGTGTTACCCGGCGGCTTCAAGGTCAAGCGGCGCGCCGCACCGCTGTTCCGTGCGCTGAGCGAAAACCCCGAGGCCGCACTGCGCGACCCGCTGCAGGTGTTGGACTGGGTCAACCTGTACGCACTGGCCGTCAACGAGGAAAACGCTGCCGGTGGCCGCGTGGTGACGGCCCCCACCAATGGGGCGGCCGGCATCATCCCCGCCGTGCTGCATTACTACACACGTTTTGTGCCCGGTGCCAACGACGCAGGTGTTATCGACTTTTTGCTGACCGCTGCAGCCATGGGCATCCTGTACAAGGAAAACGCTTCCATTTCAGGTGCCGAGGTTGGCTGCCAAGGCGAAGTCGGCGTGGCCTGTTCGATGGCCGCTGCAGCCCTGTGCGCGGTGATGGGTGGCACACCCGAGCAGGTGGAAAACGCCGCCGAGATCGGCATGGAGCACCACCTGGGCCTGACCTGTGACCCGGTAGGAGGTCTGGTGCAAATCCCATGCATCGAGCGCAACGCCATTGCCTCCGTGAAGGCGATCAACGCGGCACGTATGGCGCTACGGGGTGACGGTTCGCATTTTGTAAGCCTGGACAAGGTCATCAAGACCATGCGCGAGACCGGCGCGGACATGAAGACCAAATACAAGGAAACGGCGCGCGGCGGGCTGGCGGTGAATATTGTGGAGTGCTAAACACGGGGCCCAGCCACCCGATTTGTAGGCGAGCGCCTACTGGAGAATGCGTTCAAGTCTGACATGCTCTAGCGTTCGCGCCTCTGATAATGGATCTATATACCCACTAGATCGAAAGGAGGTCCGCACGTGCCACATGCATTAATCATTGACGACCAGCAACATTCTGCAGAGGAAATGGCGAACCTGACCGCCGCCGAGGGGTTTTCGGTAGCAACTGCAGGCTCGCAGCGCGCAGCGCGGCGGCACATGGCGCTGCAGTCACCGGACATTGTGTTTCTGGACCCTTCCTTGCCCGACGGCAATGGCCAGGATCTGCTGGCCGAGATCCGCGCCATGCCCAATACCAAAGTTGTACTTACCGGTACGTGCCCATCCCTGCACGGGGTTAAACAGGACCTACACGAAGACGACGCTTACCACGTCAACAAGCCCATCAATGTCAAACACTTCCGCGGTGTGTTGTCGGAGTTCAAGCGGCCTGCGCCTGAGGTCGACACAGTGCGCCTCCAAGAGACCCTGGACAGGGACGGCCACTTTGGCGCGTTGTGGGGCCGATCCGAGCAAATGTTGCGCGTACACGAACAAATCCTGCGCGTGGCGGGCACATCCGTCACGGTATTTGTGACCGGTGAAAGTGGCAGCGGCAAGGAAGTGGTGACGCGTATGGTGCACGACCTGAGCCGCAGGCGCTCCGGTCCATTCCTGGCAGTCAACTGCGGTGCGATATCGCCCCAACTGATTGAGAGCGAAATGTTCGGCCATGAGAAGGGCAGCTTTACCGGGGCCGATAAGCAGCACCAGGGATTTTTTGAGCGCGCCAGCGGCGGAACGCTGTTCCTCGACGAGATCACCGAAATGCCGCTGAACCTGCAAGTGAAATTGTTGCGGGTTCTGGAAACCGGCACCTTCACACGGGTGGGTTCGGTACAAGCGCAAAAGACGGATGTTCGTATCGCCGCCGCGACCAACAGAGACCCATTGCAGGCTGTGGCCGACGGCCACTTGCGCGAAGACCTGCTGTATCGCCTGAACGTCTTTCCCATACACATGCCAGCACTGCGTGAGCGGCCGCAGGATATTCCCCTCATTGCGAACCACTTTCTGGATGACATTGCACAACGCGAATCCCAGACCAAACACTTTTCACATGCCGCACTCGCCAGTCTGTCGCTGTACCACTGGCCCGGCAACGCGCGTGAGCTGCGCAACATCGTGCACCGTGCGTACGTGATGGCGGGTGATAACAACACCATCGCCGACCCCTGTTTGCCAACCACCCACACGCCGGTGTCCGACAACGCGGGGGCACCCACCATCACATTCGAAATCGGCACACCCTTGGCTGAAATTGAACGCGTCGCAACCCTTGCCACATTGGAACATCTGGGCCGCCACAAGGAGCGCACCGCAGTGGTTCTAGGTGTCAGTTTGAAAACACTCTACAACCGGCTCAAGGACTATTCGAACGCCTTGCCCAGCCTGCCCGCCCCTACCCCCAGGGACGATTGTTCGCAAGTCAACGCCTTTACCTGACGGCCGCTATTTGCGTAGTCTGGCGCCGTTGTTCGATAGGGGGAATGCCAAGCAGCTGGCGGTACTTGGTCACGGTACGCCGTGCAACAGTTAACCCCTGGCGTGCCAGCCGCTTGGCGATCTCCACGTCTGATAGTGGATCGTGCGGGTTCTCTTCAGCGACCATTTCCTGCACCAGCGCACGAATCTGCGTGGACGAGTAGACCTTGTTGTCTGCCATGGGCATGGACCGCGAGAAGAACTGCTTGAGTTCAATCAGTCGCCCGTCAACAGACATGTATTTGTTGTGGCTGACACGGCACACCGTTGACTCGTGGACACCAATTGCCTGTGCAATATCGCTCAGCGCCAGGGGTTTCATCCCCAGCGGCCCATGCTCCAGGTAAAGGGCCTGGCGCTGGGCGATGGCTTGCGCCATGGACAAGATGGTAGAGAAGCGCAGCGAGACATTGCGCACCGCCCAGCGTGCCTCTTGCAGTTCAGCGCCCAAAGCTGCGTGCTTTTTATTCTCGCGGTGCTGTTGGTACATATCGGCATAGGTCTGGTTGAGTTTGATCGCCGGCACAACGGCCGGGTTCAACTGCACGGTCCACGCACCATTGACCTTGCTGGCCACCACGTCGGGTCTCAAAAAATGTACCTCGCTCTTGCCGTAACACCACCCGGGCCGCGGGTCCAGCCTGCGCAGCGCATCACAGGCGGCCGCTACTTCTTCCACTGTGCACTGGAGCTGTTGTGCCAGTCCGCGCATATCGCGCCGTGCAAGCAGTTCCAGGTAGTCTGTGGCGATGTAGCGCATGAGATCTGCCAGGGAGCTGTCCACGTTCTGGATCTGCAACAGCAAACACTCTGATACCGAGCGGGCACCCACGCCCAGCGGTTCAAACGATTGCACAAGCTTGAGTGCAGTTTTCATCTCGCAAGCATCCGCAGCCGGCTCCAGATCGGCCAGGACCGCAAGGTCTTCGAGCTCCTCGCGCAGGTAGCCGTCGTCGTCCAAGGACTCAATGATGGTGCACACCAGCACGTGGTCACGCGCTGACAGTGGAAGCACATTGGCCTGGCTGCGCAAGAGTGGCCGTAGCTCAATATCAGCAGCTGTGGACTCCAATGCGGCAGTGTGCGCGTCGCTTGAACCGGCTTGGGTTGATGGCATTGCCGTATCGGGCAACGGCGGTTCTGGGGTCGGTACGATTACAGCCGCATCACTGGCCACTGGGTGTGGGGCAGAGTTCTGTTCCTCGATCTCCAGAAATGGATTTTTAGTCGCCATCGTCCGCAGCTCCAGTTCGTAGTCCATGGAGGAAAGCTGCAGCAGACGCACCGCTTGCTGCAGGCGAGGACTCATGTTCTGGCTGTGTAGTGTCTGAAGATTCAACGAGGCTTGCGTCATGGTGACCGATCGGTGTGGTGTGTATAGATAACAACTCAACCGCACAGACCGTGCCAATGGCAGCGTTGCACGCAACCGCATGCAGGCACGCCCCTTGCCACATCCATAGTGCGACCTGATAGATCCATTGGGTCACCGAGCGGCTCAATGAGCCAACATCAATTTCATAGGAGAGTTCAATGGCAAATTCAAACAGCAACGGCAGCGGTTCTGGTAACCAGGGCAAAGGTAACCAGGGTTTTGCATCGATGGATCCCCAACGCCAACGCGAAATCGCCAGCGCAGGGGGCCGGGCTGCGCATCTAAGCGGAAACGCCCACGAATTCACCTCCGAGGAAGCCAGTGAAGCTGGCAAAAAGAGCCGCAGTGGACAAGGCGGTAGCGGCGGCAATCCAAGCGATTCCCGCCAAGGAGGTGGCAAGCGCTGATGCGCTAGTGTTTCGCTAAAAATTTATGGCCGAATGGGGGCAAGCGTGGCAACAGGCTTGCCTTTTTACGTTGTCGGCGTCCCAAACGGATTTGCAGTGTGTATGACACCGCACCGTAAAAAGTACCTGCCACGGCAACTTTTGCCGGCAGGAAGCAAACAACTACTACATGCCTGCCAAGCCGGCGATAGCCAATGCGTAGCCGTTCACACCAAAACCTGCCATCACGGCCTTGGCCGCAGGCGAGATGTAGGAGTGGTGGCGGAACGCCTCACGCGCGTGCACATTGCTGATGTGCAGCTCAATCAGCGTGATGCCGGTACCCTTGATGGCGTCAAACAGGGCCACACTGGTGTGGGTATAAGCCCCGGCGTTCAACACTACACCGCCCAACGTACCCGCCGCCTGCAGACGACCAGCCTCGTGCAGCCAATCGACCAACGTACCTTCAGAATTGGACTGGCGAAAATCCAGCACAAAACCGTTTGCCGCACACGCATGTTCACACAGGGCCTGCACATCGGCCAGCGTTTGGGAGCCGTACACCTGTGGCTCACGTGTGCCCAGCAGGTTCAGATTCGGGCCATTCAGGACAAACACGGTTTTCATGGGCTGGGCGCTTTCAGTGGGCAAATCGCAAATACTATGAATTTAATAGCTAATCAGGCTTATTACACGGGGGCTAGAGGCATATTTTGCTAAAAGCCATTTGCTCTAGGCCTGTGCCGGTATGGGTGTCAGGGCCGGCACTACATCGCCACACTGCGCGCGATTGCGCAAGGCATGCTCCATGACCACCAGGGCCAGCATGGCCTCGGCAATCGGTGTGGCACGTATACCCACACAGGGGTCATGGCGGCCCTTGGTAATGACCTGGGTCGCGTTGCCAGCCACATCGATGGAGTCGCGCGGCGTGATGATGGAGCTGGTGGGTTTGATCGCAATGCTGACCTCCAGGTCCTGCCCCGTGCTGATACCACCCAGCACACCGCCAGCATTGTTCGTCGCGAAGCCATTGGGTGTCAGCGAATCGCCATGCGTGGTGCCGCGTTGCGCCACACTGGCAAAACCAGCGCCAATCTCCACACCCTTGACGGCGTTGATGCCCATCATGGCATAGGCGATGTCCGAATCCATCTTGTCAAACAGCGGCTCGCCCAGGCCTACCGGCACGCGCGATGCCGTTACGCGGATGCGCGCGCCGCAAGAGTCGCCCGCCTTGCGCAGCGCATCCATGTAGTCCTCCAACGACTGCACATCAGCGACCGGTGCGAAGAAGGGATTGTTGGGCACATGGTCCCAGGACTCAAACGGGATGACTGCATCGCCAATCTGTGTCATGCAGCCGCGAAAGACAGTGCCGTATTTCTCGAACAACCACTTTTTGGCCACGGCACCAGCCGCCACCATGGGCGCGGTCAGGCGAGCGCTGGAGCGGCCACCACCGCGTGGGTCGCGGATGCCGTATTTCTGGAAGTAGCTGTAATCGGCGTGGCCGGGGCGGAAGGTTTCCAGGATGTTGCCGTAATCCTTGCTGCGCTGGTCGGTGTTCTGTATCAACAGCGCAATCGGCGTGCCGGTGGTCTTGCCCTCGTAGACGCCGCTAAGGATCTGCACCGCGTCGGGCTCGTTGCGCTGGGTGACATGGCGGCTGGTGCCCGGGCGGCGGCGATCCAGGTCACCCTGGATGTCGGCCTCGCTGAGCGCCATGCCCGGCGGACAGCCGTCAATCACGCAGCCAATGGCTGGGCCGTGGGATTCACCAAAGTTGGTGACTGCGAATAGGGTTCCGAAGGTGTTTCCGCTCATATATCGGGATTATCCCTGAGCGGCGGTGCTCTCAATGGCCTTGTTGTACCAATCCACCGTGATCTTCAATGGTGTCGCCTGATGCCGAGTCAGCGCCTCCAGCAGCCAGTACTGTGGATCCGTGCAACAAGACACCGCAACCATGCTCAGGATCCCAATTGCACTCAAACTCGAAACCCAGATAGGGCTTGCCATCTTTTGCGTGGGGGTAGACACGAACAAACGACAGATCGACCATGGATTTGAGCTGCGCCAGCGACTTAACAGAACTGAGCTCTTGGTCTTTGATGCCGTATTCATTCAGCATCACATCGATGAAGCCTAGGATTCCCTGAAGCGCGGTTTTTTGGACATCCGCCTCATTTGCCAAGAGCCACTCCAGAGCGCGTTCATAATTTTCTGCAGGGGCTAGATCGGGATGAGACTCGTAGCTTTCAGGCTCTAGGACGAAAAGAACTGTTTCTCCCTGCAGTTCTTCACGACTGTTTTCGCAGCGAAAGCCCGCCCAGGAACTCAATGTTCCCTCGCATACATTTTTATCCAGCTCTTCTTCCATACGGAATACAAGAGTTGCACTACCAACGTTCAATTGCATAGATAAATCTCCGGCAAAACTCTAAGTCGCACTAGCATCACCGAAACCCTCAAACTGGTGCGGCGCCGCTTTCACCCTCAGGCCAATCCCGGATATAGGCCTTGAGCATCTTGTTTTCAAAATTCTGGCTGTCTACCACGGCCTTGGCCACGTCGTAGAAACTGATCACGCCCATCAGCATACGGTTATTGATGACCGGCATGTAGCGGGCGTGGCGCTCCAGCATCATGCGGCGCACCTCGTCCAACTCGGTTTCCATGGTGCAGATCAGCGGGCCCGAATCCATGGCGCGGTAGACGGTGGTGGTGCCAAAGGCGCCGCCGTTTTTGACGGTGGCCTGGATCACCTCGCGGAAGGTGAGCATGCCAACGACCAGCCCGTGGGAAATGACAACCAGTGAGCCAATGTCCTTTTCGGCCATCAACTGAGCCGCGTCGGCCAGCGTGTCTTCCGGGGTGGTGGTGTAAAGCGTGCCGCCTTTGACGCGCAGAATATCGCTGACTTTCATGGTGTTTTCCCGTGGCGCATGGATGAAGGATCTCACCCAAATATAGCCCACAATCAGTGCATCACAAGACAAACACGCTACACGGAGAAACATGAACCCCCACGCTCACATGCGTTCGCTGCGCCCCGAGGGGGCGCATGCCTCCTTTGAGGCGGCTCTACAGGAGGCACACTATGCCCGGCTACGCTGATCCCGGTTTCGACACCTTGGCCCTGCACGCAGGCGCATCCCCCGACCCGACCACGGGTGCTCGCGCCACGCCGATTCACCTGACGACGTCCTTCGTGTTCGAGTCCAGCGAGCACGCGCAATCGCTGTTCAACCTGGAACGTGCGGGACACGTCTACAGCCGTATCAGCAACCCGACCAACGCGGTACTGGAGCAGCGTGTGGCGGCACTCGAAGGCGGCATAGGCGCCATCACCACGGCCAGCGGCCAGGCGGCCTTGCACCTGAGCATTGCAACGCTGATGGGCGCGGGATCACACATCGTGGCCAGTACGGCGCTGTATGGCGGCTCGCAAAATCTGCTGCACTACACGATGCGCCGCTTTGGCATCGACACCACCTTTGTCAAACCCGGCGATATGGACGGCTGGAAGGCCGCCATCCGCCCCAACACCAAACTGCTGTTTGGCGAAACCGTGGGCAACCCGGGGCTCGACGTGCTGGACATTCCCACCGTCAGTGCCATCGCGGATGAGGCCGGTGTGCCGCTGCTGGTGGACTCCACCCTCACCTCGCCCTGGCTGATGAAACCCCTGGAGCTGGGCGCCGATCTGGTCTACCACTCGGCCACCAAGTTCTTGAGCGGTCACGGAACCGTGGTCGGCGGCATCGTCGTTGATGGCGGCAGTTTCGATTGGGCCAAGGCCTACGCCGCCAACGGCCACTTCGAAGAGCTGGCTGCGCCGTATGAAGGCTTTCACAACATGAACTTCAGCGAGGAAAGTACCGTGGGCGCCTTCCTGCTGCGGGCCCGGCGCGAGGGCCTGCGCGACTTTGGCGCCTGCATGAGCCCGCACACAGCGTGGTTGATCCTGCAGGGCGTAGAGACGCTGGGCCTGCGCATGGAGCGCCATATGCGCAACACCGAAAAGGTGGTGCAGTTCCTGGCCAGCCAGGCCTTTGTGGGCCGCGTCGGCCACCCGATGTTGGAGAGCCACCCCAGCCACGCACTGGCGCAAAAACTATTGCCACGCGGAGCGGGTTCGGTGTTCAGCTTTGACCTAAAGGGCAACCGCGAGCAGGGCAAGAAATTCATCGAAACGCTGAAGGTGTTCAGCCACTTGGCCAATGTGGGCGACTGCCGCAGCCTGGTGATACACCCGGCCAGCACTACCCACTTCCGCATGACGGACGAAGCGCTGGCTGGCGCGGGCATCACGCAGGGCACGATTCGCCTGTCCATAGGCCTGGAAGACGCGGACGATTTGATTGATGACCTGAAACGGGCCTTGAAGGCGGCGGAGAAAGCAGCATGAACTTCACCGTCAACAACGCCCAAACCTATTGCTACACCGGCGGCAAGGCGCTGGATGCTGCCAAGCCCACCGTCGTATTTATCCACGGCGTGCTCAACGACCATAGCGTGTGGATTCTGCAAAGCCGCTACCTGGCCAACCACGGCTACAACGTGCTGGCGGTAGACCTGCCCGGCCACTGCCGCAGCGCGGGCGAAGCGCCATCCAGCGTGGAGGAAGCCGCTGACTTTATTGCCGCCCTGCTGGATGCGGCCGGCGTGGCCAAGGCTGCGCTGGTGGGCCATAGCTGGGGTTCGCTGATTGCGCTGGAAGCGGCATCACGGCTCAAGGAACGCATCACCCACCTGGTGCTGGTGGGCACGGCCTTCCCGATGAAGGTGTCGCCCGTGCTGATCGAAACCTCGTTGAACGAGCCACTGAAGGCGCTGAACATGATCAACGTGTTCTCACGCAGCACGCTGGCCGCGCCGCCATCGGCGTTAGGACCGGGCACCTGGGTGTTTGGTGCCAGCATGGCGCTGGGGCGGCGCGTGCTGGCCAGCAACACCAAAGTCAATGTTTTCCATCGGGGCTTCACCGCCTGTGACCGCTACGCAAACGGCGAAGCAGCAATGGAAGCCCTCACCTGCCCGGTGCTGTTTGTGCTGGGTGCGCAAGACCAGATGACGGCGGCCAAAGCAGCACAACCGCTGATTGCCAAGGCCCGTGCCGCAAACAAGACCGTGCAGGTGATCAGCCTGCCCGTCGGCCACCACCAGATGACCGAGACGCCGGACGAAACGCTGTTTGCGATCCGCGATTTTTTGCGCGCCCCACTCACCACTGCGTCAAAGTGACATACATTCAGCCGAACTCTATTGCTTCGGCCCTACGAAGTAGGAAGAACCTGGCGCTGGCGATAACTGGCGCTGAAGTAGACACGGCACAGCCAAAACAGCAACAGTCCCAAAACCACCAACGGCGGTACCCACAACCACGGCGATCCGCGCAGTGATTGCGCAAACACCTGTTGCTGACCCTGAAACAGAGACGCGGTCGCGATAAACAGCGCAGCACACATCCGCCACAGATGTCTGGCTATGCGTACGGCGCCCGCCACACCACGACCAAAGATGAGCCGGATATCCCCGACCACTGCAATCGTGCCGATGATCACGAACAGGTAAAACGCCTCCCGGGGTTGGCCGTCCAGTGTGCCGGTGGGGCTTTGCGATGCCATCCAGATAAACGTCACCCCAGCGGCCGTAATGCAGAGCGAGGCCAAAAGTACACCTACGTCGAATGCGCCGCTGCGACCGGCTTTGCGTCTGACGGCGGTCCACGCTGTCAACACCAGATAAAACGTCAGCGCGCCGGCAACCACGCTGGCTCGTTCGGGCACCGGCAAAAAAGGTGCCACGCAGGCGCCAATCGCGGACATGATTAGCATCGCCCCGACAAATACTTGACCCGATAACCGGTGCAGCCGGGACCCCTTGCGCAAAACGAGAGCGGCAGCGCCAGACAACAAGCCAACGCTGCCTGCACTGATATGCAGGTACAACACCACTGCCGCCGCTATGTGCACCAGCGCGGAGCTTTCGGGACTGACTTGCAGAACACTCATGGCTTCTGCCTTTCGAAGAACGCCCAGATCATGGCTGGCCCGTCAGGTGCCATCGGTGAGGGGCCAAGCAGTCGCGCCCGGCGGTAATGCGGCTGAGGCAGGCCGTGGCCACCGCCGTGAATGGCCACCAGTTCCACCTCCACCTTGGAGACGTTTTGCCAGCGCAGCTGCTCGACACCTGCGCCATCGATCACGGGGGATTGTGTTGTTTTGGGCGGATCCGCGAGTTGGTTGAGGTCAGCAAAATATTGAGCAGACTCGCGTGACGAACGGACCTTGCCGCCCTTAAAAAATAGACCCAGCAGGTTGACATCTCCACCCGCAAACGGCACCAAGGGATCTTGGCTGCCGTTCATGAACATGACGGAAGTGCCAGGTCCCACCGGCTGGCATTTGAAGTTTTCTGGCGTCGGCACGTTTGCGGCTACAGCCGCTACTGCCCGAAACCGCGCGGGTGCTTCCAGCGCGAGCCGAATCGACATGGATCCGCCCGCCGACACCCCAGTGGCAAACACCCGGCTGCGGTCAACCCCGATATCGGCAACCAACTGGTCGACCAGCGCTCCCAGGAACCCCACGTCGTCGACGGTACGCCCATTGACGCTGAAGTCACCGACTTTGCTGCAATCATTCCAGTCGAAACTGTGGGAGCTGGGGTAAACCACCGCAAAGCCATGCTGGTCGGCAAGGCGATCAAAACCGTAGCCTGTCTCCATTCGAATTTGCGCGCCGTTTTGGCCCGAGCCATGCATCACAACCACCAGCGGTGACCCTTTTGCCAGCGTATGCGGTACATAAGTCCTGTAAGTACGCGTGACCCCATCCACCTCGATGGAGGCCTCGCTCAGCTTGCCCGACAACTGAGGCAACTCGGGGTCCGGCGAGTAGACGAAGTAGCCAAACAGGGCGCCGCCCAAAACAAGCAGGCCGAGCAAGCACAGGAGGCCGAAACCTAGAAGACGGAGCAGTTTTCTCATGGCAGTACGGACAGCCGCAACGGTGAAGCTTGACGCATTGAACTACCCCACCTGCTTCAATATTTGTTCAACGGAGGCAAGGCGCGTCTTTATCTCGGCCATCGATGCGGCTATGTCTGATAACGCTGCTGCCGAGTTGGCCTGAGCCGTGACCGCCGTGGTGGCAATCTGCTGGTAGGCCTGGTCATTCGCCAGACGCGCTTTAGCCTGCTGCACGGCTGAAAAGTATCGCATGGCGAAGACCAACACAATCGTCAATAGCGGCAGTGAAATGGTGATCAGGAAAACTTTTTCGGACATAAACGCCTCTAGGGTTCTAGGTGGGTGGACAGGGACTTGGCCGCATGGGCAATGGCAGCCGGCGACAGTTCAAATAGAAAGCCGGTGGTTTCAAAATAGTTCAAGGCTTTGCCATCGGTCGATAGTTCGAGTTGGCTGCTCACCAGACCGGCGTCCAGCAACTTCTGAAGGTGCAAATGGAGCAGAGGGCGGCTGATACCGAGTTCCCGCGCCAACTGGCTGATGTAGTTACGTCCGCCGGTCTGCAGCGCCGCAATGATGCGCAGCCGATGCGGGTTAGCGAGTGCCGCCAGCATCGCCAGCAACTCATCACCACTGGGTTGAGGTATTTTGCTTTTCACGTGTCAATAATATCTGACATGTGTTTCGAGGTCAAGCGGCTGAATTCCTGGTTCGAAGATTGACCTTCCCGTAGCCCCGCATTAGTATCCAGATACCGTTGGTACCACAATAAATCGTGCAGAAAATGCCCGCACTTGACCATGTCTACTTTCCCTGCCCCTCGTGGCTGCCGGTCAAGCATTCTTGCTTGCTATATGGCGCTACTGTGTTGTGTGGCGCAAGCCACCGATTTGCAGATACTGGCCGACGAAAACCGGCCACTGAGTTTTGTCGAAAACGGCCAAATTAAGGGATTGGCTGTAGAGGTGGTGCAAGAGATACAGCGCCGCGTCGGCAACAAAAACCCCATTGAGATACAACCCTGGCCCCGCGCTTACCGCACGGTTAGCTCTGAACCCAATGTTGCGATTTTTGCGATGGCCCGCACCGCCCCACGTGAGGAATTATTCCAGTGGGTGGGGCCTATCTCCGCATCACGCGCGTCGCTGTACGGGAGGCGCGGCTCCGGTCTGGTCATCAACAGCCTGGACGATGCCAAAGGGGTGGAGCGCATCATGGTGGTGCGTGATTTCTACACCCACCAGTTGTTGCAAAAGCTGGGTTTCACCAATCTGGAACTGGTCCCGAAACCCGAAACCATGGTGAAGATGGCCATCAACGACCGCGCACCGCTGATGTTCACGTCCAACGTGACCCTGCCCGACCTGCTGGAGAAGGCGGGCGCCAAGCCCAACGACCTGGAGCTGTTGTACACCGTGACCAGCATACAAACCTACGTGGCGTTTTCAGCGGGCACGGCCAAAGACATCGTGGCCAAGTGGCAGGCCGCACTGGACAACATGAAACGCGACGGCAGCTACGCCAGCCTCTATACCAAGTGGCTGCCCGGGGAAACACCCACCAAGATAAAGCCCGAGCCCAATATTTCGCACTGATCCGAACGCGGCTGGCCTACTTCAGGTCTTCGGTCTCAAAGTACAAAGTCTTGCCTACTTTCAGCGCGCCCCCTACCCGATCTTGCAAAGCCTCCTGCAGTGCCGGGCGTGTCGGTGCCTGAAGGTCGTCAGTGGGCAGCAGAAAGGTTTGAACCGTGGTGGTGTATGCCCCAACCGGACGCACAGACGTCGGCAAGGGCTTCATGGCCAAAATAGTGTCAAAGTCTGGGCGACGGTCAATCTCTTTTACTGCAAAGTATTCCCGCCCCGAGCCCAGCAGCAGGTAGCGCCCCGCACTTGGAGCCACCGCACTATCACTGGGCGGCTTGAAGTCCAGCGGCTTGAACAGCAGCACTTCGTCAACCACCACGGTCTGCCCTGCAAAACGCTCCACACCACCGCGCTCAAAATGGCCTTGTACAAAGCGGGCCTTGAACTGCTTCAGTTGCTCGGCATGGCCGGGTTGCAGGCGTTGCAGGTCAAACAGCTCGGGGTCCAGCGTCCACAGCTGCGGCCGCAACGCAAGCCGGGCGCGCAGGCTGGCGTCCACTTTCGCATCCGCCAGGTGAAACCGCAGCAGCACCTGTGTGTCGTGCGGCGCATGGAACATTGGCAAGTGCGAGGCATACAAGCCATCACGCCCGCCAAACACGGCCATGCCGTGGGATCCATAACCCACAGGCTGGGACACTGGTTTGGCTGTGGATTCAGCGCCAGTAGACTCTGCCGCGAACGACACCAGAGATACCATGCTTGCGGCAAGGCCTACGGCAAAAACACGCCGCACAAGCATCGGCGCTCGGCCGATCAATTGGTTGAACTGCATAAAAGTCAATACTCCGGGTCGGTCGGCTTGCGACAACCCATCATCCTAACCGGATCGGGATATCCCACCCGAACGCATGTCTCGCGGGGTTACGCCAAACCAACGGCGCACCGTACGGCTGAAGTTGGAGGTATCCGCATAACCCAGCTGCGCCGCTACTTCCTCCACACTCAAGCGCTTCTGTTGCAACAGCCACTGCGCACGCCCTTTGCGGTCCGCATCCAGCAGCGCCTGGAACGAGGTGTTTTCGGCACGCAAATGCCGCATCAGCGTGCGCTTGGACACGCCACACTGTGCTGCGACTTCGTCCAATTGCGGGTAGTGCCCGGCGCCGACCTGTGCAAAAACGCGCTCCACCTTTTGGCTGAAACTTGCCAATGCGATGGCCGACAGCACCGATTCGCAAGCCCGGCATGCGTTGGCGTGGGCAGTAGCGTCGGCGCCGATACATGGCAGTGCAAGGGTTGCGCGTGCAAACTCGAACGACAAGAATGGCTCTGCAAAACAGACCTCCAGCGGCGACACGCGGGCGTACTGTACCGCCCACGGTGGCTTGGGCATGGGCAGGCCCAGCCGCACCCCATCGGGCCAGTAGCCGACTGCGGCCTCTAAGACCCGCAAGAAGGCCGCCACTACGGTATCCATGACAAAGGTATTGGCAGCACCCCAGTCTGTGCGTTGCACGGCCCGCAGCGTGCCCCCCAGGGGGTGCAAGCTGAAGGTCCAACTAAAGGTGTCGTCGCGCAGTGCGCCATAACGTGCCAGCACAGCCAAGGCGGCACCCAGATCCGGGGCCGATACAGCCGCGTAGGCCAGATCGCCATGGGCAGAGACGGGCGTCTGCCAGCCCAAATCCAGCCCCAACCAGGGTTTGCCGGTGGCGGCCATAGCAGACTGCACCAGACACACCACCGTGCCAGGCTCAAGTCGGCTCTCATCCCGCACCAGCGTGTCCCATTGCAGGTGGGCGCTGGCCAGGACCCGGTCACTGTTCACATCGGACCGCTCTAGCAACATGCGCAACAGCCGCGCATACACGGGGTGCACGCCAGGTGCGTCTACCAGGACGGGATAAGGGGAAACCATAGCTTGGCACTTTATGACGATTTGCTGGCAATGGAATCGGTGGTAACCCACAGGTAGAACGGCCACACTGCGCTGCATTGTGCTGCTGCACGTATGGTGCGGCGGCTTATTGGAGATTTCGAACATGCCCGACGCCCTTTCAGTATCCCCGCCGCCGTCCCAGCCCGTGGCGCCCTACCGGGACCACAAACGCCTGGCGTGGATCGTGTCGCTGCTGGTGCCCGTGTCCATCGCCGCGGGCCCCCTGTTATGGCAATGGCATCCGCTGACCGCCATGCTGTGGATACCGGTGGTGTTCACCTACGTGGTTGCGCCGCTGCTGGACTTGGCCTTGGGGACGGACACCAGCAACCCACCCGAATCGGCCGTGCCTGCCCTGGAGGCCGACCCGTACTACCGGCGCGTGACCTTCGCCCTGGTGCCCCTGCTGTGGGGCGCCTTTATCTATGCCGCGTGGTTCAGCCAGACGGCACCGCTGACCTGGCTTGGCATGTTGGGCCTGATCATCTCCACCGGTGGCGTCGGCGGCTTTTGCATCAACCTGGGCCACGAGATTGGCCACAAACGCGCCCCACTGGAACGCTGGTTGGCCAAGTTGATTTTGGCGCCCACGTTTTATGGGCACTTCACGGTAGAACACAACCGCGGCCACCACCGCGATGTGGCGACCCCTGAAGACCCGGCCTCATCCCGCATGGGTGAATCCATCTGGCGCTTTGTGTGGCGCGAGATGCCCGGCGCCTTTCGCCGCGCCTGGGTATTGGAGCGCGAACGCATGCGGGTGGACGGCCAGGCATTCTGGTCATGGCACAACCAGATCCTGCAACCCGCGCTGATAACGGTCTTGTTATGGGGCAGCCTGTGTGTGTGGCTGGGCGCAGGGGTGTTGTGGTTTTTGGTGCCGGCGGCACTGTGGTCGAACTTTCAGCTCACCTCGGCCAATTACATTGAGCACTATGGGCTGCTGCGCCAGAAGAATGCGCAAGGTCGGTATGAGCCGTGCAAGCCCCAGCATTCGTGGAACAGCAACCATGTGTTCTCCAACTGGGCCACCTTCCACCTGCAGCGCCACTCGGACCACCATGCCCACCCGCAACGCCGCTTTCAGTCGCTGCGCCATTTTGAAGAAGCACCGCAGTTGCCGAACGGCTACTTTGGTATGTTCCCCTTGGCGTATGTGCCGCCGTTGTGGTTTGCAGTCATGGACAAGCGGCTGCTGGCTACTGTGGACCGGGACCCGAGGCGAATTAATTTTGACCCTGCCCGGCGGGCCTATCTAATCGCAAAATACGGTCTTCAGGAGGCTTAGGTTGCTACCAGTACTGGGGTGACCGTCTGCGAAGGTGACATAGCTCAGCAAACCCAGCGGCTAAAAATAGAACTGGCCGCTAGCCCTCGTAGATATTGCGTACGAAGCTATCAATTCAATAGCCTAAGTGGCTTTCGAAATACTCAACCGAAGATCTCCTCATACCAATATTTTTCCTTGTCCCGGAACCACTCGGCGAACTCGTCACGATCAAACGCAGCGAGTTGACGCAGCCCTTGCACCTCATATCGTCGGAACAAGGCAAGTAGATCACGCAAGCCATCTTCATCAACGGCCAAATCATTGATGAATATGTGCAAGGTTCGCCCACTCCGATCGCGTCGTTCCACGAAAGGCATTGCATCAAGCCATCCAAAAAACGCCCGCTCGTCACCATACGAGAAGAAGAAAACACCGACGACTTTAATCTCAACCATTTTCGCCGACGCTTTCATCGACGCACTGGTAAGACGTTTCGGTATCCGGGACGGCCCCCGCCAGTCTGGACATCCCAATGTGGGCCACCATGAGCGATTCCTTTGCTCTGATCTGAGGGTCCCGTGGGCACCCAGACGCGTCCATCACTACCAAGCCAGCCGTACCCTTTGCCTTGCGTTTATCCTGGTCTGTTTGCGGCGCCGCGCAATTGCACCCACCACACCCAATCCTGCCAAAAACATGGCATATGTTTCGGGTTCCGGGACGGCAGAAACCGCTAACTGGACCTTATCTAGGAACACAGACGTGTCACGGGCGCCATTCAGGTTGGTCGCTGCGAAGCTCAACGTATGCTTACCTGCAGCCACATTGAAAGCACTGAATGAAAACGTACTCCATGTGTCACTTGGCGTACCAGACCAACCAGTGTTTCCGTCCAGAAAGACAGATACGGTTTGAACCGCTCCAATACGCCAAGTCGAGCGTTGCTCCATGTCAAAGGAGAAGAAGTAATTTCCCGCAACCCCGCTGAAAGTCTGACTAATCGACCCACTACCGAACGAATACTCATCACTGCTCTGCAAGAACGCAAATACGTTTCCGTCCGATGCCGTACCACCCCAAGCAGTGTTGTTGCGAGAAAGGCCGGATGCGTCAGAAAATGACCAGCCTGGGGCAGACAACTCGGCTGTACCCAGGTACTGGCCTGGATAGGAGTTGAACGAACTGTATTGATAGCCGTAGTAGCTAGTCGACAGGTTATGGGTTTCGAAGCTACCGTTGGTAAAAGGGTTCGCGTTCGCAATATCTGTTGCGCCCATGGTCACGGCCAGAGCTGTGGCAACCAAGATCTTCATCATACGTCGGTCACTTTCGTTGATGAAATTGACCTGTTGACTAAGGCCAAAAGCTCAGAATTTTCCTGCAGCGAATCACGCTCAGCAATAGTCCGTTCGGACTAACCGTAGTCAAGAGTTGAAATAGCGACTGTCATCGCTGACCTCGCGGGTTGTTTGACCCACTTTCTGAGAGTGCAGGCTAGCCGGCCTTGCGCGCCGCAAAGTACGCTGCGGTGACCCTTTCGTACTCCTCCCCCGCGTCGATCTTGCGTGACGCCGACTTGCCGCCACTCCACTCCTGCCGGATCTCTGTGACGGCAACGTCTTCTTCAAACGGTGACTCGGTCACCTTGACCGAGTAGTTCTTCTCGTGGATGTGCACGCGGTACCAGGCGCAGGAGCCATCGGGGTGCGTCCAGTATGCTTTCATATTTATAGCACCTCACGCAGTGTTATAGAGGGCCAGCGGCCGATTTGCCATATTTTTTCGGTCTGCGGCGTGCGCTCCACCAACCACGCACTCAGCAAGGGCTGCAGCAGCGTCTGGTCGGGGTCTACCAGCAACACGTAACGTTCCTCAGCTCCGGGTTGCAGCACTTCGCGCAACTGCCCAATCCAGTCAAACCCGATCAGCGTCTGCAACAGCGGCTCCAGACGCAACGGGTCCACGTGCAGCACCTTGCACAGTTGCTCCAGGGTCAGGCCCTTGGCGTCAAGCACACGCGCACGCTCCAGTTGCTGCACCACTTCTAGCGACAGCTGGAACCGCCAGCCGTGCGGCAGGCGGCGCAGCGTGCTGCCGGCCAGCAGGCTGGGCAGGTACGCCGTCAGGGCCGCGCCCAGTAGCACAATGACCCAGGCCACATAAATCCAGATCAACAAAATGGGCAAGGTGGCAAACGCGCCGTACACAGCGGAATAACTGGGCACGCCGGCCAGATACAGCGTGAGCCCGCGTTTGGCCAACTCCAGGCCGGTGGCAACAAACAGCCCCCCCACCCAGGCGTGGCCCCAGCGCACGTGGGTATTGGGGACAAACCGGAACATGGCTGCCATACCTGCCGCCACGAGCACAAATTGCATCGCATTCAACAGAAAGGACACCCCACCGGGCAGGGCACCAACCACCCCTTTGGAATACGACACCGCATACGACGTCATGCTCAGGCTCAGTGCCAGCAGCAGCGGCCCCAACGTGATGGCGGCCCAATAGAAAAACACGCGCTGCGCAAACGGACGGGGCTTGCGCACCCGCCAGATACTGTTCAGCGTGCGGTCAATCGTGAACACCAGGGCCAGCGCCGTGCCCAGCAGCACCGCCAGCCCCACCACGCCCAGCTTGCTGGCCTTGCCGGCAAACTGGCTCAGGTAACCCAGAACCTGCCGCGCAATGTTTTCGGGAACCAGGCTATCTATCAACCATTTTTGCAACACGTCCTGAAATTTGGCAAACATCGGGAAGGCCGTGAACACGGCCAGCGCCACGGTGATAAAAGGCACCAGCGCAATGGTGGTGGTAAAGGTCAGGCTGCTGGCGGTGAGGCCCAGGCGGTCCTCACGAAAACGCTCACGCAATGTGCGGATGGCTTCGAGCCAGGGTACTTGGGCGACTTCATGGAGCCAGCCTCTTAGACGTTCTAATTTGTGCATGCCGCTATGATGCCACCGACCATGAACACGCCAGCCCCCTCCCAGCCTCCTTCTTTCCCTGTCAACCTCACCCGCTGGCTCGCCGTGGGCAGCGTACTGGCCCTGATTCTGCTGGCCTTGGCGTGGGAACTTTTTCTGGCCCCCTTGCGCCCGGGTGGCTCCTGGCTGGTGCTCAAGGCGCTGCCGCTGTGTATTCCGCTGGCTGGCCTGCTGAAGAACCGCCTGTACACCTACCGTTGGGTCAGCCTGGTGGTTTGGCTGTATTTCATTGAAGGCGTGGTGCGCGCCTGGAGCGACAAGGCACCCAGCAACTACCTGGCCATGCTGGAAATTGTTTTTTGCGTAACCCTGTTTGTGGCCTGTACCCTGCACGTGCGCCTGCGCCTGGGCCCACGCGGCGCCAACAAAAACCCTGACAGCCAGGAGGCTGCACCATGACAACACACAGCGCCCTATTGAATCAACTGCGCCAGACCATAGGCGCTGCCAACGTCCTGACCGACGGCGACCTTAGCGCCTATGAACAAGACTGGCGCAAACGCGAGACCGGCAAATCCCTGGCCGTGGTGCGCCCCGCCAGCACGCAGGAAGTAGCCGCTGTGGTCAAGGCCTGTGTGGCGGCGGGCGTCAGCATCGTGCCCCAAGGCGGCAACACCGGCATGGTGGTGGGCTCCACACCCGACGCCTCGGGCACACAAGTCGTGCTGAGCCTGCTGCGCATGAACGCCGTGCGCGCGCTGGATGGCGGCAACCTGACCGTGACGGTAGATGCCGGCTGTGTACTGCAAACCCTGCAAGAGGTTTGCGAAAAAGCAGGCTTCCTGTTCCCGCTGAGCCTGGCGGCTGAGGGCAGTTGCACGATTGGCGGTAACCTGGGTACCAATGCTGGCGGCACACAGGTGGTGCGTTATGGCAATACACGTGAACTGTGTCTGGGTCTGGAAGTGGTCACCGCCCAGGGTGAAATTTGGGATGGATTAAGCGGCCTGCGCAAGGACAACACGGGCTACGACCTGCGTCACCTGATGATCGGCTCAGAAGGCACCTTGGGCGTGATCACCGCCGCCACGATGAAGCTCTACCCGTTGCCCGTGGCGCAACTGACCGCCTTTGCCGCCGTGCCGTCGCTGGACGCTGCCGTGCAACTGCTGGGCCTGGCGCACCAGCACCTGAGTGCGGGGCTGACCGGTTTTGAGGTGATGGGCAAATTTGCACTGAGCCTGGTGACCAAACACTTTCCCCAACAGCGCGTTCCCTTTCAGGACAGTGATGCGCCGTATTGTGTTGTTTTGGAAAATTCGGATCAAGAATCCGAAGCCCACGCCCGCGAACGCTTTGAGCACCTGTTGGAAGCGGCCATGGAAGACGGCTGTGTGGTCGACGCCGTGGTGGCCGAGAGCATCACCCAAGCCCGTGCGTTGTGGCATATCCGCGAGAGCATTCCGCTGGCCCAGGCACAAGAGGGCCTGAACATCAAACACGACATCTCCATTGCCGTATCCCGCATCCCTGAGTTTGTGCGCCTGACCGACGCCCAACTGGAGCAAGCTTTCCCCGGCGTACGCTTGGTCAACTACGGCCACTTGGGTGATGGCAACCTGCACTACAACGTGCAAGCACCGGCCGATGCGGATGCTGAGGCGTTTTTGCGCGACGATGAAAAAGGTGTCAACACCATCGTCTATGACATGGTGGACAAGTTCAAGGGCTCCATCTCCGCCGAACACGGTGTGGGCAGCTTGAAACGCGACAAGCTGGAGCAACACAAGTCGCCAGTCGCCTTGGGCATGATGCGCGCCATCAAACAGGCGCTGGACCCGCTGAACACGATGAATCCTGGTCGGGTGTTAACCATTGGGTAGCTGTATGCGATTGTTCGTCGCCGTCCTAGGTGCATTACTTTATGCCACTGCATGCAGTGATACACCCGCCAATCCTAGCGATTTCTCGTGTGAAGACACGCGGCAGGTGGAGGTCTGGCGTGCGCGCATATTCGGGAATTTCTCTGCCGGCGCACGAATTGCTCAAGCCCGCGATGAGCGCAATCCCGACGTCACCCTGCGCCAAATGCGCGACCTGCATCTGCAACTTCGGAACTATTTTCTAAGTGAACCCATGCCAACGTGCATGCGCGAGGCTATTCGGATCTACGTCGATGGCACCGAGGCCTTACAGGCAGAGGACTCGGAACTGCTGACCTCCATGCAGCATATGAGCGCCACAATAGATCGGTTTGGAATAGCCGTTGCGTCCGCCAAACCCGAGTGGGCACAAAGACAAGACCCAGCGCCATAGGTACCCCGCCAGCTGGCGTTCAAGAATAGAACAAACTCAGTGCCGAAGCGGCCATACGCTACATAAGCTCCTTCACGGCGTCTTGAACCCCCGCTTGAACCAGGCGGACAAGAATATCCACCTTTTCCTTCGACGACAGTGCGTTCCATGGATGAATTTCATCAACTTTGTCGCCAGGGATATTTACGACTGTCTTTTTAACGGAGACTTCTTTGACTACCTTCCCACTCGAGAGATCGGCAAGTACAACTTTGAAATAGGCATAACTCCCCAGGAAACCACGGCTAGCATTTTTTGTTTCCGTGTTGATCAAGTTCAAATCATGGTCAACGTAGTATCCAAGGCCTTCTAACCAGCCATCGCCAACCTGCTTATTCGTCAGCTGGAAAGCCGCATCGTGTCTGAATTTGACAATCAGTAGGAGATGGGTCGCGTTTTGTGCTTTCAACACGGCTTCAAGATCGAGGGGAAAATTCAGTAGCTGGCCATTCGCAAGACTAGCCTGCGTCTCATAAATCACTTGTGATGGTTTTAGCACCAGCGCCGTGTTGCTCTTGTTTGCGGCTTCAAGGGCGTTTTTGGCAGCCAAAACTGCTGCGTCGTCAAAGACAGAATCTTTCAACGGAACGCGTTGGCGCTGAGTTTTAACGTTTGAGCCCGTGCTTCCGCGGTAAGTGACGATCTCAATGTCACGGCCAATCATTGGCAAAACTGCGATGGTTCGTGTAGCTCCGGCATTCGACACAGCAGCAGGACGCTGCTCATTTTGAGCCACAGCCCACGTGCTGCTTAAAACCAAACCAACGATCCCGAAAATGACCTTCTGCAAACTCAGCATTCCGCCCCCTTGTCAATCGCTACAACATCTAACTTCTGGGCAGGAGTATCGCTGCACCCTGCTTCCCAGATAGTCGACCGCTTAGGACTTTTTTTGTAGCTAGGCGCGAACATAGTGTCTATGTGTACTATAGTACTAGTACACATAGACACACATCCCATGCACTCCATAGGTTTCATCACCATCAACACTGGCTCGGCCGAACCCATTTACCGCCAGGTGATGGAGCAACTGCGCCGCCGCATTGCCAGCGGCCAACTCGTGGCCGGGCAAGAAATTCCGTCGGTGCGGGAACTGGCTCAGACGCTCGCGGTGCATCCGATGACGATCTCCAAGGCGTTCAGCTTGATGGAGGTGGAAGGTCTGCTGGAGCGTCGGCGCGGTTTGTCCATGGTTGTCGCGGCGCAGCACGCGCGGGCGCAATCGTCGGCATCCCGCACGGAACAGTTGCGCCCCACGCTGGAGAAGGCAGCCGCAGAGGCCCGTCAACTGGAAGTGCCCGCTGCGCAAGCCCTCAAATTTTTCCAACACATATTGAACCAAGGTGAATCGAAATGACAGTGAACCATGCCCCCACGGCCGAGCTACGCGGGTTGAACCTGGCCTATGGCGCCTTGCCGGTACTCAAAAATCTGGACTGGACGCTTTTCCCAGGCCAGGTGGTTGGCCTGCTCGGCCGCAACGCGGCAGGCAAAACCACAGTGTTGGAATCGCTGCTCGGGCTGCGTGACCTGCAACACGGCACAGTGCAGCTGTTTGGCCAGCCCGTTGAGAAACTGGACGACACCCAACGCGCCCGCATCGGTTATGTGCCCCAGCGGTCCGATTTGTTTGAGGCCTTTACGGCGGATCAATTGCTGGGTTACTTCCGCAGCTTCTATGCCAACTGGAACGCTGCCAAGGTAGAGGGATTGTTATCCCGCTGGGAGATTCCACGTAACACCACTATCGCAAAGCTATCGGGTGGGCAGCAACAGCGCCTGTCCATCATTCGCGCTTTGGCACATGAGCCGGATTTGCTGGTGCTCGATGAGCCGGTGGCCAGCCTAGACCCGGCCGGGCGGCGCGACTTTCTGCGGGAACTGGTCGACCAAGTGCTAGACCGGGGGACCACGGTGGTGCTGTCCACCCATATCTTGTCGGACCTGGAGCGCGTGGCGTTTGACGTGGCATTCATGCGCGACGGGCGCATTGGTCTGCAAGCGGCGCTGGACGACCTGCTGGACCAAACCCGGCTCGTCAGCGGCACAACAGCCGACGTGCGCCAGTACGTGCAGCAACACCACGCCGAGGTTTTGCACCAGCGGCCACTCGATGCTGGTCGAGAGACTGCCCTGGTGCGGCTGGCCAACGGGCCGCTTGCGGAGGCACCGGGCTTGGACGTTGCGCCAGTGAATCTGGAAGCCTTGTTTTTGGAGCTAGCATGAGCGCACGCTGGGCACCCCATTGGCAATTGCTGTCGTCAGGTTGGCGCATGAGCGGCCGGTGGTCTGCGTTTCGGATACTTACGGTAGGCCTGTTGCTCGTCGGCCTGGCATGTCTGGTGGGCACAACGCCATGGGTGCAAAAACCAGCCATCAGGCAATTGTTCGCAATTCTGTCCCTCGTACCTCTGGCTTTTTTGTGGGTGCTGCACTCCACAACGCTGATGCGCTTCAACCACCCGGTGGATGCACGCTTGGTGCCGCGGCAACTGCGATGCCTGCGGGCAACTCTGCTGGGCATGTGGCTGGCGCTCACGGCTGCGGCTGGGGTCACAATGGTGCTAGCGGCTGGGCCCCCGTTCGGAAACAGCGTTTTGACCACGCTGCTGGTCGCTGCAGGTGCCCTGCTGCCCTTGCTGTGGACGCGCTGGCCGCTACTGCTGGCGCCAGTTGTGTTGGCGTGGCTGTCCATCATGTTCCTAGGCGGTGCGGCAACTTTTAAAACCGTTGTCGCCGTCCTCCAAGACGTGGTGCGACCGATTTTTCTTTTGCCTGTTTGGGGCATCACCCTGATCACACTGACCGCAATGCTGGCCCTGGCCCGCCTGCTGACGCACGGCATCCTGCGGGCTGGTGGTGATGCACACGCATCCCGTTTTCGCGCAAGCCGCGTGGGATTGAGGGAGCCGCGGGCCAACCGCTTGTTTGGCCAAACACTGGGCGAGTTCGATGTCACGCCCACCCTCAGCCGACGGCAACGTGCCGCACTCATCCGTTCGCAAGGCACGTCGGGGTCAGTCCTACAACGTGTCGTCGGGTTACGCGTCGATCGGGGAACGGGCTGGCGCATGCTGCTGCCGTATGCCGCCGTGGTACTAGCGACGTGCAGCGGCATGTGGTTCGAATCTGCGCTCACTGCGACGCTTGTGCTGGGGTCTGCTTGCATATGGACAGTGGCCGTTCCGCTGACGACACGCTCGGCGCACATGGCCCAGTTTGCCAAAGAGCACGCGCTGTGGATGTTGCTGCCGGGCATGCCCCAAGGGTCAGCGTTGAACCGTGCTCTCGCAATACGCTTCCTGAAGGATAGTCTCGTGACCTGGGTTGGCGTGGCCGTGCTTACCATGGTGCCGAGCTTTTTTCCACCGACAACCGATCCGTGGGACGGCACTGGGTTGGCGCTGGTAGTGATCGGGTTGTTGCCCTCTGTAGCGTTTGCAATAAACGATTGGTCGCGGATGCGGTTGACCCTCACCGCGCTACCAGGCGGCGCGCTGTGGTGTGTGGCCAGCCCCTTGCTGTGTGTTGCGGCGTTTGCAATGGGTGCGCCGGTGTGGCTGCTAGCCCTGTGCTCGGTGCTCGCCACCATGGTGGCACTGGGCTGGCGCTGGCGGCGGCTCGACCACTATCCGGCGGCGCTGCCAGCCGGGCGCTTGCAATAACCGATCTGCACAGGATCATTGGGTTCCATATTGGGGCTCCCCGGGGGATTGAATAGATGTCTTGTGAGTGCCGAATCAATTGACTACAATTGTGGTACTTCACGAAAGGCAGACCATGTCCACCGTTTCCATGCGCATCGACGAGGCCTTGATCAGCGCTGCCCGCACCGCCGCCAAAGCCGAATTCCGCACCGTGCAAGGGCAGGTGGAGTTCTGGGCAAAAGTGGGCCGCGCCGCGCTGGACAACCCGGATCTGCCCGCCTCCTTCATTGCCGAAAGCCTGATGAGCCTGGCCGAACCGCGGGAAGACAGCGCCCCCTTTGTGCCACGTAGCCGGGCATGAGTTGGCAAGTGCGACAAACACGGCGCTTTACCCGTGTTTACAAAAAACTGACCAATGCCACGCTCATTGCCGACACCGATGCGGCTGTGGCCACCATTGCCGATGACCGCGACATTGGTGAGCGCAAGCAGGGCGACCTGGGCCAGTTGTGGGTGCACAAGTTCCGCAGCCAAGGTCAACTGTACTTGCTGGGATACACCGGTCAGGATGAAGTCCGCTTGGTCTACCTGGAAGCCCTGGGGCCGCACGAGAACTTCTACCGTGACTTGAAGCACTGAAGGAGGTACCCCGTCACGGGCGGTTGCACAATCCCCCTATCCGGCGCATTGCTGCAAGAGTTCTGGTGCTTGCGGAATGGCTGGCCGTGTCACCCCAGCGGTTGGGATGCGGCGATGAGATTTGCCGCAAGGTGGAACAACGTCGTGCCCGTTGGGATAGTGGGATTGCCCGTTCCGCAGCGCAAGATCATCCGGGAAATCATCTTGACTTTTGCTAAGGCACATATGCCTCTACAAAGCTGACCACAGTACGTTCGCAAACCGACAAAATCGGCACCAACACTGTGGGATGCCTGCATTCATTGAACGATGCGTTGTCGCTCAGCTGGAAAAACAGCAGAAATTCACTACGTATTTCATAGCAACTTAAGCATAGAGCACGGGGGCTACGGCCTGATTTTGCTTAAACCATTCCTGGATGGGCATCAACAGACCGCTCCCCCGTCTGCAACCGCCACAGCGCCGCGTAACCACTATTGCGTGCCACCAATTCATCATGTGTGCTGGCCTCCACAAAATGGATACAGTCCGCCTGGCGCACGGTAGACAGGCGGTGGGCGATGACGATGGTGGTGCGGCCTTGGCTCACCACGTCCAGCGACCGCTGGATGGCGGCCTCGGTCTCGTTGTCGACCGCGCTCGTCGCCTCATCGAATATCAGCACCGGACGTCGGCGTCAACAATCCAAGGCCAGCTTTAGCACCCTGCCGGTCCCCGACTTACCCACCGACATGCAGGCCTTGATCGTCGCACGGGTTCGAGCGGCAGGCGGAAAGGTCGTCATGCGCGGGAAAACCAAGACTTGACGATATTCCAAGGGTTGTGGATGGCGGCGGTGGCTTCGGCATAGCGGTCGATGTCCAAGGTCTTGAGTTTGGCCAGCCACGCTTGGGCCACAGCCCGATCCTTGGCAATGCCGCGGCCGAACCAAAGGTCTTGGATCAGGTCGCGCATGCCGGTGCCCAGATTACCCTCAGCCGTGCTGTGGCCCCATTCGGCGGCTTGTTCCCACCATTGCAGGGCGCGTGCTTTGTCGTCAGCGCTGGGGCGGTCGAAGTAGCAAATTACGCCCAACAAGAACATCGTGCCGCTGGCGTACTGGGCCAGTCCATGCTGGCCCCACAGGCTGATGCGTTCTTGCATAGCGGGCTCGCCCACACGTTCGCGGTGCAGCTCAATCAGCCGGGTCGCCGCGTCGCCACTGCCCAAAAACAGCGCACGTTCGTAAGCCGCAACGGCCGGCGCGGTTTGTTGCAGTGCCTCGAAATAGCGGGCCAACTTTTCCAGCCTAGCTGCCGTTGGGCAGTGGGCGATGGACTTTTCCACGCAGGCCACGGCGGCGGAATAATTTTCTTGTCTTGCCAACTCATCGGCCTGCTGTGACAGCACGTCATCTGAATCTGGCCTCAGGTTTTGGGACTGGACTCGGTAGGCCTGCGCTTGCGCCGCCTCGCCACTCCAGCCGCAGACATCCGCCATCTCGCTCAAGTAGTCGACTTGGAGCTGCAAGCGGTCTTGCTCAGACCAGCCCGACCAGGTTTTGCTGCGCTCAAAAAACGCCGTCAATGCTTGCACGCTGCCGCCCCACTTGGGATTCAGCGCCCACAGCATCAGGCCACACAGGTGTGGGCTTTTGGGCAACAGCGGTTGGGCCAATTCAAAATAGTCCAGCTCGGCATCGCCGTCACCGGCGCGGCTGATGCGCATGCCGACAGCGATGGCCAGGGTTGGCACGCTGCTAAGTTTCAGCGCCTGGCGCAGGTGGCGGCTGGCGACATCGAAGTGCGCTTGCATTACTTCAAACTGCTTGGCCGAGGTGTTGTCGCTGGTGGCAGTGCCGCGCGCTTGCCAGGCCACACCCAGCTGTAGCGTGGCCATGAAGCAGTGCGCCGGGTAGCTGTTTGGGCAAGCCTCAGTCCAGGCCAAGGCGTGGGGAATCAGCTCGGCGCGTTGCAGGTACTGCTGTGGCCAGCGGCGCAGCAGTTCGGTCTCGCTCAGAACACCAGATTCAAATTGCTTTTGCTCAGCGCATAGCGGCGCGTCCAATTGAGCGAAGCGACGGGCGGTGAGCAGTTGAACGAAAGACTCGGCTTTGTCTTGGGGTGTCATTCGGTGGCCTCAGTGGTCGGGTCAATGCTGTCTTTGCAACCGCTGGGCAATTGTTCGGGTGGGATGTCCGGGCCGCCACAACGCCACTTTTTAACCTTATTCTTCACCTTGTTGGTCACAGGCTTGAACAACAGGGACTTGCCGTCCATCAGGCCGCCCTTGATGCGCGTGGCGACTATGCCACTGCCCTCATCCAGTTGGATCTCGGCGAAGTAGGTGTCCACGCCCAGTGCCTTAGCCTGCGCCGCCAGTTGCTCGGCGGGAAGCGCGTAGTTGTGCTGCGTCTCCTTGTGCTGGGCGATGTACTTCAAGAGCGGTTTGATCTGGTCTCGCTTTTCGGTCACCGCACTCATGGCTGGATCCTTGGACTCCAGATAGAGCCCCCAGCCCACCCAGCTGAACCCCGCAACAGTGAGCGCGATAAAGGCCCAGGTCAGCACGCCCTTCACCGCATCGAACAGCCCAGACGCAGCCGTGGTTTCCAGCCGCGCCTGAGCGACGGCCTGTTGGTCCAAATGGGCCTGGGTCTTTTGGATCACCACCGTGCGCGACACGACCTCATGGCCGTAGCGTTCGCCAAAGAACAAGCCCTCGACCAGCTTCCAAACTATTGGCAACAAAAAGTGCAGCCAGTATTTCATGCTATGCCGCCACAGACTGACCAATATGTTGGGCCGTTGCCCTTGCAGCGTCACTACGGTGATGCCCATCAACCGCTTGCCTATGGAGCCGCCTATGCTATCCAACAGCGCCGGATGGTAGAACAGCAGCAAGGCGGTCAGCCAAATCGCCGTCGGCTCCAAGGGCCAGGCATAGGCCAGCAGCACCCATAGGCCGACACTGAGCAGCATCAACAACAGGTCGATCGCGCTGGCCATGAAACGGCTGGCCAGAGTGGCCAGAAAAACCGTTGGTTCTGCCTCATACACCGGTGCTTTGATGGGCGCTTGCTGCGCCGACTGCATGGCCGATCCGTTCCAGCCCAGAGGCGATTGGCAGAGCAGGCAATCAGAGAAATCGCTGGGGTTGTGCCATTGGCATTTTTTACATTGCATTGGTAGACGTCGGTCTTCTATAAAGTGCCCGAAGGCCAGGAATAAATCCCTGTCAGGGCATCTCTGTTTTTTTCAGGGCTTGGCGCAAGTACTGCTCGTACAACCCAAACTCGCGGTCTTTCCGGCCTTGGATACGTTTCAGCGCCGCTTGCAAAACGGCCCTGTCCGGCAGCTGGCAATTCAAAGCTGCATGCATCACACCGTCCAAATCCGCAAGCGGGGTGTCTTGCACAATTTGCAGTTTTGTCGCCAAAGGCGTGGCGCTGTTTTTGATCAGCTTCTCACGGAAATCGTAGTCCGCCGAATCTTTTTTTTGCGTCAAACTCCAACGGTAATATTGGGCCAAGGCTTCTGGCGGTGTAAAACGATTCGACACGGCAGCATCGCGCATGTCATACACAGGGCCGGCCAACATGACGGCCAGCAGCTCGCTGGGTTTTTCGGTCTGTGCGTCCTTTTTGATTTTTTCCCAAAACGCGACATTGCGTTGCCCCACCTTTTTAGTTTCTTCAAAAGTCAGGGTGCTTTGGCTGTAACTCAGGGCCAACTGAATCAGCACATCGGCGGGCCAATTTTCGTTGCTGCCCCAAGCGTTGGCATTGTGAAAATATGGTGTTCCTTTGCTATACAGCGCACGCAACAGCTCGGGAGTCATGGCGGGGTTTTCGACCAGACTCACCACTGCCCTCGCCAAGTCGGCATCTTCTGGGTTGTAGTCCTCATCCTTCCTGCCCGGAACGCCCATCTTGGGGATAGGATGAACCAAGGCTGTCAGCACGGCCAGGCTTTGCGTTTTCTTCGCCAACTCGTCAACGCTCTTCCAGTCCTTCTGTCGTATCAAGCGCTGCGCAGCGGCCTCGGGGGCTTCAGCGGCAATGAGGTTGGTTGTCAGGATCAGCAGCGAACATACGCTGTAGCCCAGCGATACAAGAATTTTCAAATACATCGAACAAGTCTATCGCACAGCGCACGGCCCTTGCCCACCACCACGCTGCGCTCCATCACCGGTGCGCGCAAGACCGTTTTGGCCAATTCACCAAGCCGAACGCGTCGCCGCTTTTTTCATGATCTCGCGGTTAAAAGGATTAGGCATTTCAACCGCATGAGGCCAAGTATCGCCCCGTGGAAGAGCCCTCAACCCACGCAAGAACCCTGGCCGCGCCCGCAGTAAAGCCATGCCTGGAAGATCCACCGCCAAAATGCGCTGTTCACAAGAGGGACTAGCGGTGCGCCGGGTAAGGCGGGAGCTTAGCTACCCGGCAGCGAGTCTGAGTCACCGTTTTGCCAGGTCACCAGTTGATGCGCCGATTGACTTCAAAGTCCGGTGCCGGTTGCGCTACCCCATCCCAGTTGGTTGCCCAGTCCGGCAGCCTAGACCCGCTGATGGCGCAACACCTGCCAGCTCTTTTGCGCTAACGGTGTGCAGGGCTGGATGCAAGCGATGCCGATAACAACGCCACCTCGGCGAACGTCATCTTTCACTCAGCCAATGGCATACTTGGCCTCGTGTAGTTGAACTTCTTATCCGTGGGCGCAAAGCCAGCCCCGCACTGTGCCAAGCCGATGCACCATGATGAAACCCTCACCCACCAATTTGCAAACTTGGACCTGCACGGCCCTGCTGGCTTGGACTGTGGCCTGCGGCACGCCTGCCAACGCGGGCATGGCCGAGGGCCTGCGTGCAATGAAGCAAAGCGAATACGCCGTGGCCATGAGCGAGCTGCGCCCCCTTGCGGACGCTGGCGAGCCCGAGGCCCAGTACCAAGTGGGCCTGATGTACGGCGATGGCAAGGGCATGCCAAAAAACCCGCAAGAAGCCGTGAAGTGGTTCCGCAAGGCAGCCGAGCAAGGCCATGCCGACGCGCAATACCACCTGGCCGAGGCCTACTCTACCGGCAAGGGCGTAGAACAAGCCCTAACGATGGCCGCAGAGTGGTACCGAAAAGCAGCTGTGCAAGGGCATGCAAACGCCCAGCTCTGGTTGGGGCTGCTGTATTACGTCGGCTTAGGCGTGCCCGAAAACCCGCAAGAGGCAGTAAAGTGGATCCGCACGGCGGCCAAGCAAGGGCTGGCAGGCGCACAGCTTGACTTAGGTATGCGCTACAGCTTAGGCAACGGCGTAGAAAAAGACCACAAGATGGCCGTGGAGTGGTACCAAAAGGCCGCCGCCCAAGGGCATGCCCTTGCCCAAGAGCTCCTGGCCGACGCCTACGCCAACGGCACCGGCATAGAACAAAACAAACAGATGGCCATTGAGTGGTACAAAAAAGCAGCGGCGCAAGGCAGTGCCAAAGCTCAAAACAACCTAGCTGTGGCTTATAGCAAAGGGCTGGGCGTATCGCAGGACAAGGCCAAAGCCGTGCACTGGTACGCTACCGGCGACGGCGTAGAACAAGACCTACTGATGGCCTTTGAGTTGAACCAAAAGGCCGCTGCCCAAGGCCATGCCGGTGCGCAGTTCAACTTGGCCTTCGCATATCGCAAAGGACTAGGCGTACCGCAGGACAAGGCCAAAGCTGTGCACTGGTACCGCAAAGCGGCAGAGCAAGGCGATGCCAGCGCACAATTTATCCTGGCCCACTCGTATGAAACTGGCAACGGCGTAGAAAAAGACCAACCAATGGCCGTGAAGTGGTACCAAAAGGCAGCAGCCCAAGGCCATGCCCTTGCGCAATACAACCTAGCCGCAGCGTATGAGAATGGGCTGGACGTGGCGCAGGACAATGCCAAGGCCCTGCACTGGTACCGCAAAGCGGCAGAGCAAGGCGAAGCGCATGCGCAAGTTAGCCTGGCCCTCTTTTACGAGGCCGGCAATGAAGTAGAACAAGATCTGTCGATGGCCGTGGAGTGGTACAAAAAAGCAGCAGCACAAGGCAATGCCCAAGCGCAAAACAACCTAGCAGCAGCGTATGACAAAGGGCGCGGCATACCGCAGGACAAAACCAAAGCACTGCAGTTGCTCCAAAAGGCTGCTATTCAAGGCGATGCCTACGCGCAAAACAACCTGGCCTACGCCTACCGCACTGGCGGTGGCGTAAAGAAAAACCAGCAGATGGCCGTGCAGTGGTACCAAAAGGCCGCCGCCCAAGGCAATGCCGACGCACAAAATAACCTGGGCGTGGCGTATGAGAAGGGGCACGGCGTACCGCAGGACAAGGCCAAAGCCGTGCACTGGTTACAAAAGGCCGCCACCCAAGGCTATGCGGACGCGCAAAACAACCTGGCCATCTCCTACCGCACCGGTAACGGCGTAGAACAAGACCAGCAGATAGCTGTGGAATGGTTCAAAAAAGCAGCAACACAAGAAAATGTCCAAGCGCAGTTCAGCCTAGCGATCTCATACGACATGGGAAAAGGCGTAAAGCAAGATGAGCAGATGGCCGTGGAGTGGTACCAAAAGGCAGCAGCCCAAGACCATGCTGGTGCGCAAAACAACCTAGGCCTGGCGTATGCCGGAGGGCTGGGCGTGCCGCAGGACAAAGCCAAAGCCGTACATTGGTACCGCAAAGCGGCAGAGCAAGGGAACGAGGCAGCAGCGCGCAACCTGTCCAATATGTACGCACGCGGTGACGGCGTGGCCCGTAACGCCCAGCAGTCGCGCTACTGGGCGCGCAAGGCCCAAGAGTTCAAGAACGACGGCGGGCGCTGAGAGCCAACCTGACGCCGCTGCCGCTTTACGCCCCAACTCCACGCGCACGGATAGACCATTCAACCGCCCAAGCCGAAGTATCGCGCCCAGGAAAAGGTTTCGAACCCCGAGAGAACCCTTCATTTCCTGGCCTCGTTGAAGGTTCACTATAAATAACCAGCGTCGGCCGAGCCAATATTGTTGCGACGGGTGCGTCGAGCCCAGACTTGCCCCGCAGCGAGTCAAAACTGCATCTCCAGGCAGTCACCAGTTGATGCGCTGATCGACCTCAAAGTCGGGTGCCGCTTGCGGCGCCAGATCCCAGTCTGCTGACTCGATTTGCGCCCCGTCATCCATCTGCGCATCACTACAGTCATCCCACAGCAGTGGCCCGCGCGCCGGGGATATGTGTGGTGGCTCGGATGCGACACCGATGTGATTCAGAATCCGTCTGATTGTTGCGTGCCCTCGGTGACAAATGCGATCAGGCGCATCTGCCCACGAAGTGCTCGGCTAAGGTTTGGTAGAGCAGAGTCCGCTCGCGGTGGCGCGGGTTGTAGAGCTTGGGCTTTGCACCCGCTTGCCCGCCCGCGTGAGAATGCGAGTGCGCTGGGCGTGTAGTGGCGGGCATGGAGCGGTGCCAGCGTGGGCTGGGTGCCTCGCCCTGCGCAGTCGCCATTAACTCCTAAACTGATAGCGTACAAAGCATATTTCACGGGGGCTACAGCCTGATTTCTCTCAAGAATCAGCCAACAAACCCAATTTGGGATGAATTTAGTCGTTTCTAGGCCCTCTCTCCCGTCTGCAGCCGCCACAGCGCCGAATAACCCCATTTCCCGCCACCAGTTCGTCGTGTGTGCCGCTCTCCACAATGCGCCCCGCCTCCAGCAGGTGAATGCAATCGGCCTGGCGCACTGTGGACAGGCGGTGGGCGATGACGATGGTGGTGCGGTTGCGGCTGACCACATCCAGCGAGCGCTGGGTGGCGGCCTCGGTCTCGTTGTCTACTGCGCTGGTGGCCTCGTCCAGTATCAGCACCGGCGGGTTCTTCAGGATGGCGCGGGCCAGGGCCAGGCGCTGCCGCTGGCCGCCGCTGAGCTTCTGGCCGCGCTCACCAATACGCGTGGCAAAACCCAGGGGTAGCTTGTCGATGAACTCGGCGCACTCTGCGGCGCGCGCGGCCTCGGCAATGTCAGCATCGCTGGCACCGGCTGCGCCGTAGGCAATGTTCTCGGCAACCGTGCCGTCGGTCAAGAAAGTGTCGTGTGACACATAACCCACCGCGCGGCGCAGGTCCTGCAGGTTGAGCCCGTCTATGGCCTGGCCGTCCAGCAAGATGCGGCCGGACATGGCGGTGTAAAAGCACAGCAGCAACTTGACCAGGGTGGACTTGCCCGAACCGGTGGAGCCGACGAAGGCCGTGGTCTTGCCGGCCGGGGATGGTCAGGTCATTGTCCTGCAGCGTGGGTGTATCGCCATAGGCAAATCTCACACGCTCAAAGCGCAGTTCGCCCTTGACGGTTTCAATCGGGAAGTGACGGCCTTCGTAAGGAATGTTTATGGGTGTCTGCAGCAAGCCCAACATCTATACTTTGGGGCTCTTAAAAGGGAGTTACACATGCGCCAGTTGCGTTCGTTTTTGTTGTCGTTGGTTTGCCTTTTTTCGCTGCACGCAGCGTGGGCACAAACAGTGGATGCCACATCCATCGGTTTGGCTAAAGAGCTGTTGCAGTCGCTAGGCCATCCTGCCTCGCTGCAGGAAGATGCAGACTCGGTCGCTGCCGCAGTGAATCCTGCTGCGCTGAAGAATCGCGACTACAAAAAGGGATTCTCCTTGAAGGTGTTCAAGCGCGAACTTCCCGGCCTGGTGGATTCGATTGCTCAGATTTATGCCGACAACTTCACACCAGCCGAACTCAAAGGCTTGAATGATTTTTTTAAATCCCAAGCAGGTCGCTCGATTGTGGATGTTCCACGCTTGTTGGCTGCCAGCATAACCGCCAAACCGGGCTCGCGCGAAGCATCCAATACGGAAGCAATCCTCAAAGCCGCCAGCCAAGCGGGAGAAGCATTCCAAGCCACCGCGCTGGGAAAAACGTATGCTGATCGCGTGCAGAACAAGATTGAACCCAAAACTGGCCCGTTGATTAGCGCGGTGTTCGACAAAGCCCGCGCTGCAGGCGTGGATCGTTAACCCGGTTCTATTTGTCAGGCACTTGCGCCGTCCACTGCGCGACGGCGGCCTCGGTGGTGCGGCGCTCCTCGGCTGAGAGTCGTTTGCTGGCATCTTGTACCCGCTCAGCCACCCCATCTTGCGCCCCATTCTTTTGGGCTAAGAGATACCAGAAGTAGGCCTGCCGCAGGTTCTTGCCCACCCCAGCGCCGTCCTCGTACATAGTGCCTAGGGCATTTTGGGCTGGGGCATGACCTTGCTGCGCCGCTTTTTGGTACCACTGCACGGCTTGTTTGTCATCCTGCACGCACCCTTTGCCATGCTGGTGCATCACCCCGAGGGCATATTGACCTTCGGGGCTGTGCTGCTTGGCTGCAAGGCGATACCAATGCGCAGCCAGTACTTCATCCTTTTGCACGCCTCTGCCCATCTCATACATATAGCCCAAATTCCTTTGCCCCAGCGCATGGCCCTGCAAGGCAGCTTTGCGGTACCACATCACCGCATTGACCAAGCTCTGCGGCACAGCTTGCCCGTATTCGTACATCACACCGAGATTGGTTTGCGCGGGGGCAAAGCCTTGGTCTGACGCTTTGCGGTACCAGTGTGCAGCTTGCGCAAGGTCTTGCTCCGTGGGATTGCCCGCTGCGTACTGCTGCGCTAGCAATGCCTGTGCCAGCGCCTCACCCTTGTGCGCCCGCATTTCCAATGACGACGCACCTGACGGCGCTTGGGCGGAGGCCAAACTGGCACACGCCAGCAGGCTCAAAACGAACCAAAAGACGAGTTTTTGCACAATGTTTTAACCTTTTTGCAATTGTGTCGCAGCTCTACTCAACGCCTACCTGTCGATGTGCAATGAGTTTCCACCCAAACACGTTGATGAGCAATCCACACATCAGTAACCCACCACTCACCCAGTAGCTAGGCTGCAATGCCTCACTAAAAACCCGTAAATGCAATTACCTCAAGCTGAGGGATCACGGGCTGCACAGGGCAAGCAGGTTTAGATGCCCGCGAGAGGTGTTAGAGAAAGTGGCGCTCTACCACTAGACTCACCAGTAGTGGGTGGGTAATCCTTCGAACCTCATCCCGACCAGCAACCCACCAAGGCTGGTGGACCGGGGGTCCGTTCATCGACCCCTCATTCGCGGTTGCCTCAGAGCAGGCGTGCCCATCAAGCTGTTAACGAACCCTTGCCCGATCAACCAGCCCCGCACACACCATAGCGCGCAACCCAGCTCTAGTCAATAATGCTCCTGAAAACATAGCGCTACGGATAGGAAATTCAACCGCATGCGGGCAAGTATTACACGGGTTCTGTGGCTTCCGAAAGCCCCTTGACTGTTTAGTTTAAGTGTTCGCAGCCGCCCAATGGCAAGGCCGCTGTGCGCAATTGCGCTTTAGTCGTGCCACACGCGCAGACCGCCCCCACAGCGAGTCTGCGTCGCGGCCTGCCTTACTCACCAACTGACGCGCTGATCAACCTCAAAGTCCGGTGCCGGTTGTGCCGCCAGATCCCAATCGGGCTCAATGTGCACCCCCTCATCCGTCTGAGCATCACTACAGTCATCCCACAGCGGTGGCGCGCGTGCGGGGGATATGTGTGGTGGCTCCGAGTCGGCACCAATGGGATCCAGATGTCGATTTCTGCCGAGTTTTGAACTTTTTCCACCAAGTTTTTGAACTCCTATATGACGCCGCGGCGGAAATCAAGCATGGCCCGGATTGTCGTTTATGCTTATCGCAAAAGAACCTTTACATCTCTAGCGTCCAAAATGTCACTTGGCTGAATTTGGCATCGTTGGCCCATGGGTCCCACACAGTTTTGTCCCCTTTGCTCTTTGCGCCGGGCCACGAACCGAGTGAAGTAGACATGGCGGGTGCATAGTTGCCGCGCGTGCGCAGGCTTTCTTGTTTACCGTCTTTCGAGTAGGCATAACCACCGGCTGGCTTGTCGGGCCCGGGGTACACGACGATCACATGGCCGTGAGCCGTTTCGGTTTTGCCACCAATCACCAGGGCGCCTTCACGCGCCAGGCGCCCAATTTCTGAAACAGGTGCGGTTTTCCAATGTTTTTGGCCTTTCACATGAGCCATCAGTGCGTTGGCATCCACCCATGGCTGTTCGGGCAGGTACTGCTTAATGACTTGCCAAACCGCGTGGCTGCAAGAGTTGGGGTACATGTCATAGGCTTGGTCGCAAGCCTGCTTGAGTTTGTTGATGGCGTCTTGGTTCACGGACATAGGTTTTCTGATGTTGTGGTGATGGTCTTAGTTGCGGCTAACAGGTAGCGCTTGGTTTGCTCATCCCATTTCATGCTCGGCAGGCGGTAGTTGCCGTCCACAGCAGGATTTAGAACATTGAAACGGAGCAGTGTCGGCACCCCGTTTTTCCAGCCGCCGGCCTGAACCACCAACCGACTGGGCGGCTCAGACGGAAACAGGTGCGACAGTTGAGCGAGGCATCGGCCAGATGGGTCCACAAGCATGGGCATGGGAAACGATTCCCACGGCGCATCTTTCGGCAAACCGCGGTAGTAGTCGTCCACAAACACGCTGACCAAGCTCACCTGTGCAACTTGGCTGTCGTTCCTGGCCAAAGAGCAGATCCTGGTTGATTCTCGGTACTTGCTCCAAGCCTCTGGCAGCGTCGCGGATGCTGCGATCGGCTTGCACATCGAGTCGTTCAATGTGATCCAGCCGGCTGCCTGGGTAGCTGAAGCAGAGGAGGCGGTTAGAACGACCATTACCCCCAAAAGAAATGGGTGACGCAACGTCATGACTGTACTTACCCCTCGATTAAATTAAATTTCAATATGGGCCATGCCTGAGACGGCTCTGTCGCATTAAGGATTTTCCAAGAAAAGATCTTCAATGAATTCAATGGTCGATTAGTCAAAAATTTGCTTAATGCGACAGAGCCCTTTGGAGTGCAAAAAAACCGTGGTGATTAGGCTTCTTTGTTCTTCTTGATGTCAAAGGCCATCTGGCTCTCAGCACCTTTGCCGCCTTGAGCGGTCTGCTCCCAGTACTGGGTTTTGATCTTGGAGGCTTGGAAAGAGTAGTTCACCACGGTGGACTCGCTGCTGCTGGTGCCGCTGACGGTGACACTGGTAACCAGCACATCGGTCAATTCGATCTTGGCGTACTCGATCTGGCTGCCGCCGGCTTTGCACAAGGAGATCTCCACCTTGCCCAAGTGCTTGCCCGTAGCGCAATGCTTGAGCACGGCGGGGTAGCACTTGTCGATCTTGGCGACGATGTTCAAGTCTTGGAACGCGACTTTGCCGACGCCTGCGCCGCCACCAGATGACATGCTGTGGGGCTGAATAGCACCCCAAGTGAATGAGTCAATGTCGGTCCAGCCTGTGTGGTTGGAATCTTTGGACTCGCCGCTGGCACCTTCTACTTTCATGAACGCGTCGACTGACATTTTTTAGCTCCCTTTGGGTTGAACCGTTGGATGCTACCGGCAGGCAACCTGCAATGATTTCTTCAAGCCATTGCAATTGCAACAAGACGTAAGGAAGTAGGTGCAAGTGTGAGGAGCATTGCCGAAAAAGAGGCATATGAAGAATATGCCTGTAACCCTCTACTGGGACTTCCCGCCAAGTCAATTACTTTCTTGAATTTTCTTTCCTTGTTGAAGGTATTCTTTGTGGCGAGTGATGCATGACGATGCTCAAACACGGAACAGACTGCACATCTACTGATAACAAAGACCCAGGAGTTCCATATCAAAAGAAAATCGACACCAGAATCCGTCTGATCTGCGCGCCCTCGGCAATGAAAGCGATCAAGCGCATCTGACACACTGCACAGCGGGCATAGCAGCGCAAAGACCTCATATATTCTGGCGATCAACACCGCCCACAGGCAATGCGCCTTCGACCGTTTGGGTGGCACCAGGGCGGCAATACGGGCTATCAGCTCCAGCGCGGTGAGGTGCAGTTCGTCAGCCCTGCCACCGCGCTTGTCGCTGATGGGCTCGCTGTGCTGTTTGGCGCAGCGGTACGCCACGGCGGTGCCCTCTTTGCTAAGGCGTTCCATGGCAAACGGTGGTCGGGCGCAATACCTCAGCAGCCGTTCCAGCGCAGCGCGGTCGTCTGATTCAATGAGCACACCGGTGTCCACCGAGAAGCCGCTGTGGTAGGCCAGCATGTCTTTACTGCGCAAACATGGAAGT
>JAYSZJ010000047.1:0-8006 GCA_043738115.1 Rhodoferax sp. | reverse complement strand
TTGAATGCGAAGTCCTTTTGTGTCACACTTGTAGCACAACTGATGTAAAACGAAGCCCATGTCCACCACCACCTTGCGCATCGAAGACGCGCTGCGCGAACGCATCGTCCGGCTGGCGCAAGCCTTTGACCAGACGCCGCACAACTTCATGCTGGAAGCACTGGCGCAAAAGGCTGATGAGGCCGAGTGGAAGCTGTCGATGCAGCGGGAAGCGCAACAGCGCGATGCAGGCTTGCAGGCCGGTCAGCCGGGCATTGAGTGGCATGAGATGCGCACGTACCTGCGGTCCCGACTGGACGATGCCAGGTCTGTGCCGGGCAAATCCATGCCGGAACCACGGTGAGCCGGGTCGTTCTGGCCGCGCAGGTCAGGGCCGACTTCGACCGGATTTTCGAGTTTCTTTTTGAACATGCGCCCGAGTTCGCCGCCGTTTTCTCGATCACATCAGCCGGCAAACGCGGCGCCGGTGGGGTTTTGTCCCAGGGCTTGCCGTTGATGCGCACGGCTTCCAGCCAGTCGCGCACGAACTGCTTGTCGTAGCTGGGCGGGTTGGTGCCGACCTTGTAGCTTTCCACCGGCCAGTAGCGCGATGAATCGGGCGTCAGCACCTCGTCCATCAGCGTCAGTGTGCCGTCGGTGTCCAGGCCAAATTCAAACTTGGTGTCGGCAATGATGATGCCCTTGGTCAACGCAAATTCGGCTGCTGCCTTGTAGATGGCTATTGAGATGTCGCGCACACGGGTGGCCAGGTCCAGGCCAATGGTTTCCACGGTTTTCTCAAACGTGATGTTCTCATCGTGGTCGCCCACCGCCGCCTTGGCCGCGGGTGTGTAGATGGGCTCGGGCAGTTTGGACGCGTTTTGCAGGCCCGCAGGCAACTGGACGCCGCAGACGGCGCTGTTTTCCTGGTATTCCTTCCAGCCGCTACCGGCCAGGTAGCCGCGCACCACGGCTTCAATCGGCAAAGGCTTCAGGCGCTTGACCAGCATGGAGCGGCCTTCGACCTGGGCCACTTCGTCGGCCTGCACCGCACTTTCGGGCGCTTCGCCGGTCAGGTGGATGGGGCAGATGTTCAGGCCCTTGGGACCGAGTTTGTCGAACCAGAACAGCGCCATTTGTGTCAGCAGCTTGCCCTTGCCGGGGATGGGCTCACCCATGATGACGTCAAAGGCGCTCAGCCGGTCGCTGGCCACCATCAGGATGCGGTCGTCGCCGACGGCGTAGTTGTCACGCACCTTGCCACGGGCAAGCAGGGGCAAGGAGTGCAGGGCGGAGGTGTGTACGGTGCTGGTGGAGGTCATGATCGGGCGCAAGACAGGGTGGGGCTTCACACGTGAAAAAGGCCCGCTGAACAGTCAACGGGCCTCAACAAACTATTCCTGGCGATTATCGCGCGCTTATTGCACCACTTGTGCCAACTCGCCCTTGGCATACCGCGTGGCCATCACGGACAGGCTGTCGCCCTTGACCTTGGCGCCCTGGCCTTCACAACCGAACTCCATGTAACGCTGCTTGGCGATGGCCTTGGCGGCTTCGCGGGCAGGCTTGAGCCACTCGCGGGCGTCGAACTTGTCCGGGTTCTCAAACAGGAACTTGCGCACCGCGCCGGTCATGGCCAGGCGGATATCGGTGTCGATGTTGATCTTGCGCACGCCGAACTTGATGGCTTCCTGGATCTCTTCGATCGGCACACCGTAGGTCTCTTTCATCTTGCCACCGTATTGGTTGATGATGGCCAGCAGGTCTTGCGGCACAGAAGACGATCCGTGCATCACCAGATGGGTGTTGGGGATGCGGGCGTGAATCTCTTTGACACGGCTGATGGCCAGGATGTCACCGGTGGGCTTGCGGCTGAATTTGTAGGCGCCGTGGCTGGTGCCGATGGCAATGGCCAGCGCGTCGAGCTGTGTGCCCTTGACGAAGGTGGCGGCCTCTTCGGGATCGGTCAGCATCTGGCTGTGGTCAAGCTTGCCTTCGGCGCCAATACCGTCTTCCTCGCCGGCTTCGCCGGTTTCCAGGTTGCCCAGGCAGCCCAGTTCACCTTCGACTGTCACGCCCGTGCGGTGCGCCATTTCCACAACCTTGCGGGTCACTTCCATGTTGTATTCAAAGCTGGCGGGTGTCTTGCCGTCTTCCATCAACGAGCCGTCCATCATCACCGAGCCAAAGCCCAGGCCAATGGCGCCTTCGCAGACCTTGACGCTGGTGCCATGGTCCTGGTGCATGACCAGCGGAATGTGGGGATAGGCTTCACACGCGGCCTGGATCAGGTGTTTGATAAACGGCTCACCCGCATACTTGCGGGCGCCGGCGCTGGCTTGCAGAATGACCGGTGCGCCGACCTCGTCGGCGGCCGACATGATGGCCTGTACCTGCTCCAGATTGTTGACGTTGAAGGCTGGAATGCCGTAGCCGTTGGCGGCTGCGTGGTCCAGCAGTTCGCGCATTGAGACGAGTGCCATAGAGAAATCCCCTGGGAAGTTGGTAACCGCTTGGTAACTTGTACCGATTCGCCGATTTTAACTGGCTGGGGTTTGGGGGATTTGATGGATCCGGTGCACTCGCGGGATAGGGCAGGCAGGGCATTCCACTCCGTTCGTGTCCCCCGTTTCTGCACGGCCTGCGGCAGAGCAGAACCTCCTCCTTGACCTCACTGCGCGGAACGCCCTGCCCACCCCATCCCGGTCCCGTTGATGAAATCCCCAAACGGAACCTACCAACTAGCCCTGCGCATGGGGTGGGTACCACAGTGAGGTCAAGGAGGAGGCCGAAGGGCGGGGGACACGAACGGCGGTACTCACCCCGTGTGCAGGGCGGGTCAACTACTCAGCGCAGTGCCTAAAAAAGTTACCCGACCTTACAAATCTTCAACATATTGGTGCCACCCGGAGACCCCATAGGCTCCCCGCAGGTGATGGCATACACATCCCCAGTCTGCACAATGCCGCGCGATTTCAGATGGTTCTCTGCCTGCACCAATGCAGTATCCCGGTCGGCGCTGGTATCGATAAACAGCGGCCGCACATTTCGGTACAGCGCCATCTTCCGCTGCGTCGCCACCTTGGAGGTCAGCGCGTAAATCGGCACACGGATCAGGTGGCGGCTCATCCACAAAGCAGTGGAGCCGCTGTCGGTCATGGCCACAATCGCCTTGGCGCCCAGGTGGTGGGCCGTGAAGAGCGCACCCATGGCAATGGTCTGGTCGATGCGCTGGAAGGTCTTGCCTGTGAAGTCCGCCTCCAGCTCAAAGTCTTCATGTCCCTCTGCCGCGTGGCAGATCTTGGCCATTTCAATAATCGTTTCCAGCGGGTACTTGCCTGCGGCGGTTTCGGCCGACAGCATCACGGCGTCGGTGCCGTCCAGCACGGCATTGGCCACGTCGCTCACCTCGGCGCGGGTGGGCACCGGGTTGGTGATCATGGATTCCATCATTTGTGTGGCGGTGATGACCACGCGGTCGTGTTCACGGGCCAGCTTGATCATGCGTTTTTGCAGGCCCGGCACGAGCGCGTTGCCCACTTCCACCGCCAGGTCACCGCGTGCGACCATGATGCCGTCGCTGGCCAGCAAAATCTCCAGCAGCTTGGGAATGGCTTCGGCGCGTTCGATCTTGGCGATCAGGCCGGGCTTGTGGTTGTATTCGGCCGCCGCCACATTGCACAACTGGCGCGCCATTTCCATGTCGGTCGCGTTCTTGGGGAAGCTGACCGCCACGTAGTCGGCCTGGAAACTCATCGCGGTGCGGATGTCTTCCATGTCCTTGGCCGTCAGTGCGGGGGCACTCAGGCCGCCGCCCTGTTTGTTGATGCCCTTGTTGTTGGACAGCTCGCCACCCAGTTTGACCGTGGTGTAGATCGCCTCACCCTTGACTGCGTCCACGGTGATGACGATCAGGCCGTCGTTGAGCAGCAACACGTCGCCGGCTTTCACCTCGCGCGGCAGGGCTTTGTAGTCCAGGCCCACCGCGTCGATATCCCCCAGCTCGGTGCGGGCGGCGTCCAGCACAAATTTTTGGCCGGGTTCGAGGAAGACCTTGCCCTCGGCGAACTTGCCAACACGGATCTTGGGGCCTTGCAGGTCGGCCATGATGGCGACCTCGCGGCCGGCACGCAGCGCGGCTTCGCGCACCAGGCGGGCACGGTCGATGTGGTCTTGCGCCTTGCCGTGGCTGAAGTTCAGCCGCACCACGTTGACGCCGGAACGGATCATCTCCTCCAGCAGTGCGGGGTCACTGGAGGCGGGGCCAAGGGTGGCAACAATCTTGGTGGCGCGACGTAGCATGAATCTGTCTCCTCTTATAGTGGCAAGCATTCTCACACGGAACCCCAATGCTGGCGTTACACGGCACCGTCAACTTTGCGAGGCTGGCCCAGAGGGCAAGCACGGATGTTCGTACGGGGCAAGCTGTGGTTGAATATGTCACCCAGATCCGATTCCGCGACGCATTCCCCACCCCATGACCACCCTTGACACACCAATGGATGCGCTGCTGGACAGCTCCCATGGCAAGCCCAAGCTGCTGGTGGTGGACGACCAACCCATCAACATCCAGGTCATGCACCAGGTGTTCGGCGCCGATTACCAGGTTTTCATGGCCACCAACGGCGAGCAAGCATTGGCCATCTGCCAGGCCAATCCACCCGATCTGGTGCTGCTGGACGTGGTGATGCCGGGTGTGGATGGTTTCGAGGTGTGTACCCAGCTCAAGGCCAACCCGGCCACCCGCAACATTCCGGTCATTTTTGTCACCGCGCACAGCGATGCCGCGCAGGAGACCCATGGCCTGAGCGTGGGCGCAGTGGATTTCATCTCCAAACCGGTCAACCCGGCCGTCGTGCGGGCCCGGGTCAAAACCCATCTGACACTCAAGTTTCAGTCTGATCTGCTGCGCAACCTGGTGTTTCTGGACGGCCTGTCGGGCGTCTACAACCGGCGCTATTTCGACCAGCAACTGGGCGTGGAATGGGCCCGCGCGGCGCGCAACAACACGGCCCTCTCCCTAATCATGGTAGATGTGGACCATTTCAAGCTGTACAACGACCGCTACGGCCACCAGGCGGGCGACGACTGCCTGCGCCAGGTTGCGCTAACACTTAAGTCCGGCCTGCGCCGCCCGACCGACCTGGTTGCGCGATATGGCGGCGAAGAGTTTGCCTGCATACTGCCGGACACTGGTTTTGAGGATGTAATGGCCATGGCCCAAGAGATGGAGCGCATGGTGCGGGCGCAAAAAATACCCCATGCCTTGTCCCAGTTTGACGGCGTGGTGACCGCCAGTTTCGGTCTGGCCACGCGCACATCCCAGGCGGCCAGTGATGCCGGGGCCCTGGTCGGTTTGGCCGACGCCCAGCTCTACCAAGCCAAACAAAGAGGCCGCGGCCGCGTGTGTGGCGCCGCACTGGGTGCGCCAGCGCACTCTGCATAAGAAAAAAACCTGCGAAACTGTTGCACACTTGCACGCCATGAACAAAAGCGAACTGATACGCTCTGCCAACCTGATCGACCACTTGGTACAACTCAGTGGCCTGCGCAAGCGTGACGATTTGCTCAGCGGCATCACCCAGGCCCTGCTGGTCACCATTGCCGCCCCCAAGGTTGAGATCTTTGGCCTGGTACATGACGAAAATCGCCAGTTCTGGCTACCACTGACCCAGGCCCTGCCTGGCGCAAAGGTGCGCTTTGTGACCGACCCCATGCGCGGCGACCCCGACATGATGTCGCCCGTGGACTCCGACCCCGACCGCCACCAGTGCCTGAACCGCATGGAAGTGGTGGTTACAACACCCACCGCGTCCGAACCCGCTTATGTGACACATTTCCCCATGACAGTGGCCGAAGGCGCCACGTTGTGGGGTGTGGCCGAAATCAGCTCTCCCCAACCGCTGACCCCCGCCGACTGGCAGGACGCGACCCGGCTGATAACCATGTACGGCAACATCCTGGACATGCTGGACTACAGCGAACGCGACGCCCTCACTGGGCTGTGGAACCGCAAACCCTTTGACGACCTCTTCTACAAGACCCTCAAACCCACCGAGCCACAGCAGGCTGACCAACCGCCCGATGGTGTGGAGCACCGCGCTGCCAACACTCCGTCCAACTACTGGCTGGCTATGGTCGATATCGACCACTTCAAACTGGTCAATGACACCTATGGCCACCTGATTGGTGACGAGGTGCTGATTCTGGTGGCCCGCCTGCTCAAGACCTCGTTTCGGGCCTATGACCGGGTTTACCGCTTCGGTGGTGAAGAATTTCTGGTGGTGCTGCGCAGTGCCGACCACGATGCCGCGGTGGCCGCAGTGGAGCGTTTTCGCGCCGCGATGGCGGCCTACGAATTCCCGCAGGCTGGCCACATCACGGCCAGCGTGGGGGTGACCGAAATCGTGACCGGTGACTCACCCGCTGCGGCCTGCGAACGCGCCGACCAGGCTGTCTATTACGCGAAACACCATGGCCGCAACCAGGTGTGCAGCGAGGCTGATCTGGTGCGCCGTGGCCTGCTCAAGGTCGACAAGAAGGTCGGCGACATCGAGCTGTTCTAGCCCGCAGGGGAATTTCAGCAGGGTAGCTAACGCCTATTTAGCCTCTAGCCCCTGTCCGCACTAGCGATATCGCTACTACTTTATAGCAAATCAGGCCGCTGCCCGGCGTGTCAGCACTTCAAATGCGGGCAGGGTCTTGCCCTCCAGCACCTCCAGGAAGGCGCCGCCGCCGGTGCTGATGTAACCCACCTGTTTCTCGATACCGTATTTGGCAATCGCAGCCAAGGTGTCGCCACCACCGGCGATGGAGAAGGCGCTGGAATCGGCAATCGCCTGCGCGATCACCTTGGTGCCGTTCTCAAACGCGGCAAATTCAAACACGCCCACCGGGCCGTTCCAGACGATGGTGCCGGCCTTCATCAACTGCTCGGCCAGGGCTTTGGCCGTCTGAGGGCCGATGTCCAGAATCAGGTCGTCATCCGCCACATCGGTGGCAGCCTTGATGGTGGCGGGTGCATCGGCAGCAAAGGTCTTGGCGGTGACCACATCGGTGGGGATGGGCACGGCTGCGCCGCGCGCCTTCATGGCCTCGATAACGGCCTTGGCCTGGTCCAACAAATCGGGTTCGGCCAGGCTCTTGCCGATCTTCAGGCCTGCGGCCAGCATGAAGGTGTTGGCAATGCCGCCACCCACGATCAACTGGTCCACGTTGTCGGCCAGGCTTTTCAAAATGGTCAGCTTGGTGGACACCTTGGAACCCGCGACGATGGCGACCAACGGGCGTTTGGGTGCCAGCAGGGCTTTGGAGATGGCGTCCATCTCGGCGGCCAGCAGCGGGCCGGCGCAGGCCACGGGCGCGAACTGGGCGATGCCGTAAGTCGATGCTTCGGCGCGGTGGGCGGTGCCAAATGCATCGTGCACAAAGATGTCGCACAGCGCGGCCATCTTCTTGGACAGGTCTTCGTTGTTCTTCTTCTCGCCCTTGTTGACGCGGCAGTTTTCCAGCATCACCAGTTGGCCAGGTTTGACATCCACACCCTCGGTCCAGTTGGCCAACACGGGGATATCACGCCCCATCAGTTCACCCATGCGTTTGGCCACTGGCGCCAGCGAATCTTCTGGCTTGAACTCACCTTCGGTGGGGCGGCCCAGGTGGCTGGTCACCATGACGGCAGCACCTGCGTCCAGCGCCATCTGGATGCAGGGCACGCTGGCGCGCACGCGGGTGTCTTCGGTGATGTTGCCGGCATCATCCTGCGGCACGTTCAGGTCGGCACGGATGAAAACACGTTTGCCAGCCACTTGGCCGCGCGCGCACAGATCGGAGAAACGGATGACGTTCATGGTGGAAGCCTCAAAGGAAGTGGGAAAAACGGTGTAGCGCCGCAGCGTGCTGTTGGGGGATTGTAGAAGGCGCGTTATTGCAGCCTTGGTCGTCGCGTTACGTGTGATGCTGTAGCCCGTGGGAGTGGGGAGTGCCGGGGGCCTCAGAGGCGCTGCGCTTTGCCAAGTCGGCCCCCG
>JAYSZJ010000046.1:0-1948 GCA_043738115.1 Rhodoferax sp. | reverse complement strand
TCATCAAAGACAAGAACAAACCTAGCGTAGCTGTGGTTTGAATCCACGAGGTGTAAAAACCGCGCTGACCGTGCGGCGCGTGTTCTGCAACATAAGTTGCCGCACCGCCGTATTCACCACCGAGCGCCAAACCCTGCAACATCCGCAACGCGACCAGAATGATAGGAGCAGCAATGCCAATGGTGGCGTAGTTGGGCAGCAAGCCCACCACGAATGTTGCCGCACCCATGAGCACGATAGTGACCAGGAAAGTGTATTTGCGACCAATCATGTCACCCAGACGGCCAAACACCAACGCGCCAAAGGGGCGAACCAGAAAGCCTGCGGCAAATGCTAGCAAGGCGAAAATGTAAGCGGCTGAGGGATCCAGGCCAGAGAAAAACTGCTTGGCAATAATTGCGGCGAGTGAGCCGTACAGATAAAAGTCATACCACTCAAATACCGTTCCGAGAGAAGAAGCGAAAATCACTTTCTTCTGTTCGCCAGTCATTGGTCGGTTGTCGACTGCAGTTGCCATGTTGTTTTCTCCAAAAATAAAGGGGGCATCCATGTGGACGCTGCACGGATTATTTTGGAAATATCTGACCCGGCTCTGACGTGAAAATAACAGGAGCTTGCGCCAAACTTATACCGCGCTGACAACCCAAGGGGAAACCCGGGAAGATTATTTCAAGATGCGAAGTGGTCTAGGGAAAACGCGAAGCACATCAGCGATCCTTGCGCGAAACCCCGACAGGAACTGCCGAGGCAGCTTGCCAGAACGGCCCCTCAAACCACGGCCCGCCTAACAGGTGGTCACGCAGCATGGGCAGTGCGTCCAGGCCCCAAAAAATCTTGTCGTCAACTGCTATGGAAGGCACGCCAAATATGCCTTTGGAAAGGGCCAGCGCGGTGTTTGACTTCAGCACCTCTTTGATGGTGCTGCTGTTCACGTCAGCGCTTGGGGCTAGCTGTGTGGCAAGTCCTTCAAGCCTTTGGGCATCAGTTGCTTCAAAGCCACCGCGCCAAACATGACGCAGTATGCGTTCACACACATACCGATTGAGCTGGCCGGGCGACTCCGGCTGGCAGGCCAAGGAGAGCCTTAGCAAGGACAACGGATTAAACGGATGGCTCAGTGGCATGTTCAGCGGGATGCCTGCGGTGTGTGCAAGCCACTGGACGTGTCGATACGTCCAGTCGCGCTTAGGTGCAATCTCGGCAGGGCCGAGATTGCTATGGTGTTTAAGCAAACCTGCGAACAGCACCGGTTTGTAAATCACGCTGCAGCTGATGCCTCGCAGTACCCCTGGCAGTTGCTCAAAAGCCAGATACGCATATGGCGAAATCACATCAAAGTAAAAGGTGATTTGCTTCATATTTTGTCGCCCCAGTTACGGATTTGCGGAGGCAATCCGCTGCGCAATGCGTTGCCAGATCACTTGCCTGGCGGCACTGTCTGCGCTGCTCCAGAGTGCAATTTCATCGCGTGTGCGAAAGCACCCGTCACACAATTGGCTGTGGGCATTCATCTGGCACACGGACAGGCATGGAGACACTATTTGGCCGTTAGACCAATAGTTACCAGCGCGAGCAGCTACTAAATTAATAGTATTCTGCCTGACCAGTGGTTTGTATGAGGCTTGGGCCGCAACGTCCACCACAGGCGCACCAGTCATCCATTCGAGGTCAGACGGTGCCAGCTGGAACACCGCATTGGGGTGCCCGGCCGCGGCCCATATCTGATCGAACCGAAACAGCGATTCGTCAATCAGCAGCACCACCTGGGTTGCATGCGCAAGCGGCGAGACGCCGCCAATTGAGAATCCGGTTTTGGCTTTGACGAACTCGGCATCCGCCCGGCCCAGGCGCGTGCCATCTGGGCACACCAAGGCTTCGACTTTTTTCTCGTCCACCCGTTGGTCGCCTGATGTGACCACCAGCACGGCAGCATCATCAGACTTCCGGC
>JAYSZJ010000045.1:0-23713 GCA_043738115.1 Rhodoferax sp. | reverse complement strand
TGTTCGATACGAACGACTTCAGCGGTAACGACTTCACCGATACGGGTTTCCGAGCGTTTTTGTGACTCTTCAAATAGGTCTGCGAAAGATTCTGACATTTGCTTTGCGGTCAAATGACCGCGGGGTTAAGTTGTTGAACCACACCACCAGTGCGCTGCTGCGCGAGAGGGGCAATGAGGACCGACCAACCTTCTCAAACGGTTTGAAAAGGCTGTTTGCCCTGCCACCAATCCAACACCAGATTGACCGATTCTTCAACCGTCAAATCCGAGTTGTCCAGCAACTGGGCGTCTTCTGCGGGCTTCAGTGGTGCAACAGGCCGGGATGAATCCCGGGCGTCACGTGCCTCCAGGTCCGCGCGAAGAGATGGGAGTGTAGTTGAAATACCCTTAGAAATCAACTGCTTATAGCGTCGTTCCGCCCGGCGCTCGGCGCTGGCGGTCAGAAATACCTTGAGAGGGGCGTCCGGAAAGATCACCGTGCCCATGTCACGTCCATCGGCTACCAGGCCCGGCAATTGGCGAAAACTGTGCTGCAAGTCGATCAAAGCGTCGCGCACGCGGGGCAGGGCGGACACTTTAGAGGCATTCATGCCTGCTTCTTCGGTGCGTATCGTGTCGCTAACGTCGTCGCTGTCCAGCAACACGCGGCCATTGGTGAAGTGGATGTGCAGGTTTTTGACCAACTCGGCGATGGCCGCTTCATGGGCCAAATCAAGGCTCAGGCCGGCGCGCAGGGCCGCAAGCGCCGTGATGCGGTACAACGAGCCAGAATCCAGGAAGTGATAACCCAGCCGTTGCGCCAGCACCACGGCCAGCGTGCCTTTGCCTGACGCTGTAGGGCCGTCCACACACACCACGGGGATCGTCGCCTGCGGGCTGTGGACTAACGAAAACAGGGCCTCGAAGTAGTCCGGGAAGGTCTTGGCCACACATTTTGGGTCTTCGATGCGCACCGCAATGCCCGCCGGGTTGAAGGCCGCCAGCGAGAAACACATGGCGACCCGGTGGTCGTCGTAGGTGTGGATGCTGGCTGGGCGCCAGTCGGTCATCGATGCAGGCGGCGTCACCTGGATAAAGTCCGCGCCTTCGACCACCGTCGCGCCCAGTTTGCGCAGCTCGGTGGCCATGGCGGCAATGCGGTCCGTTTCCTTGACACGCCAGCTGGCAATATTGCGCAGCGTGGTGGTGCCATCGGCATACAAAGCCATCACCGCCAGTGTCATGGCAGCATCGGGGATGTGGTTGCAGTCCAGGTCTATGGCTTTCAAGGGCCAACTGCCGCGGGAGACTTCCAGCCAGTTGGGGCCGCTAGCCACGCGCGCTCCCATTTGTTGCGCCGCTTCCATAAAACGGATGTCGCCCTGGATGGAATCGGCCCCTACGCCGAGTATCCTTACGGAATTCTGGGTACTAGCCCCCGTCGCAATTGCACCTAGCGCTATAAAATAGCTAGCAGATGAGGCGTCGGCCTCAACATGGATGTCCCCCGGTGACTGCAGGCGGCAACCGGCAGGGATCGTGAAACGTTGCCAGCCGTCGCGTTGCACGACGACGCCAAAACGCGCCAGCAGCTTCAGGGTGATGTCAATGTAGGGCCGGGAGATCAGTTCCCCGACCACCTCAATCACGATATCTTTCTGTGCCACCAGCGGCAGTGCCATCAGCAATGCCGTCAGGAACTGGCTGGACACATCGCCCCGCACCTGGATGGGGGCATCCAGAGCCAGGGTTGGATTGCCGATATGCAGTGGCGGGAACCCGGGGTTGCCCAGGTAATCAATACTGCAACCCAGTTGCCGCAAGGCGTCCACCAGATCGCCAATCGGGCGCTCATGCATACGCGGGATGCCGCTTAGCTCAAAGTCGCCACCCAGTACTGCCAACGCCGCAGTCAGCGGGCGCATGGCCGTTCCCGCGTTGCCCAGGAACAGCTTGGCATGTGTAGACGCAGGTTTTCCACCCAAGCCGTCGATTTGCACAGTCGTTCCGGTCTGGCGGATGCCGCAGCCCAGCACGCGCAGGGCGTCCAGCATGACGCGGGTGTCATCCGAGTCCAGCAAATCATGGACCGTGGTACTGCCCTCGCAGAGTGCTGCCAGCAGCAGAACGCGGTTGGAGATGCTTTTGGAGCCGGGGAGGGTGACCGTGCCGAAGGCGCCGGTCAGTGGGGGCAGGTCTAAAAATGCGGTGGAATACATCAGGGGTTGTGTCGCGAGGTCATGCTCCAGGTGCCGCGTGTGATGCTGGCTTGCTCCAACAAGCCTTCCAGCGCCTCGGTGTTGCCGCTGGAAATCATCAACTCCAGCGCATGCAGGTTGCGCTGGAAGATCTTGGACTGGGCCAGCAACTCTTCCCGGTTGGAAATCAGAATGTCGCGCCAGACCTTGGGGTCACTGGCAGCAATGCGGCTGAAGTCGCGAAAGCCCGGGCCGGCCAGCGACAGGAAGTCCTTGCCTTGGGGTTGGCCTGAAATAGCATTCATCAGCGCAAAAGCGATCAGGTGTGGCAGGTGGCTGACGGCAGCAAAGGCGGCGTCGTGTTGTTCGGGCGACATCTTGAGGACCTTGCAGCCCAGCGCGGTCCATACATCGACCGCCTTTTGCAATTGCACAGTCAGCGTGCGCTCTATGGGGGTCAGGATGACTTGGCGGCCAGAGTACAGATCGGGATCGGCATTGTCGACGCCCGAGACTTCTTTGCCGGTGATTGGGTGGGCGGGCACAAACGACCCTACGTGCTCGCGCAGTGCGCGGCGACCGGCATCGATGACATCGCGCTTGGTGGAGCCCACATCCATGACCAGCATATTGGATGTGACCAGGTGTTTGATGGCCTTGAAGGTGGCTTCGGTGGCGGCAACCGGCACGGCAATCAGCACAATATCGGCACCCGACACGGCCAGCAGCGCGGAGGGCGCTTCCACGTCGATGACACCCATCAGCCGGGCGCGCTCCGTGGTGCTGGGCGACTTGCTGTAACCCACCACGCGTTTGACCAAGCCCGCGCGTTTGAGCGCAAGTGCAAATGAGCCGCCCATCAGGCCGCATCCAATCAAGCCAAGCTGTTCAAACATAAGAGTCCCTGAAGATTGGCATCAATCGGCTACTGGGTAGGTACCCAGCACTTTGTAGAAAGCGCACAGGCGCTGCAGTTCCTGCAGTGCCAGCGCCACATTGGGCTGCGAGGGGTGGCCTTGCAGATCAATGTAGAAATAGTATTCCCATTGGCCGGTTCGCGCTGGACGCGACTCGAACCGCGTCATCGATACGCCGTGGGCCTTAAGGGGCACCAACAGGTCATGTACGGCACCGGGCTTGTTGGGTACCGACACGATCAAACTGGTGCAGTCCTTGCTGGATGGGGGCGGTGTGCCCACGGTTTGCGGCAGGCAGATGATGGCAAAACGCGTGCGGTTATAGGCCTCATCCTGGATGGCGTGGGCGGCGATGTGCAGGCCAAACTGGGTGGCAGCGCGCTCGCTGGCCAAACCAGCCCATGCCGGGTTGGTGGTCGCCAGGCGTGCGCCTTCGGCATTGCTGGACACCGGGCGGCGCTCTGCATGCGGTAGGTGTTTGGTCAACCAGGCCTGGCACTGCGCAAGCGCCAGCGGATGCGCCAGCACTACTTCGATGTCGTCGAGGGAGTTCTCCAGTCGCAGCAGGTTGTGGCGCACCAGCAAGGTCACCTCGCCAATGACGTGTGTCGGTGAATGCAGGAACAGGTCCAGTGAACGCGTTACCATGCCTTCGGTCGAATTCTCGACCCCGACCACCCCGTACTGGGCGCTACCGGCCGCCGTGGCGTGGAAGACCTCGTCAAAATTGGCGCAGTAAATCAGGTCGGCCGCACCACCGAAAAACTCTATCGCTGCCTGCTCGCAGAAGGTTCCCGCCGGGCCCAACACGGCTACCCGCTGGGGCGCTTCCAGTGCCAGACAGGCGGACATGATTTCGCGCCAGATGTCGGCCACATGGGCATCCTTCAGGGGCCCGGGATTGGCGGTCTGGATCTTGTCTATGACCTGTGCTACCCGGTCCGGGCGGAAGAAGGCAGTGCCCTCCCGCTTTTTGACCTCGCCCACTTTCTCGGCCACAAGTGCCCGGTCGTTGAGCAGGCGCAGCAATTGCTGGTCTATGGCGTCAATTTGGACGCGCAGTTCCGACAGATTGGGCAGGGGTGCGCTCGGTTCTGTCATGGTTCTTATTGGTCGCCGGCCTCGTTGCCATCGAGTGCATCAGGCGTATCGTCTTCCGCCACATTGGCGTCGTTTTCCACAATGCGTTGCAGCCCGCTGAGCTTGGAGCCTTCGTCCAGACCGATCAGGGTCACGCCTTGTGTGGCGCGGCCGAGTTCGCGGATCTCCGCTACGCGTGTGCGAACCAATACACCCTTGTCGGTGATCAGCATGATTTCGTCATCCACATGGACCAGCGTGGCCGCCACGACCTTGCCGTTGCGCTCGCTCTGCTGGATGGCGATCATGCCCTTGGTGCCACGGCCATGGCGCGTGTATTCGGTGATGCTGGTGCGTTTGCCGTAGCCATTTTGGGTGGCGGTCAGCACGCTTTGTTGCTCGTCTTCTGCTACCAACATGGCAATCACACTTTGCGTCTCGTCCAGCATCATGCCGCGCACGCCGCGGGCGTTGCGGCCCATGGGCCGCACATCGTTTTCGTCGAAGCGCACGGCCTTGCCGCCGTCGCTGAACAACATCACATCGTGCTTGCCGTCGGTCAATGCCGCGCCGATCAGGTAGTCGCCATCGTCCAGGTCCACGGAAATGATGCCGGCCTTGCGTGGGTTGCTGAATTCGTCCAGTGCTGTCTTCTTCACCGTACCCATGCTGGTTGCCATGAACACATAGTGATCGGCCGGGAAGGTGCGTTTTTCACCGGTGAGCGGCAGCACCACGGTGATTTTTTCGCCCTCTTGCAAAGGGAACATGTTCACGATGGGGCGGCCACGCGAGCCGCGCGAACCCTGCGGTACTTCCCAGACTTTGAGCCAGTACAGACGGCCGCGATTGGAGAAACACAGGATGTAGTCGTGCGTATTGGCCACAAACAACTGGTCGACCCAGTCGTCTTCTTTGGTCGCCGTGGCTTGTTTGCCGCGCCCACCGCGTTTTTGCGCCCGGTATTCACCCAGGGGCTGGCTCTTGATGTAGCCGCTGTGGCTCATCGTGACCACCATATCGGTCGGGGTGATTAGATCTTCGGTGGACAAATCGTAGGAACTATGCTCGACCAAACTGCGGCGTGCGCCCAGCTTGGTTTGGCCGAACTCCTGTTTGATGGCGCCCAGTTCTTCGCTGATGATGATCGAAACACGTTCCGGCTTTGACAGGATGTCCAGCAGGTCGTCGATCTCGGCCATGACTTCTTTGTATTCGGCCACGATCTTGTCCTGCTCCAGCCCGGTCAGGCGCTGCAGGCGCATTTGCAGAATTTCCTGCGCTTGGGTGTCCGACAGGCGGTACAGGCCGTCACTGCCCATGCCAAAGGCTTTTTCCAGGCCATCGGGACGGTAGTCGTCGGCGTTGATGAGGCCGCCATCGGCGCGCGTGCGCGTGAGCATTTCACGCACCAGTTTGCTGTCCCACGGGCGCGTCATCAGCTCGATCTTGGCAACTGGCGGTGTGGGTGACTCGCGGATGATGCGGATGAAGTCATCGATATTGGCCAGCGCAACCGCAAGACCTTCTAATACATGGCCGCGTTCGCGCGCCTTGCGCAGGTTGAACACGGTACGGCGTGTGACGACTTCGCGGCGGTGCTGCAAGAAGACCTCAATCAGGTCCTTCAGATTGCAGAGCTTGGGCTGGCCGTTGATCAACGCCACCATGTTCATGCCAAACGTGTCTTGCAACTGCGTTTGTTTGTACAGGTTGTTCAGCACCACTTCGGGCACGGCGCCGCGTTTGAGTTCGATGACCAGGCGCATGCCGGATTTGTCAGATTCGTCCTGGATGTGGCTGATGTCTTCGATCTTCTTTTCGTGGACCAGCTCGGCCATACGCTCCTGCAGCGTCTTTTTATTGACCTGGTAGGGCAGCTCGTCAACGATGATGGCCTGACGCTGACCCTTGTCGATGTCCTCAAAGTGGCAGCGCGCGCGCATGACCACTTTTCCACGGCCGGTGCGGTAGCCGTCCTTGACGCCGTTGATGCCGTAGATGATGCCGGCGGTGGGGAAGTCGGGCGCTGGCACGATCTCCATCAACTCGTCGATGCTCGCCTCAGGGTTTTTCAGCAGGTGCAGGCAGGCATCCACCACTTCGTTCAGGTTGTGTGGAGGGATGTTGGTGGCCATGCCGACCGCAATACCGCCGGAGCCGTTAACCAGCAAATTGGGAAGCCGGGTGGGCAAAACCAGGGGTTCTTTTTCGGAGCCGTCGTAATTGGGGCCGAAATCTACGGTTTCCTTGTCCAAATCAGCAAGGAGTTCGTGTGCGATCTTGGCGAGGCGGATTTCGGTGTACCGCATGGCCGCAGCGTTATCGCCGTCCACTGAGCCGAAGTTGCCCTGACCGTCCACCAGCATGTGGCGCATGGAGAAATCCTGCGCCATGCGAACAATGGTGTCATACACCGACTGGTCGCCGTGTGGATGGTACTTGCCTATCACGTCACCGACGATACGGGCAGACTTTTTGTAAGCGCGATTCCAGTCGTTGTTGAGTTCATGCATCGCAAAAAGTACGCGCCGGTGAACGGGTTTAAGGCCGTCTCGTGCATCGGGAAGGGCGCGGCCCACAATCACGCTCATGGCGTAATCGAGGTAACTGCGCCGCATTTCCTCTTCAAGGCTGATGGGCAGGGTTTCTTTGGCGAACTGGGTCATGGGTGGCTTAAGGCTATGTCGGAGACAACCTACGATTCTACGGCCCGCAGGATGTCGTGATATGGCAACATTCGGGCCAATTGTGTGTATGACATTGCTACGGCTGCCAAAAGTTGCCGTTCTGGTATGGCACAATGACCGGAACGTCCCTATTTGGGGCGTCCCTAAAATTATTCGCAGCGATGCTGCAGTTTGTTACGCAAAAGGAACGCCATGAAACAATTGAATCGAGTAGCAATCGCCCTCGCTGCCGCAGTACTTGCTACCTCCGCTGGTGCACAAGAGATCAACAACTGGAGAAGCTCCGCTGGCGACGTGTGGAAAAATTCTGTTGGCGAATGCTGGCGTAATAGCAGCTGGACTCCCGCTACTGCGGCTCCTGGCTGCGACGGTTATATCGTTCCAGCACCCCCTCCTGCTCCAGCTCCTGCTCCTGTAGCGACACCAGCTCCTGCAGCTCCAGCTCCAACTCCTACTCCCGCACCTGCTCCAGCAGTGGCCAGCAAGGTGACTTACGCCGCTGACGCATTCTTTGACTTTGACAAATCTGTGCTGAAGCCTGAAGGCAAAGCCAAGCTGGATGATCTGGCCAGCAAGGTCAAGGGCATCAACCTGGAAGTCATCATCGCCGTGGGTCACACTGACTCGGTCGGTACTGATGCCTATAACCAGGCGCTGTCGGTGCGTCGTTCCGAAGCTGTGAAGGCTTACTTGGTCTCCCAAGGTATCGAAAAGAGCCGTGTGTACACTGAAGGTAAGGGCGAGAAGCAACCAGTTGCTGACAACAAGACCGCTGAAGGCCGTAGCAAGAACCGCCGCGTGGAAATCGAAGTTGTTGGTACACGTACTAACAAGTAATTCGACTAGCCCAGGCTAATCTTCAAAAAACCCGCTTCGGCGGGTTTTTTGTTGCCTGTTCAGAATATGTCGTATCCAATCTGGACATAATTGCAGCATGAACGACACAGTGAATGCAGACCCGGCTGAGTTAGCCAAATTTTCCGAGCTGGCCCACCGTTGGTGGGATTTGGACAGCGAGTTTCGCCCTCTGCACATGATTAATCCCCTGCGGCTGGAGTGGATCCACTCCATTTGCCCTCTAAGCGGTCTTCGTGCACTGGATGTGGGCTGTGGCGGCGGCATTTTGGCCGATTCCATGGCCAGACGGGGTGCTGCAGATGTGCTGGGGATCGATTTGTCGACAAAAGCGCTCAAAATTGCCCAATTACACGCGCTCGAAGCGCAAACCCCCAATATTGCCTATAGGGAAGTCAGCGCTGAAGCACTGGCTGCTGAAGCCCCGGCGTCCTTTGACGTGGTGACCTGTATGGAAATGCTGGAGCATGTGCCAGACCCGGCGTCCGTGGTGCAGGCCTGTGCTGATCTGGTCAAGCCCGGCGGCTGGGTCTTCTTTTCCACGCTGAACCGCAACGCCAAGTCTTTTCTGTTTGCTATTGTGGGGGCGGAGTACCTGCTCAGTATGTTGCCGCGTGGTACCCATGAATACGCAAAAATGATACGGCCCAGTGAATTGGCGGGCTACTGCCGCCGCGCTGACCTGGATGTTCGCCAGACCAGCGGCCTGGAATACAACCCCCTGACAACGCGTTATTCGCTGAGCCGTGACACTGGTGTCAACTACCTGTTGGCCACCCAAACGCCTTTTTAATCTTGTCCAGCACCGTGTTTTACCCTGATATTGCCGCAGTTCTGTTTGATCTGGACGGCACCCTGATTGATAGTGCACCAGACTTGGGTGCAGCCGCTGACCAGATGCGTGTGGCGCGAGGCCTGCCATCCTTGCCCTTGGTTTCGTACCGCCACATGGCCGGGGCTGGTGCCCGCGGCATGCTGGACATTGCCTTTGGCATTACCCCGAACGACACGGGTTTTGAAGCCATGCGGGAAGAGTTCTTTGCCAAATACGCCGCCTGCATGACCGAGCGTACCTATGCCTTCGACGGTGTACAGGAGTTGATTGCCCATTTGGAGCAGAGGCAGCTGCCTTGGGGCGTGGTGACGAACAAGTCATCGCGCTTTACCGACCCGTTGACCAGGGCCATGCCTCTGTTTGTGAATGCCGGTGCAATTGTGAGTGGCGACACCACACCGCACGCCAAGCCCCACCCGGCCCCCCTGCTGGAGGCCGCCCGGCGACTGGGTGTACCGCCTGAGCACTGTGTTTATGTGGGCGACGACGAGCGCGACATCGTGGCCGGACTGGCTGCCGGCATGAAAACGGTTGCCGCAAGTTATGGTTATCTCGGCAAAAAGACTGAAATACAGGCCTGGGGCGCACATGCAGAGATAAATTCACCCCTTGCGCTCTTGCAATTGCTGGCAAGCGCCTAAAATAGAAGACTTGGGGCTGCACTGGTTTCGACGTGGGTTCGGACGCGCAGCAGGGCATGTCGAGGTTCTGTTACCTCGTAAAACCGCAGAAAAAAACTAACTGCAAACGACGAACGTTTCGCACTCGCTGCTTAATTGCACGTGAGCCTCACAACAGCAAGCCGATAGGCTGGGCAAGGGTAGTCAGATCGCAAGGTCGGGCTGTCCAGGCTGTGGGGTAATTTCATTCGGCTGGGCCCGCCTTGGGTGACTTAGGGCGGGTCGAGAAAATAGGTTACTGGCGTTTTGCATAGCGTGCCACTGCGCGATGTAAAAGGCGAGACTTAAACCAGACGGCTACACATGTAGAACTGTTCGAAGAAGGCTTGCGGACGCGGGTTCAAATCCCGCCAGCTCCACCATTACGACCGACAAAGGCCGCTAGGAACATACACCTAGCGGCCTTTTTCTTTGTAATGGAATATTTCACTTTCCAATCACTATAAGTTCCTGGTCGCCAGTGGTGGCTACGCGCAAACCGAGTAAAAAAGTGGGTTGTGGCAGGTCGGCCGCGATCCCTCGTTGCACACGATGGCAGACGGAGTTCTATCGTAGAGCCGGGCTAGAATAAAAAAAACCAAGCCGGAGTGCCTCTGGACTGCGGAGTGCGATGACCAAACATTCAGAACAAACCGTTGTTGATGCCATTATTGAAACGTCGCACGACGCGTTTATAGGTATGGGCGCTGACGGTAGCATCACCCATTGGAACCACCAGTCAGAGTTGATGTTCGGCTGGCTTCGGTCCGAAGCCGTTGGCAAGCGCTTGGCGGATTTGATCGTTCCAACGGCTGCGCGCCATGCCCATGCAAACGGATTGTCCCGCTACCTGAAGACAGGCGAAGGCAAAGTCATCAACCACCGCATAAAGGTTCAAGCATTGCGGCGATCCGGTGAAATGTTTCCGGTTGAAATGACGATATCGGCCTGGGGAACTACTCCGGATCAGTCCTTTTTCGCCTTTCTGCATGATGCCAGTGAACGTGCAAATACCGAGAGCGGGCTTCTGGCTTTGGCTCGCACCGATTCATTGACAGATCTGCCCAACCGCCGGCATTTATATGAACGATTGAGTGAAACGATTGCACACGTGGATCGGACCCGACGTTTGATGGCCGTCTTGTTCATGGATATTGACCATTTCAAGGGTATCAACGACTCCCTCGGCCACGATGTGGGCGATGCCATTTTGAAGCAGTTTGCAGGCCGCTTGCGAGCCAGCGTGCGCCAGATCGATTTTGTCGCGCGTCTGGGTGGCGACGAATTCATGGTGGTAGCCCAGGAATTGGCGAACGAAAACGATATGGCAACGGTCGCGCAAAAGATCCTTGAAAGCATGGCCAATCCGTTCGATGTGGGGGGGCAAGGTCTACAAGTCACAACCAGTATTGGCGTCGCGTCTTATGCGGGCAGCCGCTTATCAGCGGATGTGCTGGTTCGGCGCGCGGACCAAGCCATGTACCAAGCCAAACGATCTGGTCGGAACACTTTTCGCATTGCGTCCGACGATGGGGTACCAATCGAACGTACGGCGCCAGCGATGGCGCCCATGGCGATGGCGAAGTTCCTGGAGACAGCCACCGCCACTGAGAATGATGTGGATGGCTTTCTCCAAAACGCACTGCATTCGATCCGTACCCATTTGGGAATGGACGTGGCGTTCATTTCCGAATTCAGGTCCGGTCGACGCATATTTCGGTATATCGATTCAGCCGCGCCCAATCCACCCCTTGCGGTGGGTGGATCTGATCCGCTGGAAGACAGCTTTTGCCAACGTGTTGTTGACGGCCGTTTGCCGGAGTTGATGCCGGATGCTTTTCAAAACCCGCATGCCATGGGTTTGCCGGCGACACAAGTGTTACCTGTGCGCGCGCACTTGAGCGTACCTATCCGCTTGAGAAACGGAGAAACCTACGGTACCTATTGCTGCTTCAGCAGCAAGGCCGACCAGTCGCTGAACGAACGCGATCTGGACATGATGCGGATATTTGCCGAGCTAATCGCGCGGCAGCTCGAAAGGGATATCCTGCCCTGAGGAGCGCCAGCGGGCCGCCAGGCGGTCGTGCCGATGGTTGACAATCGGCTCCCCGGATATTCTTCTGCCCACTTCACTACGTAGACCGCCCCATGGAATTTGCCACTTTTCTGATTGACTTCATCCTGCATGTAGACAAGCACCTGGAGACCTTCGTCCAGAATTACGGAACCTGGGTCTACGCCTTGTTGTTTGTGATTATCTTTGTGGAAACCGGCGTTGTGGTCATGCCATTTCTGCCTGGGGATTCGCTGCTGTTTGTGGTCGGTGCCATGTGTGGTGCGGGCCTGATGAGTTTTCCAATTGCGGTCAGTGTGCTGTTGGTGGCCGCCATCCTCGGCGACCAGTGCAACTACTCCATTGGCCGCTACTTCGGGCCCAAGGTGTTTCAGTGGGAGCAGTCCCGCTTTTTCAACAAGGCCGCGTTTGACAAGGCCCACACCTTTTACGAAACCTATGGCGGCTTCACCATCATTGCCGCACGCTTCATGCCTTTCCTGCGCACCTTTGTACCTTTTGTGGGTGGCGTGGCACAGATGAACCGCGCCAAATTCACGCTGTTCAACGTGGTGGGTGCCCTTGTCTGGGTGCTGGGTATCTGTACCGCGGGTTACTTTCTGGGCAGCTTTCCCTGGGTCAAGGCAAACCTGGACAAGATCATCTGGGCGATGATTCTTATTCCTGGTCTGGTCGTGCTGGTGGGCGCCTGGCGCGCGCGGAGCAAGCCTGTAACTCAGTAGAGCAGGGTGGTAGTCGTCGCCGGGCCGCCCCAAGACGACTGCGGCCCCCGCGGGGGGCAGCGACCCGTGAAACGGTGGAGCGTGGGGGTTAGCTCCTGACCCGGTTGCGCGCCAGCGGCGGGTTCTTGGAGAAGTAGCGTTCGATACCGCGCATCAGTGCGTCGGCCAGCTGGTTCAGGAACACGTCGCTGTTGAGCTTGGCCTCTTCCGTGGGGTTGCTGATGAAGGCAGCCTCCACCAGCACGCTGGGAATATCCGGCGCCTTCAGCACCGCAAAACCGGCCTGTTCCACCTTGGCCTTGTGCAGTTTGCCGACACGGCCAATTTCGCCCAGCAGGCTGCTGCCGAGTTTCAGGCTGTCGTTGATCTGGGCCGTGGTGCTCATGTCCAGCAGGGCGCGTTGCACGGTGGCGTCTTTGCTGTGCACATTGATGCCGCCTATCGAATCCGCCTTGTTTTCCTTGGCCGCCATCCAGCGCGCGGCGCTGCTGGAGGCGCCGCCCTGGCTTAGCGCAAACACGCTGGCGCCTTGTGGGTCGGGTGTGAAAAACGCGTCGGCGTGCAGGCTGACAAACAGGTCGGCCTGCACCCGGCGGGCCTTTTGCACCCGCACCTGTAAAGGTACAAAAAAATCAGCATCACGCGTCAGGTAGGCACGCATGGCGTTGCCGTTGACGCTGGTAGCGTTGATACGGTCGCGCAGCAGATGGGCCAGGCGTAGCACCACGTCTTTCTCGCGGGTGCCGCCAGGGCCAACGGCACCGGGGTCTTCGCCACCATGGCCGGGGTCCAGCGCAACGATGATGAGGCGGTCGGTCGTTGCCGACTCCGCAATAACCGTTTTACCCGGAGACTTCTGATTATTTTGGCCTCTAGCCACCGCAGAAGCTGAAGGTGTTGCTATTGATTGTGTAGCGCCTTGTGTGTTGACCCCTGTAGGGCCGGGCTTGCGCGTGTGCTGGTTGATCAGCTCGTCCAAGGGATCGGTTGTCGCCGTCTGTGCCCCATCCTGCAGATGCTGCGCAATCAGCGCTTCCAGCGGGTCAACCTCCTGCGCCGGATACAGGTCCAGTACAAAACGGTGCTGGTAAGCCGCCACAGGGGTGAGTGCAAAGACCTGCGGGCGTATCGGAACCTTTAAATCGACAACCAGGCGCACAACATTGGGTGCGAACTGGCCGACACGGATGCCGGCAATATTCGGGTCATCGGCGCGCACCTTGGCGACCAGCTCCTTCAGCGCCGGGTTCAGCGTGATGCCTTCGATGTCGACGGCCAGACGCGGTGGGCTGGGTACAAAGGTTTGTTTGGTACTCAGGGCGCTGTCGGATTCGATCGTCACCCGTGAATATTCGGGTGCTGGCCACACCCGCACGGTGATGATGGTGGCGCCATGGGCCAGCTCCGCCAGACCCAGGCTCAACACAATGCTGCCGCCGGATTGCAGCAGGGTGCGGCGCTTTAGCAAGGCTGCGGTCCCTCGGCTGGGGCAGCGTGCAACAGGGCCACACCTGTTGTGGTATTGGCGCGCAGTGTCACGTGGCGTGCGGCGTCGGGGGTGGTGACTATGGTGATGTCCATGTCTGCGCAGGGTAGCATGGCGCCGGCCTTCTCCGGCCACTCGGCCAGCTTCAGGCCAGCACTGGCAAAGATGTCGCGGAAACCCGCGTCTTCCCATTCACGCGGGTCGGCAAAGCGGTAGAAGTCGAAATGCCAAATGTTCAGCTCGGGCAACTCGTAGGGTTCGACCACCGCATAGGTCGGGCTTTTGATACGCCCGGTCACACCCAGTGCATGCAGCAAGTGGCGTACAAACGTGGTCTTGCCCGCACCCAAATCACCATGCAGGGCAATGAAGGCATGGCCTACATCGGGCAATGCCGCCAATGACTCGGCGAAGCGCTGCGTGGCCGTTTCATCCTGCCAGTGCAGGGTTTTTACAATAGGGGCGTGACGATCAATAGCGCTCAATTCGATGGCAACCAGCTGGTTTCGCAAATGCAGGCGTGGGCCCGGGAATTGGGATTCTCCCAAATTGGCGTGGCCCCTGTCGATTTATCGTCGGCCGAGGCCGGATTGATGGACTGGCTGGCACGTGGTTTCCACGGCGACATGGCCTATATGGCCAGCCACGGCCTCAAGCGCGCTCGCCCGGCAGAGCTGGTGCCGGGCACGCTCAGCGTGATCACCGCGCGTATGGACTACCTGCCAAAAGGCACGCCCGACGACTGGACCACCGCTGAGCTGGACCGATTGAATCGCCCCGGCGAAGGCATCGTCTCCGTCTACGCCCGGGGCCGGGACTACCACAAGGTCTTGCGCAGCCGCCTGCAAAAGCTCAGCGAGCGCATCGCGCTGGAGATCGGCGCCTTTGGCCACCGCGCCTTCACCGACTCCGCTCCGGTGTTGGAGGCCGAGCTGGCGGCGCGCAGCGGCCAGGGCTGGCGCGGCAAACACACGCTGCTGCTGAACCGCGAGGCGGGCTCGATGTTTTTCCTGGGCGAGATTTATGTGGACGTGCTGCTGCCCACCAGCGAGCCGGTGCAGGGCCACTGCGGAACCTGCAGTGCGTGCATCACAGCCTGCCCCACACAGGCGATCATTGCGCCGCACAAGCTGGATGCGCGCCGCTGCATCTCGTATCTGACGATTGAACATGCAGGGGCCATTCCCGAGGAGTTCCGCACCCCAATGGGCAACCGCATTTATGGCTGTGATGACTGCCAACTGGTATGCCCGTGGAACAAGTTTGCGCAGCGCAGCCCGTTGAAGGACTTTGATCCGCGAGACGGCTTGAGCGGCCAGCAACTGCAAGAACTGTTTGGCTGGACCGAGGCAGAGTTTTTGCAGCGCACTGAAGGCAGCCCGATACGCCGCATAGGGCACGAGCGCTGGCAGCGCAACATTGCGGTTGCGCTGGGCAATGCACTGCGGCAAGGTGCGGACGTGGCCCCGTTCCTGCAACGCCATGCCGACCATGCCAGCCCGCTGGTGCGCGAGCACATAACGTGGGCGCTGGCTCAAACCGATTGAAAGGCCGCGGGACCCATGTGTGAAGGTGCCGGCTCCACTCAAAGGCACGATCTGCGCGTGTAGCCCTGGCAGAGGATGCAGGTGGGCAGTGTGCACCGGCATGATGCGACACAGAGTGTACGAAATACTCCTATTTGTGTGGCGGTAGCGCCATATTTCACGGGGGCTAGAGGCCAATTACCTTAAAACACCCAGCGCCATGGGCAGGCTGAGCATGCCCAGCAACGTGGACAGGGTCACCACGCCCGCCACGTAGGCCCCGTCGTAACCCATGCGCGCCGCCAGCACATAACAGCTTGACGCGGTGGGCAGGGCCGAGAAAATCATCAGCACCGTGGTCTCCGCCGCGCTCAGACCAAACAGCCAGCAGATGCCGGCGGCCACCAGGGGTAGTAGGAGGTGGCGTATGGTCAGTACCGAGACCGCCAGCGTCTTGGCGCGGGCCAGTGCGCCCAGCTGCATGCCGGCGCCCGCGGCCATCAGGCCCAGGGCCAAGGATGCGGCGCCAATGCGGGTCGTGGTGGGCTCCAGCCAGTGCGGGATGGAGAAGCCCAGCAGATTCGCGGTCAAACCGGAGGCCGTGGCGATGATCAGCGGGTTGCGCACCAGTTCACGCACAAAACCGGTTTGGGCATGGCGGGCCATGGGCCACACGGCCCCCACATTGAACAGCGGCACACAGACCCCAATCAGCACCGCAAACAGCTGCAGTCCCTGGGCACCCGCCAGGCGGTCTGCAATCGCCAGGCCAATGAACGAGTTGAAGCGAAACGCCACTTGCGCGCTGCTGGCATGGTCGCGTTTGTCGATCCAGCGTTTGAGCACGGGGATGTGGGGCAGGGCATAGGCCAGTGTTATGCCGCTTAGCCCCAGTGCCCAGCCCGCCCCCATAAGACGTGACGCGGCGGTCACATCCAGCGGGCTTTTGACGATGGATTGGAACAACAGAACCGGGAATAAAAAGAAGTAAACCAGCGCATCCACCTGCCCCCATACCGGGCGGTTGAGGGCGGTGTAGCGGCACACCAGGTAGCCACACAGGATCAGGGAGAAGTCGGGGAAAAGCAGTTGGGCGTAGTTCACCGGACAAGAATACCAGCCCCTTGCGTGTGGCTTTGTGCGCCGGGTGGCTGCGGTTACTATTTGCTCTGCGTGACTGAGACTACAACTACTGGAGACCAACCCGCATGCGACACCACCCACTATTTGCCTTGGGCCTGACCGCCTTGGGCCTGACGATTACCGCCAGTGCCGCAATGGCCCAGGCTTACCCCAACAAGGTCATCAAACTGCAGGTGCCCTTTGCACCCGGCGGTACCACCGACATCGTGGCCCGCGTCATTGCCGACCCCTTGGGCAAGATTCTGGGCCAGAGCGTGATTGTGGAAAACAAGGCCGGCGGCGGTGGCGTGGTCGGTGCCAACGAAACGGCCAAGGCCGCACCTGACGGGTATTCGCTGGGCATGGCCACCGTGTCCACCGTAGCGGCCAACCCCGCCATCAACCCCAAAAACCCCTACAACCCGCTGACCGACTTCACGCCCATCATCAACGTGGCGGCTACGCCCAATGTGATTGCGGTGCACCCCAGCTTCCCCGCCAAGGACTACAAGAGTTTTATGGCCGAGCTCAAGGCCAACCCCGGCAAGTATTCCTACGCCTCCTCGGGCACAGGCGGCATTGGCCACATGCAGACCGAGCTGTTCAAGAACCTGACCGGCGCCTTCATCACCCACATTCCCTACCGGGGCGCTGGCCCGGCCCTGAACGACACCGTGGGTGGCCAGGTGCCGCTGATTTTTGACAACATGCCGTCGGCCATGCCCTTCATCCAGTCCAACCGGCTGATCCCCATCGTGGTGGCCGCGCCCCAGCGCCTGGCCCAACTGCCCAATGTGCCCACTTTCAAAGAGGTGGGCCTGGAGCCGGTGAACCGCATGGCCTTCTACGGCATTTACGGCCCCAAGGGCATGCCCAAGGAAATCGTCGACAAGATCAACGCCGCGGTGCGCAAGGTGCTGGAAGACCCTGCCGTGAAGAAACGCATTGAAGAAACCGGCTCCTTCGTGATTGGCAACACACCCGAACAGTTTGGCGCCCAGATGAAGGCCGAGTTCGAGGTCTACAAAAAAGTGGTGGAAACCGCCAAATTGCGTTTGGAATGACGGGCAGAGAGCCACACGCAGTGGGCGAACGTGGGGGTGATATTGATAGCTTTATCGATGCCATCTGGCTGGAAGAGGGCCTGTCCAAAAACACGCTGGCGGCGTACCGGCAAGATTTGACGCTGTACGCTGCCTGGCTGTGTGGCCGCAACACCCAGAGTTTGCTGCAGACCACCGAGCCCGATTTGCAGGCCTATTTCTCAGAGAAACACGCAGTCACCAAAGCCACTACGGCCAACCGCCGGCTCACCGTGTTCAAACGCTACTTCCGCTGGGCTTTGCGTGAGGGCCTGGCACAAGCCGACCCCACGCTGAAGCTGCAATCCGCCAAACAGGCGCTGCGCGTGCCCAAGACACTGACCGAATCCCAGGTAGAGGCCTTGTTGGCCGCACCCGATACGTCGCTGGCGTTGGGCGTGCGCGACCGCACCATGCTGGAACTGATGTACGCCAGCGGCCTGCGCGTCAGCGAACTCGTCACGCTGAAGACGCTGAATGTCAGCCTGAACGACAACGTGCTGCGTGTATTCGGCAAGGGCAGCAAGGAGCGCCTGGTGCCCTTTGGCGAAGTGGCGAGCAGCTGGTTGCGCCAGTACCTGAGCGGCGGTGCCCGTGCCGAACTGCTGGCCGGCAAACAGACCGACGATTTGTTCATTACCGTGCGGGGTATCAACCCCGGCACCGCCATGTCGCGGGTGATGTTCTGGATGGTGGTGAAGAAACACGCCGCGGCTGCGGGCATCACCGTTCCGTTGTCACCGCACACGTTGCGCCACGCGTTTGCGACGCATCTGCTGAACCATGGGGCGGATTTAAGGGCGGTGCAGATGTTGTTGGGGCATGCGGATATTTCTACGACTACGATTTATACGCATATTGCGCGGGAGAGGCTGGCGAGCTTGCATGCGCAGCACCATCCGCGGGGGTAGTTCTTGCTATTGATTTTGTAGCTATTGTGTGAGGGTACTCGGGGGCTTTAGGGCGTTTTGTTGCTTCCTCACTTTCCCCACTCTTTCCCCCCGCCCTCTCTCGCCCCGCCGGGCGAGAGAGGGAGCCTTAACAGCCATATTTGGCCTTGTTTATGAAGGTGGGACGTACTCGTTCAATAGCCAACACCAGTCGCCGCGGAACTCGTTCACATTGAACGTGCCACCTTAAAAGACGCGGCCACATATGGCTGTTAAAGCTCCCCCTCGCCCGGCGGGGAGAGGGGGCTGGGGGGAGTGGGGGAAGTGAGGAAGAAACTAAAAGACAAACGCCCCAAGAACCGAAACCCCAAAGTAGACGCGAGCCAGCGGCGCCCCAAGAACCCTCAAAGCGCCCGCAGACTGCTTTCAAAGTCCGCCACCGGCATCGGCCGCCCCATCAGGTAACCCTGGTAGGCATCACAGCCCTGACTGTGCAGGTGGTTGCGCTGGGCCTGGGTTTCTACACCCTCGGCGATGACGGTCAGGCCCAGTGCGTGGCCCAGTGTGATAACCGCCAGCGCGATGGCCGCATCGTTGGGATCGGTCATCAGGTCGCGTACGAAGGACTGGTCGATCTTCAGCTGGTCCAGCGGCATACGTTTCAGGTATGACAGCGACGAATAACCTGTGCCAAAGTCATCCAGCGAAAAGCCCACGCCGCGTGCTTTCAGCGCGACCATTTTGTGTGTGGTTTCTTCTATGTCATTGACCAGCAGGCTCTCCGTCAGCTCCAGCTTGAGCCGCTTGGGGTTCACGCCGGTGTAGCTGATCAGATCCAGCACGTATTCGACAAAATCGGGTTGCCTGAACTGCCGCGCACTGACATTCACGGCCAGTGTCAGATCCTGCGTGAGGGGGTCTGTGGCCCACAGTGCCAGTTGGGTGCAAGCCGTCTCCAGCACCCAGTTGCCCAGCGGCAAGATGAGCCCGGAGTCCTCGGCCAGTGGAATGAATTCGACCGGTGGCACCATGCCCCGCTCCGGGTGGGGCCAGCGCAGCAATACCTCGGCACCCACGGCGCGGCCTTCGCGGTTGATCTGGGGTTGGTAATACAGCAGAAACTCGCCTTTCAGAATGCCCTGGCGGATATCGTTTTCCAGCTTGACGCGGGTGGTGATGACGGCCTGCATGGCCGGGTCAAAAAAGCGCAGCGTATTGCGCCCGGCCGACTTGGACTGGTACATGGCCAGATCGGCCTGTTTGAGCAGTTCGTCGGTGGACTGCTGGTGGTCGGAGTACAGCGTGATGCCGATGCTGGGTGTGATCTGGTAATCCAGCCCGGCCAGCTTGTAGGGCACGCTGATGGCGGCCAGAATCTTCTCGCCAATCATCTCGGCCTGGGCCGCGGCCTCTTCGCGGCTCTCGCTGAGTTCCTCAATCATGACCACAAACTCGTCGCCCCCCAAGCGGGCCACGGTATCCCCCTGGCGCATGCAGCCAGTCAGGCGTTTGGCAACCTGCTGCAGCAAGAGGTCGCCCATGTCGTGGCCCTGGGTGTCGTTCAGGGTTTTGAAATTGTCCAGGTCAATAAACTGCAGTGCGCCAATATTGCCGCTGCGGCTGCTGATGGCCAGTGCCTGGCGCAGTCGGTCCACCATCAGGCGGCGGTTGGGCAGGTTGGTCAGCGGGTCGTAAAAGGCAAGTTTGTTGATTTCTTCTTCAGACGATTTGCGCTGCGTGACGTTGCGCGACAACACTATAAAACGCGGTTCACCATTGGTGGTGTCCTGCTTGCGCGTCAATGAAATCTCGAACCAGAAGCTGCCCTTGGAGGTCTCCAGCGCAAATTCGCGCCCCTCGGAATGGCCTTGTTCATTGGCCTCTTGCAGCGCCGACATGACCGCACCGGCGGCGTCGGGCGGCAACACGTCGGTCACCTTTTTGCCGAGGAAGAATTCCGCAGGCGGAAACGAGGTATTGGAGCGGGGTGCGTGGTAGTCGTGGTAGGTGCCGTCCAGGCTCATCTCCAGCATCACGTCGGGAATGGCCTCCAGCGTAGCCCTGAGTTTGTCTTGCGAGGCGGCGATTTCCGTGGTCCTCTGGGCGATCAGGTTTTCCTGCCCCCGTTCATGGGCCTTGAGTTCTGCCAGCAGCTTGGCGGCGTAGGCCAGCGTCGCACTCAGCATCAGTCCCAACACGATCTTGAGCGCCAGCTCCGGTGTGTCTCCCCAGCCTTTCACCGGCGCCACGCTGAGCGTCCACTCGCCATTGGGTACCGCCAGGCTGCGTTCCACCGGCAACTCCGGTACCTGCGGGGAGCCAACGATGGTCTCACGCACGCCGGTATCGGGGTTGATGCGCCACAGCGTGTAGGCGATGCCGCTATCAGTCAACTGGGTCAAGCGCACACTGGTCAGGGCCTCGGGGAAGCGGATGACGGCATAGGTCAGCCCCCAGAACACCTGTTTACCGTCGGCATCATCCAGAAAAATGGGCAAACGACCCACGGCACCCAGACCGCCCTGGACCAGCTTCAGCGGCCCGGCCAGTGTGAGCTTGCCCGTATCACGTGCCATACGCGCCTCGCGACCCTGTTTGGGGTCGGTCAGTTGGTTAAAACCTATGGATTTTTCGTTGCCAGCCAGCGGTGCCACGCGCTGTATCACGCCGCCCGGGCTAAGGCCCAGGATGGACACGCCCGGGTACCAGGGCAACATTTCGGCGGCCACGCCTTCAAAGTCTGGCACATTGCCCTTGCCCTGGCGCACCATGGCGGCGATGGAATAGGTGGCCGAAAGCGCCCGTTCCATCGTCGTCTGGATGGCGTGGGCGTGGTCTCCGGCCAGTGCGGCCATGCGCATGCGCTCGTCGGCCATGCTGCGCTGCTGCAGTGTCCAGATGACAGCTGCACTGGCCATGGCCGCCAGCACAAAAACAGCCAACGCGATCACCATCGGGCTACCGGTGTGCGGTTTGGCGCTGGCTTCCGGCTGGGTCATGTGCGTTCTTGGGTCCCGTATAAATAGAGCAAGTATGCGGATTGTGCCTGTGGCAGGAACACTTATACCTAAAAACACCGCATCCAATGGTCGTTTACCGCACGAATGCAGATTAAATTAGCCTATAGCCCCCGTGTACTATGGCTTAGTAGCTACGTTATTAATAGCACTACGTAGTTTCCCCGGTAGGCAAAGCGGCAATTTCGGCGTCCGAAAAACCGGCCAGCTTGCGGGCCCTCAGATTGAACGGTGGTTTGAGCTTGGGTGCCCCGTGTTTGGCGGCCACCTCTGCGTAAAAAGCCATGGGCTCCAGGCCTTCGCGCTTGCACAACCAGTGGTACCAGCGGTTGCCTATGGCCACATGTCCCACCTCTTCGGTCAGGATGATCTCCAGAATGTCCACCGCAGCCAGCGCCCTTGGCGTGCCCACTTTGCGCAGCTTGGCCTGGATGATGGGGGTGGCGTCCAGGCCGCGTGCCTCCATGGTGCGGGGCACCAGGGCCATGCGGGTGGTGACGTCGTGGCGGGTGTTCTCACACATGGTCCACATGCCGTCATGGGCCACAAAGTCGCCATAGTCGTGGCCTTCGTCCAACAGGTGCTGGCGCAGCATGGTGAAGTGTTTGGCCTCCTCCTGCGCCACCAGCAGCCAGTCCGTGTAGTAGTCGGGCGGCATGCCGGCGAAACGCCAGATGGCATCCAGCGCCAGGTTGACGGCGTTGAATTCGATATGGGCGATGGAATGCAACAGCGCACAGTGCCCCTCGGGGGTGAATGGGGAGCGGCGTGGCACCTGCTGGGGGTGAACCAGTTCGGGCCGTGCGGGCCGGCCGGGCTGGCCCACATAGTGCAGTTGCGGATCGCAATCCAGAGCGCCGGGCTGGGCGGTGTCAAACGCCATCGCCATGGCGGCTTCGGCCTTTTGTTGGGGGTCGGTGAGGCTAAAAACCTCCAGGGCACGCTGTCTGAGTTCCATACTTACAATTCTAGGCAAGAACCCCCTGTCTCTGACTGTTTAGGAAGTCCATGGCTATTTACGAACTCGATACCGTCGCCCCCCGTCTGGCGGACTCCGCCTGGGTGGCCGACAGCGCCCAGGTGATGGGCAATGTGGAGCTGGCCGAAGACACCAGCATCTGGTTCGGCGCGGTGGTGCGTGGCGACACTGAAGTCATTCGTATTGGCCGTGGCTCCAACATCCAGGACTGCAGCGTGTTACACGCCGACATCGGCCAGCCCCTGACCATTGGCGAGAACGTGACGGTGGGCCATCAGGTCATGCTGCACGGTTGCACCATTGGTGATGGCTCGCTGATCGGCATTGGCGCCGTGGTGCTCAATGGCGCAAAAATTGGCAAGGGTTGTATTGTGGGAGCTGGCTCACTCGTTACTGAGGGCAAGGAGTTCCCCGATGGCTCCATGATCCTGGGCAGCCCCGCCAAGGCGGTGCGCGAACTCTCGCAAACCCAGCAGGATGCACTCAAGATGAGTGCCATCCACTACATAGAGAATGCCAAGCGTTTCCAGCGCGGGCTGAAGAAAATTGCGTAATCTGAAGAGCGCCACCGGTGTGGCACATTGCAAAGGGGTAGGGCGTGTCTGAACTGCACAAATTTTTGTTTGATGGCCTGCCGGTGCGCGGCATGGTGGTGCGCCTGACCGACACCTGGACCGAAATCCTGCGCCGGCGTGCGTCCAATAGCAGCCATGGTGCCTACCCCGAGCCGGTAAGCAATATGCTGGGTGAAATGGTCGCCGCGGCCAGCCTGATGCAGGCCAATATCAAGTTTGATGGGGCACTGGTGCTGCAGATTTTTGGCGACGGCCCCGTTAAGCTGGCGGTGGTGGAGGTGCAGCCCGATCTGGCCTTGCGTGCCACGGCCACGGTGGTCGGCGATGTGGACGACACGGCCACGCTGAGCCAAATGGTCAATGTAGGCAACGAGGGGCGCTGTGCCATCACACTCGACCCCACCACCAAATTCCCGGGCCAACAACCCTACCAGGGCGTGGTGCCGCTGTTTGACGACCGCCGCCACAAGATCGAGAAGGTGAGTGCAGTGCTGGAACACTACATGTTGCAGAGTGAGCAGCTCGACACCACGCTGGTGCTGGCCGCCAACGACCAGGTGGCCGCCGGCTTGTTGATCCAGCGCCTGCCCATGCAGGGCACCGACAACCTGTCGGGCAGCCTGGTTAGCAAGGAAAACGAAGACCAGATCGGCCTGAACGAACACTACAACCGCATCGCCATTCTGGCCAGCAGCCTCAAGCGCGAAGAGTTGCTGACGCTGGATGTGGACACCATTCTGCGCCGTCTGTTCTGGGAAGAATCCATCACCCGGTTTGAGCCACTGGAGGGCGACACGGCCCCCCGTTTTGCCTGTTCGTGCAGCCGCGAGCGGGTGGGACGCATGATCGTGAGCCTGGGGCGCGAAGAGGCCGAAAGTATTCTGACCGAGCGCGCCGATATCGAGGTGGCGTGTGAGTTCTGTGGTGTGCAGTACCGCTTTGATGCGGTCGACGCGGCGCAGCTGTTTACGCCACCTGCCGTGCTGCAAACGCCTGAGGCTTCAGGGCCGCACTGAGCCGGGCGT
>JAYSZJ010000044.1:0-23832 GCA_043738115.1 Rhodoferax sp. | reverse complement strand
CAGCTTTGATTCCGTGCTGAAAGCCCGCCTGAGCCGCCGTGGCCTGTTGTTGGGGAGCATGGCATCCGTCAGCACGGCGGTGCTGGGCGGCACTGTGCTCTCCGCATGTGGAGGTGGTGGTGGCACGGCCGCCGCTCCGGCCACCACACCAGTAGCCAGCGCTATAACTCTGGGCTTTGGTGCTGTAGCGAAGAGTCTGGCCGACAAGGTGACCGTACCTGTGGGTTACTCCGTCAGCGTGCTCTACGCACTCGGCGACCCCATCCTGGCCGGCGCCACGGCGTTCAAGAACGATGGCAGCGACGCAGACTTCGAAAACCGTGCTGGCGACCACCACGATGGCATGGAATGGTATGGCCTGAGCGCCACCGGCCGCCCGTCACTGACGTCGACCGACCGCGGCCTGCTGGTCATGAACCACGAAGCCACAACCGACGAAACCCGCAGCTCCTTCTTCATCCACACCAACGGCGGCACCGCGACACTGCCACGCCCTGCGGCTGAAGTCGACAAGGAAGTCGCAGTTCACGGCATCTCGGTGGTCGAAGTCAAAAAGACCGGCGAGGTCTGGTCCTATGTCAAAGATTCGGCATTCAACTCCCGCCTGACCCCGTTGACCGATGTCGAGATGGCCGGCCCGCTGCGCGGCAATGCGCTGATGGTGACCAAGTACTCGACCAATGGCACCCGCACACGCGGCACACTGAACAATTGCGGCACGGGCAAGACGCCGTGGGGCAGCTTTTTGACTGGTGAAGAAAACTGGGTGGGCTACTTCTTCCGCAATGCGACCGACAACACGGCCCGTGGCAACGACAAGAGCGTAACCTCACTCAACCGCTACGGCCGCACACAAGGCAGCGCCACGCGCCACGGCTGGGAGACCGGCGGCACTGCCGACAAATACATGCGCTGGGACATCAGCAAACTGGGCACCAGCACGGACGGCAGCGACGACTACCGTAACGAACTCAATGGCCTGGGTTACATCGTCGAGATCGACCCCTACGACAAGGCCCGCACCGCCAAGAAGCGCAGCGCCCTGGGCCGCTTCGCGCACGAAAGCGCGGCCTTCAGCGTGCCCACACCTGGCAAACCATTGGGCATTTACATGGGCGACGATGCCCGCAACGAATACATCTACAAGTTTGTGACCGCGGCCAACTGGGATGCCAGCGATGCTGAGCCTGCGAACCGCATGGCGGCGGGCGACAAATACCTGGACAGTGGCAAGCTGTATGTGGCCAAGTTCAACAGCGACGGCACGGGCCAATGGGTTGAGCTTTCCATCAGCAACCCCGCCATTGCGGGTTATGCTGGTTACGCCTTTGCCGACCAGGCTGACGTGTGTGTGAACTCCCGCTTGGCTGCGGACGCTGTAGGCGCTACCAAGATGGACCGTCCCGAGTGGTGCGCGGTGAATCCCGCCAACGGTGAAATCTATTACACCTTGACCAACAACAGCAATCGCAATATCAACGCCACGGGCAGCAGCCAATTGGTACCCGACAGCACCAACCCCCGTGCCTACACCGACTTGAAGGGCAGCAGTGCCCAAAACGGCAACCCCAATGGTCACATCCTGCGTGTCAAGGAAGGCGCTGCAGGCGCTGCCGCTACAACGCTGACCTGGGATGTGTATGCCTTTGGTGCCCAGTCCGACGCTGATGCCGGCAAGGTCAACCTGTCCAGCTTGACCAGTGACCAGGACTTCTCCAGCCCCGATGGCCTGGTGTTCAGCCCCAGCACCGGAATCATGTGGATCCAGACCGATGACGGCGCCTACACCGATGTGACCAACTGCATGATGCTGGCGGCCATTCCCGGCCAGGTGGGTGACGGTGGCAAGAAGACCTTGAGCTACACCAAGACCGACGGCAGCACCTTGGCGGTCGACACCTATGTGGGCAAAACGCCCACCGCCACCACGCTCAAGCGTTTCCTGGTCGGCTCGGCAGCGAGCGAAATCACCGGCCTGTGTGAAACCCCCGACGGCAAGGCCATCTTCATCAACATCCAGCACCCTGGCGAAAACACCAAGATGGCCGATATTGCTGACCCCAGCAAATACACTAGCCAGTGGCCCAGCAACGCAGGTTATGGCGCGGGCAAACGCCCCCGTTCAGCCACCATCGTGATCACCAAGAACGACGGCGGCAAGATCGGCACCTGATGTAAGCCGGGGGTGGGCAGCGCTTTTAGCGCTGTTCCACCCGCCCGTCGGCATGCTTGGCAAAGCGCCCCTGTTCGCGGGGGTGCACCGGGTCGCTGGCGGGCCACGGCCATCCGCCAAAGGCAGTCCTCTGGTAGTCGGCAAAGGCCTGCTGGATTTCGGCCTGTGTGTTCATCACAAAGGGGCCGTACTGGGCGACGGGTTCGTTGATGGGCCGGCCTTGCAGCATCAACAGTTCGGCGGGCGCTGGGCCGTTGACCAGCTCCACGGCTTGGTCTGCACGCAGCTCCAGTGCAGAGGAGGGCACAACGGCCTGCCCGGCAATATCCAGGCCGACACCGTTGAAAAAAAATGCAGCATGCGCCGGGTGCCTTTTCCGGTTGCGGCCGGCAGGGTCCAGCGCGCGTTGCTTTCCATTTTGATGGTCCAGATCGCCAGGTCGGAGTCGCCCTGTGCGGCCCACGAGTCGGGTGGTGGGGGCAGGCCTTTGGCGTCCCCCAGAGTGCCGGCAACACACGTTACTTCGGTGGTGTTGCCCTGCGTATCCTGCTGCCGCAGGCGTGTTATGTCTTCGTGCCAGAGCATGGTGAAGTGAGGCTCCACCATCTTGTTGCGGGCTGGCAGGTTAAGCCAGATCTGAAACAGCTCCAACGGATTGGGCTTGTCGGTATGCACCAGCGGAAACATCTCGCAATGCACGACGCCCTTGCCGGCGGTGAGCCATTGCACATCTCCGCCGCCAAACCGGGCAGTGGCACCCAGCGAGTCGCTGTGGTCTATCAAACCCTGGCGGGTGATGGTGACGGTCTCAAAGCCCCGGTGCGGATGGGACGGGAAGCCAGGGACGGTGTCACCGTGGTACATGCTCCAACCATCCTTGCCAGCAAAGTCCTGGCCGATGTTGCGCCCGGCCAAAGATGCCACGGGCCCCATCGCGGCATTGCCTTGCGGGTAGGCATCCTTGTGGTGCACACAAAACAGAAATGGATCCAGGGTCTGCCATGGAAAGCCCAGGGGCTGCATGCTGAGGATGGTGGGGGTAGTCATGGGACGGATTTTCACCGCAAGCGGATTCGCGCACGGTGGACGGGGCCTTGGCCTCCACCTGCAACTAAGATACCGGGGTCCAAAACCTCTCTGAGCGCCACGAATTGTTTGCATTGACCCAGGTTCGATCTGTTTACTGGCGCATCTTGTGTGCCGTGCTGGCCGTGGCCGCAGTGCTGGTGGCAGACCTGTGGCAGCGCCCCCGCATGCCGCCGCCAGCCCTTGCCGCACACGCTGTCACTGCACCGGCTGACCTGGCGCAGTTGCAGGTGGCAGCCAAGGGCGAGATCCCTATGCCCGCTGGCATGGCGGCCGCCCATGCCAGCAGTTTGTTGCCGATGCCAGCCAGCCATGCGGCGGCGCTGACCGTGTTCTGGTTTTCGGGCGACCGCGAAAGCGGGCCCAATGTGCAGATCGCCGCGTCGCAATACCTGCGTTCCACGGGGCAGTGGACTCCAGCGCGTTTTGTCGTGAACCGCTTTGTGGCGGGTGAACAGCTGGGCCACGGCGTGCGCCGCCTGGGCAATCCGGTTGCGTGGATGGACGGCAAAGGCAGGGTCAACCTGTTTGTGGTGGCCACCGGCTGGGGCGGATGGGCCGCGTCGCGCATCCTGCACCTGCGCCAGAGCAGCTCGGGCACTGGCTTGGCGGAGTTGGCCTTTGAACCCGTGCGGGTGCTGCCGTTGTCGTGGTTGTGGAACACGAGTTTTCTGGTGCGCAATGCTCCGCTGGATTTGCAGGATGGCGGCATGGTACTGCCGGTGCATTTTGAGCTGGGCATCAAATACCCCGTGGCATTGCGTTTTGACAGCGAGGGCGGGTACCGGGGCATGGTGCGTATGTCGCAACGGCCCTTTATGTTGCAACCCAGCGTGGTCGCGCAGTCGCCGCAGCAGTGGTTGGCCTTTATGCGCGACGAGCGTCACCAGGGCAAGGTTGGTGTGGCACAAACATTGGATGGTGGCAAACACTGGACGGACCTTCCCGACCTGACGCTGGACAACCCGGATGCGGCGGTGGTGGGCTTAAGCGCGGCCTCTGGCGAAATGCTGCTCGCGCACAACTCGTCCATCGCGTCGCGCGGCACGCTGGATCTGAGCGCCTCCCCCGACGGCCGCAACTGGGCCTTGGTCAAGACGCTGGAGCAGGGTGGCTTTGACGATGAGTTCTCCTACCCCGCCCTGGTGTGGGCGGATGGCAGCTTGTGGATCAGCTACACCGTGGACCGCAAGCGTATTGCTTGGCAACGTTTGGCCTCCGCTGCGGTGCCCACGGGAGCAAAACCATGAGCGCACTTTTAGGGGGTGGCTGGCTGGCACAGGCCTTGGGAACCGATGCAGCTGCCTTGCCGTCGGCACTGGCGATGCAGATCTGGTTGCACCTGGGATGGAGCGTGGTGTTGGCGTGTGTGGGCGCCAGCCTGGTGGGCCGTTGGCGGCCCGGCAGGCCGGGCAAGCTCGATGGCTGGCAGTGGGGCGCGGCCCTGGGGCTGGGGCTGTGGTGCTGGGTGCCGGGTCCTTATTCGCCCGCCTACTGGTTGGGGCTGGCTTTTCAGGCACCCAGCATTGCGGCGGTGCTCTTGTGTGACGCGTTGCTAAGACACCGCTTTTTCGCCACCCGCGTCGGGGCCAGCATCAACGAACCACACAACCGCGTCGCACTGGGGCTTGCTGCAACCGGGGTGCTGTTGGGTTGGGCGCTGCTGCTGGATAGCCTGGCCTTGTTACCGGTGCAGCTGTATGCCTGGGGCTTTAGCCCGGCTGTCGTGGGGCTGGTGTTGATGGCCGCACTGATACCCTGGGTGGTGGGTGCCGGACCCCATCCTTCGGGCCGCTCCCGGGTATGGATTTTGCCGGTCGCCGTGCTGGTGTTTGTGGTGTGGCGCCTACCCAGCGGCAATGTGTGGGACGCGGTGCTGGACCCTTGGCTGTGGTTGGTGCTACATGTTTACCTGGCACGCGCGCTGCGCCGGGTGTTGCGCCGCTACGAGGGCGTAAATCGGTAAACGGGCCGGGTGCCAAACAGCACCCCACATTCCACAAATGGCTCGCTGGCCATTGCCTGGCGCAAACTATCGGTTACCAGCACGTCCCCTCCTTTTGCCATGTCCTCACCCAGTTTGGACGCAGCGTTCACCTCAGCACCCCATACCTCGTTGTCACCGACACGCAGCACGGTGCCGTACCCCAGGCCTATGCAGACTTCAATGCGGTCTTCGGGTGCCCGCCCGGGGTTGACCGCAGCCGTGGCTTCTACCATGGCCCGCGCGGTGGCGAGGGCCTGTTGCGGCGTGTCGAATACCACCAGCAGTGAGTCACCCTCGCGTTTGATGCATACACCGTCTTGCTGGTGGATCAGCGGCATGAACAGCGTTTCCGATTCCTGGATCAGCTGAAGGAAGTGCAGGATGCCAAAGGCCTCCACCACGCGCGAAAACCCCACCAGATCGGTGAACATCACCGCCTGTTCCCGCCCGAAGCGGGCGAAGATTGCAGCATCAACTGCGGCGCGGTCTGTTCCAGCCGAGCGGCGCTGGGCCAATAACGATGCGAGTTCTTGTGCGTCAGTCATGGCCTGCATTCTTACACCGCGGGGCTAATGCCTCAAGCCATAGCTCTTACATACAAGGCTCAGCACCTGCTGTATCGATTTGTTACGAACCATTTCCGATAAAAGGTGTAACCTGTTTGGCTTGGTGCACGGAAGGAGAACCTATGAACACTTGGCAGGGGGACTTGCTGGGTATGGCCGACACGGGTCGTACCGTGGACGAGGTTTTTGAAAAAATTACGCAGGCCTCGCAGGCTTTGGGCTTCGAGTTTTGCGCGTATGGTCTGCGCTTGCCGACTCCCATTTCAAACCCACGCACCATGATGCTGAGCAACTACCCTTTGGCGTGGCAGGCGCGTTACGCCAGCCAGGGCTATCTCGCCGTCGACCCCACGGTGGCGCACGGCCGGCATTCGCAGTTACCACTGATCTGGACCCAGGATGTATTTGCCGCAACGCCTGATTTATGGGACGAGAGCCAGTCTTTTGGATTGCGTGTTGGCTGGGCGCAGTCCAGCTTGGACGCCGTGGGCGTGGGGGGCATGTTGACGCTGGCGCGGTCCAGCGGTGCATTGTCCAAGGCGGAGCTGGCCACACAAGAGGTGAAGATGCGCTGGCTTGTCAATATTTCGCACCTTGCCTTGTCGCGGCTGTTTGTGTCTGAGCTGGTCAAGGAGTCCCAGCCCGACTTGACCAGCCGCGAGATTGAGGTCCTGAAGTGGACGGCGGATGGCAAGTCATCGTGTGAGATTGCAGACCTGCTCTGCATCTCGGAAAACACGGTGAATTTCCACATCAAAAATTCCGTTGTGAAGTTGCGCACCGCGAACCGGACCGCCGCAGTTGTGCGGGCCGCCATGCTTGGGCTATTGAACTAGCGGCGTCGGTCTTATGCACCTGTCGCCCGATGGACTGATACGCTTGACCGTCGACCAATTGTTGTCGACTCCCTTGGAGCATCTGGTGTCTGGCGTGGACCCCGACCCCGATGCATTCCCGGCAGCGTGCGGGAGGCTGACGTCGCTCTCTGGCTACACCGAGTGGATCAGCACCCGCGACCCCACGATTTCGATTGGCTGGGACTGGCGTTTGCAAACCCTGGCCTCTGGCGTGCGGTGGGTCCGTGTGGGGCTGCCGCGTAGCAACCTGATGCTGACCCACGACACCGGCGCTGACACCTCCTGGCAAGGCAACCTGGAAATTCTGGGGACGGTTGTTGATGCACTGGCTTGGCGCGAAATACTGCCAGCGGTGGTGGCCGCCCGTTACGCTTGATTACTCTTTTTTTTAGAACCTACCATTTCTGGTAGTTACTCCCTAAAGATAGGCGCGCTTCAATGAATCTCCTCTTGTGACAAAGGAGATGACGTGAACATTGTGACCGGGACATCCGCAGATCTGTCGTTGGAGATCATGGCCGGCGTAGCACGCTACCGCCACAGGGTTTTCGTGGAGAAGCTCGGCTGGCAATTGCGGTGCGAAAACGCACTTGAATATGACCAGTTTGACCGCGATGACACGGTGTACGTGGTGGCACACAACCGCGACCACGAAGTGGTAGGCACTGCACGCCTGTTGCCTACCACCCGGCCTTATTTGCTGGACGAGGTTTTCCCGCACCTGCTGCATGGCATGGAGCCTCCCCACTCGTCCGATGTGTGGGAGTTGTCACGCTTTGCTGCGATGGACTTCAGCGTGCAGTCCAGCTCGGCCCTGGCACAGTTTTCGTCGCCCATCGCGGTGGGGCTGTTACAGGCATCGCTGGAGTGTGCTGCGCGGCACGGTGCCAAGCGTTTTATCACGGTGTCCCCGCTGGGCGTGGAGCGTCTGCTGCGTATTGCCGGGTTCCGGGCTCACCGCTTGGCACCCCCAACGATGGTGGACGGAAACCCCGTCTTTGCCTGTTCCATTAGCTGTGAGATGCAAGGCGCACCCGCGGCTGTCAGAGAGTTGTCGTTATGCTGAACCTTGGCAAGTACCGCTTGGTTATTCTGCTCACCGGCTTGTTCCTGGTGATCTTCGGCGCCGTGATGGTGCTGACTTTTGTGATCTCTCGTCAGATTGCCACAGACGCGGTCTCCCTGAATCTGGCCGGTCAACAGCGCACCCAGGTGCAGCAGTTGGTCAAGACCGTGTTGCTGCTGGAGCAGGGTGGCACACAGGGGGTCATTGACAGCAATGGTGCAACCAGCTTCTCCGAAATAAAAGACCTGTACTCCACCGTAGATGCACTCAATGCCGCGCTCGCAGCCTTTCGCGAGGGCGGCATGCAGCTGGAGAGCGGTGCGCGGGTTGCGTTAACACCGCAAGACGACGTGCAGGCGGCGGCGTTCTTCAAGCTGCTGGATGAGTTGTGGGCGCCCATCAACCAGCAGGTGCAGGCCTTGCGCAAAAAGGAAAACCCGACATCGGATGACTTCGGTGCTCTGCTGCAGGTGCTGGTGCCTGACAACCTGAATCTGCTGGAAACCTCCAACTTGCTGACCTCGCGCATGGAGGCGTTATCGGCGGACAAGGCAGCGGCCTTGCGCCAGATTCAGACCGGCGGAATCGCTTTGGCTTTTTTGAACTTTGCGCTGATTGTTTACGTTTTCCTCGGACGCCTGCGGTCCAGTGACAGCCAAGTCGAACGTATGCAGGCCGAGACCGAAAACATTTTGCGCACCATGCAGGAGGGGCTTTTCCTGCTGGACAACAACTTCCAGATTGGTAGCCAAACCTCCACTGCCTTGAGCCAGGTTCTGGGCACCACGGTCAAGCCGGGTGGCGATTTCCTGGCGCTGCTCAAACCCATGGTGTCCCAAAAGACGCTGGACACCACCAAGGAATACATAGAGCTGCTGTTGCGCTTTGATGTGAAAGAAAAGCTGGTGGCCAGCCTGAACCCGCTGGATGCGCTGGAGATCAACACGACACGCGAAAACGGAACGGTGGAGACCCGTTACCTGAACTTCCGCTTCAACCGCGTGGTGGACAAGGGCAAGATCACCCACCTGCTGGTGACAGCATCTGACATCACACGCCGCGTGAAGCTGGAGCGTGAGTTGATTAACAGCGAACGCCAAGTGCAAGACCAGATGGCCATGATGGTCTACATCCTGCAAGCCGATCCCGTCCAGATGCGGGATTTTCTGGAGGGCTCGGTTGCCGGCCTGAACCGCATCAACGAGGCGCTCAAAGGGGGCTCCATATCGGGGGTCGCCACTGCGGACATTGACCACTTCTTCCGCATCGCGCACCGCATCAAGGGCGACGCCGCGGCACTCAACCTGCAGGCTATTGCAACATCGCTGCACAGTTTTGAAGACCTGCTGCAGGGCTTGCGCAACAAGCCGCAGTTGCAAAACGAAGATCTTCTGCCGGTGATTGTGCGGGTGCGTACGATTTATACAGAGCTCCATGCCATCCAGGAGGCCATGGCACGGATTGCCCAGGTGCGGGGCGTTGTCAACGTGGAGCCACCCAAGCCCGAGCATGACCCGGCCCGCCAAAATTCGCCCTTCGTGGCCCAGTGGCGAAATCTTGCCCAGCAGATCGCCAACCGCAAGGGCAAGAAGGCCGATTTGACTTACCACGGTGTGGACCTCGAAAAGATCACCCGATCCATGCGCGAGACGATTGACACCATCGTCACGCAGTTCATCCGCAATGCTGTCACCCACGGGTTAGAGACGCCGAAAGAGCGTGCCAACCAGGGCAAAGAGGAGCAGGGGGCTATCGCTGTTTACCTGTCGGAAGCGGGAGACGGTGCGCTGGAACTGAGCTTCCGCGACGACGGCGCGGGCATCAACGTCGAGAAGTTGCGCGAAGCTGCTGTTCGTAATGGCGCGCTGGATTCTGAAAAGGCACGCAAGGCCGATGTGCGCCAGTTGACCGAACTCATCTTCAAGCCCGGGTTCTCCACACACGACTCCATTGATGAGGACGCAGGGCGAGGCGTAGGTCTGGATGTGGTTCGAGATCTGGTCGCCCGCTTGCGGGGCCGGATTCACATCGGCACAGCGCCCGGAAAGTACTGCCACTTCAGGGTGCAGATTCCGTCGCACCTGTTTGCCTCATCCAATTTGGCAACACTGGCACTGCAGGCGGAGGCACATAGCTGATGGAACTCAAACTTATGATCATTGATGACTCCAACGTCATCCGGGGCAAGATCTCACGCGCCCTGACGCGGCACAACATGCGTGTGGTGGCCACCGCAGCAAATGGTGAAGAGGCGGTGGAACGTTTCATGCCGGAGAAGCCCGACATCGTGACCATGGACCTGACCATGCCGCGCATGGACGGCCTGGAGTGCATACGCAAGCTCAAGAAGATCAAGCCGGACATCAAGATTCTCGTGGTCTCCGCACTGGCCGACAAGGCTACCGCCATACAGGCGTTAAAGGAAGGGGCGCAGGGTTTTCTGTGTAAGCCTTTTTCCGACGACGACCTGACCGACGCGATGGACGAACTCTTATCAGGGGCATGACATGGACGAAGACCAGCTACGTATCTTTGTGGGGATCGTGCAGAAGTATTTCGAGAGCGAGACCGGGAAAGGGCCGGACACCGGAAGCCCCTACCTTGGGGACACCAGCGACCTGCCCATGCTCGACTTCACGGGCGTCATCGGCATCTCGGGCGTGCGCCAGGGCTGTGTCTACATCACGGCCGGGCCGGACCTGCTGCGGGCCTTGTTGTTGCATGTGGGGGAGACCGATGTGTCCGACCACAACCTGTGCGACCTGGCGGGTGAGATTGCCAACACCATCGCCGGCAATGCGCGTTTGCACTTTGGCCATGACTTCATGATTTCGGTGCCTGTCATCGTGCGGGGTGCTGCCCAAGCCATCCACATGCCGCGCAATACCAAGGCATATGTGATTCCGTTCCGGTGGCGCAAGCATCCGGCGTCGCTGGTGGTGAGTTTGCAGTGATTGGGGAGCTCTTTCTATGAACGCCTTCTTTGTTATGCGCACTGCCCTGGCGACGGTGCTGATCCAGGGTCTGACGCCCGCGTGGGCCGACACTGTGCTGACCAATGCCTCCTACACCGCGACCAAGGAAATGTTCGCCGCCTACAACCCCGCGTTTGCGCGCTACTGGAAAGCCAAGACCGGCGAGGCGGTGCAGATCAACCAGTCCCATGCCAACTCCAGTACCCAGGCCAGCCTGGTGAACAGTGGTCTGGCCGCGGATGTGGTGACGCTATCGGTCCCGCTGGACGTGGATGAGATTGCCAGCAACCGCCTGGTGCCGGAGAACTGGAAGCAGCGCCTCCCACAGAGCTCCACGCCGTATTACTCAACGATTGTTTTTCTAGTTCATAAGGGTAATCCCAAAGCCATCAAGGATTGGCCCGATCTGGTCCGCTGGGGTGTGCGCGTGGTCATGTCCAACCCCAAGTCATCCGGCGGTGCGCGTTGGAGCCACTTGGCTGCATGGGGGTATGCGCTCAAGAGACCAGGCGGTGATGAGGCCAGCGCACGTGACTACCTGAAGCGCCTGTACAACAACAACAAGGTTCTGGAATACACGGCGCGTGGTGCATCCGATACCTTCGTCAAACGTAAGCAGGGGGACGTCATGGTGTCGTGGGAGAACGAGGCCTTTCAGGTCGTGGCCCAGTTCCCGGACCTGTTCCAGATCGTGGTGCCGTCTATCTCGGTGGTGGCCGAGCCACCGGTCGCATTGATTGACAAGGTGGTGGACCAGCGGGGCTCGCGCAAGGTGGCGGAGGCCTACCTGCAGTATCTCTACAGCACTGAGGGGCAATCCATTGCCGCCAGCCATTACTACCGCCCGTCTGACCCCTCGGTGGCCAGTCAGTTTGAAAAGCAATTCACACCGCTCAAGTTGTTCAAGGTAGGGGAGCTCTATAAGGACTGGCAGACCATAGACCGTGTGCATTTTCAAGACGGCGGCATTTTTGACCAGGTGTACGACCAGTACCGAAACGGTTCATAAAGGACGTCACATGTTTACCGCAACATCGAATTTCAGCAAGCTTGCGACGATCGCCGCATGCCTGTTGGTACTGCCCGCTGGCGCAACGACAGTGATCCGCGTGGCGGACGCGAGCATAGAGCGCGAAGTAGGGCAGATAGCGGCCCACCTCTCGACCATCTGCCCCAAGGCGGACGCGGCCAGCCAAGCGGCCTTTGACGCGTGCCGCAAGGGGATGTTTACCAGCGGCCAGGTTCACAACACATTGAGTCCCTTTACGCTGTGGGGGCGGCAAAAGGATCCGAATATCCTGTTGAAGGAAGCATCGTTAACCCAGCTGGCGCCCGATGCCCTTGCCGGCATGTACATGCCGCTTTTCATGTTTGATGGCTCGTACAGCGTCAGCTACTCTGAGAAAAACGGTTTGTACCAGGCCCGGCTGGGCGTGGGTTTTCGCAACCGTCTGCAGCCGGGCCAGTTTCCCTATCCGTTTTGGCATGAGTCCAACAAGTGGAGCATGTACCAAAACGCAAAGGCCATGTTGTTCTGGATAGACCCCAAGTCCAGGAAAGCGCGCGTGGTCCAGTTCACACCGTTTGGTGAGGGTGAGCCGGTACAGCCTGTGGTACTCACCACACCGCCTGCGTTTGATGACAAATGGATGTGGACAGACTCTCAAGGCAAGACCCAGCCCGCCGTCACCCTGTTTGATGGTCTGTTTTCTGAGGCCAATCCCTATAAGCCAGGCTTGGAGACCTCTTACCGGGCGCTGGCCCTGTCCTTGCGCGAGAGTCAGTGTTTGCAGTGCCATGTGCCCAGCAACCCGAATCGCTCAACCAAACTGGTGCTGCTGCAATCGCCGGCCCACGCCGCAGCGGAGATCAAACGACTGATCAAGCAGGTGCGTGGGGACCGCATGCCGGTAGATGAATTCGGGCTTGAAGAGGCCCTGGCTCCGCATCTAAAGGCCGTGTTGTTGGAACGGGGCTTGGATTTTGAACAGTTCGTGGACAAGGCCCATGCCTGGGAGCGTGAGCAAAAAACGTCGAGCACTGCCTCTGTAGGCAACGTGCGGTAATTCTTCTACCCCAAGGATTTCTCTATGCCATTGAACATTCCCAAGGCCGTATGTGTGGCCGCAGCCTTGTCGCTCGTGTCGCCCTTGGTGCAGGCCGCAGAGGTGCTGGGCGCTGGCGCATCTTTACCCGCACCGGTGTATGCCAAGTGGGCGAAAGCCTACAAGCAGTCGTCTGGCACCAAGGTGGTGTACCAGTCCATAGGCTCGGGTAGCGGCATTGCGCAGATCACGGCCAAGTCCGTTGACTTTGGTACCTCGGACAGCCCTTTGTCGGGCGCTGTGCTGGAGAAAAATGGATTGCTGCAGTTCCCCACCATGCTGGGCGGCGTGGTACCTATTGTCAACCTGCCTAATACCAAGCCAGGTGATGTCAAACTCACCGGATCTGTGCTGGCAGACATCTACATGGGGAAAATCGTCAAGTGGGATGACAGCGCCATCACCCAGCTCAACCCCGGTGTGTCGCTACCTAATCTGGCCATTGCGGTGGTGCGGCGTTCCGACAGTTCCGGCTCCACCTTGCTGTTCACGGACTATTTGTCCAAGGTCAGCCCCGAGTGGAAGACCCGCCTGGGCCGCGGTGTCACCGTTCCGTGGACGGTAGGGCTGGGTGGCAAGGGAGATGACGGTGTCAGCAAGTTTGTGCAGCGGCTTCCGGGGGCAATCGGTTTTGTGGACTACGGCTTTGCGTTGAACAACGCACTGAACTACACACAGCTCAAAAATCAAAGCGGCGTGTTTGTAGCGCCCAATCCGCAAAGCCTGGCTGCCGCCGTCAGCAGCAACTGGGAAAACTCCGGCTTCTCCGACATCCTGACCGAGGAACGCGCCCAAGGCGCATGGCCGATCACAGGCGCTACCTTTGCGGTGGTCCGCAAGGTGCCGGACAAGCCGGAGCAGGCGCGCGAAATCATCAAGTTTTTTACCTGGGCCTTTAAGGAAGGCGACAAGTCGGCCACCGAATCCAACTACGTGCCGCTGGCCGACAGCACGACCAAAGCGGTCGCGACGCTGTGGCAGGTCATGCGCGACGGTACGGGGAAACCTCTCTACGAATAAAGCCGGGTACGCCTGCGCATTCCAGGCGTGTCGCATTTTTCCTATCAGCGGAAGGCCGTCCTATTTATGCTTGGCGTGATTAACCACAGCCTTCACTTTAGGAAAGTGCCCCACATGCGACACACTTACGCAACACCCTTGTCTATCTTCTTGTTGCTTCTCGCCACCCTCGGTCTAGTTTTGCCGTGGTACTTCAACATCAAATACTTCATGGGGGGCGGAAGCGTTATGCCAAGCGTCTTTTTTGCTGACGCAGGTGCTAACGCCCTGACGACCGGTATTACGTTTGACGTATACATTGCCGCGGTGGCGTTCGCCACTTGGGTTGTGCGCGATCTGGCTTTGTCGAGTCGAACCCGCTTGGCATACGTCGTGGCCTGTTTCGGCATAAGCTTGTCGTTTGCTCTTCCGTTGTATCTTGCTCAAAAACTTCGATCGGGTGCCACAGCGTGAGTTGATTGCGCGCCAACCTGCAAAGGCCAGTGCTCGGTTGAGTCAGTTGCGCTACCCCGCACCAGATCTTGAAGCGGCCTTCCGGTCAATCTGCGCATGTCTCGCGCGAGATGGGATTGGTCGTAATACCCCTCATCCACTGCCAAATCGGCGCCTTCCAATGTGGGTGACGCCATCGCCCGCTGTAGCGTGCGGTTCATCCGGGAAATAACTTGGTAGCGTTTCGCGGTCATGCCGAAGGCTGCCATGAAACTGCGCTCGAACTGCCGCAGGCTTGTCTTCATGGCTGAGCCTCTCGCCTGAAGAGCCGCGTTGACCAATGCGTTTCGTCTTTGGCAATTCTCAATACACCGCTCCAGGCAAGAGTTGCGCAGGGTTTCCAACAGCACATCAATGCGCACCGAATCGTTTGGTGCCCCGGCCAATTTATCGTAGATGCCGATCCAAGCGGGTCCCGCCACCTCGGCCAGGGACCAAATGGCATTCACCAAACGCGGTTGGATGGCGAAGAGTGATGCAGTTGCTGCTGGCTGAAGGATCAACCCGACGGCATGACAACCCGACGGATGCGCGTAAACGGTAGCGGACGTACTGGCCGTTATCAAAGCGGCCGGTGGCACTTGAGTCCCGCCGCAACACACCATGCCCGCCAAACGGATCACCAACATGCCGTTGACCATTGCCGGAAACCGGGTTTCGGCAAGCTGCAGGCCAGTGTTGACGACCACAGCGCCCTGTATCCAAGCTTGGAGGTCCAGTGGAGCCGGTGCATATCGGAACATGCAGCCATTTTGCCAAACTCCGCCAGCTCGGGGGGTGAGCTTGGAAGGGCGAGAGAGAAGTGGGCGGCGGCGGGCGCTAGTGGTTTTCCCTGCATTGCTTGACATCTAAAGGTTTAAGCCTAAACTAATTGCAAATCCCTTGGTTGGAGTTGCAATGAAAATCGTGTGTATAGGCGGCGGCCCCGCTGGGCTGTATTTCGCACTGCTGATGAAGCAGGCCAACCCGTCGCACGACATCACCGTGGTGGAGCGCAACAAGCCCTACGACACCTTTGGCTGGGGCGTGGTGTTCTCGGATGCGACGATGGACAACATGCGCGTGTGGGACCCGGCCAGCGCGGCCGAGATCGAACAGGCCTTCAACCACTGGGACGACATCGAGTTGGGGATCAAGGGCGAAGTCATACGCTCGGGGGGCCACGGTTTTGTTGGCATTGGCCGCAAAAAGCTGCTCAATATCCTGCAGCGCCGTTGTGAACAGCTGGGCGTGAAGCTGGTGTTCGAGGTGGATGCCGAGTCTGATCTTCAATATCCCGATGCCGACCTGATCATTGCCAGCGACGGTATCAACTCCCGCATCCGCAACGAGCACGAAGACGTCTTCAAACCCGACATCGTGGTGCGGCCCAACCGCTTCATCTGGCTGGGCACCCACAAGTTATACGACGCCTTCACCTTCCTGTTCGAGAAGACCGAGCATGGCTGGTTCCAGGCGCATATCTACAAGTTCGACGAAAACACCACCACCTTTATTGTGGAATGCCCGGAGCACGTTTGGCAGGCCCATCGCCTGGACCTGGCGGACCAGGAAGAATCCATCGCATTTTGTGAGAAGGTCTTTGCGAAGAACCTGCAAGGCGCGAAGCTGATGACCAATGCGCGCCACCTGCGCGGCTCGGCCTGGTTGAATTTCCAGCGTGTCAAATGTGAGCAATGGTCTTTTTTCAATGGCCGCAGCCATGTGGTGCTGATGGGCGATGCGGTGCACACGGCCCACTTCGCCATTGGCTCAGGCACCAAGCTGGCGATTGAAGATGCGATTGAGCTGGCTCGCCAGTTCCGCGACCAGGGTGACACCGCTGAACATATTCCCGCCGTGTTGGTCCGTTACCAGGCGCTGCGCCATGTGGATGTGCTGCGCCTGCAAAACGCAGCATGGAACGCGATGGAGTGGTTCGAGGCGTGTGGTGATCGTTATTGCGACCAACTGGATGGCCCGCAATTCATGTACTCCATGCTGACCCGTAGCCAGCGCATCAGCCACGAGAATCTGCGCCTGCGTGATGCCAACTGGTTGGGCAATTTTGAAGCCTGGTTCGCCAAGCGCGCCGGCATGCAACTGGCACCCGGCCAGGCCGCGCCGCCGCCCATGTTCACGCCTTACACCGTGCGCGGCGTGACCTTGAAGAACCGTGTTGTGGTGTCGCCCATGGCCCAGTATTCTGCGGTGGATGGCGTGGCCGGCGACTACCACCTGGTACACCTCGGCGCCCGCGCCATGGGCGGTGCCGGCATGGTGTTTGCCGAGATGACCTGCGTCAGTGCCGAAGGCCGCATCACCCCCGGTTGCCCTGGCCTGTATGCGCCGGAACACACCACCGCGTGGAAGCGCATTGTTGACTGGGTGCATGCCCATAGCGACTGCAAGTTTGCGATGCAGATTGGCCATGCTGGCGCAAAGGCCTCCACCCGCGTGGCGTGGGAGGGCATAGACCAACCACTGCCCACCGGCAACTGGCCCATCGTGTCCGCCTCGGCCCAGCAGTATCTGCAAGGCGTGAGCCAAACTGCGCGTGCCATGACCCGCGCCGATATGGACGCAGTGACCGCCCAGTTTGTGGCCAGCACACGTGTCGCGGCAGAGATTGGTGTGGATTGGCTGGAGTTGCACTGTGCCCACGGCTATTTGTTGTCCAGTTTCATCTCGCCGCTGACCAACCAGCGTGACGATGCCTATGGTGGCAGTCTGGAAAGCCGCTTGCGCTACCCGCTGGAAGTGTTTGCAGCCGTCCGTGCTGCGTGGCCTGCTGATCGACCGATGTCGGTGCGTATCTCGGCACACGATTGGGTGGAGGGCGGCATCACACCAGATGACGCAGTAGAAATTGCCAAGGCCTTTAAGGCAGCGGGCGCAGATTTGATCGATTGCTCATCCGGACAGGTCAGCAAGCTAGAAAAGCCGGTTTACGGGCGTATGTTCCAGACGCCGTTTGCCGACCGTATCCGCCAAGAGGCTGGCATTGCCACCATTGCCGTGGGCGCCATCAGCGAGGCAGACCATGTCAACAGCATCATCTCCGCAGGCCGTGCCGACCTGTGCGCTGTGGCGCGTCCGCACTTGGCCAACCCATCATGGACGTTGACCGAGGCGGCCAAGATTGGCTACACGGCCTTAGCTTGGCCCAAGCAATATGTTTCGGGCAAGACCCAGATGGAAGCTAACTTTCAGCGCGAAAAGGCGCAGGCTGCAGCGGCTGCGATGTCCCCGGCACGCGCGGCAGAGGCGTGAAGACCATGCGCTTGGCAAACACATTGCAGAATCGCCACGCCATCGTTACCGGCGGAGGGCAGGGCATAGGCGCGGCCATAACCCGCTTGCTGGTTGCACAGGGCGCGAACGTCACAGTATTGGGTCGCAAGCTCGAAACGGTGCAAGCCCTCGCCGCCGAGCAGCCAGAGCGCATGCACGCGGTCAGCGCCGATGTGTCGGACGCGGACCAAATACATGCCGCATTTGCCAGCGCTAGCCAGCGTTTTGGCCCCATTGCTATCTTGGTCAACAACGCTGGCCAGGCCAGCAGCGCGCCCTTCCTCAAAACCGATGCCGCACTGTGGAACCAAATGCTGGCCGTCAACCTGACCGGCACGATGCTGTGCACACAAGCTGCCGTGCCGGACATGCTCGAGGCAAAGTGGGGCCGCGTGGTCAATATCGCCAGCACGGCGGGCTTGGCTGGCTACGCCTACGTAGCCGCCTACTGCGCCGCTAAGCACGGCGTCGTCGGGCTGACGCGCGCACTGGCCCTGGAATTTGCCAGAAAAGGCATAACCGTCAACGCGGTGTGCCCCGGCTACACCGAGACCGACATCGTGCGTACCAGCATCGCCAATGTCATGGCCAAGACCGGCCGCACCGAAGAACAGGCCCGCGCGGAGTTCACGGCTGGCAACCCCCAAGGCCGTTTGGTGCAGGCAGATGAAGTGGCCGACACCGTGGCCTGGTTGTGTGGCCATGCTGCCAGCGCCATTACCGGGCAATCCATAGCAGTCTGTGGCGGGGAGGTCATGTAATGGCCAAGACTGACCCCAGCCGCACACTGCTGAACGATGCCGACGAACTGGGCCACGAGGCCCGCTCCAGCGGAGGCGACCACGCCGCGCTCAAACTCTGGCTGCGCATGTTGGCGTGCACCACGCAGATCGAAGACGAAATCCGCAAACGCCTGCGCACCCGTTTTGACATCTCGCTGCCGCGTTTTGACTACATGGCCCAGCTCTACCGCCAGCCCGAGGGGCTGAAGATGAGTGAGCTATCGCGCTTCTTGATGGTGACCGGTGGCAATGTGACCGGTGTTACCGATGAGCTGGAGCGCGAAGGCCTGGTCTCGCGTATCAACAACCCGCAAGACCGCCGCGCCTGGATTGTGTGTTTGACCGCCAAGGGCCGCGACACCTTTGAAGCCATGGCCGAAGAACACGAGCAATGGATTCTGGAACTGTTTGCCGGGCTGCCAGCCAACACCGTGCAACAGCTTTACAGCCAGCTAGGCACCCTGCGTGTGCAACTGGTGCGCCAACAAGATACCCCCACCAAGGACAACAGCAAATGAACAACCCACCAGATACCACCACGCTCGCCATGGACCCCGCATTACAGGCTGGCAACCACAAACCCTTGGCGGGCTACCAGCCACTGCATTTCCTGTGGAAGCTGGAGGCCGGCGTGGCCACCATCACGCTGAACCGCCCAGACCGCAAGAACCCGCTGACCTTTGACTCGTATGTGGAGCTGCGCGATCTGCTTGGCCAGCTGAAATACGCCACCGACGTGCATGCCGTGGTCGTCACCGGCGCGGGTAATAACTTTTGCTCGGGTGGTGATGTGCATGAAATCATTGGCCCGCTGATCCAGTTGAAGGCGCCCGAGCTGCTGATGTTCACCCGCATGACGGGTGACTTGGTCAAGGCCATGCGCGCCTGTCCGCAGCCCATCATTGCCGCGGTGGATGGTGTGTGTGCCGGTGCCGGCGCCATCATTTCCATGGCGTCCGACATGCGCCTGGGCACCGAGCGCAGCAAGACCGCATTCCTGTTCAACCGCGTCGGCCTGGCCGGCTGCGACATGGGCGCCTGCGCCATGCTGCCGCGCATCATCGGCCAGGGCCGCGCCAGCGAATGGCTGTACACCGGCCGCTCGATTGGCGGCGCGGAGGCGGAACGCAGTGGTTTCTTCAACCGCCTGTGCGCGCCAGAAGAGCTGGCTGCAGCTGCGCATGCCTTGGCTGCTGATCTGGTTGCCGGCCCCACCTTTGCCAATGGCATGACCAAGACCATGCTGCACCAGGAATGGTCCATGTCCATAGACCAGGCGATTGAAGCCGAAGCCCAGGCCCAGGCCATTTGTATGCTGACGCAGGACTACCACCGCGCCTACGCGGCCTTTGTTGTCAAGCAAAAGCCGGTGTTCCAGGGCAACTAAGAGAAACACGATATGAGCGACACCGCATACCTGGACTGGCCCTTCTTCGCGCCCCAACACGGTGACCTGGCCCGCACGCTGGACGCCTGGGCCACCGAGCACATTTCACAAGAGCACGGCCACGATGTGGATGCTGAATGCAAGGCCCTGGTGCGCAAGCTAGGTGCTGCAGGCTGGCTGAAATACGCCGTGGGTGGCACGGCTTACGGTGGTGCGGGTGATGCCATAGACACACGCTCTATCTGCCTGATCCGCGAGACTTTGGCCCGCCACTCTGGCTTGGCCGACTTCGCCTTTGCGATGCAAGGCCTGGGTTCCGGCGCGATCAGTCTGGCGGGCACTGAAGCGCAGAAGCAGCGTTACCTCACCAAGGTTGCCCGCGGCGAGGCGATTGCCGCCTTTGCTCTGAGTGAACCTGATGCTGGCTCCGATGTGGCAGCCATGCAGTGCAGCGCACGTATCGAAGGCGACCACGCCGTGTTGAACGGCAGCAAGACTTGGATATCAAACGGTGGCATTGCCGACTTTTATGTGGTGTTTGCCCGAAGTGGCGAGGCACCCGGTGCGCGCGGCATCAGCGCATTTATCGTGGACGCCGACACACCGGGCTTTGAAATCGCCGAACGTATCGACGTGATTGCCCCGCACCCTTTAGCCACACTGCGTTTTACCGAATGCAAGGTGCCGCTGAGCCAGCGCGTGGGTGCGGCGGGGGAGGGTTTCAAGGTTGCGATGCGCACGCTGGATGTGTTCCGCACATCGGTAGCTGCCGCGTCGCTGGGCTTCGCCCGCCGCGCACTGGACGAAGCGCTCCATCGCGCCACCACACGCAAGATGTTCAACCAGACGCTGGCCGATTTTCAACTGACGCAAGCCAAGCTGGCGCAGATGGCCACCACGGTGGACAGCAGCGCGCTGTTGACCTACCGCGCCGCATGGCAACGCGACCAGGGCCGCAATGTGACACGTGAAGCGGCCATGGCCAAGATGGTGGCCACCGAAGGCGCGCAGCAGGTCATTGACGCTGCGGTGCAGATCTGGGGCGGCATGGGTGTTGTCAGCGGCCATATCGTCGAGCGCCTGTACCGCGAGATCCGTTCGCTGCGCATTTACGAAGGTGCGACCGAGGTGCAGCAGTTGATCATCGCCAAAGATTTGCTTCGCGAAGCCAGCCATTAAGTTCCAACGCGACTCCAGACATACCGAGAACCGCCATGTCCAGTGCCCACATCGACACCTTCGCCCGCGACAACCTGCCGCCTGTTGAACAACAACCGCAGTTTCTATTCGACCTGCCCGAGTTGCAGTTCCCCGAACAGTTGAATTGCGCCACGAAGCTACTGGACCGGCACATTGCAGAAGGCAACGGCAGCCGCATTTGTATACGTGCACCCGGTGGTCTGAGCTGGACCTATGCTGACCTGCAAGACAGGGCCAACCGCATCGCCAATGTGCTGGTGCACGACATGGGTGTGGTACCCGGCAACCGCGTGCTCTTGCATGCACCCAATAACCCGATGATGGTGGCCTGCTGGTTTGCCGTCATCAAGGTCGGCGCCATTGCGGTGGCAACCATGCCGCTGCTGCGTGCCAAGGAATTGAAGCCCGTCATCGACAAAGCGCAGATTCGCCACGCGTTATGCGACTTCCACCTCGCCACCGAAGTGCAGAGCGCGGCCCAGCAATGCCCCACGCTGCAAACCATTCGTTATTTCAACGACGAAGGCCCAGACGGTTTAGATGCGGCCATGGCCCTCAACAGCCCCGTGTTCACCAACGCCAATACCGCGTCGGATGACACCTGCATCATCGCCTTCACCTCTGGCACTACCGGCATTCCCAAGGCCACGATGCACTTCCACCGCGACGTGATGGCCATCTGCGCCTGCTGGCCACGCCATGTGTTGCGTGCCACGGCCGACGATGTTTTTATGGGCAGCCCGCCGATGGCCTTTACTTTTGGCCTGGGTGGTTTGGTGTTGTTCCCCATGTCGGTGGGCGCATCGACCGTGCTGCTGGAGAAAGCCGGGCCACCCCAGTTGCTGGAAGCCATACAGGCCTTTGGCGCCACCGTGCTGTTCACTGCACCCACGTCTTACCGTGCGTTGGCACCCCAGGGGGAGGCCTTGCGCAACGGCAGCTTGCGCCACTGCGTTTCCGCCGGTGAGGCACTGCCAGTTTCGACCCGCACGTTGTGGCGCGAAGCCACAGGCATTGAACTGATAGACGGCATAGGTGCCACCGAGTTGCTGCACATCTTTATCTCGGCGGACGAAGAACATGCCCACCCCGGTGCCACCGGCAAGGTCGTGCCCGGCTACCAGGCGCAGGTGGTGGACGACGAGGGCAACCCGGTACCCGTGGGCACGGTTGGCAAGCTGGCCGTGCGTGGCCCCACCGGTTGCCGTTATCTGGCCGACGAGCGCCAAACCACATACGTGCGCAATGGCTGGAACCTGACTGGTGACGCCTACAAGATGGACGCCGACGGCTACTTCATCTACCAGGCCCGCACCGACGACATGATCGTCTCCAGCGGCTACAACATCGCCGGCCCCGAGGTGGAAGAGGCTTTGCTGCTGCACCCCGCCGTGGCCGAATGTGCGGTGATTGGTTGCCCCGACGACGAACGCGGCCAGATCGTGCAGGCCTTTGTCACGCTGCGTGCTGGCCATGAAGGCAATGACGCCATGGTCAAGGACCTGCAGGACTTTGTGAAGAACACGATTGCGCCGTACAAGTACCCGCGTGCCATCACATTTGTCAGTATGCTTCCCCGCACCCAGACCGGAAAGCTGCAGCGCTTCAAGCTGAGAACCGAAGGGAAATTCGCGCCATGAACATTCTGCAGCCGCCCGGCTGGGCCAGGCCGAAGGGTTTTTCGAACGGCATCGTCGCCTCCGGCAAGCAGGTTTTCATCGCCGGCCAGATCGGCTGGACGGGCGAAGGCAAGTGGGAGGCAATGGACTTTGCCGGCCAGTTTCGCCAGACCTTGAAGAACACGCTGGAGGTCCTCGCCCAAGCCGGCGGCAGGCCCGAGCACATCGTGCGCATGACCTGGTACATCGTCGACAAACGCGAATATCTCGGCGCCACCAAGGAAGTCGGCGCCGCTTACCGCGAGTTGATCGGGCGGCACTATCCGGCGATGGCGGTGGTGCAGGTGGTGGCGCTGGTCGAAGCCCTGGCGAAGGTGGAAATCGAAACCACCGCAGTCATCCCATGAAGATCTCGATCATCGGCGGCGGGCCGGGCGGCCTGTACTTCGCGCTGCTGGCGCAGAAGGCCTGGCCGCGGTGGGACATCACGGTCTACGAGCGCAACCGCCCGGACGACACCTTCGGCTTCGGCGTGGTGTTCTCCGACCAGACCCTGGATGCCTTCAAGGCCTACGACGCTCCTTCGTACGAGATGATCCGGCGCCGCTTCGCCTACTGGGGCGACGTGGACGTGGTCTACAAGGGCCGCACCATGCGCTCGGGCGGCAACGGTTTTTGCGGCTGCTCGCGCGTGGCGCTGCTGCACATCCTGCACGACCGCTGCCGCGAGCTGGGTGTGAAGCTGGTTTTCCAGAAAGAAATCCTGAACCTGGAAGAGTTTTCGGATTCCGACCTGATCGTCGTCGCGGATGGCATCAATTCCCGGATCCGGGAAGAAAACAAGGATCATTTTCAGCCTAGCGTCGACCTGCGGCCGAACAAGTTCACCTGGCTCGGATCGACCAAGCCGCTGGACGCCTTCAAGTACTTCTTCCGCGAAACGCCCGAGGGCATCCTGCTCGCGCACTGCTACCAGTACGAGGAGGGGCGCAGCACCTGGATCATCGAGACCGACGAAGCCACCTGGAAGAACTTCGGCTTCGACCGGAAGAACGAGACCGAGATGCTCGAGACTGTGGAGCGCGTCTTCGCCGAGGCGCTCGAGGGCCACCGCATGATCCCGAACCGTTCCCTGTGGCGAAATTTCCCGACCATCACCAACAAGACCTGGGTCAAGGGCAATGCGGTATTGATCGGCGACGCCAAGGCAACCGCGCATTTCTCGATCGGCTCCGGGACGAAAC
>JAYSZJ010000043.1:0-24093 GCA_043738115.1 Rhodoferax sp. | reverse complement strand
TGGCCGTTGGGACATCGCGTCGGCCGCCGCGCGCTTGGCCGCGTCGGGCACGGCTATCACTGAAGAGTCCCTTTCGCGGGCGCTGTCTTTGTCATTCTGTTCGGATCCTGATCTGTTGATTCGGACTGGTAACGAGATGCGTCTGAGCAATTTTCTGCTGTGGCAATCTGCCTACACAGAGCTGTATTTCAGTGACTCGCTGTGGCCGGATTTTGATGAAGCGGCACTGGACGCAGCCTTGCTGGACTACGCGTCGCGCGAGCGCCGGTTTGGAAAAACTTCGGATCAACTGGTCGGCAATTCGGTTACGAAAGTCTGAAGGGGCTCCCATGCTGAAGCAAAGGATCATCACGGCACTTTTGATGTTGGCCGTTTTGCTACCAGCAGTCTTCTACCCTGTACCCGAGGTTTTTGCCGGGGTCGCCATTGTGATGATTTCCGCCGCCGCCTGGGAATGGGCCCGCATGAACCAAAGCGGTCCCTTGGCATCGTTGGTAGTTGGTGGTCTGTGCGCAGCGGTGTGCCTGTTGTCCTGGTACGGTGGGCTTCTATATGCCCCGCTCAAGACCCTTTGGATTGCCGCGGGTAGTGCCTGGGTCATTGTGGGTGCTTGGTTGTTGTACCGCGGCGTCGCCGTTTGGGCCGGTGTTCCCAGGTATTTGCGTCTAGCCGGTGGCGTCGCAGCTTTGTGGGTGGCGTGGTTGGCGGTGGCGCATGCACGCATCGAGGGCATCAATTTCCTGTTCTCCATATTCGTGCTTGTGTGGGCGGCTGACATCTTTGCCTATTTCGCCGGCCGCGCCCTGGGTGGGCGATTCTTCACCCGCAAGCTCGCTCCGTCTATCAGTCCCGGCAAGACCTGGGAAGGCGCTTGTGGAGGAATGCTTGGCGTGGTCGTGTGTGCCTTTGTGTGGAGCTATTTGGATGCCACGCTATCCTTGGGTGCTGCGAGCCTGTACACGCGGTTAGGTGTTGTCAGTGTGGCCTTCATGGTCTTGGCACTGCTGTTCTTGGCGACGATGAGCATCGTGGGTGACTTGGTCGAGTCTCTGTTCAAACGCAGTGCAGGTGTCAAGGACAGCAGCGGATTGTTGCCAGGGCACGGCGGTGTGCTGGACCGGGTTGATGCTTTGTTACCGATACTGCCGCTGGCGATGATGCTCTCCACCTTATGAACGAAGAAAAAACCAGAGTCGTAGTCCTGGGTTCCACCGGCTCCATCGGGGCGAATACGCTGGATGTTATCGAGCGCCACCCTGAGCGTTTTGAAATATTTGCGCTGACAGCATCGACCAGCGTAGACGTGATTTTTGCGCAGTGCGCGCGGCACCGCCCCGTTTTCGCGGTGATGGCCAGTGAAGCGCACGGTAAGCAGCTTCAGAACCGTTGTAGCGCGGAAGGCCTGTCTACAAAGGTTTTGTGGGGTGCAGACGCTATTGAGATGGTGGCGGGACATGAACAGGCTGATACGGTGATGGCCGCCATCGTCGGGGCCGCAGGTCTGGCCCCGTGTCTGGCTGCAGCCCGATCCGGCAAGCGACTGCTGTTAGCCAACAAGGAAGCCCTGGTGGTTGGTGGGCAGCTCTTTATGGATACGGTGTCTGCAGGTGGCGCCACGCTACTCCCCATTGATAGTGAACACTCTGCTGTTTTCCAGTCCTTACCGCCAGACCCGAAGGATTGGGCGGCACGCATAGACAAAATCATCTTGACCGCGTCTGGTGGCCCTTTTCGCACCCGCGACCCGTTGACGCTGCGCCATGTAACGCCTGAAGAAGCCTGTGCGCACCCCAATTGGGTCATGGGGCGCAAGATTTCGGTTGACTCTGCGACCATGATGAACAAGGCGCTCGAGGTCATTGAAGCCAAGTTCCTTTTTGGAGTGGCGCCGGAGCAAATCCAGGTTGTGATCCACCCGCAAAGCGTGATCCATTCGATGGTGCAGTTCGTGGACAACTCGGTTGTTGCGCAGTTGGGTACGCCGGATATGCGGGGGCCTATCGCCTACGGCTTGTCGTGGCCCGAGCGTGTGACCTCCGGTGCTGCCGCGTTAGATTTTTCATCTATGGTCGGCTTGAGCTTTGAGACCTTCGCCACCGACGACCACAAAAAGCGTTACCCAGGGCTGGACCTGGCGTGGCAGGTTCTGAAGGGGCCGGCTGGCACAACTGCCATTCTCAATGCTGCCAATGAGGTGGCCGTGGCAGCCTTTCTGGAACGCAAAATCCGTTTTGACCAGATTCACCACGTCAACACGCAAACACTGGGTGTTGTTGTGCCCCAAGCGCCGGCCTCATTGGGAGACTTGCTGGCGCTGGATCTGCAGTCCAGACAGGCTGCAGAGGCTGCGATCACCCGCTTGTCGGCCTGATCTCTGCCCGTCCCGCTTTATCCGATGACTTTGCTCGCCTTCATCGTTGCTATCGTTGTACTGGTGGCCGTGCATGAGCTCGGGCACTTCTCCGTCGCCCGTTGGTGTGGTGTCAAAGTTCTTAGATTCTCGGTAGGTATTGGTCCGCGCATATGGGGGTGGACTTCTGCGACTTCCGGCACGGAGTTCGTCGTAGGTGCGCTGCCCTTGGGTGGCTACGTCAGGATGTTGGACGAGCGCGAAGGCCCGGTCGAGCCACACGAGCGCGCGCAGGCTTTTAATACGCAGCCTTTGCGCAGCAGGGCAGCCATTGTTCTTGCTGGCCCCGTGGCCAATCTGATCCTGGCAGTGGCCTTGTACAGCTGGGTCAATTGGACCGGTATCGAGATGGCGCAGGCCGTTGTCGCCAAGCCGCCCCCAGGTTCTGTCATGGCGGCGGCCGGCTTTGCCGGCGGTGAGCGGATTCACCGCGCGGGTTTTGAAGGCGAGTCGCTTGAAGACGTGGTGTCGTTTGACGGGTTCCGCTGGTGGCTGGCGCGCGGGGCGATTGAGCAGCGCAATCTTCAGGTGGAATTTACGGCTCCACAAAGGCAGAGTCCGCAGATCGCGTTACTGCAACTGAATGGCGTCGATGCCAGCAGTGCCGACGCTAAGTTATTTCAGAAGATCGGCGCTACGGCACCGTTCATGCAGGCACGCATCGGTAAGCTTGCGCCCGGAGAACCCGCGGAGCAGGCGCACTTGTTATCCGGCGACGTGGTGCTGCGGGTGGATACCTCCGCTATCGTGGACGCTGCCCAGTTGCACGAATTGGTCCGTGCCTCCGGTCGCCATGGTAAGCCGGCCGTACAAAACTGGCTGGTGGAGCGGAATGGCACGCGTCTTTCTCTGCTCGTACAGCCGAAATCGGTGCAAGAGAAGGCGCAATCTTCAAATCACATTGGCGCAGCAATTGCTTCCTGGTTCAGTCCGGGCGAGGAGCGTAGCCCAGTGGTTGTTCAGTCTTTCGGCCGCATCGGCGCCGGCATTGCCGCCCCGCCCGAAATAGCCCTGGTTCGTTACGGCGTGTTGGATGGTATCGGGCATGCCTTCACCCGAACCTGGGAAACCTCCGCACTTTCGCTGCGCGTGTTGGGCCAAATCGTGACCTTCCAGGCCTCGTTGAGCAACCTGAGTGGCCCCATCTCCATTGCCGACTACGCCGGAAAATCTGCTGCGATGGGCTTTACGCCCTTTTTACTGTTTCTTGCCTTGATGAGCGTCAGCCTGGGGGTCCTTAACCTGCTGCCGCTGCCAGTCCTTGATGGAGGGCACCTGATGTATTATCTTTGGGAGGCAGTTTCCGGCAAGCCTGTATCGCAACCGTACACAGAACGGTTGCAAAAGTTTGGGTTGGTGATCTTGCTGATGATGATGTCCGTTGCCATCTTTAACGATGTAACGCGTTTGCCGTGGTGAGCAACGGGGCCCGACCTCAAATTTCCGGAATACTTAAATTGATAAAAATGCAATTCAATCGTAATTTTCTGCGCCGCGCGTCCGCGGTGGCTGTTTCACTTCTCTTTCTGCAAAGTGGATGGGCCGTTGAGCCGTTCACCGTCAAAGACATTCGCGTGGAAGGCCTGCAGAGGGCGGAAGCCGGGACGATTTTTGCTTCCTTGCCCGTCCGAGTGGGCGATACCTACAGCGATGACAAAGCCGCAGCGTCGATCAAGGCGTTGTTTGGGCTGGGTTTGTTCAAGGACGTTCGCATCGATGTTGTCGACGGTGTGTTGGTGGTCATCGTTGAGGAACGCCCCACGATTGCCGATATCGAATTTGTGGGCACCAAAGAGTTTGACAAAGACGTACTGAAGAAAGCCCTGTTGCAAATCGGCCTGACAGATGGCCGTCCGTTCGACAAGGCCCTGGTCGACAAGGCCGAGAACGAACTCAAACGCCAGTACATCAACCGCAGCATGTATGCGTCGGAGATCATTACGACCGTCACACCGGTAGACCGCAACCGGGTGAACCTGAGTTTCTCGGTGCAAGAAGGCGAGCCCGCGCGTATCAGCGACATCCGCATCGTAGGCAACAAGGCGTTTTCCGAATCCACTTTGCGCGGCCTGTTTGATCTGGACACCGGTGGATGGCTGAGCTGGTACACCAAGTCCGACCGTTACGCCCGTGCCAAGTTGAATGCCGACCTGGAGGCGTTGCGCTCCTACTACTTGGCGCGTGGCTACCTGGAGTTTAAGGTGGAGTCCACCCAGGTTGCCATTTCGCCCAACAAGCAAGACATTGGGATCACCATCAATGTGACGGAAGGCGACCAATTTGTCGTTTCCAAAGTCAATTTGGCGGGTAACTTTCTGGGCAAGGAGGCAGAATTCAAGTCTCTTGTAGCCATCCAGGTCGGCCAACCCTACAACGCCGACCAGGTTGCCGTTACCAGTAAGGCGTTTACCGACTATTTCGGCAATTTTGGTTACGCTTTTTCGCGGGTAGAGCCCCGCACGGTGATTGACCGGGCCACCAATCGGGTCGAGGTGACGCTGCAGGTGGATCCATCGCGCCGTGTGTACGTGCGCCGGGTCAATGTCGCGGGCAACGATCGCTCGCGAGACGAAGTCATCCGCCGCGAGTTCCGGCAACTGGAGGCATCGTGGTACGACGGTGAAAAAATCAAGCAATCCCGCAACCGTGTGGACCGCCTGGGCTACTTCAAGGAAGTGACCATGGACACCTCGGAGGTGCCGGGTTCCTTTGACCAGGTCGACCTGACCATCACCGTGGTCGAAAAGCCCACCGGCAGTATCAGCCTGGGCGCAGGCATTTCGAGCGCTGAGGGGCCCAGCGTGTCATTTGGCTTCAAGCAGGACAATGCCTTTGGTTCCGGCAACTCGCTGGGTGTTGAGGTCAACACCAGCAAGCAGAACAAAGTTCTCGTGTTCAACACGACCAACCCGTACTTCACCGAAGACGGCGTGTCCCGCTCCACTGACGTCTACCATCGCATTACCAAGCCCTATCTCGATGTCGAAAGTTATGCAATCGAGACCACAGGCGGCAGCATTCGCTTTGGTGTGCCGTTTAATGAATACGACACAGTGTATTTTGGGCTGGGCATAGACCGGACCACCATCGTTCCGGGCAACTCGTTGCCGGTGCCTTACCAGGATTTTGCCAATAAATTCGGCTTCACCAGCAATGCCGTGCCACTCACTGTGGGTTGGGGGCGGGATACACGTGACAGTGCTTTGGTACCCACCGTCGGCAAGGTGATCAAGACCTCGGCCGAGTGGAGTATTGCCGGTGAGCTTAAATACGTCCGTGGAACGGCTGTCTACCAACAATACATTCCGGTGACCAACACGATTACGGGCGCACTCAACGCTGAATTGTCGGTTGGGTCGGCAACGGGCGATTCTTTCTACCCCATCTTCAAGAATTTCTACTCCGGTGGTCAGGGCTCCGTGCGCGGATTTGAAGCAAACAGTTTGACCACCGGGTCGCAACGGGCTTTGGGTCTGACCGCAACCGGTGGTACCAAAAAGATCACTTTCAACGCCGAGGTCCTGTCGCCGCTGCCCGGTGGCGGCAAGGACCGCACACTGCGGCTCTACGCCTTCGCCGATGCGGGCGGTCTTTATGGCCCCGATGAAGGACTCCAGTTACAAGACATGCGGTCTTCTTACGGCATCGGTATCAGCTGGATCTCGCCGGTCGGCCCCCTGCGCATATCCTATGCCAGACCCATCAAGCAGTTTAATGCGGATCCCGTCACGGGTTTCAGTGGCGATAGAATCCAACCTCTGCAATTCCAGATCGGGGGCTCTTTCTAATGAACACTTTTAAACTGCGCTGGTTGTTATCGGCTCTGGTTGCTGTCGCCAGTGTTGGTGCCAGCGCACAGGATTTCAAAGTGGGTTATGTCAACACCCAGCGCATCACCACAGAGTCCACGCCGGCGAAGTCTGCACAGTCCAAGCTGGAGCAGGAGTTTTCCAAGCGCCAAAAGGAACTGGTGGACCAGCAGGCCGCATTCAAGGCATTTGGCGAAAAGTTTGAACGTGATGCACCCACGTTAGGTGAGACCCAACGCGCCGCACGCCAGAAAGAAGGCGCAGAGATGGGCCGCGATTTACAGCGGCGCCAGCGCGAATTCCAGGAAGACCTGAACGGTCGTCGCAACGAAGAGTTGCAACAGGTGCTGGACCGCGCCACCAAGGCGGTCAAGCAAGTGGCGGACTCCGAAAAATATGACCTGGTGGTTCAAGAAGTGGTCTACGTGAACACCAAACATGACATCACCGACAAGGTCCTCAAAATCCTCAACGCCCCCAAATAACGCCCGGACAACCGGGGTCGGGGTATGAAGCTTGATCTGGCTTCCATTGTCGCCGCGCTGGGTGGGGAACTGCATGGGGATGCATCCCTGGTAGTGACGGGCTTGGCACCGCTGGAAACGGCGTCGCCACAGCACCTGAGTTTTCTCAGCAACCCGCGTTACCAGCAGCAACTGCTGGCCTCACAAGCGGGATGTGTCATTGTGGCGCCTCAGATGGAAGAGGCCGCCGTGTCACGTGGTGCCTGCATCGTCACCGAAAATCCCTATTTGTACTTCGCCAAGCTGACCCAACTGTGGAAACATGGACCGGGTCGGCAGGTGCAGGCATTTGTCCACCCCAGTGCCGTGGTCGACTCCGAAGCCGTGGTTCATCCTACAGCCTCCATTGGCGCCTTGTGCGTCGTGGAGCGGGGCGCGCGTATCGGCGCGGACACGGTGCTCAAGTCCCGCGTGACGGTGAGCGAAGACTGTGTGATCGGCGAGCGTTGCATCATCCACCCTGGTGTCGTCATAGGCGCGGATGGATTCGGCTTTGCACCCAACGGCGAGGCCTGGGAAAAGATCGAACAGCTCGGTGCCGTACACATCGGCAATGATGTCGAAATCGGCGCCAACACCTGCATAGACCGCGGCGCGCTGCAAGATACTGTCATTGAAGACGGGGTCAAGCTCGACAACCTGATCCAGATCGGCCACAACGTGCGCGTGGGCCGCAACACGGCCATGGCCGGTTGTGTGGGTGTGGCGGGTAGCGCCACCATTGGTGAACACTGCACCGTGGGTGGGGGGGCTATCATCCTGGGCCATTTGACGCTGGGTGCCAACGTCAACATTTCTGCCGCGACCCTGGTCACCAAGTCCATCCCGAAACCGGGCCACTACACTGGCATATTCCCGCTGGATGACAACGCAACATGGGAGCGCAACGCCGCTGCGCTGAAGCAATTGCACAGTCTGCGCGACCGTATTAAAACTTTGGAAAAAGAGACAAAAAAATGATGGACATCCACAAGATTCTCAAGCAGCTGCCGCATCGCTACCCGTTTCTGCTGGTCGACCGCGTGCTGGAGATCGACAAAGGCAAAACCATCAAGGCTTTGAAGAACGTCACTATGAACGAGCCCTTCTTTGAGGGGCACTTTCCGCATCGCCCGGTGATGCCAGGCGTATTGATGCTCGAAGCCCTGGCGCAGGCTGCGGCACTGTTGTCCTTTGATGCACTGGGCGCATCGCCCAATGACCAGATGATCTACTACTTTGCGGGTATTGATGGCGCACGTTTCAAGCGCCCGGTGGAGCCGGGCGATCAGCTGATACTGGAAGCGGAATTGCTGCGCATGAAAGCAGGCATTTTCAAGTTCAAGACCCGCGCGACCGTGGATGGCGAATTGGCGGTAGAAGCCGAGCTCACCTGCGCCATGCGCACAGTGCCTGAAGAAAAATAGGGCCGCCCGTTGTGAGCGCCATTCACTCCACCGCCATTGTTGATCCGGCCGCCGAGCTGGACTCCACCGTTACCGTAGGCCCCTACACCGTCATCGGCCCGCATGTGTGCATTGGCGCCGGCACCACGGTGGGCCCGCACTGTGTCATTGAAGGCCACACGACGATTGGCCGCGACAACCGCATCTTCCAGTTCAACTCTTTGGGAGCGATTCCCCAGGACAAGAAGTACAACGGTGAACCCTGCGAGCTGCGCATCGGCGACCGCAACACCATCCGCGAGTTTTGCACCTTCAACATCGGCTCACCGGGCGATGCTTTTGTGACCCGCATCGGCAACGACAACTGGATCATGGCCTACACGCACATCGCGCACGATTGCCAGCTGGGTAACCAGATCACGATGGCCAACAACGCCACGCTGGCCGGCCACGTGCATGTGGGTGACTGGGCCACGGTGGGTGGGCTGACCGGTGTGCTGCAGCGCATGCGTATCGGTGCCCATGCCATGGTTGGTTTTGCCAGCCATGTGGCCAAGGACGTGCCGCCCTTCATGGTGGTGGACGGAAACCCGCTGGCGGTGCGTGCTGTCAACCTGGTCGGCCTGCGCCGGCGCGATTTTTCCGCCGAGCGTATTGCAGCCATCCGCGAGATGCACAAGTTCCTCTACCGCCAGGGTAAGACGCTTGACGAGGCACGGTCGGCCATCCAGGGACTGGTGGCCACCATGCCAGAAGCTGCCGCCGACATCGCGCTGATGGACGACTTCCTCGCCAGCTCAGCTAGCGGCATCGCGCGCTGACCATGCCAGCCCCGCAAGTTGCCATGGTGGCTGGCGAGGCCTCTGGCGACTTGCTCGCCGGTCTGGTGCTGGACGGTTTGCGTGCCCGCTGGCCAGATCTGCAATCCAGCGGCATCGGCGGCCCACAAATGGCACAACGGGGTTTCCAAGCCCACTGGCCCAGCGAACGCCTAGCCGTGCATGGCTACAGCATCGAAGTGTTCAAACGTGTGGCTGGGCTGCTGCGCATCCGCAAACAGCTGCGCGAACGTCTTTTGCAGGAGCGCCCCGGCGTTTTCATCGGCGTGGACGCGCCCGATTTCAACCTGGGCCTGGAGACCGCGCTGAAGGCCCAGGGCATCCCCACGGTGCATTTCGTCTGCCCGGCCATCTGGGCCTGGCGTGCTGACCGCGTGGAGAAGATCCGCCGTGCGGCCGACCAGGTGTTGTGCATCTTCCCCTTTGAGCCGGCGCTGCTGGCCCAACACGGCATTGCCGCCACCTATGTCGGCCATCCTCTGGCCAATGTGATTCCGCTTCAGCCGGACCGAGTCGCCGCCCGCCACAAGCTGGGCCTGGCGCCCGATGCCCGGGTTGTCGCCATACTGCCGGGCAGCCGCAAGTCCGAGGTTGAATACCTAGCGCTTCGGTTCTTTCAGGCTGCAGCTCTCATGCAGCAAGCCTCTCCCGCCATGCAATTCATAGTGCCGGCTGTGCGAACGCTGCGCGCGCGCATCGAGGCATTGGCCGCAGAGGCCGGCATGGCGGGCCGTATCCAGGTCGTGGCCGGCCAGTCGCACACCGTGCTGGCAGCTTGTGATGCCACGTTGATTGCCAGCGGCACGGCCACGCTGGAGGCCGCGCTGTTCAAGCGGCCCATGGTGATCGCCTACAACATGCACTGGTTGTCATGGAAGCTGATGCAGCGCAAGCAATTGCAGCCCTGGGTGGGCCTGCCCAACATCCTGAGTGGTGAGTTTGTGGTGCCCGAACTGTTGCAGGACCAGGCCTCCCCGCGGGCGCTGGCTGATGCCATGCTGCAATGGTTTGACGCCATGGACCGCGAGCCTGCGAAAATCACTGCTTTGCAAGACCGTTTTCTGGCACTGCACCACACGCTCAAACGCGACACTTCTACTTTGGCAACCGATGCGATCGAAAAAATTCTTGCACGCTGAGCAAGTTGTGCTCGCGTGGGACACCCCGGGCCTGATGGCCGGCGTGGACGAGGCTGGCCGTGGTCCCCTGGCCGGGCCTGTTGTGGCTGCCGCAGTGATATTGGACGACCGCAACCCCATCCACGGTCTGGCTGATTCCAAAGTACTGACGGCGCGCCGGCGCGAACAGTTGTACGACGAGATCCGCGCCAAGGCCTTGTGCTGTTCGGTGGCCCACGCCACCGTCGAAGAAATTGACACCATCAACATCCTGCAAGCCACGATGCTGGCCATGCGCCGGGCGGTGGAGGGCCTGCGTCTGACACCCGGGCTGGTCGTGGTGGACGGCAACCGCCTGCCGGTGCTGCGTATGCGGGCCGAAGCCATCGTCAAGGGTGATAGCAAGGTCAGCGCCATCTCGGCCGCATCGATTTTGGCCAAGGTGACGCGCGACCGCTGGTGTGCAGAAGTACACGAGCAATACCCGCAGTACGGTTTTGCGGGCCACAAGGGATATGGCACGGCGGAGCATTTGCTGGCCCTGCAAACCCACGGCGCGTGCCCGCACCACCGCAGGACCTTCAGCCCCGTGACCAATGTGCTGGCCTACACATTGGGGCGCGCGCCATGAGCCCAGCCATTCCCATTACGTCGCGCGACAACCCCCTGCTGAAAGAATTACGCAAGGTCGCACACGAAAACACCGCCTACCGCAAGGCTGGACGTTTCTGGGTGGAAGGTGACCACCTGTGCAGCGCGGCGCTACAACGGGGCCTAAAACCTGCTGTGGCGGTGTTCACTGAAGAGTTTTGGCCTCTAGCCCCCGTGCAATATGCGCAGAGCGCTATTAAAAACATAGTGATTCCGTCGCCGCTGTTCCGAGAGCTGAGTGGCCTGGAGTCTCCCGCCGGCGTGGGTTTTGTGCTGGACCTGCCCGCCGAGGGGGCCTTGCTGGTGGATGCCGCAACCGTCATTCTGGACCGGGTGCAGGACGCGGGCAACGTGGGTTCCATCCTGCGCAGCGCCGGTGCCTTCGGCTTCAAACAAGTGCTGGCGCTCAAAGGCAGTGCTGCTCTGTGGTCGCCCAAAGTGTTGCGTGCCGGTATGGGCGCACACTTTGGTCTGCACTTGCTAGAAGGTGTGAGCCTGGAAGACCTGCAGGCGCTGGAGCTGCCCATCGCCGTGACCAGTTCCCACCAGGGCGAGTTGATCCAAAACTTGCGCCTACCCCAGCCCTGTGCTTGGGCCCTGGGCCACGAGGGCCAGGGCGTGTGCGCTGAACTCATGGCCCGTGCAACAGTGCATGTCCGCATTGGCCAGCCGGGCGGTGAAGAGTCTCTCAACGTAGCCGCAGCGGCAGCTATTTGTTTGCACGCCAGCAGCCTGGCGTAGCCTCAACACCTTGGCCGGTTGCCAGCGACACAACATTAGCCCAAAAAGCGCCCCGAAGCGCCCAGCACGCCCAAGTCCACATACCGCGAGCCGACAAACGGAGATGCCGGCGAGAAGTCGACCAGGAAGCCGCCCAAGTCAAGTTTTTGCATGCCCGCCAGCGCACTGCGCAGTTTGCCGCGGGTCAGCTCGCGTCCAGCCCGATCTAGGCCCTCGGCCAAGACGCGGGTGTTGACGTAGCCTTCAAAGCTTCCGCTGGTGAATTCGGTTTGGCCCGCAGCGCGCATGGCAGTCTGATAGTCCCGCACAACGATGTGCTTGGCGCGTGTGGCGTCGGGAAACACCATCGTTAGGGCCAAGCCCGAGCCCGATTCTCCCAGGCTCTTGAGCCCGTCGGCGGTCAGTGTGACACTGAGTCCGGCCAACGGCAGCCTGGGTGAAGCTTGGCGCAACGCCATGATCAGGCCAGCAGACGCGGCACCCGCCGTACCCAACAGCACTGCAGCCGGTTTGCCCGCCAATGCCTGGCTCACCGCGTCGGACAAATTCTTGCCGTCCGTGGCCAAGGCCGCCACAGCCACGGCTTTGATGCCCTGGGCTTGCAGCGCTTTGATGGCGTCATCGCGCACTTCCTGACCAAAGCCGTTGTCCATGTACACGATGGCCAAGTCCTTGATACCCATAGTGACCAGTTTTTGCACCAAACGCTGGGTCTCGTCGGTATAGCTTGCCCGCACGTGGAACACATTGCGTGCCCCCGGCTTGCGCAAGGAGGATGCTCCCGTCAGCGGCGCGACATAAGGCACATTGGCGTCCTCGACCAGCGGCAAAATGGCGGTGTTGTTGGGCGTTCCAATGCAAGACAGCAGGGCGAAGGCGCTGCCATCGGTCAACATCTTCTTGACGTTGTCGACCGAACGTTGCGGCACATAGGCATCGTCCACTAGGCGGAATTGCAACTGACGCCCATGGATGCCGCCTTTTGCGTTGATTTGTGCCATTGCGGCGTCTACGCCGGTTTTTAGTGAAGCGCCAAAGCCAGCCAAGGGCCCTGTCAGGGCACCCGTGCTGCCGATGGTGATGGTTCGGTCACTAAGGCCTTCTTGGGCGTGGGCATTGCGAACCAAAGACGGGGCGAGGCAGAGGGCGCTTAAAGGCGGAACAATTGATAAAAAACGGCGACGCAGCATGGGTAATAAAGTTCTAAAAGGGTTGGGAAAGCAAACCCCGTGCGCCGTGGAAACGGCTGGGGAGCAGGTGGAGACAAGCAAAAAGTGATTGAATTTTAACAGGTCTATAGGGTAAACCCTATAAATTCGGTGGAAGACCTGTAGTCAGAGGCCTTGGCGCGACCGACAAGCTTGCAAAGACACCTCCAGCCGTGTCATCTTGCGCCAGGTGGACGTGCACACCTAAAGTTAGGTGGCGCGGGGGGGTCAATAACGATTCGCTATGTTATTGGTAGCTAACTAGTCATATTTCACAGGGGCTATCGGCCGATATTGCTTAAGACTGTCTCGGTGAAGCCTGCCTAGCCCTTGGCCTTGTCTGCTATCCATTCAGCCCAGTAGTCAATACATGCCCGAATCTTGGGCAGCCGGTGCCGCTCTTGCAGGATCACGGCGTAGATGGGTACCTGGGGGCTAACGAAATACGCTTGCAAGATCGGCACCAGCCGTCCCTGGCGTATCAACGGTAGTGCGGACAGGTCGTGTATGCGTGCGATACCCAAGCCTTGTAGTGTCAGGCTGACGACCAGGGCGGTGTTGTCGGTTCGCGTGTGGCCGTTGATCTGCAGCTCTGCTTGGCCTGGGATCTCGGGATCGGTCCAGGCCCAGCGGTTCAGCGTGGGGCTGACGCTATTGGCCAGCAGGCGGTGGTGTTCCAGATCGTGCGGGTGCGTGGGCGTGCCATGGGTGTGCAGGTACTCCGGTGAGGCGCACACGGTGCGGCCAAAGGTACCAATCTGGCGAGCCACAACGGTGTCGCTGTTGGGCGAGCCGCTGCGGATGGCGATGTCAAAACCATCACGTGCCATGTCGGCAACGCGATCGTCGGCGCTGATGTCCAGGTGCAGGTTCGGGTAGCGCTGGTACAGCCCGCTCAGGCTGGGCGCGATCACACATTCGGCCATCAACGGGCTGGCGGTGATGCGCACCCATCCGCTGGGGCCGCTGATTTTGCCGGTCAGTTCGCTGTCCAGTTCGGCTGTAGTGTCCAGCAGGCGGCGGCCGTAACTTAGAAAAGTGTCACCCTCGTCGGTCAGGCTCAGCCCATGCGTCGTGCGGTGCAGTAGCCGCACGCCGCAGGCTGCCTCCAACCGGGCGAGCGAGCGGGTCACTTGGCTAACTGGCACATCGCGTTCGCGGGCGGCGGCGGACAGGGTGCCTAGTTCAGCAATGCGGGTGAACAGGGCGACGTCGTCGAGTTGGAGTTGCATGGCGGCATTGTGCGGTGGTTTTGCAGATAGTGCAAAACCAATAGCGACTTTTTGCTATTTCTGATACTTGGATATATCAATAAAGTTCAGTCCACACCACTTGATAAGGACTGCACCATGTACGCCGCCACTTCACTCACACCCGAGCAACGCGCAAATATCCACGAACGTGCACGCCGCCAGGCCTTGTTGCTGCGCAAAGCTGCCGTTGCCGATTTCTGGCATGCCACCTACCGCCTTGCAGCAGATGCGCTGCGTGCCGCACAGCACGCGCTGCATCGCGCTGTCCCCCATTCCAAGCACCCATCCGGAGTCTGAACATGCCCACACTGCAACTCAAAGTAGCCCCCTTGCTCAACCCTGAGCGCTACCGCGCCCTGGCCCATGCCTTGACCCACATCACGGCGCAGCATTTGGGCAAGCGCGAAGAGGTCACCGCGGTGGTCATAGACGATTTGCCAGCTGCCCGCTGGTATGTGGGTGGGCGCGATATCCAGCGTGCAACGGCCTTATTGGAGATCACGATCACGACCGGAACAAATACCGTGGCACAGAAGCAGGCCTTCATCTCCGCCGCATTTGCCGAGCTACAAGAACAACTGGGTTATGGCCAGCCGCTGGAGGATGCGAGTTATGTGGTCGTGCGCGAAGTACCCGCCACCGATTGGGGCTACGGCGGCCAGACCCAGGCGGCACGCAGGCGAATAGCCCCGGTTCTTGCACCGCATAGTGCAGTCTTTTGAACAGGTAGCGCGGGCTTTTCGGTAAGTACGTTAGTTTTCGAGTCTTCAGCACGACGCCAACTTCGTCGATGGCCACTCCGTGTCCAGGCGTTGCCCCAGCCCGTTTCGGGAGGCCCCAGCCATCCACATGCACAAAAGGCATAAGTCAGGGGAGGGCGCCCATCTGCACCCGCTATAATGAGAGGCTTTCCAGAAAACTGCCGTCCCAAGCGCATTTCAAGCACCTTTCCCAACCTACATCAGCCGCCAAGAATTGTTCTTGAGCTCGCTTGGGCGTACCCGTAACCGACTCGGAGAACCCAGTGCTTTTGTCTCTCAAGGGAACCACCCCCCCCGCCATTTTGGCGCTCGCAGACGGCACGGTCTATATTGGCAATTCCATCGGAGCCAGTGGCTCCACGGTAGGCGAGGTCGTGTTCAACACGTCCATGACCGGCTACCAGGAGATCCTGACCGATCCCAGCTATTGCCAGCAGATCGTTACCCTGACCTATCCCCACATTGGAAACTACGGCACCAATCGCGAAGACGTTGAGTCTGATCGGGTGCACGCCGCAGGCTTGATCATCCGTGATCTGCCCATGGTGGCCTCCAATTTCCGTAGCACCGCAACGTTGAGCGAATACCTGGTGCAAGCCGGCACGGTGGCCATTGCCAATATAGACACACGGCAGCTGACCCGCCAACTGCGCACCCAAGGTGCACAAAACGGCTGCATCCTGGCGCTGGCCGCCGGTGAGGTCGTGACCACGGCTCTGGTAGACAAGGCGATTGCGGCGGCCAAGGCTGCGCCTTCCATGGCAGGCTTGGATCTGGCTAAGGTCGTGTCTGCAGCCGAGACCACGCACTGGACCGAAGCTGAATGGACATTGGGCAAAGGTTACGGCCAGCAGACCGCGCCACGTTTCCATGTGGTGGCGTATGACTTTGGCGTCAAGAAAAACATTCTGCGCATGTTGGCGGAGCGCGGCTGCAAGGTCACCGTGGTACCTGCGCAAACTCCAGCGGCAGAGGTGCTCAAGCACAAGCCCAATGGCATCTTCCTCAGCAATGGCCCTGGCGACCCCGAGCCTTGCGACTACGCTATTGCAGCCACCCGCACGCTGGTCGATTCCGGCATCCCCACTTTCGGCATCTGCCTGGGCCACCAGATCCTGGCGCTGGCCTCTGGCGCCAAGACCTTCAAGATGAAGTTTGGCCACCACGGCGCCAACCACCCGGTCAAAGACCTGGACAGTGGCCGCGTCTCCATCACCAGCCAGAACCATGGTTTTGCAGTCGATGAAAAAACGCTGCCTGTCAATCTGCGCGCTACCCACATCAGCCTGTTTGACAACACGCTGCAGGGCCTGGAGCGCACCGACAAACCCGCGTTCTGCTTCCAGGGTCACCCTGAGGCGTCGCCAGGCCCGCACGACATTGGTTATCTGTTTGACCGCTTCATCGGTTTGATGGAAACGGCGAAGGGCGAGGGCGCATGAGCGCCGCGCCGGGCCGCCCCAAGCAAGCTCGCACCGCAGTGCGCAGCACGGAGGTTGTCGAATGACTTTCTACGGTGTCACCGATATCTGGACCTACGTAGTGGGGGCGATTGGCATTATTTTGCTGCCTGGCCCCAATTCACTGTTCGTTTTGTCGGTGGCAACGGCGCGTGGCGTCAAGGCGGGTTACGAGGGCGCCATGGGCGTATTTGTTGGGGACACGATTTTGCTGATGCTGACCGCGCTGGGGGCGGCCAGCCTGCTGCGCAGCAACCCGGCCTTGTTCATGGTCGTGAAATACGCCGGCGCCGCCTATCTGGCATGGCTAGGCCTCAACCTGGTGTGGGCCGCCATCCAGAAATGGCGTAGCGCGGATGTGCCTGAGGCACAGGTGACTGCTGAGGCCCCCGCCAATCTGGCGCACCCGTTCAAGCGGGCACTGGTCATCAGCCTGCTGAACCCCAAGGCGATTTTGTTTTTGCTGTCGTTTTTTGTGCAGTTCATTGACCCGACCTACGAGACGCCTGCCGTGCCGTTTTTGATACTGAGTGCCATCGTGATGGCATTCAGTGCGCTGTATTTGTCCGCGCTTATTTTTGCCGGCGCCCGCCTGGCCCAGTTGTTCCGTGCCCGCAAGCGCCTGTCCAGCGCGCTGTCCAGTTCCGTGGGTGGATTGTTTCTGTGGTTTGGCGCCAAGCTGGCCACCGCGAGCCTGAATTAAGCAAGCCTGAATTGATTGATTGAAAAGTAAAGAGCAGAGAAGAAGAAATGCCAAAACGTACCGACATCCAAAGCATCCTCATCATCGGCGCCGGCCCCATCATCATTGGCCAGGCCTGTGAGTTCGACTACTCCGGCGTACAGGCCTGCAAGGCGCTGCGCGAAGAGGGCTACCGCGTCATCCTGATCAACAGCAATCCCGCGACGATCATGACCGACCCGGCCACAGCGGATGTGACCTACATCGAGCCCATCACCTGGCAAACGGTCGAGAAGATCATCGCCAAGGAAAAGCCCGACGCGATCCTGCCCACCATGGGCGGCCAGACTGCGCTGAACTGCGCGCTGGACCTGTGGCACAACGGCGTGTTGGCCAAGTACACGGGTGCTGCCACTGGCAAGCCGGTGGAGCTGATCGGCGCCACACCCGAGGCCATCGACAAGGCTGAAGACCGCCTGAAGTTCAAGGACGCCATGACCAAGATCGGTCTGGGCTCTGCCCGCTCCGGTATTGCGCACAGCATGGCCGAGGCTTGGGACGTGCAAAAGACCTTGGGTTTCCCCACCGTTATCCGCCCCAGCTTCACGTTGGGCGGCACCGGCGGCGGCATTGCCTACAACCCCGAAGAGTTTGAAGTCATCTGCAAGCGCGGCCTGGAAGCCTCGCCGACCAATGAGTTGCTGATCGAAGAGTCGCTGTTGGGCTGGAAAGAGTACGAGATGGAAGTGGTGCGCGACAAGGCGGACAACTGCATCATCGTCTGCTCCATTGAGAATTTGGACCCCATGGGTGTGCACACCGGTGACTCCATCACCGTGGCACCGGCGCAGACGTTGACCGACAAGGAATACCAGATCCTGCGCAATGCATCCCTGGCCGTGCTGCGCGAAATCGGCGTGGACACTGGTGGATCGAATGTGCAGTTCTCGATCAACCCGGACGATGGCCGCATGGTCGTTATCGAGATGAATCCGCGTGTGTCACGCTCCTCGGCGCTGGCATCCAAAGCCACGGGTTTCCCCATCGCTAAGATCGCCGCCAAGCTGGCCGTAGGTTTCACGCTGGACGAGCTGCGCAATGACATCACCGGCGGTGCAACGCCGGCTTCGTTTGAGCCCAGCATCGATTACGTGGTCACCAAGATCCCGCGTTTTGCGTTCGAGAAATTCCCCGCCGCAGACAGCCGCCTGACCACGCAGATGAAGTCTGTGGGCGAGGTCATGGCCATGGGCCGCACCTTCCAGGAATCCTTCCAGAAAGCCCTGCGCGGCCTGGAAGTGGGTGTGGATGGTTTGAACGAAAAAACACAAGACCGCGAAGTGCTGGAAAAAGAGCTGGGCGAGCCTGGCCCCGAGCGCATCTGGTACGTGGGTGATGCGTTTGCCCAAGGCATGAGCGTGGACGAAGTCTTTGCGCTGACCAAGATCGACCGCTGGTTTTTGGTGCAGATCGAGCAGATCGTCAAGATCGAGCTGGAGATTGAACGCCTGCCACAGCCCGCTAGCGGCACGGCCTTTGACAAGATCGACGCGGCGACGCTGCGCAGCCTGAAGCAAAAGGGTTTCTCGGACCGCCGCCTGGCGCGCCAGTTCAAGACCACCGACAAGGCCATCCGCGAAAAGCGCCGCGCCCTGGGCGTGCGCCCTGTCTACAAACGGGTCGACACCTGCGCGGCCGAGTTTGGCACCAATACCGCCTACATGTACTCGACCTACGAGTCCGAAGGTGCGGAGTGTGAGGCAGAACCAACCACCAACAAGAAAATCATGGTGCTGGGCGGTGGCCCCAACCGCATTGGCCAGGGCATCGAGTTTGACTACTGCTGCGTGCACGCGGCACTGGCCATGCGTGAAGACGGTTACGAGACCATCATGGTCAACTGCAACCCCGAGACCGTGTCCACCGACTACGACACGTCCGACCGTTTGTACTTCGAGCCACTGACGCTGGAAGACGTGCTGGAAATCGTCGACAAGGAAAAACCGGTTGGTGTCATCGTGCAGTACGGCGGCCAGACGCCTTTGAAGCTGGCACTGGACCTGGAAGCAAATGGCGTGCCCATCATCGGCACCAGCCCCGACATGATCGACGCCGCCGAAGACCGCGAGCGTTTCCAAAAATTGCTGCATGAATTGAAGCTGCGCCAGCCACCGAACGCAACAGCCCGTACCGAGCCTGAAGCCTTGGAAAAGGCTGCGGCGCTGGGCTACCCACTGGTCGTGCGCCCAAGTTATGTGCTGGGCGGCCGTGCCATGGAAATCGTCCACGAACAGCGCGACCTGGAGCGTTATATGCGCGAAGCCGTCAAGGTCAGCCACGACTCCCCGGTGCTGCTGGACCGTTTCTTGAACGATGCAATTGAATGTGACGTGGACTGCATCCGCGATGCCACCGGCGTGACCTTTATCGGCGGCGTCATGGAGCATATTGAACAAGCTGGCGTGCACAGCGGTGACTCCGCCTGTTCGCTGCCACCGTACAGCCTGAGCGCTGCCACAGTGACCGAGATCAAGCGACAGACCGCGGCCATGGCCGCCGCGCTGAACGTCGTGGGCCTGATGAATGTGCAGTTCGCGATCCAGAGCACCGACGGCAAGGATGTGATTTTTGTGCTTGAGGTGAATCCCCGCGCGTCACGTACCGTGCCCTTCGTATCCAAGGCCACCGGCATCCAGCTCGCCAAGGTCGCGGCGCGTTGTATGGTGGGCCAGTCGCTGGCGTCGCAGGGCATCACCAAGGAAGTGACACCACCGTATTACAGCGTCAAGGAGGCAGTGTTCCCCTTCGTCAAGTTCCCCGGTGTCGACACCATCCTCGGCCCAGAGATGAAATCCACCGGTGAAGTGATGGGCGTGGGCAAGACCTTTGGCGAAGCCTTTGTGAAGTCGCAACTAGGCGCGGGCGCCAAGCTGCCACGATCCGGCAAGGCCTTTATCTCGGTCAAGCAGAGCGACAAGCCGCGTGTGATTGAAGTGGCACGCAAACTGATCGATATGGGCTTTACGCTCGTGGCGACCAAGGGTACTGCAGCATCCATCAATGCCGCAGGTGTGGCGTGTTCCGTGGTGAACAAGGTCACCGAAGGGCGCCCGCACATCGTGGACATGATCAAGAACGAGCCGCTGGCCATGGTCATCAACACCGTGGAAGAGCGCCGCAACGCGATTGCCGATTCGCGCCAGATCCGTACTAGCGCCTTGCTGGCGCGGGTCACGACCTACACGACCATTGCCGGCGCTGAGGCGGCAGTGGAGGGTATGAAGTATCTGGACGAGTTGGATGTGATTTCAGTGCAGGAAATGCACGCGATGTTGCAGGACTAGAAGTCCTTGCAGGAATTGGCATAATCCAGCATTGATGAAAAAGGACAGTGCAGCGTACAGACGTTGCGCTGTCCTTATTGCTTATACGGGTCGATTTCGGCCTTTGTTGTTTAACCAGACCCCCATATCCTTACCATGGCAACCTTTCCCATTACCAAGCGCGGCGCCGAACTGCTCAAGGCCGAGTTGCACAAACTCAAGACCGTGGAGCGTCCTGCGGTGATACAGGCGATTTCGGAAGCGCGTGCCCAGGGCGACCTGAGCGAAAACGCCGACTATGACGCCGCCAAGGAGCGCCAGGGTTTTATCGAAGGCCGCATCCAGGAAATTGAGGGCAAACTCGGGGTGGCCCAGGTCATAGACCCGTCGTCCATCCAGGCTGATGGCCGTGTGGTGTTTGGTGCTACGGTTGAGCTAGAGGATGAAGAGACTGGCGACCGCGTCAAGTACCAGATCGTGGGTGAAGACGAGGCCAACATCAAGCTGGGCTTGGTGAACATCAGCAGCCCGATCGCCCGTGCGCTAATCGGCAAGGAAGAGGGCGACACTGCGGTGGTGCTGGCTCCGGGCGGCGAACGTGCCTACGAAGTCAGGGCCGTGCAGTACATCTGATCTCCGTCGCCAGCAGCATGCGCCATTTACCCGTCTGGGTTGCCGCCATTTGGTGGGGTAGCCTGAGCACCCTGGGCTTCTTCGTGGTGCCCATGCTTTTTGCACACCTGCCAAGCCCGGCAATGGCCGGTGGCATGGCCGCCAAGTTGTTCAGCGCCCAGACTGCCATTTCCACTACTTGTGGCTTGGTCCTGCTGATGCTCTTTAGGTCAAACAAGGCCCTAGCCCCCGTCGATGTTGCACAGTCCGCTACACTTTTTGTAGTAGGCGGGGTGCTGATGGCACTACTGGTCGAGTTTGGCGTGTCGCCCCGCATCCTCGCCCGGGAAAACATAGCCCTGTGGCATGGCGTGGGAATGGGAATACATGTGGTGCAGTGGATCTGTGCCGCGGTGGTGTTTGGCAAGTTGGCCAAACACCCTTGATCCGTTGAGGACAGAGCTTCGGTCTGTCCCGCAAGGTATCAGGTCTGGCTGCGCTTCTTGACGCTGACCTGTGGCTTTGGCTTGGCTCGCTTCACATTACCACCAGCCGTTAAACGCTGGTTACCCAACACGCGCAGGGTTTTGACCTCTGGCCGCTGACCCGCACGTTTGCTGTATTTCAAAACCTTAACGTCGCGTGGCCCCGCCATGCGGTCTTCTGCTACGGTTTTTTCCTTCTCAACCTTGGGACGCCACAGCACCAGCAGCTTGCCAATGTGTTGAATGGGCGCCGCGCTAAGGTCTTCCGTCAAGGTCTGGAACATCGCCTCACGGGCAACACGGTCGTCGGAGAAGACGCGGACCTTGATCAGGCCATGCGCATTCAGCGCGCCGTCGATCTCTTTCTTGACGTTGTCGGTCAGGCCGTCGTTACCCACCATGACCACGGGGTCCAGGTGGTGTGCTTCGGCACGGTGTTCTTTGCGCTGGGCAGGGGTCAGTTGAATTTGGGGCATACCTGTATTATCGGTTGAACGGAAACAGGGCGGTAGAGCCGTCCCTTTAGAAAGTACCCATGAAAACCAAAGCCGGCAACAAAAAGGTCAACAAGGCCTGGCTGCACGACCACATCAACGACCCCTACGTCAAATTGGCGACCCGGGAAGGCTACCGCGCGCGCGCCGCTTACAAGCTCAAGGAAATCGATGAAACCTTAGGGTTGATTAAGCCCGGATACTTGGTGGTCGACCTGGGTTGTACCCCGGGAGCGTGGAGCCAATATGTGCGCCGCCGCCTGTCGCCCACTGGCGCTGCCGCGGGTGCACTGAATGGCACCATCATTGGCTTGGATCTGCTGCCCATGGAGCCCATCGAAGGCGTAACCTTTATCCAGGGCGACTTCAGGGAGGCCGATGTGTTGGCCAAGCTGGAACAGGCCCTGCAAGGCCGCCAGGCGGACCTTGTGGTTTCCGATATGGCCCCCAATCTGTCTGGCATATCGTCGGCGGATGCTGCGCGTATCGAACATCTGGTCGAATTGGCGATTGAATTTGCCCAAAACCACATGAAACCCCAGGGGGCTTTGGTGGCCAAAGTGTTCCATGGCGGCAGTTATAACGACGTGGTGCAGCACTTCAAAGCCGCCTTTGACGTGGTGAAACCGCTCAAACCCAAGGCCTCGCGCGACCGCTCGTCGGAAACGTTTTTAGTGGGCATCGGGCTCAAGCGGCAGGGTGGCTGAGTTGCAGGTGGCCCTGGGATGCCCGACACAAGCGTTACATAAGCTTGCGGTATATGTGGCATAAAACCGCGAAAATCTGTGTTGCATACCTTGAAACGCCTAAAATGCGACTCAGATATGCACAGTGTCCTAGTCTGTGCCCCTATTGGAGCTTCGCTTGAATAATCAGTGGTTTTCTAAAATTGCAGTGTGGTTGGTGATTGGCTTGGTGCTTTTCACCGTGTTCAAGCAATTTGACAAGGGCGGTGTCGCTGGCGCCACCGCAATCGGGTACTCCGAGTTCCTGGACGAAGTGCGCAACAAACACGTCAAAAACGCCGTCATCCAGGAGGGCCCGGGCGGCACCGAAATTCTGGCCATCACTACCGATGACCGCAAGATCAGAACGACTGCCACCTACCTGGACCGCGGTCTGGTGGGCGACCTGATCAGCAACAACGTCAAGTTCGACGTCAAACCCCGTGAGGAAAGCTCGCTGCTGACAACGCTGTTGGTCAGCTGGGGCCCCATGCTGCTGCTGGTTGGCGTCTGGATTTATTTCATGCGCCAAATGCAGGGTGGCGGCAAGGGCGGCGCATTCAGCTTTGGCAAGAGCAAGGCGCGTCTGCTGGACGAAAACACCAACACCGTGACCTTTGCCGATGTGGCCGGTTGCGACGAAGCCAAGGAAGAAGTCAAGGAAGTTGTCGACTTCCTGAAAGACCCGAGCAAATTCCAGAAACTGGGGGGGCGTATTCCCCGCGGTCTGCTGCTGGTGGGCCCACCCGGAACCGGTAAAACCCTTCTGGCCAAGTCCATTGCAGGCGAAGCCAAGGTGCCGTTCTTCAGCATCTCCGGTTCTGATTTTGTGGAAATGTTTGTCGGCGTGGGTGCATCCCGTGTGCGCGACATGTTCGACAACGCCAAGAAAAACGCGCCCTGCATTATCTTTATCGATGAAATTGACGCTGTGGGCCGCCAGCGTGGCGCAGGCCTGGGCGGTGGTAACGATGAGCGTGAACAGACTTTGAACCAGATGCTGGTCGAGATGGACGGCTTTGAGACCAATGTAGGGGTCATCGTAGTGGCTGCCACCAACCGCCCCGACATTCTGGATGCCGCGTTGTTGCGCCCTGGCCGTTTTGACCGTCAGGTATATGTGACATTGCCCGACATCCGCGGCCGTGAGCAGATTCTTGCAGTGCACATGCGCAAGGTGCCGTTGGGCCAGGACGTTAATCCAAATACCATTGCCCGCGGTACACCTGGCATGTCCGGTGCCGATTTGGCCAACCTGTGCAACGAAGCGGCTTTGATGGCGGCGCGGCGCAATGCGCGTGTTGTCGAAATGCAGGATTTCGAGAAGGCCAAGGACAAAATCTTCATGGGCCCCGAGCGCAAGAGCATGGTCATGCCCGAAGAAGAGCGCCGCAACACGGCCTACCACGAGTCCGGCCACGCCTTGATCGGCAAGATGTTGCCCAAGTGTGATCCCGTGCACAAGGTCACCATCATTCCCCGTGGCCGTGCCCTGGGCGTGACGATGAGCCTGCCTTCACAAGACCGTTATAGCTATGACAGCGAATACATGCTGAACCAAATCAGCATGTTGTTTGGTGGTCGTATTGCCGAAGAAGTGTTCATGAACCAGA
>JAYSZJ010000042.1:0-107923 GCA_043738115.1 Rhodoferax sp. | reverse complement strand
TGATGGCGGCTGTCAGCGTGGTCTTACCGTGGTCAACGTGGCCAATGGTGCCCACGTTAACGTGGGGCTTGGTACGTGTGAATTTTTCTTTACCCATTTTTCAATTCTCCAAAGAGCTAATCCCGTGTATTGGTTTTATGTCTGCACGGTGTTGCTGATTCGCCCCGCACGGGAAACAGGGCGGCACACCGTCGCAGACAGGGAACTTTGATCAGAGGTGCCCGAGCCAATTCGCTGCGCGAATATGGATCCGGCACACTGAAAATTATTTTGCCCTTGCAGCCATGATGGCTTCAGACACGTTACGCGGAGCTTCCGAGTAGTGCTTGAATTCCATCGTGTAGGACGCACGACCTTGCGACATCGAGCGCAGAGTTGTGGAGTAGCCAAACATTTCGGACAAGGGGACTTCGGCCTTGATGGCTTTGCCACCGCCGACCATGTCTTCCATGCCCTGGACCATACCGCGGCGTGAGGACAAATCGCCCATCACGTTGCCGGCGTAGTCTTCGGGTGTTTCCACTTCCACAGCCATCATGGGCTCCAGAATCACGGGGCCGGCCTTGCGGCAACCTTCCTTGAAACCGAAGATGGCGGCCATCTTGAACGCCAATTCGTTGGAGTCAACGTCGTGGTACGAACCGAAGTGCAAGGTCACCTTGACGTCGACAACGGGGTAACCCGCCAGCACGCCTTGGCCCACTGCCTCATGGATACCCTTTTCAACCGCAGGGATGTATTCGCGAGGAACCACACCGCCCTTGATCGCGTCGACGAACTCGATGCCTTTACCGGCTTCATTGGGCTCAATCTTGAGCACAACGTGACCATATTGACCCTTACCACCGGACTGACGCACGAACTTGCCTTCGGCATCTTCGATGGTCTTGCGGATGGTTTCGCGGTAAGCAACCTGGGGCTTGCCCACGTTGGCTTCCACGCCGAATTCACGCTTCATGCGGTCAACAATAATTTCCAAGTGCAACTCGCCCATACCGGCGATCAGGGTCTGGCCAGACTCTTCGTCGGTCTTGACGCGGAACGAAGGATCTTCCTGGGCCAGGCGCTGTAAAGCGATACCCATTTTTTCCTGGTCAGCCTTGGTCTTGGGTTCCACGGCCTGGGTAATCACAGGCTCAGGGAATACCATGCGCTCCAGTGTCAGGATGGCTGTTGGATCACACAGGGTTTCACCGGTGGTGACGTCCTTCAGACCGATACAGGCAGCGATGTCACCGGCGACAATTTCGCTCACTTCTTCACGCTTGTTGGCGTGCATTTGCACGATACGGCCGATACGCTCTTTTTTGCCACGGATCGGGTTGTATACGGTGTCGCCCTTGTTCAGAACGCCGGAGTACACGCGCACAAAGGTCAACTGACCGACGAACGGATCCGTCATCAGCTTGAATGCCAATGCGGAGAACTTCTCCGTGTCGCTGGCTTGGCGCACAACGGGAGCATCATCTTCGTCCATGCCGCCCACGGGTGGAATGTCCACTGGCGATGGCATGAATTCGATCACGGCGTCCAACATACGTTGCACGCCCTTGTTCTTGAAAGCGGATCCGCAATACATGGGCTGGATTTCGCTGGCGATGGTGCGTTTGCGAATACCGAACTTGATTTCTTCTTCCGACAAATCACCTTCTTCAAGGTACTTGTTCATCAGTTCTTCAGTGGCTTCGGCAGCAGCCTCGACCATCTTTTCGCGCCATTCTTTGGCCAATTCCACCAGCTCGGCGGGGATGTCCTTGTAGTCGAACAACATGCCTTGCGAAGCTTCGTCCCAGATGATGGCTTTCATCTTGATCAGGTCGACAACGCCAGTAAAGTGTTCTTCAGCGCCAATTGGGATCACCATGGGCACAGGGCTGGCCTTCAGGCGCAGTTTCATCTGGTCCACGACCTTGAAGAAGTTGGCACCGGTACGGTCCATCTTGTTCACAAAGGCCAAACGTGGCACCTTGTACTTGTTGGCCTGGCGCCAAACGGTTTCCGACTGGGGTTGCACACCACCCACGGCGCAGTACACCATGCAAGCGCCGTCCAGCACGCGCATGGAGCGCTCGACTTCAATCGTGAAGTCAACGTGTCCAGGGGTATCAATGATGTTGATACGGTGCTCGGGCAAGGACTTGTCCATACCCTTCCAGAAGCAGGTCGTGGCAGCCGATGTGATCGTGATGCCGCGCTCTTGCTCTTGCTCCATCCAGTCCATGGTGGCAGCGCCGTCGTGCACTTCACCAATTTTGTGGTTCACGCCGGTATAAAAAAGTACGCGCTCGGTAGTCGTAGTCTTACCGGCGTCAATGTGAGCCGAGATACCGATATTGCGGTAGCGCTCAATGGGGGTATGGCGAGCCATGATGGATCCTTGGTTGATCAGATTCTGAGAACCGCCAGTTGCACAGCGCAACTGGCGTGCGGCCTTCAAAGTGTGGACGCTCCGCATGACAGCGCCATTGCGCCGCCCGCGACATCCGCGTCACTTGAATGCCGCGGTTGCCGCGTTTAGAAGCGGAAGTGCGAGAAAGCCTTGTTGGCTTCAGCCATGCGGTGAACTTCGTCACGCTTCTTCATGGCGCCGCCGCGGCCTTCAGTAGCCTCCAGCAGCTCGTTGGCCAGGCGTTGTGCCATGGACTTTTCACCGCGCTTGCGAGCAGCTTCCTTGATCCAGCGCATGGACAAAGCCAGGCGACGAACAGGACGCACTTCAACAGGCACTTGGTAGTTAGCACCACCCACGCGGCGGGATTTCACTTCCACCATAGGTTTCACATTGTTGATGGCAACGGTGAAAGCTTCGACGGGGTCTTTATCGGGGTGCTTCTTTTCGATCAGTTCGAGTGCGCCATAAATGATGCGCTCAGCGATCGCCTTCTTGCCGCCTTCCATGATCACGTTCATGAATTTGGACAGCTCTACATTGCCGAACTTAGGATCCGGCAGAATTTCACGTTTAGGGACTTCGCGACGACGTGGCATTTTTCACCTCTTTGCTTCAGTTGGCGCCCTTACGGACACCGCGAGAGTTAATTAATAAGACTCTCACTTACTCGACCCAAACAGCGGGTCACTTCGTTCATTCACCGCGCCACGCAGCAAACAAACACCTTTTATTTTTTCGAATCCAGGGTTTCAAACTTTCGTTCAAGCCTTGGGCTCAGGTCAATTTACTTGGCCTTTGGCTTCTTGGCACCGTACTTGGAGCGCGACTGCTTGCGGTCTTTCACGCCTTGCAAATCGAGCGAACCACGGACGATGTGGTAACGCACACCGGGCAAATCCTTGACACGACCGCCACGAACCAGCACCACGCTGTGTTCCTGCAAGTTGTGGCCTTCACCGCCGATGTAGGAAATAACCTCAAAACCGTTGGTCAAGCGCACTTTGGCAACTTTACGCAGAGCGGAGTTAGGTTTTTTAGGCGTTGTGGTGTACACACGGGTGCACACACCGCGACGCTGCGGAGAGTTCTGCATCGCAGGGCTCTTCGACTTGATGATCTCGACCTCACGGCCTTGACGCACTAGTTGATTGATGGTTGGCATTTAAAAAACGTCCCTAAACGTTTGAAACTAATTGAAAACGTGAATCCCTTCGGAATTTCCGAAAAGCCTTCTAATGTATCAGCTTAGGGGTTTCCCCGCAAGAGCTATGTGGCCCCCACGCTCCACCGCTTTGCGGGTCGCTGCCCCCCCGAGGGGGCTAATTTCCCTTGGGGCGGCCCGGCGGGAAATTGCACTCCTCCGCCGACTTAGTATCTGATGCTCAACGAATCCAAAGACGGATGGAGTCCCAGGCGCGGCCCAGAATGCCTGATTGCTCCACCGATTCCAGTGCCAACAAAGGCACTTCGCCAACCAGTTGTTCACCGGCCAGTATCTTCAGTGTGCCCAGTTGCTGGCCCTTGGTGATGGGCGCGACCAGCGGATCGGTGCGCACCACCTGGGTTTTAAGCTTGGCGGCAGTGCCCTGGGGAACGGCCACCACAATGGCCTGCGGGCGACCTACTTTTACGATCGGCTGCGCGCCTTTCCAAAGGTTAGCGCTTACTACTGCTTGATCAGCTTCAAACAATTTGACCGCTTCATATGCCGTGTAACCCCAGTTCAGCAGTTTTTGCGATTCATTGGCGCGGGCATTCTCGTTGGCCGTTCCCAACACTATAGACAATAGACGGCGGCTTCCAGCGGCGCTGGGCGTGCCTGCGGGCGTGGCCGGATTGGCCAAGCTAGCGAATTCGCGGCGCGCCGTGGCGACCATGCAATAACCGGCAGCCTCGGTGTAGCCGGTTTTCAGGCCGTCGACCGTGGGATCACGGAACAACAACAGGTTGCGGTTGGTGTCGTTGGCAGCCGGTGTGCCGGGGTAACGGTATTTCTTGATCGCGTAAAAGCCTACGTAGTCAGGGAAGTCGGACATCAAGCTGGTTGCCAGAATGCTCAGATCGCGGGCCGTGGTGGTGTGACCGGCCTCGGTCAGGCCTTCCGGGTTTTTGTAGCCGGTGGACTTCATGCCCAACACCTTGGCCTGGTCATTCATCATTTGCACGAAACGCTCGGCCGAACCGCCCACGCCTTCGGCCAGGGCCATCGTGGCGTCATTGCCAGACTGGACGATCATGCCTTTGATCAGATCTTCTACCGGAACCTGCATCTTGGGGTCGATAAACATGCGCGACCCGGGCATCTTCCAGGCACGCTCGCTGACCGGCAGGGTTTGGCGCAGGTCCAGCTTCTTCGTCCGCAAAGCGTCAAACACCAGGTAGGCCGACATCAGCTTGGTCAGTGAGGCGGGCTCCACCGGCATATCGATGTCCTTGGCAGCCAGGATCTGGTTGGCGGTGACGTCCATTAACAAGTAGGAGCGGGCGGCCACTTCGGGTGACTGGGGCGTTTGGGCCGCCACGGAGAAACTGAGCAGGGTGACCACAAGGGCAGCAAACAATGATTTCATGGGAGAGTAGGTCTGGGTGCAGCCTGCAAAAAGAGGCTGCAGCGGATGGAAACAGGATTGACGAAGAGGCTATTGCGGGGCGGTCTGGGCCAACAAATGGCGCACGACCAGGCTGCGCAACAGCGGCAATTGTCCATGAAAGAAGTGGGCGACCCCGGGAATGACTGTAACTGGCAGTGACTGGGGTCGGGCCCAGTCCATCACCGAGGCCAGCGGCACCGTGTCGTCCTGCTCGCCGTGCAGTACCAGGGTGCGAGCGTGCAGGTCTGGCGCGATGGGCGCCACGGCAAAACGGCTGGCAGCGGTGCCAACCAACACCAGTTGCTGCGGTGCATGTTGGGGCCCCAGGGATTCGACCGCGTGGCTGACGACAAAGGAGCCAAATGAAAATCCTGCCAGCGCCAATGGCTGGGCCGCATCACCTGGGTTGGCGTCGGCGACGACGGCCAGCAGGTCTTGCAGTTCGCCGCGGCCTTCGTCATACACACCCTGCGTCGCGCCCACGCCGCGGAAATTGAAGCGTACCGCGCGCCAGCCACAGTGCACGAAGGCCCGGGCCAAGGTCTGCACAACCTTGTTGTCCATGGTTCCGCCAAACAGCGGGTGCGGATGGGCGATGACGGCTACGCCGCGTGGCGTGGCGCCGTCGGTCAGGATGGGCAGGTCTTCCAGCGCCTCGATCGCACCAGCGGGACCCTGTACCACAAATCTGCGGGTTTGGTTATTCACGAGAATGCTATTGTTTTAGTAGTGACTCAGCCATATTCTACGGGGGCTATAGTCCGATTTCCCATATGCGACTGCCCAGAAAGCACTACCGACCCAGATGGGCGGGGGTCACCAGGCGCTCCACCACCTTGCCGTTCTTCAGGTGTGACTCAACGATTTCGTCGATGTCGTGTTCGTCTACATAGGAGTACCAGACACCTTCCGGATAGACCACGGCGACCGGGCCGCCGGCACAACGGTCCAGGCAGCCTGCCTTGTTGACGCGGACCTGACCCACGCCAGCCAGACCGGCCGCGCGGACCTGCTGTTTGCAGCGGTCAAAGCCGGCCTGCGCGTTGTGCTGGGCGCAGCTGGCCTCTCCATTGGTGCGTTCGTTGAGGCAGAAGAAGATGTGGTGGGCGTAGTAGGGCTTGGCGGGGGCGGTGGGTTCGGTCATAGGGCTAGATTCTAATTTTTAACGTCGCGTCGCCAGATCAGGGACAACACATAGAACAGCGTGGCGTAGGGCCACAACCAACCCAACCACTGGGCCAACCCGTGAAAACGGATAAAACGACCCTGCTCCCAGGCGTGCAGGGTCTGGGCGAAATAGGGGCTCTCCGGCGCCTGGTTCAGCAGGCTAAGGTACACGCCCAGGGACAGCAGCAGCAAAGATGCACTGGCACGCCACGGCACCAGAGCCAACACCAGCGCCAGGATCCCGGCCAGCACCATGCCAAACTGCACCGGCGTGCTCAACCAGGACCAGGCGTGGCTGGGGCCCCAGCTCAGCGCCGCCGACAACGCCGTCACCGCGACGCCAGCACTCACCATCACCAATACAAATGCAGCGCGGCGGGAGCGCGCGCGGATCACGCAAAAGGCCAGCAAACACGGGATTAACAGCCCTAGCATCACACACACCATCTCGGCGCCGGGAACCAGCGGCTGGAGTTCGGTCTCACGTACCGGCAGCCAGTCCAGAAAAGGCGTATCCACCAGTTGTTCGCCCAGGGTTTCCTCCACCCGCTCCAGTACCTGGCCCAGGCCAAACGGCACCGCCGCTGGAAACAGCAGCGCCATGGGCCATACCGCCAGCAAAACAATGCCACCGCGGGATTCCGGGCCAAACCAGCGGGCGCGAATCTGGCTCCAGCGGTCTATCGCCCCCAGACGGGCCAACAACACCGCAACAATGGCGCCAAGGGTGGCGCCCGCGGCGTTGAGCATCCAGTCCTCGCGCGAAGGCACCCGGGCTGACAAGTAACTTTGCAAAACCTCCATCGCCAGCGACAACAGGGCAGCAGTCGCCAGAGAAACCCAAATGGCGTGCTTAAAACGGCCTGTGCGCAAAGCGCTGAGTGCCAACAGGCCGCCCAAGGGGGCATAACCAGCCACATTGACGGCGACGTCAAAACCCGTCCAGAACTTCGGCAACGGTGCAGCCAGAAAAGCCCAGGGTGCAATGCCCTGGTCGCGCCATTCGCCAAAGGGGTAGAGGCTGGCATACACAATCAGCCCCATATAGATAAGTGCCAGTGGCCAGGCCGCTGTCTTGTGCATTTGGCTCCTTAGAAGGGTTTCACCACTACCAAGATCACCGCCGCCGCCAGCAAAAACACCGGCATTTCATTGAAATAGCGAAACCAGACATGGCTGCGGGCCATGGTCCCCGCCTCAAACTTCGTCAGGATGGCCGCACAAGCGTGGTGGTAACCCAATGCCAGCACCACCACGAGCAACTTGGCATGCATCCACGCATTGCCCGGCCCCCGACCGATACCGTAACCCAGCCACAACCACAGCCCCAGAAACAAAGCGGGCACCGCCAGCATGGTTGTGAACCGTAACAATTTGCGCGCCATCAGCAGTAGGCGCGTGCGCTCGGCGTGCGAACCCGGCGGCACCATGGCCAGGTTCACAAAAATGCGTGGCAGGTAGAACAGACCAGCGAACCAGCTGGCGACGAAAACGATGTGGAAGGCTTTGACCCAGAGCATGGCGGAAGTGTAGCCCCCACGCTCCGCCGCTGCGCGGGTCGCTACCCCCGAATCCGGGGAAGGGACCCCGGATTTACCGGGGGCGTGGGGCTAATTTGCCTTGGGGCGGCCCGGCGGCATATTGGTGTAGCTCCCTTGCTCCGGCTGACCCTTGCTTCTACTTTCGGGCAAAAAAAACCCCAGCACGTGGGCTGGGGTGGTAAGCCTATTAGCTGTCACACATCAAGGCCCCGCTCAGGGAGGAAAAGCGGGAGGTAGCAAGCTACCCGGTGTGAAATTTAGCGCGTTTATCGCTAGTTTGCAAGCGGCTTTGCCAATAAACCACATGCAGCTGGGGGGTTGACTCGCCGCACCTGCTGGACTGACTACGGCCTTACCGGGGGCTTTTGCGATTCAGGCACAATTTTCCCCATGACCGATTACGCCCCCTACCCCCACGGCCGCCCCCGCCGCTTGCGCCGCGACGTTTTTACCCGCAACCTGGTGCGCGAAAACACCCTCACCCCGCATGACCTGATCTACCCGGTATTCGTTGTTGATGGCAGAGGCCAGCGTGTGCCCATCGCCTCGATGCCCGGCGTGGAGCGCCTGAGCCTGGACCTGCTGGTGCCCGTGGCAGAAGAGTGTGTGAAGCTGGGTATTCCGGTGATGGCACTTTTCCCGGTGGTGGACCAGTCGCTGAAAACCTATGACGGCGACGAGGCCCTGAACCCCGATGGCCTGATCCCCCGCGTCGTAGCGGCGCTGAAGAAGGAATTCCCCGACCTGGGCCTGATGACCGATGTGGCACTGGACCCCTTCACCACCCACGGCCAGGACGGCCTGCCCGACACCCGGCCCGAAGAAAACGGCTACATCGTCAATGAGACCACCGTGGCCCAGCTGGTGCAGCAGGCGCTGACCCAGGCACGCGCCGGCACCGACATCGTGGCCCCCAGCGACATGATGGACGGCCGCATTGGCGCCATCCGCGCCGCGCTGGAGGCCGAGGGCTTGGTCCACACCCGCATCATGGCCTACAGCGCCAAATACGCCAGCGCCTTTTACGGCCCGTTCCGCGACGCGCTGGGCTCGGCCAGCAACCTGGGCAAGAGCAATAAAAAGGTCTACCAGATGGACCCCGGCAACAGCGACGAGGCGCTGCGCGAGGTCGCCATGGACATAGCCGAGGGTGCGGACATGGTCATGGTCAAGCCCGGCATGCCGTATCTGGACGTGGTGCGCCGCGTCAAGGACGAGTTCAAGGTGCCCACCTTCGCCTACCAGGTCAGCGGCGAATACGCCATGCTGAAGGCGGCCGCGCAGAACGGCTGGCTGGACGGTGAAGCGGTCATGATGGAGAGCCTGCTGGCCTTCAAGCGCGCGGGCGCCGACGGTGTGTTGACCTACTTTGCACGTGACGCCGCACGATTGCTACGAAAATTGTAGCGCACTGGTCATATTTCACGGGGGCTATGGCCCTTTTTTGCTTATACCGCTCTGCCACAAGGCCTCTTCCCCATGCGCATCTTCCACATCCAGAACACCAGCATCACCGAGACCCAGGACCTGGCCGCGCTGACGGCGGCGGGCATGCCCGCCCAGGGTTACGTCTGGGTGGCTTGTGCGCGGCGCGAGTTCGAGGTCAGCCAGGCCCAGGTGCAAACCATGCTGCAAACGCTGTGCGGCCAGCAGTTGGTGGATTTGCACATATCGGACCTGATCAACAACCAGTTGCCGTCCCACTACGATTACACCTCGCAGTACGACGTGCTGGTGTTTCGCCGTCTGGCTGCGGGCACCCGGCCCACGGCGGAACTGACGGATGCAACAGGCCAACCAGTGGCACACGAACATAAACGCACCGGACCGCCCATCCTGCGGCGGATTGACACCAGCCCGGTGGGCTTTGCCGTGTTCGACCGCGTGTTGCTCACCGTACACCCTACCGACTGCTCGGTGCGTGATGCTTATGCCAGCAAGTTGGTCCAAGCCTCCAGCGCCGAATCACGTGCAGCAGGCGCCCGCCTGCCGACCAGCCCGGCCGACCTGATGCTGCGTGTCATCAACCAGATGGTGGACGGCTTTCTGGAACTGCGCCGTGAGCTGACCCACCAATTGGACCACTGGCAGAGCGAACTGCTGAACCCCCGCACCCGCTTTACCAACTGGAACTCGCTGCTGGAAGCGCGCCTGACGCTGCACTACCTGGACGAGGTGTGTGAAGACCAGCGTGCTGCGCTACAGGATTGGATTGAGGCCGTGAAGACCTGGCCCGACGCCGACACCGCTGCTGGCCAGCGCGAACGCGACCTGCTGGAGGTGCGCAGCCGTGATGTGCTGGAGCACATTGAACGTGTGGTCCACCACGTGCGCCGCCTGGAACAAAGTGTGGAGACCGCCGTGCAAATGCACTTCAGCGTGCAGGGCAGCCGCACCAACGACATCATGCGTACACTGACGGCACTGACCGCCGTCTTCCTGCCGCTGAATTTGATCACTGGCTTCTTCGGCATGAATTTTGACGCCCTGCCCTTGATCCACAAGGAAAGTGGCGCCTGGATAGCGACGGGTTTTATGGCGCTGGTTGCGCTGACGCTGGTATCGGTGTTTTGGCGCAAGCGGTATCTGGCGCGGTCGGGGCGGTGAAAACCTCCCACCGTTAGCGGCGCGCCAGCAACTCCACTCAGACCGTCGCCGCAGCGACCTCTGCAATCAGGGCATCCTTCAGCGCCAGCCGTGACGAACCGTCCTTCTCCAGCATGAAGACGCCGCGGCCGTTGGAATAAACAATGGTGCCGTCCGGGCTGATGTCGTACGAGGCGACATTGGTGGCCAGCACACGCTCCGCGCCCTGGGTGTTGCGGCTGATCAGCTCCCAGTTGTCGGGCACCAGCGAAGGAACACCATTGACCGCCCGCGCGCTGCGCACTGCCTTCTCCGCGTCGATACGCCGCCCTTGCAACAGAATGTTCTTCAGATCGGCCTCCACCATCGGCCCGGAGGCGCTGGTCAAGGGCTTGCGGGTGTACATGATCGAGAAAAAATTGAGGTAATGGAACACCGCGCGCAGCAAGCGAAACGGAAAGAGCAGCGTGTCTAGCAGCACACTCTGCGCGCCGTACTGTGGTGCCTCATAGGGGCGGCGAATGAACAGCAGATTGCCCGCCGGACAGACACGCGGTTTTAGATAGTCAAACCGCGGATCATCCAGAACCGGTGAAATGGTGCCTGTCTCCATGTTCAGTATCTGGATACTGGCATGCCCTTGGGCGACCACATAACCTTGCTCGTTGCGCGCCAGCCCGGATGACTGGAACAACAACTGCGTGGGCTCCCCCGGTATCCAGGCTGGGGCAGAGTCCACCGTGTCACCACCGGTCACATCGCGCAGGCTGCTGCCGTCACTTTTCATCACGGAGATGTTGGCCAGCCCGCCGGACTGCTGGGACGATACCGCCAGCGTCGTTCCGTCTGGCGACAAGGCCATATCACCCAGATGCAGGTTCTGCTTGAGCAGCACACGCGTCTCGGTACCCGACGCCGCATCCCGACGGAACAGGCCACCTACGGCTTCGTCCTTCAGGAAATAGAGCAGGCTGCCACATGCCTCAAACACCACCGACGTTGCCAATAGGGGCTTGTCCGCCTGGTCAAAACGGCGCATGCCACCGCCGGCGGCGATATTGAAACTGGTGCCTTGTTTCCAGCTGTGTTTTTCACGGGCACGTTCGCGCCGGTCGGAGGCCTCCTGCGCGTAAGTACTCTGCAGTTGTTTGATCTCGCCACCGTGCTCCCGGTAGAAGATGAGGCCGTTTGATAGGAATGCGAAGGCGCGCTTGCTCTCCAGCGCAGCTTGGAGGGCCGGTGCGGCTGCGGGAGTCAGTACGAATCGATAAAACAGATAACCCAGCAGCACAACAACCAGTAGACCTAACAACACATGCATTGGATGCTCTCCCGTTTCAGTACCCCTGCGATTGGGGTCGTAACCATTGTTATAGACCGCGCAATTCTAGGCCGTGGTTGGCGATGCCGGGGTCCCTAGCCCGTGCGCCAGCGGCGCACCGGGTTGGCTAGGTAACATCGCCCGGCTGCACAAGCATGCACTACCTAGGACACATACATACATGACACTTGCCACACACCCACTAGCCGAACTGGCCCCGAAATTCATTGAACTAAGCAGCGAGGTTCTTTTCAACGACGTATGGGAGCGTCCTGGCCTTTCAAAAAGAGACCGCAGCCTGATAACGGTGGCATCGCTGGTATCGCTTTACAGGCAAAACGAGTTGCCTTTTCACTTGAAGAAAGCTTTGGAAAACGGTCTCACCAAGGAAGAGATTGTTGAAGCCATTACCCATCTTGCTTTCTACTCCGGTTGGCCAACCGCGGCAACGGCGTTGACTATTGCAAAGTCAATCTTTGAAGCGGGCTAACCGAGGAGCATCTGCCTGAGAGCGGCGTTGTCGGCGGACGATGAAGTTATTGGTCAATAGATAGCGGAGGCAGCGCGCGGACAGCCTGGACCGCCTGCTGCGGCAGCATATTTCGAGAACCCCATAGCGCGGATAGCTGCATAAGCGCAATTGCCAGCACACCCCCATACCGCCATTGACGATGTAGCGTGAGGGTTGGTAACAACCAATGACTGTGCTACCCACAACAATACCAATTCACGAATCAGTTCCGCGTGTTTTTATTCTCCTGCCCAACACGCGTCCAAAGGACTGACGCCGTACCATTTATTCTCGCTGCACGTGCTCCAACGTGGCAGCTGCATCTATAGACAGCCGGGGATTGATTCTGGAGAATGCCCACATGCTGAATACCGAACAAGTGCGGGCGATGCTCAGAGCCCAATCCGGCACCGTATCCGTTGCCGATCTGGGCCTAGTGCATGAGGGAAAGATGGGATACGTGGTTTGCAAGACTTCCATCGGCATTGAGCATGTGCAGGGCATGTATTACGTATGGCTGCAAGTTGTGCATCAAAAGAACCGCGCTGGGCGCACCACCAAAATCGTCCGTTGGCCGTACAGCCGCACTTCGGCGACCGAGCTAGGCCCGGTACTGGCGGACATCACGGTTATCGAGAACGCCAGCACGGGAGCGCCGCTGGGCGACAGCCGGGGCTGGTTCGCCCGTGGCCTGGATCGCCTGATCGGTCAGGAGCACGTAGGAGACTATCAGTTGACCTCTCCACTGGCTCCGGAACCCTTATACGGCGCGACGGTGTCTGCCAACATTGCGCGAATGGGTGGCCAGCTCGAGGTTTCGATTGACGAGGTCCGTCCGTCCGTTGGTGCTATTCGGGCCCGCTTCCCACAGGCAGCCTGTGCCAACATACGGCTGGCACTAACCCAATTTGCTGCGGGGCAAGCAAACCACGCCACTGCCTACCGCAGCGCTCAATAGAACGGTGCACTCAAACCCTCCGTCGCCATCACCCGCTGACTGGCCGGCCGCTCCAGCACCCGTTGCAGATACGGCCCCAGGTGCGGCAAGTCGCGGGCCTTACGACCGTTGAAATTGCGCGTCCAGCGGCATAGCGTGAATACATAGGGGTCTAGCGCGCTGTAGGTTTCGCCCATGAACCAGGCTCCGCCGTGGCGGGCCAGCTCGGCATCCAGTTGGTCCAGCATGTTGTCGATCTTGCTCTGGGCATGGGCCTTGACCTCGGCCACACCAGCGGCATTACCCTCGTTGGCCCAGCGCTGGGGGTAGAAGTAAACGATCAGCGCGCTTTGCAGCGTATTGGTCAGCCACATCAGCCATTTGTAGAAGTGGGCGCGTTGTGCGGTTCCGACTGCGGGGGCCAGGCCGGCCTGGGGATGGGTATCACACAGGTGCAGGCAGATGGCGGCGGTCTCGTACAGCACCAGGCCGTTGGTATCGGTCAGCGCGGGCAGCAAACCATTGGGGTTCAGCGCCAGGTAGGTCGGCTCGCGGTGGGCGCCAGCGGTGTTGTCCACCAAGACCAGTTCAAACGGGGTAGCCATTTCTTCCAGAAGCATGTGGGGGATCATGCTGGCGGTGGCGGGGGCGTAGTGCAGTTGGATCATGGGTTAGACCGTGGTTTTGGGGTAGATGGTTACGGTGGTGGTGTGGGCACACCAAACAGGCGTGCGCCATTGTTCCACGCAATATTGCGCGCCACATCCACGGGCAGCTCGCCCAGCCAGGCGCGATAGCCCTGCATGGTGTCGTCGTAGTACTGCCAGCGCTGGTTGACCCAGGTGTCCGATCCGATGAGAAAGCGCGTGGGGTATTTGAGCAGCAGCGTGCGCCACTCAGGGCACAGGCGTTCAGCGCCTTGTGTCCCGGCGCATGTGAGGCCCGGGCGGTAGGACAGTTCACCCATCAGCAGCGGGTACTGGGCCAGCAGCGCATCGACCCGTGCCACCGGTACGCCGCCTATACCCGTGTGGGCCCAGATGAGTTTGAGCTTCTGCCCTTTGGAGGGAGTGTTGGCCATCAGCAGGTCAATCGCCCCGCCGTCCACATGGGCCAATACTGCCAGGTTTTTTTCTTCGGCAAAGGCCATCAGCTTTTTGGCCACTGCGCCGTTGGCGTTGGCACTGTCGTACAGGTGGAATTCACCAATGCCCTTGTAGGCGCTACCACCGGGTGTGCCCTTTGCAAATTCCGTTTGCACCATGGTGTAGATGGTCTCGTCCTTGAACCAGCTGTCGTAGTCGGCCCGGTTGCGGTACAGGCGGATGAAGGGCACCACCGCGACGCCGGCCTGGCGGGTCAGCGGGCTGCTGGCCAGCAACTGGGTGCCGTCGTTGGGGCGGGAGTTGGCAACAATGGCGCGCACGCCATTGCGCTGCATACGCGCCAGCACGTCGGCGGGCGGGTGCGGCCCGGTCTGGCCGTCCCAGGCCTCAAGGTTGTAGTGCAGGTGGGCATCGAACAACGGCCCGCTGTAGTCTGCGGCGTGGGCGGCAGCAGAGATTGCTACAAGTAATATAGCGGTATATATAGCATTCACGGGGGCTACAGGCATTATTTTCATAAACGACCTCTGAATGGACATGGTGGCCCCTGTGGATGTGCGACACGCTTGCCGGCCGCTGCGCTTGCGAAAAAACCCCATCGCATTATCCAGTTTCGCGGATAAACTGCCCCGTTATGTACTGGCGACTTGCAAAAATGCGCACACTGGTCCTGGCCCTGGCAGCCCTGGCCTGCGCAGGTGCCCATGCAGGCTGCTCTCGGGTGATCCAGGTGCCGGTCGCAGCCATTGGTCTCAGCGTGATCGTCAACGGTGACAACATCAGCGGCATTTACCCCGATTTGCTGCGTGGCCTGACCGACAAGGAAGGTTGCAACTTTGCCTTCAGCGCCGTACCGCGTGCACGCTTGGAGGTTATGTTTGAAACCGGCCGCGCCGACCTGCTGGTACCGGCCAGTAAAACCCCCAAGCGCGACGCGCTGGGCACCTTTGTCGGGTTGGTTCAAAACCGCCCCTTGTTGCTGTCGCTTCAATCCCGGCGTCCGACCATAGGCTCGGTACGCGAGTTGCTGGAGCAACCGGGGCTGAAGGTGGCGCTGGTGCGCGGTTTCGACTATGGCCAGGCCTACCAGGACATGGTCAACGTGTTGGGTCAGCAGGGGCGTCTGATCCTGGAAGTGGATGCGTTGTCGATAGCCCGTCTGCTGAAAGCCGGTACGGCGGATGTGACCATCATGGCGCCCACCATACTGGCCGGAGCCGTCCAGGGTGATGAGCGTGTGCAGGACATGGCGGACAAGCTTCGCATGGAGACGCTGGAAGAACTGCCCTGGGGCAGCAGCGGTGTCTACATTTCCAATAGCAGCGTGAACCCGCAAGATAAAACGGCCCTGCGGGACGCGTTGGAACGTGCAGCGCGTTCGGGCGACGTGTGGAAGAGTTTTCAGCGCTACTACAGCCCCGCTATCCTGAAGGGCGGCATACGCCCCCTGTGATGCAGCCCATAGCCCTGGTCACCGGTGGATCACGTGGCATAGGTGCGGCCACGGCCCTGTTGGCCGCGCAAAAGGGTTATGCCGTTGCCGTCAACTACACCCGCAATTCACTGGCCGCCGACGAGGTGGTGCGCCAGATACGGGCCGCCGCCGGCACTGCCATCACGGTGCAGGCCGATGTCGCGGTCGAATCACAGGTAATGGCCATGTTCGACAAGATAGATGCCAAGCTGGGCCCCATCAGCAGCCTGGTCAACAACGCCGGCATTGTGGATGTGGCCTGCCGTGTGGACGCCATGGACTCGGCCCGCCTGCAGCACATGTTTGCGACCAATGTGCTGGGTTCGTTTGTCTGTGCCCGCGAGGCCGTCAAACGCATGAGCACGCGCCATGGGGGCACCGGTGGCAGCATCGTCAATGTGTCCAGCGCCGCGGCGCGCCTGGGTGGTGCCGGTCAGTATGTGGACTATGCGGCCAGCAAGGGCGCCATCGACACCTTCACCATCGGTCTGGCCAAAGAGGTGGCGCTGGAGGGCATACGTGTCAACGCCGTGCGCCCCGGCATCATCGAGACCGACATCCACGCCAGCGGTGGCCAGCCCGACCGGGCCCGGCAGCTGGCGCCGCAGGTGCCCATGCAACGCGCCGGCACCCCGTTGGAGGTGGCCCAGGCCATCGTTTGGCTGATGGGCAATGAATCCAGCTACACCACGGGCACCCTGGTCGATGTGGCCGGTGGACGCTAGGCACACGACTTTCACACTAGAGCATCACCTATATGGATTTCAAACCCCTGATCACACTGCTGGCGATTGTGAATCCGCTGGCCATCGTGCCGTTTTTCATCCACTACACCCAGGGGTTTTCACCCGAGCAGCGGCGGCGCACGATTGTGATTTCGTCCTTCAGCTGTTTTGTCGTGATTGCGACCAGCGCACTGGCCGGTCTGCATATCCTGGACTTTTTTGGCATCTCGCTGGCCAGCTTCCAGGTGGGAGGCGGCATGTTGTTGCTGACGTCGGCGCTGAACATGCTGAATGCGCAACCCGCTGAAGCCAAGCCCGCCTCGCATGAGATGGAAGACGGCGCAGAGAAGGCTGCACGGGGCGCCAGCATTGCCGTGGTGCCCTTGACGATTCCGCTGCTGACCGGTCCGGCGACGATGTCCACCGTCGTGATTTATGCAGAAAAGGCCAAAACCTTTTTGCAACTGGGCACGCTGGTGGGGTACGGCATCGTGATCGCGCTGGCCACCGCCGCCTGTTTTGCGCTGGCGCAGCCTATCGCCCGGGTGCTGGGCAAGACCGGCATCAATGTGATGACCCGCTTGATGGGTTTGATACTCGCCGCGCTGGCGGTGGAGGTGATGTCCGACGGCCTGATCAAGCTGTTCCCGGTGTTGACCGGGCGCTGAGCCGGGGAGGCCTTGTCCGCCAAGCGCGGATTAGGCCGCGTCCAGCGGAAAACGCGTGCAGCCCAGCCTGGCCGAAATGTCCCGGCTGGCATCCGTCAACATTTGCACCACTTCGCCCTGGCGGGCCGGGTCATAGCGGAATGTCGGGAATGAAATACTCATGCCGGCAATGGGGCGGTTCAGGCGGTCGAATATCGCCACGCCCAGGCAGCGGATGTGGTCGTCAAATTCTTCACGGTCTTCGCCAAAACCCTGGGCCTTGACGCGTTCGAGCTCCTGGGCAAAGGCTTCGGGCTCCACAATGGTCTTGTCGCGGTACTTGGTGAACTCCGCGCCCTGCAAAATCAAGGCCCGGCGGTCGGGGTGCTCCCAGGCCATCAGCACCTTGCCAATGGCCGTGCAGTGCAGCGGCGCACGCCGGCCCACTTTGGAATACATGCCCAGCATGTGGCGTGAATCGACCTTGTGCACATAGATGATTTCGCTGTCGATCAGGGCTCCCAAGTGCACGGTTTCACCGGTCTTGTCGGCCAGCATTTGCATGTGGTGTTTAGCCAAGTCGACCAGCTCAGGGTATTGCAGGGCCTTGGTGCCAAGCTCAAACACCTTCATCGTCAGGCCGTAGCGTTCGCTGTCCGATTCCTGGCGCACATAACCCAGTGTCATCATGGTCTGCAAGAAGCGGTAGACGGTGGCCTTGGGCATGGCCAAGCGCATGGACAGATCGGAGATACCGGTTTCGCTGCGTTCGGCCAGGGCCTGCAACAGGCCAAAGGTCTTGAGAACGGCCGCAACCGACTCGGGCTGCTTGGAATCTAGGGAGTCATCATCCATTTGTTTTGGTTTCTCTGAAAACACGTTTCAAATTGTATTGTGAACCATTTGTGGATGGCGTGCCGATTCACTTCAACACCAAATTGGGGAGCCACATGGAAAACTCGGGCACATAGGTGACCAGCATCAGCGCCGCAACCAGCCCACCGTAAAACGGCCAGATGGTCTTCATGACCTCGCCTACCGATATGCCGCCTATCGTGCAGCCCACAAACTGGGTGGTGCCCACCGGTGGCGTGTTCAGGCCCAGCGCGCAATTGATCAGGATGACGATGCCAAACTGCTCGGTGCTCATGCCCATCTGCTGGCAGATCGGCAAAAAGATGGGGGTGCAGATCAGGATGGTGGCCGCCATGTCCAAGAACGTGCCCAGCACAAACAGGATGATGTTGACCCACAAAAAAATCACCCAGGGCTTGGAGCTGACGCCGCCCAGCATCTGGCCGGTCAGTTCTGCCACGCCATACAGACCGATCAGGTAACCAAACATGGAGCTGATGCCGATCAGCAGCAGCACCGATCCGGTAGCCTTCACCGCCTTGGCAGCAGCCTTCAGAAACTGCTCACGCGTAAGGCGCTTGTAGACCAGCGCCGCGAGAAACAGCGCCCAGACCACGGCCACCGATGCCGACTCGGTGGCGGTGAACGCACCCGACAGAATGCCCACAATGATGATGACCACCACCAGCAGGCCCGGCAGCGACTGCAGGAAGGACCGCCACACCACCGCCCAACCGGGGAAGGTGCCCGCGGGGTAGCCGCGCTTGACCGCCACCGCATAGGCCGCAACCAGGTTGCAGCTGGTGAGCAGAATAGCTGGCACGATGCCAGCCAGTATCAGCGCCGCAATGCTGACCTTGCCACTGGCCGCCAGCGTGAAGATGATCAGGTTGTGGCTGGTGGGCATGAGTGCCCCCACCAGTGACGCATGGGTGGTGACGTTGACTGCGTAGTCAGCGTCGTAGCCTTCCTTCTTCATTTGCGGAATCAGTACCGCACCCATGGCTGACACGTCAGCCACCGGTGAACCGGACACTCCGCCAAACAGCGTGCAGGCCACCACATTGCTCATGCCCAGACCGCCGCGCACATGGCCTGCCAGTGACTTGGCGAAATCTATGATGCGGTCAGCGATGCCGCCGTACATCATGATCTCGCCAGCAAAGATAAAGAACGGAATGGCCAGAAAGGAGAACGGGCTCATGCCCGAAATCATTTGCTGAAAACCCACCGCCAGCGGCATGCCCTCATAGAGCAAGGCCGCCAATGAGGACAGACCGATGGAAAACGCCACGGGCACGCCCAGCAGCAACAGCAGTGTGAAGCTCACACCCAAAATTGTCAGTGCCATGCGGGCTCCACGTCTTCATGGCGCAGCAGCGCAATGGTGTGTTCAAGGGAAAACAGCGCGACCAGTACCCCTGCAATCGCTGGTGGCAGGTACTTGAAGGCTTCCGATATACCCAATGTGGGGATCTTGTAGTCCCACACACTGGCGGCCAGCACAGCGCAGTTGTAGGCCATGACCAGGCCAAAGACCAACACCAGCGCCTGGATGAGCAACTCCATCTTCAGGCGCAGTGGCTCTGGCACCAGGACCAACAGGGATTCCAGGCCGATGTGACCCGCGTCGCGCACACCCACGGCCATGCCCAGCATGGTCACGTACAACACCAGCAGCACCGCACCACTCTCGGCCCAGGTGGGCGTGTCGTTGAACACGTAACGCCCCACCACCTGGTAGAGCACGGCGACCACCAGCAGCACCAGGCCGGCAACCCCCAGTTGCAAACAGATACGCGCCAAGGCGGCACAAAAGCGGGTGTACGTGCGCATGGGGTTTACTGGACGGCGTTGATGCGTTTGACCATGTCCTGCAGCTTGGGGTCTTTCAGGAACTTGTCATACACCGGCTTCATCGCAGCCTGGAAGCTGGCCTTGTCCACATCCACTATCTGCACACCAGCGGCCTTGACGATGGCCAGCGACTTTTCCTCGCGCTCATCCCACAGCTTGCGCATGTAGGTGACTGATTCTTTGGCGGCAATACGGATCTGCTTTTGTTCTTCGCTTGAGAGTGTGTCCCAGACTTTCTTGGAGAACAGCAGAATCTCCGGTGCCAACGAGTGCTCGGTCTTGTTGTAGAAACGGGCTACTTCAAAGTGACGCGAGCTCTCGTAACTGGGGTAGTTGTTCTCAGCAGCATCCACCAGGCCCGTCTTCAGCGCGGTGTAGACCTCGCCAAATGGCATGGGGGTGGCGTTTGCGCCCATGGCTTCGAGCAGGGACACCCACAGGTCACTCTGCTGCACACGCACCTTCAGGCCCTTGGCGTCGGCCAATGTCTTGACCGGCTTCTTGACGGTGTACATCGAGCGTGCGCCAGAATCGTAAAATGCCAGGCCAATGAAGCCCTGGGCTTCGCAGTCTTTCAGAATCTCATCGCCAATCGTACCGTCCAGCACCTTGCGCATGTGTTCGGTGGAGCGGAACAGGAAAGGCATGGTCGGCACCATGGTGGCCGCACAGATGTTGTTCATGGGCGCGGCGTTGACACGTGTCATGGCGATGGCGCCGAGCTTGGTCTGCTCAATGGTGTCTTTCTCTATGCCCAGGGCGGATTTGGAAAACACCTTGATGCTGTGTTTGCCATTGGTGGCCTTGCTCAGCGTCTCGCCCATGTGGCGCACGGCCAGCACGGTGGGGTAGTCATCGGGGTGGATGTCTGCCGAACGGAACTCCGTGGACCAGGCGCTGGCCACGGCCAGCAAGGATGCCGCTGCAATCAGCGGGCGGATCAGGTTTTTGCGGTATGTCATGGTGTCTATCTCCTCTTGTGGTTGTAAAAACTCAGGCTGGTCGTAATCAGGGCAACGCGCGGTAGGTCAGATTGGAGAAGCGCACCGCCCCTTTGCCCGCGGCATACAGCGCCGGGCGCAAACCCATGAAGCCATAGGCCACGTTGTGGTGGTAGCCGCTGACCTCCATTTGTGTGCCGTACTTTTGCCAGCTACGCCCCTGGTCGGTGGACGTGTGGATGCTGACAATGTGGCGGTTATTGGTGAGGCGCATGCGCAGCGTGTTGGCCATGCCCTGGGGCTTGGCGCTTTTGCGCTGGTCCATGCCATAACGGTGCAAAACAAAACTCTTGCTGTTGACGCCCAGACCTGCGTAGAGTTTGTCGTTGTAGAACAGCAGCAGGCCCGCCTGTGCACCTTCGTCAAAGTCCACATCCACCTCGAAGGCGTAGGCCTGGTCACCTGCCAGAAAGCTCATGGGTGCGCTGTTGGCTGGAGAGTCGCCCTGCGCCTGCAGTTCCAGATGCCCGGGTTTGAAACGCACGCGCTCCATCTCGTTCACACCACCACGGAAGAAGCTCCACTGCAGACCAAACTTGTTGGTCGAAAAATCATCGGAGAGTGCCAGCCCGTGTGGCACGGCGTGCCCCTCGGCGGGTTTGGGCTGGGGCGCACCGTCATCCGCATCGCGCGCCTTGAACCAACCATCGGGTGTCCATTCCACTGCGGTCAGCAGCGTCTGGCGCCCCAAGGTGTAGAAGCCATTCTCATACCCGTGGTACAGCATGTACCAGTCTTTACCGTTGGGACCTTCGACCAGCGTGGCGTGCCCCTTGGACCACCATTTTTCGCTGGCCGAGCGGGTGCGCAGAATCGGGTTGTAGGGTGAGTTTTCCCAAGGTCCATGAATGGATTTGGAGCGTGCCGACACCACCATATGGCCTGTGGGTGGGCCGGCGGTGCCACCCAGGGCCAGCGTCATGTAGAAGTAGTCGCCCCTGCGCAGCATCTTGGGGCCTTCCTGCGAATAACTCTCCACGTCCCAGTCTTCGGGGTATTGCCAGCCGTCGTAGACATGGGTCATAGGCCCGACCGTGCGCAGACCATCCTCGGACAACTGCACACGGTCGCCGTGCGACAAAAACAAATACCGGCGACCGTCTTCACCGACGATGTGCCCCGGGTCTATGCGGTCGTTGTTCAGCGCAACAGGCGCAGACCAGGGCCCGCGAATGTCCTTGGCATGCACCACATAGATATTGTTGTTGCCGGGGTGCTTGACCGGGATATAGATGAAATAGCGGTCGCCGTGTTTTATCAACTCAGGCGCCCACACACTGCCGATGTACTGGGTGAGTGCAGCGCCTATGGGCTGCCAGTTCACCAGTTCGCGTGAATGCCAGATCGTCAGGCCCGGGTTGGCTTCGAAGGACGAAAAGGTCATGTAGTAGTCGTCACCCTCCTTCAGGATGCTGGGGTCCGGGTGGTCCCCCGCCATGATGGGATTTAGGTAGCGCCCATCGCCCAGGTCGGCCTTGCGCTGCCCTTCCACACCTTGTGCCCAGGCCTGGTAGGGCCGCAGGAAGGCGTTGCCGGCCTGTGGTGCACAGTCGGCTCCCACGGAGACACCGGGCAAAAGCACTGCCCCGCAAATCAAAACCATGTGCCAGATGCTCACCATGTTTAGCGCAGCCCCGCGCGGGCCAACGAAGCCCAGCCCGCCTTGGGGCTCATATCCTGCAGGTTCCAATCTTCAGGATTGAAAGCACGGCTGGTAGGTGCGTAGCGGGGGTAACCCATCGCGTTTTCGACTTCGGAGTCAATGATCAGCCCACGCCCTTCCGCCACATCCGACAGCAGCTTGAAGTCGATGGGGTCACGCTGCCAGGGCCGTGCACCCGCCGCCAGCGGCAAGTTGCGTTCCAGATCGTGGACGGGATAAACCTTGATGTCTGGCGGCAGGTAGGCCGTATCCGTCTGCACGATGCTCGCGCGACTGGCCGTGTAGACACCGGTATGCGCCACGGCCTGGCCCACGTCGTCCACGGCGATGTTGTCCTTCAGGTACAGCTCCACATCGCCCTGGCCACCCAGGGCAAAGAGGGGTGTGTTGGCCTTGGTGTCAGGGCCCTGACGGTAGACATTGCCCACCAGCGTGACCTTGCCGGTCTGGTAGTCGTGCCCGTTCCACTCGTGGGCCACCAGGTTGTAGTGCACGGCCTTCAGCCCGGGGTTGAAGACCAGGTTATTCACCATGGCGGCTTGTACACCACCCTTGAACAGCGCATTGCGCTCCCGGTTGGACGCATAGATATTGCCGTACAGCAGGATGCCGGTGGCGTTGTCATGCACCAGGGTGCCCTTGGAGTGTTCTCCCTTGTTATGCACCGAGTTGGCCAGGCCTTCATAGATGAGGTTGTAGCTGTAGGTGATGGCGTGTGAGGTATTGCGCCGCCAGTCTGCGGGGCTTGCACCGTCAAAGCGGGGGCCACCAACCGACAGGTTTTCATCCGTCGCCCAGGAGAGCGAGCAGTGGTCCACGATGATGTGGTGCGCACCCGCCTGGGTGGAGATGCCATCCTGGTCCTGGCCGCTGCGTTTGGCGCGGCCAAACTCACCCGGTCTGAACATCATGTGCTGGATGATCACGTTATGGGTGGCGATATTCGTCTCCGACTTGATCACGGTGATGCCGGGCGCTGGCGCGGTTTGCCCTGCAATCGTCAGGTAGGGGTTTCTGATGGTGATGTTCTTGCCAGCCATATCGATGACACCGCCGACCTCGAACACGACGATGCGGGGGCCTTCGGCCTCAACGGCTTCGCGGTATGAGCCGGGACCGGAAACATTGAGGTTCGTGACGCGGATGATGCGGCCACCCTGGCCGCCCTGGGTTCCGCTGGCCCAACCCTGGGTATCGTAGGTGTAGGGATTCATTTGGGCGTGGGCACAGGCCACACACCCAAGAACGCCCATGACCAGCAGCAGCGTTGCCGCGCGGCGTACCCGATGTTTCATGCAATTGCTCCCAGACGCAAGAGGGCCTGTCGTATACCCATCGACTCGATCACTGAACGTGCCTCCACCAGCGCGCTCGTTAAACCTTCTTTGCCACCAACCGCTGTACAGAGCACATCCGATGAATCTTGGAGCCCCCGCATGGCTGCGGCCAACGCCAACACCATGCGCGGCGGAAAGCGGCCGTTGGTTTGACGGAAGCTTTGGATCTGCGGCAACAAACGGGTGACACACTTGCTGCCCATGTTCAAGGCGATGGCCTGCAACTGGTGCTGGATGTAGGGGTTGCGAAAGCGCCGCAACACCTCTTCGGCAAAAACCTGTAGATCGGCTTCATCCAAAGGCAGAGCGGGGATGATCTCTTCCCTCAGCACCGCCTGCAGAAAACCTTCAACCTCCGGATCTTGCATGGCTTCACCCACCGTGCGTAAGCCCGCCAGCTGGCCCACAGCCGCCAGCACGGTGTGCGCGCCATTCAGAATCGCGACCTTGCGCAAACGGATGGGTGCCAGGTCTGCCACCCACTGTACGTTTATGCCCGCGCGCTGCAGAGGCAACTCCTGTTCTACCCAGGGCGGCGCTTCGATTGCCCAGTAGTGGTACAGCTCACCGGCAACTAAAAAGTCATCCTGGTAGCCTAGCGTGGTCTGCAGTTCCGCGATCTCGTCGGTGGGGTAGCCGGTGACGATGCGGTCTACCAGCGTGGAGAAAAAATGGCAGGACTGCGTCAACCAAGTTTGAAACTCCGGGCCGAGTTTCCACAGCGTGGCGTAGTGCAGCACCGCGTCGCGCAAGGCCGGGCCATTAGCCTCTATCAACTCGCAAGGCAACAGCACCAGTCCTTTTGCGGGGTCTCCATGGAAATGCATGAAGCGTTCGTGCAACCACCGCGTCAGTTTGGCGGGGAACGTCTGTGGCGGTTGGTCGTCATAACGGTCACAGGCATTGACTGCGATTCCGGCTTCGGTAGTGTTCGACACCACAAAACGGATGTTCGGGTTGTGGGCCAGTGCGAGGAAATCCGCAAAGTGAATCGCCAAATCGAGTTCACGCTGCACACAGCTGACCTTGCGCACTTCGGTCTGCAGCGCACCCTGGTCGTTTATGCCGCGCAATACGGTGGTGTAACAAGCCCCTTGGGTATCCAGTAAAGGTGCCTTTGAACGGGACGTGGGGCGGACAATCACCACGCCAAAGTCCAGATCACAGCGTTCGTTCAGCACATCCAGCTGCCAATCCACAAAACCACGCAGAAAGTTGCCCTGCCCGAATTGCAAGACCCGGATCGGCAGTGCATACGCACTTTCGCGTTGCAGGCGAGGCAGTTTTGTGTGGTCGTTCATAACGAGATATCGCGCCGCCAGAAGATGAAGTCGTGCTGCCCCAAGCGGTCTGCTTGGGTCTCTTGGCGTCCCGATGCGATGGCAATGATGTGCTCCATCAAACCGTCGGCCAGCGCTTCAGGGTCTGCCCCGTGAAGAATGCTGCCGCAATCGAAGTCAATCAGTTCGGACAGGCGCGTGGCAAGGTCGGTGTTGCTGGACACCTTGACCACGGGTGCAATCGGGTTGCCGGTGGGCGTGCCCAAGCCGGTCGTGAACAGCACCACATTGGCACCGGCCGAAACCAGCGCTGTCACCGACTCCACATCGTTGCCTGGTGTGCACAACAGCGACAGACCGGGCTGTCTGGCTACCTCACCATAGTCCAGTACGGCAACGATGGGTGAACTGCCGCCCTTGCGTGCTGCGCCTGCGGATTTCATGGCGTCGGTAATCAGTCCATCGCGGATATTGCCTGGGCTCGGGTTGTCGGCAAATGTGGTCCCGACCGCATGGGCGCGGGTTTCGAAATCCTGCATCAGGTCCGCAAAGCGCTGCCGGTCGGGTGCGTGCACGCAGCGCGCCATCAGGCTGGACTCGACGCCGCACAGTTCGGGAAACTCCGACAAGATGGACCCACCACCCAGTGCCACCAAACGGTCCGATACCAGACCGAGAACAGGGTTGGCAGTGATTCCGGAAAACCCGTCGGAGCCGCCGCATTTGACGCCAATGCGCAGCTGCGACAGTGGCACCGGTTGACGAACGACTTCATTGGCGATGGCCAGTTGTTTCAGCGTGTCCTGCACCACGGCCTTCATCATGGCCGCCTCGCCGCCCTCCCACTTCTGCTGTTCGTAGACCAGGCAGGGTTTGTCGAAGTGCGGGTTCTGCTCGGCCAGAGCAGCTTTAAACATATCGACCTGCGCGTTCTGACAACCGAGACTGAACACGGTCACACCCGCCACGTTGGGGTGGTCGGCATAGGCCGCGAGAATGCGGCACAGCGACCGGGCGTCTGCGCGGGTCCCGCCACAGCCACCCTGGTGGGTGATGATGCGCACACCATCCACATTGGGAAACGGCCTGCGTGTGGCCGGCGTCCCCTCCGTCGCACCACCCAATAAGGAGCGCGTGAAATCCGCCAGATCATCCTGGGCATAACCCAGTGGCCGAACCAGCGCATCGCGCAGTTGCTCCACATTGCGGTTTTCGCAGAACACCAGCGGGAAGACCAGCCAATGGTTGGCTGTGCCGACCCGACCGTCCTTGCGCACCACACCCTGGAAGGTCACCTGCTGCCAACGCGCTACGTCGGGAGCGGACCAGGCGGGCGCCTGGGTATGGGCATCCACATGTAGCGGGGGGGCGTAGTGCTCCAGGTTGTCGGTGGTCACTGCGCAACCCGAGCCAATTGGCTGGGTCGTTTTGCCCACCGGTGTGCCATAAAGGCGCAGGATCTCGCCTTGCGCACAGTCACGCCGCGCGACCTTGTGTTTATGCTGAACCGGTGTGTGGATCTGCAACGGCTTCCCCGCCCATTCCACGGTCTCTCCGATGCACAAGTCCACCAGGGCCACCAACATGTCGTCGTCGGGGTGGATACACAGGACCTTGCCCGAGCTTGCGGCAGTCATAACGCGAAGTACCGTTTGGCGTTGTCGTAGCAAACAGCGCGTACAAGGGTTTCCAGGGCTTCGCGGTCATTCGGGAATTCGCCATCACTTACCCAGCGTCCCAACTGGCGGCACAACAGGCGACGGAAGTAGTCGTGCCGTGGATAGGACGCAAAGCTGCGTGAATCCGTCACCATGCCAACAAAGGTACCCAGCACACCATGGTTGGCCAGCGCGCGCAGTTGACGCAGGTTGCCGTCCTTGTGGTCGTTGAACCACCAGGCCGGGCCCATCTGCACCTTGCCCGCCACGCTGCCATCCTGAAAGCAGCCTATCAACGCGGCCAGCATTTCGTTCATGGCTGGGTTCAGGCAAAACAGCATGGTCTTGGGCAGCAGGCTGTCGGCGTCCAGCGCATCCAGCAGGCCTGCAATACCACGGCTGTGGCCCGCGTCGGAAATGGCGTCATAACCGGTATCGGGCCCCAGCATCTGGATGCCGCGCTGGCTGTTGTTGCGCTGGGCACCAATGTGCAGGCACATGGTCCACTGGTGTCGGGCATAAATGGCACCCAGATCCTGCAACAGACCACGCTGGAAGGCGGCCTGCTCAGCGTCGCTGAGCGTGGCACCCGACATCCGCCTGGACAGTAGCGCCTCACACGCATCGACCGACACCGTGTCGAAGCTGATAGGCAAATCAATGGCATGGTCCGAAATGCGTGCCCCGCGCTGGTGAAAATAGGCCACGCGGTCTGCCAGTGCGGCCACCAGCTCCGCATAACGCGTGATGCGCGAGCCCGTCACCGAACCCAGCGTCACCAGATAGTCGGCAAAGCCAGGCCGGTTGATGCGCATGGCCGCGTCGGGGCGGAACGCAGGCAACACGCGAGTCGATAAGCCGGATCGCGCGATGGCATCGTGCTGCGCCAGATCGTCCACCGGGTCGTCGGTGGTGCACGCCACTTCCACCTTGGCCTGTTCCAGCAGGGTCCAGCACGTCATGGTTGCCAGGCGCGTGTTGGCCTGTTCCCAGATGCGTGGCGCGTTGGTTGCGTTGATGGTGAGCGTGATGCCAAAAATGCGTTGCAGCTCCAGATGGCACCAGTGGTAAATGGGGTTGCCAGCCGCCAACGGCAACACGCGACAGAACGCCAGGAACTTGGCCTCGTCGCTTTGGGACCCCGTCACAAAGTCCTCGGATACGCCCGCACTGCGCATCAGGCGCCACTTGTAGTGGTCACCCGCCAGCCACAACTCCGCAATGTTGCGGAATTGTTTCTTCGCTGCGATCTCACCCTGTTGCAGATGCGAGTGGTAGTCGATGATGGGTAAATCGGCCGCAACGTCGCGGTAGAGCTGCTGTGCAGTTTCCGTGTCCAGCAGGAAGTTGGAGTCCATGAAGCTTGGCATGTTTAATCGGCCTGTGTGTGTCCGGCGCCTGCGCCGCGTTGCACGCGGGTTTGCACTTCAGACACGGGGTCCACCGCAAGAAAAAGGCTGGGGGTCCAGCCCACGGCGTCGGCCCAGTTGACGCCAGGGTGGTGCACGCGCAATTCCGACAGCAAATCCACCGCCACACCGTTGTGGGTAGACCCGCTGTCGGAAAAGCGATTGCCCTTGAGGACACGCAGCAACTGTGCAGAACGCACGCTGGGCGGCGTAAGCCACACATTGCGTTCGCTGTAAATCCTGGACTGCAGACCTATGCCCAGCGAATAGGCGTAGGGGTAGCCCCCCTCACCACTGCCTTCAAACAGGTTGTTGTACACATGGACATCGCCGTAACGCACCCGTGGCGTGCGCTCTTTTGTCCGCTGGTACCAGTTGTGGTGGAAGGTGATCTTCAGCTTGCCCGCGTCGTCCACATGCGCATCACTGCCACCGACCAGACTGGTCTTGTCGTGGTCGTGAAAATGGTTCCATGACACGGTCACCCAGTTGGACTGGTGCGACAGGTCCAGCAATCCATCGTGGCGTTGCATTTGGCGGCCCATCACAACAGGCTCGGCATGGTCCGGCCGCGGCCCGTCGTCGAACGTGCAGTGGTCTATCCAGACATGGGTGGCACCCCGCAAGGACAGGTTGTCGTATTCAGAGTTCCACTCACCGTTGGCATTGTCCTTGGGGTCCCAGGCCGGGAAGTAGTCGTAGGCGTCTGAAAAGTGGATGTTGCGGATGATGACGTTGTCCACCCTGTCCAACGCCAAGCCCCCGTTGACGATGGCGGCGTCCGTACTAACACCTACGAGGGTGGTGCGCGATGGCACCTTCACCACCACCTGTTGCGCCTGCCTGCGCACGGATCGCTGGCGAGCTTCTTCCTGCGGTCCGGCCGGTGGTTTCTTGCCCCAGGTGGCGGGGTCGTATGCGGCCACAAATGCCTGTAGATCAAATGCGGCGTCGCGGTAGTCGGCGAATCCCAATGAACGCCCTTCTGCATTGGTACTGAGGTCGATACGCCCCTCTACCCGCACCACACGCGGATAAACACCAGGTGCCAGCGCCGCCACTAGTTCAGAGCGGTTGCGAACGGTGTAAACATGCTCCGCACGGGCCTCAGCACCACCCCATGTACCCCCTTGTGCCGCAGCCCAGCCATCATGGGGTGCCAGAGTCTCTCGGCTCCAGTCTGTGTGCTGTTGGTTCCGCCACTCCAGCAGGCGGTTGGCTTGCTCCCCTGTAGCGCTAAAGGGTCGCCGCGATGTGGAAGCAGCCCAGGGGCCAATATGACTGCCCAGCACGCTGTTGCGCACCACCGCCTGCCCGTTGGGCGAGACAGCTTTTTGCCATGTGCCCTTAGCGATGCCCGCGTCCCACGCACGCCCGAGGGAAACAGAGCCTGGACGCAGCCCGGCTTCGCTGATCCATCGGCTGTTGGTGACCAGCATGCCCAAGCGTGTTGGCGCTGCCGTGCTGGGCGCCAGCACATGACCACCCTCGCCGGCAGCCCTTCGCCCTACGCGGCTCAGGATGGTGCTGTCGTCGACCACCAGCGTGCCCGCGCCAAAAATGAAATCCACATCGCCGGCAACCTGGCTGCTGCGCACATAGACCCGGTCCCCGGTGTTGCCAGGCGCGGCACGCACATACAGCGTGTCCTGGTGACCCAGAAGGTGTACGTTCTCCAGCTGGATTTTGTCTCCCTGGGTCATCAGGGCCACCGCCTGCGCGCCACCGGCCTCTGCCGCCATTGCGGGATAACCAACCCCCGCCCGTACGCCATTCATGGCGTCGTTTTCAATCGTCAGGTTTACCAACTGCACATCATTGCTGAAGATGCCTAGCGTCGCGCTTCCGAAGGTGCCATAGGTCGGCGCATCCATGGCCGGCAGGCAGGGGTTGCCCGCATCCACACCCGGGCGTTTGCTCTCTCCCGCGTAGCGCGATGCAACGATGCGCACGTCCGATGGTCGGTTGCCCAGCCCGATCAAGGTGACCGGTACCTTGCCCCGCAAACAAACTTGCCCGCGATACGTCCCTGCGGTGAGGCCAATCACCACGCGTCGCCCTCCCGGACTGGCAACAGGTAAGGCGTCCAGCGCAGCCTGCAGGCTCACAGAATTTGCGCCCCCGTCCGCAGCCACGAACACATCGGGCCGCACGCCCCGCAGGGCCGACTGAACCGCCGGAGACCAGGGTGAAGGGCCTTGCGCCAGATAGGCAGCCACCGTGTAGTTGTTGGCCGCCGTGACCTCTAACTGGGGCCGAGCCGCATCTTGCGCCCCCACACCCACGGTGAAACACGCCACCACCAGACCCATCCAGAACTTCATGCCGCTCCCACGTCCGCCAGGTAGAGCGCGGGTTCACCCTCAGCATCCGAACTGAACAGAATCTGCTTTTCATTCGGTGTAAACGAAGGATGCGGATGCGTCACCTGCCGGCTGCCCTTGTGCACACGCCAGGACGAGTCGTGGTGCGCAACAGCGCGTACGGTACCGGCCTTGAGGTCGAACACGTGCAGGAACGGATCGGTCACGATGTCATGGCTTCCGGCATCCGCCACATCGGCTGGCGAACCACAACCGTCCCCCACCAGCAGACTTCCGTCGAAGTTGCTCATCAGGTGTGAACACGGTGGCATGGACACCAGGCGTTTGTCTTCCAGCGTCACGGGATCGAGCTGACAGATCCAGCGGTCGCGCTGGCCCTTGAGGTAAGACACATAGATCATGGACGAACCATCGGGTACCCAGAACTCGTGGGTGCAACTCTCACCCGCCTGGTGCACCTTGCCGCAACGCAGGTTGCTGCCGTCTTCGTTGATAAACCACATGCGTGCATCGACCAGGTCATGCGGACCTTCGTGGCAGAAGGCCACGGTGTCGTCATGGAAGGGCTGATATTGGGGGTGGCCCAACCAGCCATGTTTCTCCAGAATGACGTCGCGCTGTCCGGTTGCCAGGTCGATGCGTATCAGGCGGCAGCGGGGCTTGGCGTGGTACATGTCGTGGAACTTCTTCCAGTCGCTCAACGGAAACCAGTCATCCGCATGGATCTCGATCCCGACCATCTTGGTACACGCGGTGTTGGACACCCAGGTGCCATAACCCACCCAACCCTGGGGCACGGTGTAGACCACCTCTTCCGTCAGGTCCGCCAACGCGAGCCGGATCAACTGGCGCTCGGCCCGCACAAAATACAAGTGCCGGTCATCGGGCGTCAGAAAGCCGCCAAAGGTGTTTTCGCCACGCTGGTCGGTGAGCTGAGTGGCCACCTGGCTGTGCAGATCCAGCAGGTGGTAGTTCCAGGCCTTGCCGGGACCAAACTCGCCGCCAAAGATCAGTTTGGAACCGTCATTGGTGAAACACTTCTGGTAGAAGTAATTGCGGTGGCAGGTGATGTCCAGCGGTGTCAGCCGCGTCACGCGGGCACCGGTATCGGCATCACGCTTGGTTTCAAACGTCAGTTGGCGTCGGGTGGATTTGCTCATGGTTTTTACTTGATGCGTTTCAACAGGGCGTTGCCCTCTTCCACCAGACGGCGCGCGGCCTCCTGGTCTGTGGTTTTGTTGTAGGCCACGGTTTCAAACACCTCGCGCATGAACTTGTGCAGGCGTGCGTGTTCGAACAGTGGCGCCGGTACGGGAACACGCCCCGCGTCGCGTTGCTTCTTGATCTGTTCGTGTGCGGCCAACTCCATAGCTGGCAGCTTGTTGGTCTGCACCAGCACGTCCAACTGGCTGCGAGCAGCCGGTACGCCCCGCGTTTTGCCCAGAATGCGCGCCGCCTGGGGGTCGGTCAGCATGAAGTTCACCAGGCGCGCAGCCAGCTCCGGCTGTTTGCAGTTGCGCCCTACCGCCAGCATGACCGTTGGGCGGCCAAACATGCCGCTGACACGGGCACCCGGCAGTGTGGGGAAATTGCCCACCACCAGTTTCTGCTGCGCGTTCAAGGTGGCGGCACGCAGGGGTATGGCGGAGTCCCAGGTGAAGTTACCTGCCCAGTTGCCCACCACCCAGTCCTGCTGCTGCTCCGTCGGTTTTTCGGCACCGCCCAAACTGGCGCGTAGCGGCAGTGGTGTGGCCACGTGTTCAGTGATCAGGCGCCTGTAGGTCTGTACCCACTCCAGAGCCGCCGCCGGGCTCATGGCAACGCGGGGCTCCAGTGGATCTACATACGGTGTGCCATATTTCTGCTGCACGTAGGACTGGGCCAGCAGGATCATGTCGTACAACTCGCCATCCAGCGGATAGGCGTGGTCACCGAGCTTGGCCTTGAACACCGGGCCTGCGGCAAACAGTTCTTCCCAGGTGGTGGGCAGCGCCACACCCGCACGGTCAAAGGCCGCCTTGTTCCACAAAAAGACACGCGCGGTGTAGGCAGAGGGCAAGGCGTTGAGCTTGCCAGCGACACGCCCTGCGTTCAAGTCTTCGGGGCTGAACTGGTCCAGCGCCAGCACATTGCGGTGCTGGTCCAGATCCATAAAACCATTGCCCCGTTTGGAGAACATGGCCAGCCACGCCCAGTTGATCTGCATCACATCGGGTTCGGAGCCCCCGGCGATCTGGGTGGTCAAACGCTCCAGGTAGCCGTTGAAACCCATGTACTCGGCCTTGATCTTCAGCCCGGGGTTTTGTTGCTCAAACAGTGCGATGGCCTTGAGTGTGGCTTCGTGCCGGCCCGCGCCACCCCACCAGGCAAAACGCAAAACGGTGGGCTTGGCAACTTGTGCTTGCGCCAGCAAGGGGCTCAGCGCAAGCGCAGCGAAATGTCGGCGTTGCAGCATGGTGCTCACTTCAGCAAGGTCAGGCCACTGTCGGCATCGAACAGGTGGCAACGGTGCATCTGCAGATGGAAAATGTGGGCGGCGCCACGCGCCTTGTCCTGCAACCCGTGCAACTCGTCGGCGGGTACGCGAGCGCTCAGCGTGAGATCTCCAATATTGAAGTGCACGAACACCTCACTGCCCATGTGTTCGGTGAACCGCAGGCTGCCTTGCACCGGCACGCTGTCGCCCTGGGCGCGGGGGCCGGCCGACACATGTTCGGGTCGTAAACCAAACTTCACGGCACCGGTGCGCCCGGCAATCTGCTCGCATTTGCTCGCGGGCAAGCGGAGAAGCTGTCCACCGAGTTGTACCTCAAGTCCACCGTCGCGCACCAGCAACTGCGCATCCACAATATTCATCTCGGGCGAGCCGATGAAGCTGGCAACAAAGGCATTCGCCGGATGGTCGTACAGCGCGGTGGGGGTGTCCACCTGCTGGATCACGCCGTCCTTGAGCACACAAATCCGCTCGCCCATGGTCATGGCTTCCACCTGGTCGTGGGTCACGTAGACAACCGTAGCAGGCTGACCAGACTCTCGCAGGGTGCGGTGCAACTCAGTCAGGCGCACGCGCATGGCGGCACGCAGCTTGGCATCCAGGTTGGACAGTGGTTCATCAAAAAGAAACACCTCGGGCTTCTTGACGATGGCACGCCCTACCGCCACACGCTGGGCCTGACCACCACTGAGCTGTTTGGGGTAACGCTCCAGCAAATGCTCCATCTCCAGCAACCCTGCGGCATGGCGCACGCGCTGCTGCACTTCGGCCTTGGGTGTGCCGGCCAGCTTGAGACCAAAGGCGAGGTTGTCGTACACCGTCATGTGCGGGTACAAGGCATAGTTCTGGAACACCATCGCGATGCCACGCTGCTTGGGCGCCAGATTGTTCACCAGCTTGTCACCAATATGCAGTTCACCGCCGGTGATGGTTTCCAGCCCCGCAATCATGCGCAACAAGGTGCTCTTAGCGCAGCCGGACGGGCCCACGAAAACCATGAATTCGCCGTCGCGCACTTCCAGGTCCACGCCGTGTACGGCCTTGAAGCCATTGGGGTAGACCTTTTCTATCTTTTTTAACTGCAGGCGTGCCACTGGGGTTGTCTCCGTATTTTTTGTCTCTTCATGTCATATCAAAGGGCTTTTCGTACGCCCGCATCAGGCAAGAGGCAGATGTTTTGCTCCGTGTCCCCCGGGCCGTGAGGGCCCTCCTCCTTGACCTCCGCAAAACACCCACCCCTTGCCTGCTGCTGGAGAAACGGGTGCTCGACTGAAGGGAAGTCCAAAGCCAGGTGCACCCAACTCGACGCAGGAGCAGTTGGGGTGTGCGTTTTGCGCAGGTCAAGGAGGAGCGCGAAGCGCGGGGGACACGGAGCAAAAGGCATACCCCAACTGCTCCGAAACGCACACCAATCACGGACTTCATCCCTTCACACCACTCGATGTGGCGCCCTCGATGAAGTGTTTTTGTGCGGCAAAGAACACGGCCACCGAAGGGATCAGCGCCACGACCGAAATGGCAATCACATTGGCCCACTCCACTTCCTCGGTCGCACCAATGCTCATCTTCAGCGCCAGTGAGACCGGGTATTTCTCAACCGATGCCAAGTAGATCAGTGGTCCCATGAAGTCGTTCATGGTCCAGATGAACTGGAACACGATCACCGAGACGATGGCCGGTTTCAACAGGGGCACGATGATGTGCCATAGCAACTGCAGTGCATTGCACCCGTCAATCTGCGCGGCCTCTTCCATGTCGCGCGGAATGCCCTTCAAAAACTGCACCAGCATGAAGATGAAAAACGTGTCCGTCGCAAAAGCCGAGGGAACAATCAACGGCAGGTAGGAATCCAGCCAACCCAGTTCACGGAACACCAGGTACTGCGGCAGGCGCAGCACGATCAGCGGCAGCATCATGGTGCCCACCATGACGGAGAACAGTATCTTCTTCCCCCAGAACTCGAAGCGGGCAAACGCGTAAGCCACCAGCACACACGAGATCACCGTGACAATGATGCGGGGGATGGTGATCAAAAAGCTATTGAGAAAATACGTCGCAAACGTGTACTCGGTGCTAGTCTTCCAGCCCTTGGCGTACGCGCCGAAGTCGAAGCGTTGCGGCCAGAAACCCACCTCGGTAAAGATTTCGCTATTGCTCTTGAAGGACGCCCCCACCAGCCAGATCAGCGGGTACAGCATCACCAGGGCTACCAGCCCCAGCGCCAGGTAACGCAACCAGGGCCGCCCCGCATCGCCACGGCTTGGGCCATGCATATCACCGCCGCTCATTTGCGCTGCTCCTTCTCGCCCGCGTAGAAGACCCAGTATTTGGAGCTCCAGAAACTGATGGCACTCAATCCTCCCACCAGCGCAAACAGCACCCAGGACAACGCCGCGCCGTAGCCCAGGTTGAAGAAGCGGAAACTCTGGTCATAGATATACAGGGCCAGCACATAGGTGGAACTCAGCGGTCCGCCTTCGGTGATCATGTAGGGGCCGTTGAACTCCTGGAAGGCGTGCACCATCTGCATGATCAGGTTGAAGAAGATTACCGGCGTGATGAGTGGCACGGTGATGCTCCAGAACTGCTGCAACTTGCTGGCGCCGTCGCACTCTGCCGCTTCATACAGCGACACGGGCACGTTTTGCAGGGCGGCCAGAAAAATTACCATGGCCGAGCCAAACTGCCAGGTGAACAGCAGCACGATGGTCCACATGGAATAGTGCTCGTCGGCCAGCCAGGCAATCGGCTCGAGACCCAGTTGCACCATGATGAGGTTGACCAGCCCGTTCTTGGCAAAGATGAATCGCCACAGCACGGCAACCGCAATCGACCCACCCAGGATTGACGGCAGATAGAAAGCCGCCCGGAAGAAGTTGATACCACGCAAGCGGAAATTCAGCACATGCGCAATGAACAGCGCAAAGCCCACACGCAGCGGCACTGCCAAGGCCGCAAACAGCAAGGTGACCCCCAAAGACTTGCGGAACAAGGGATCGGCCGTCGCCAGTTCACGGTAGTTGTCCAGCCCCACATACTGCGGCGGGTCAATCAGGTCGTACTGCGTGAAGCTGAGCGCGAAGCTCATCACAAAGGGAAACAGCTTGAACAGCAACACCCCCAGCACAAAGGGCAACACAAACAGGAAGCCCAGTCGTTTGTTTTCGTACATGTTTGCAAACTCCGTGCGTGGGGACCCAGGCTCTTAACGCGCCAGCCATCCACCGTCAACGGCCAGGGTGTAGCCATTAACGTAATCCGACGCTTTGGACGCCAGGAACACCACCGGCCCCGCCAGATCACTGGGCAGGCCCCAGCGGTTGGCGGGGATACGCTCCAGTATGGCTGCATTGCGTGCGGCGTCTGCACGCAATGCGGTGGTGTTGTCGGTGGCCATGTAGCCGGGTGCAATGGCATTCACATTGACACCGTGGGCCGCCCATTCGTTGGCCATGGCTCGTGTTACGCCCATCACACCACTCTTGGATGCCGTGTAAGACGGCACACGCACACCGCCCTGAAACGACAGCATGGAGGCCACATTGATGATCTTGCCGCCCTTGCCCTGCTTGATGAACTGCTTCACCGCCGCCTGGGCCAGGAAAAAGGTGGTCTTCAGGTTCAGGTTGACCACATCGTCCCAGTCTTTTTCGCTGAAGTCGATGGCGTCATTGCGCCGGATGATGCCGGCGTTGTTGACCAGAATGTCGATCTTGCCGGCATGTCCCAGCGCTTTCTGAACCACACCCTCCAGGCAGCTGGCATCGGACAGATTGGCCCGCACATCCCAGAAACGCCGCCCCGTGGCTTCGATCGCCACGCGTGTGTCGGCGGGGTCGCTCAGGTTGACACCCACAATATCCGCGCCTGCTTGCGCCAGCGCCAAGGCCATACCCTGGCCCAGGCCGGTGTTGCAGCCCGTCACCACGGCCACTTGGCCGTTGAGTTGGAAGTTTTCTGTTGTCATGGGGTGTCTCCGGCTTAACGCAAGGCCGTCATGGGCACGTGGTCCATGTCTTTGAAGACCTGGTTTTCACCGACCATGCCCCAAATAAAGGTATAGGCCTGTGTGCCCACACCGCTGTGCAGGGACCAGCTGGGGCTGATGACCGCCTGCTCGTTGCGCACCACCAGGTGGCGGGTTTGGGTGGGCTCGCCCATCATGTGGAAGACGGCCGCATCGGCGTTCATGTCGAAGTAGAAATACACCTCCATGCGCCGGTCGTGGGTGTGGCAGGGCATGGTGTTCCACAGGCTGCCGGGCTCCAGTTGGGTCATGCCCATCAGCAGCTGGCAGGTTGGCAACACATCGGGCACCAGAAACTTGTAGATCGTGCGGCGGTTGCTGGTCTGGGGCGAACCCAGGGTTTCCGGCGAAGCCTCGGCCAGCGTGACCTTGCGGTGCGGATAGGCCACATGGGCCGGCGCGCAGTTGAAATACAGCTTGGCGGGTTGTGCTGCGTCCACGCTGAAGAACTCCAGCGCCTTGGCGCCTTGGCCTACATACAAGGCCTCGCGCGCACCAACATCAAATGTGACATCGTCCACCACAACACGGGCCGCACCGCCAATATTGATCAGGCCGAGCTCGCGGCGTTGCAGGAAGAAGTCGGTGCCGGTGTGTTTGCCCAGTTCCGCCGAAAACGTAACACCGGTACTGACCGGCATGATGCCGCCGACGATGATGCGGTCGATCTGGCTGTAGGTCAGCGTGACGTTGTCGGCCACAAACAGGTCTTCCACCAAAAAATGGCGGCGCAGGCCTTCGGTGTCCAGGGTTTTGGCGTGTTCGCTGTGGACGGGCTGGCGTATTTGCATGGTTTCTCCTGTTTACGGATGTGTTGGCGTAGGCCGAAGACGGCCCTTCTGTTTAAGTAAGACTAATTGACAAAATTATTTAATGAAATGCTGGTTTCTACTTAGTGAACCGTCGTTCCATTTTTATTTGATGGTGATATAGTAACAGCAAAACATGGTTCCACAGATTTGTAATGTACGAATTTGATGGCATCCGAACTGCAACCTAGCCGAGGCACCGCATGCATTTTTATGAAAAAGACGCCACTCCGTGGACAGAACTGGGTGACGGCATACGAAGAAAAATCGTCGGCCATACCCCACAGCTGATGGCGGTGCTCGTGCAGTTTGACAAGGGCGCCATTGGCACACCCCATGCCCATGATGTCCACGACCAGATTGCCTTTGTCATTTCTGGCTCTTTTGAAGCCGAAGTCGCCGGCCAGAAGAAGATCCTGCGGGCCGGCGATGCATTCATAGCACCACACCACCATACCCATGGCGTGGTCGCCCTGGAAGACAAGAGTACCTTGCTAGACCAGTTTTCCCCCTGCCGAGACGATTACCTGAGCACCTGAATACAAGCCTGACGCTTGCCCCAAAACGACCCTAAAAAACGAGGAGACCCTTTCATGTCCAGCCACCCTAAACCCTTTCATCCGCTACTCAACGCGATCAGCCAGGCAATACGCGCGTTGAGCGCGTCCAGCAACACCCATCGCGCCAGAAGGCCTGCCACGCCCAAGCTCGCTTACACCTTCTCATTGGTTCGGGGCGCAAGCCGAGCACAACTGCTGAGCATGTCGTCCCTGCTGCTGGCGGCCAGCGGCACAGCCTTCGCACAGGCTGACAACCAGACCAAGCCGCTGGAAGCGGTGGTGGTGACCGGCATGCGTGCATCGCTGGAAAGTGCGCTGAATGCCAAGCGCAGCGACAACGGCATCGTGGATGTGATCAAGGCCGAAGACATGGGCAAGTTCCCGGACACCAACCTGGCCGAATCCCTGCAGCGGGTTCCGGGCGTGGTGATCGACCGCGACGCGGGCGAAGGCCGCAGCATCACGGTGCGTGGCCTGGGCCAGGACTTCACCCGTGTGCGTATCAACGGCATTGAGGGTCTGGCCACCACCGGCGGGACGGACAGCTCGGGCGGTGCCAACCGTTCCCGCGGGTTTGACTTCAACGTCTTCTCTGCCGACTTGTTCAACTCCCTGACCGTACGCAAGAGCAGCTCGGCCGACGTGGACGAAGGCTCACTCGGTGCCACGGTCGACCTGCAAACCACCCGCCCGTTCGATTTGAAGGGCCGTGCGGCTGGTGTGTCGCTGAAGGCCGGATACAACGACCTGTCTGGCAAGACCTCGCCCAAAGTCTCGTTCCTGCTGTCCGACACCTTTGCGGACAAAAAGATTGGTGTGCTGGTCTCCGGGGCCTACTCCAAACGCCAGGTGCTGGAAGAAGGTTTTAGCACCGTGCGGTGGGACAACGGGCCATCCTCCGGTGGCTGGTGCCCTCCACAGGGCATAACAACCGGCCTGCCCGCGGGCTCGACCGCCACCACCTGCGGACCTGCAGCCCAAGGCGTGGCCCGTTTGCCCAATACCCCCGCCAATATTGCGGCCTACAACGAAGCAAGCCAGGCCGGTAACTTTCACCCCCGCCTACCACGTTATGGTCGCCTGACCCACGACCAGGAGCGCCTGGGTCTGACCGGTTCGTTCCAGGTCAAACCGGCCGAAGGCACGCTGGTGACCTTTGACATGTTGTATTCCAAGCTCGATGCCACCCGCCAGGAAGACTTTCTGGAAGCGATCTCGTTCAGCCGCGCGCTGACTGCCGGCGGCAAACAACAGACCAGTGTTCTGAGCACTGCCTACGCTCCCAACGGCGCATTGCTGCATGGCACCTACAACGGCGTGGATGTGCGCTCAGAATCCCGCTACGACGAACTGTCCACCACCTTCACCCAACCAACCTTGACGTTGGAGCAAGACATTGGCGACAGCTTGAAGTTGACCGCCCGCATGGGCCGTGCCACCTCCAAGTTTGAAAACCCGATCCAGACCACCACCACGCTGGATGCGGCCAATGTCAACGGTTACTCCATCGACTTCCGCGGTGACACCCGCAACCCCATCATCAACTACGGCAACCTGAACCCCACCGACCCCAACGGTGCACTGAAGATTCTGGGTGTGCCGGTAGGCGCGACCAACATCACCAACTTCACCCCCAGCGAGGTGCGCCTGCGCCCCAACGGTGCCACCAATACCAATGACTTGGCCCACGCGAACCTGGCCTGGGAAGTGATCCCCGACAAGTTGACGTTCAAGTTCGGAGGTGACTACAAGAAGTTCACGTCCGACGTGTACGAGTCGCGCCGCACCGTGGAAACGATGAACACTGTGCCCGCCGGGATCAACCCCGCCAGCCTGGTAACAACGCTGACCGGATTTGGCAAGGACCAACCCCTGCCCGCAGGTTCCGTCACCTCCTGGGTGATTCCGAATCTGAACGCCATCGCTTCTGCCTATGACATCTACTGCAATTGCCTGAAGAGCGGCCCTGCCGGCGGCCCTGGCGACTACCGCCTGACCTCCATCACCAACGGTGCAGCACGCGGCGCTAACCGCACCATCACCGAAACCGATACCGGCGCCTTCTTCATGGCGGACTTCTCCACCAAGCTGGGCGACATACCCCTGCGCGGCAATGCCGGCGCACGGTATGTGAAAACCAAGATGTCGGCGCAGGGCTACCTGGCAACAGCGGGCGGCACACCCGTGACGGCAGAGAATGAATACACCGACTGGCTGCCATCGATTAACGTGGCGGCCAACCTGTCCAAGGACGTGATTGTGCGCGGCGCAGTGGCCAAGGTGATGGCACGGCCCCAACTGGGCAATGTGGCTCCCGGCGGCACATTGAGCACCACGGGCACCTTGTCGTACACCGGAGGCAACCCGGCGCTGCAACCCTTCCGCGCTGACACCATTGACGCCAGTGTCGAGTGGTACCACGCACGCAATGCATTTGTCGGAGTAGGCCTGTTCCAGAAGGACATCAAGAGTTATATCCAGACGTTGCGCACCAACATCCCGTACAGCCAGACCGGTCTGCCCCTGTCCTTGCTGCCACCCGGCTTCAACGGTGAAGAGGTGTTTCAGGTCTCTGCACCGGTCAACACCGAAGGCGGCAAACTCACCGGTGTCGAACTCAACATCCAACAGCCGTTCTCCTTCCTGCCCGGTATCGGCAAGAACTTCGGAGTGATGCTGAACTACACGCTGGTGAATTCGCAGATCGCTTATATCGTGTCACCCACCAGCACCACCACGCTGACGGATGACCTGATCAACATGTCGCCCAGGGCATTTAACGCCACCCTCTACTACGACGACGGCACCTTCAGTGCGCGGATCTCCGGCTCCAAACGTTCGTCGTTCCTGACCCGTGTTCCGGGCCAGAACAACAACGATGTGGAAGGCAAGAACGAAACCGTCAACATCGACGTGTCCATGTCGTACAAGGTCACGCCCAACCTGGATGTGACCCTGGAAGCCACCAACCTGACCAACCAGCCCAACGACCAGTTCGTCAGCCGCGACCGCAACAGCGTAGTGGTGAACAACGTGACCGGGCGTGAAGTCATGATTGGTGCACGTTACAAGTTCTGATTCTGCGGTTGATCACGAAACGGGGCGGCGCAAGCCGCCCTTTTTTCTTTGGAGTTACGCCATGACCCCTTTCGCTAGTCCCGTCCTGGCCGTGTTGTGCCTGGCCGGATGTGCCAGCATGCAACCCACACACAGCCTCAACGGCATTGCCGCCACCCATATGCGTATGGCTGGCGCCCACATCAGCGTGCGCGACAGCCGGGGGCTTGCGACTACCACCACGGCCGATGCTGGTGGCCGCTACCAGCTGGATGTGTCAACACTCACGCCCCCGCTGGTCGTGCTGGCAATGGAAGCGGGCGGTCAGAACTGCCGCACCAACCAAATGCCACGCGCCACCTGTGTGACCGCACTGGTGGCCTCGCTGCAAGCCGGGGCCAACACCGCCCATATCAATCCCTTGACCGACCAGATCGCGTCAGACGTGGCCACCGCCCTGCGTTTCACCGGACCACAACAACTGGCAGAAGCCCAGTCCGTGCCGCCCATTCCAGCGCAGGTCTATGCCGACGCCGTGCACCACCAGCAGGCCGGGTTTGGCGATGCGCTGGCCCAAGCGGGCGGCCTGGATGCCGTGCTCTCCGTCATCAACCACACCCGGGGCTACGACAACGACAGCGGTGAAGCCTCCGCCACCGTCATCACCGACATGGGCTGGCGGCCCATCACCCGCCCCTATGGCCCCGGCGCCAACGAACCCTTGCAGTTGGCACGCGCCCAACAGGAGTCGGCAGCCATCCAGGCGGCTAAGGTCCGCATCTTTATTGTGGGCGACTCCACCGCCGCCACCTATGACCGCCAGCGCTTGCCCCGCATGGGTTGGGGCCAGGTGTTCGAGGAACAGTTCAGCCCCGGCAGCGGTGTCAAGCTTGTCAACGGTGCACGCGCCGGGCGCAGTTCACGCGACTTTTTCAACGGCGGGTGGTACCGCCAGATGGTGCGTTTCATAAGGCCCGGAGACTACGTCATCATTGCCCACGGCCACAACGACCAGAACTGCAACAGCCAGCGCCCAGTGCGGGGCACGGCCGATGTGGCCAACCTGTGCACCTACCCCAACGATGCACATGGCCAGCGCCAGTTTCCACCGGGGCAGACACAGCTGTCGTTTCAAACTTCGCTGGAGTTGTATGTCAATGACGCACGCGCCAGGGGTGCCATCCCGTTGTTGATGACACCCACCACACGTTTTCTGAATGCAGACCGCAAAACCGCCTATGTGAACGGTGACACCCGGCCCGTGGTGTCACAACACCTGACGCGCCAGAACGCGGCCAGTGGTTATGCCTTTACCGGCGACTACAGCCAGACCATCAAAGACACGGCCCGCGCCAACAGCGTACCGCTGATCGACCTGGAGGCCAAGACCATCAGCTTTGCAAATACCCATGCCAAGAATTGGCAAGACTACTGGCTAGTGGTCGGCGACACGGTCAAATACCCCTGGTACGCCACACAAACCGCCGGCATACCCGCCGCCCCCGACACCACCCACTTTCAGGAAGCGGGTGCGCGGGCCGTGGCCGCCCTGGTGGCCCAGGGCATCAGGGAGACACCGACGCTGCGGCTCCTTGCCCAACATTTGAAGCCGTAGGGGCTGCCAGGTCCGCCATGGCCTCCAGCGGGATCAGCGCACCGGGGTGCTGGATGACCCGCGCCGCCAGCCGGTTGCCAAATTGCGCTGCCAGTGCTGGTGCGTGACCCGCGAGCCGGCGGCTCAGGTAACCCGCCGCAAATGAATCACCCGCCGCCGTGGTGTCCACCACGCGCGGTACGCTTTCGGTGACCACTGACTCCCAGGGGGCAGTGCCGCCCGCACGTACCAGGGTGGGCGCGGCACCCCGCTTGATCACGATCTCGTCCGCGGGCAACTGCTGCGCAGCCAACACGGCGTCTTCCAGACTATCCAGGCCAAACAAGGCCTGGTGGTCGTCGGCCGTGACCAGTGCCACGCTGGCTACGGCAAACGCGCGGGTAAAGGCGGTACGGGCCACACCCACATCCGTCCACAAACGCGGCCGGTAGTTGTTGTCAAACACCACGGTGGCACCCCGGTCGCGCAGGGACTGGGCCAGCGTGAACAGGCGTTCACGGCCCTCGGGCGGCAGGATGGCCATGCTGATGCCCGAAAAGTAAAAGGCGTCCCACTCGGCAGCGCGCTGCTCCAGCGGCGTGTGCGGCACATCAAAATAGGCCCGGGCGGCGCTCTGGTCGCGCCAGAAGCTGAAGCGGCGCTCTCCATGGGCATCCACCTCGATCTGGTACAGGCCCGGCAGGCGCCCAGGGATGCTGCGCACCAGTTCCAGTTGCAGCCCCTGCTGCGCCCAGCGGCGCATCAGCTCGGCGCTCAGGCCATCGTCACCCAGAGCCGTCGCGTACCAGACGCTGAGTGTTTCGCCCCCGCAGCGGGCCAGGTAGACCGCGGTGTTGAAGGTGTCGCCGCCATAACTCTGCTGCATGGCGCCAAAGGCCGTGCCATGCAGTTCCAGCATGCACTCGCCGATCAGGGCAACTTTTTGGATTTTTTTCACAGTTGGTTTATTTTTTGAAACGTTGTTTCATTGTACTATCGCCACAACCGAATACAACACGCTGCACCCCCCGCATTTCCCCCATGCTCTTGAACTTCCCGGACCACTGGATCAGCCCGGCGCAATGGTTTGGTTACGCCGCTTTTGTGCTGGGCGTGGCCTCCTTTCTGCAAAAGGACGACCGGCGGTTCAAGTGGTTGATGGCAGGCGAGTGTCTGGCCTACGTGGTCCACTTCGTACTGCTGGGCAACCCCACGGCCGCGGCCAGTGCCGGCGTGTCGGTGGTGCGCTCGGTGTTGTCGCTGTACACCCGTTCGGTCTGGGTTGCGCTGGCCGTGGTGGCTGTCAACCTTGCGCTGGGTTACGCCTTGGCAACGCAGTGGTGGAACTGGTTGCCGTTGATCGCGTCGTGTATTGGCACGCTCGCGCTGTTTCTGCTCAAAGGCATAGCGATGCGCGTGGCCATGTTGGGCGGTACCGTGTTGTGGATCATCAATAACGCCCTGGCCGGCTCCATTGGCGGCACGGCGCTGGAGGTGGTGATTCTGGTGGTCAACGGCTTCACGATCGCACGCATGTTCAGGGCCTCCCGGTTGCGCACCGCGGCCGGTTGACGGCGAAGCGCCTACTTGGCGCCCGCACCCTCAACCTGCTGCAACCACTGCGCAATCTCCGCAACCACCGCATCGGTCGCCTCGGTCAAGGCCCGCACACCACCCGCCGCATCCGCACTGGCTGCAGGACGCTGCACGACGAAGCTGCGCTGGGCCAGCAGGCGCTCAACACCTTGCCCGCCCTGGCCCAGTGTGGCACGCAGCCGCACCAGGCCACTGCTGCGCTCAGCCGTCTCAAACAGCTGGCTGAACTCATCCAGCTCAAAGTGCAAGACCATGGCGGGCTTGTCGGCCACCACGCCCTGCGCGGCGTTCAGCACGGCGCGGCGTTGGCCCAGGTGCTCACGCAGGCGCTGGCGCAACAGCTGGGCCGGTGTCATGCTCCAGCGGGCCAACGCATAGGGCCGCAGTTCCTGGGCATCGCTGTAGGCCAGGCGGTACAAAACGGCGGTGCTGTCCAGGGAAGCGCTAGCATCTGTATCGCCCAACACCAGGGGGGGCAGAGGGGCGATGCGTGTACTAGCCACCGGTGCAACCGCACCAGGACCGAAGTCATACACCGTGGCACGGGGCTTGGGCTGCAGCGACGTACAGCCCCCCACAGCCAAGACGCTTAAACAGATTAGTGCTCTAGCCCCCTTCGAATATACATACTGCGCTACTAATTTCATAGCATTCCTTCTGTGAATTGCAATCCATCGAAACCGGCGGTTGCCATCATCGCGTGCTGGGCGCCGCAAAGCCGGGTTCACCCGGCCCCGGTGCGGCAGCGCCGCTGCCCAGCAGCAGCGACTGTGGGTTGTCCCCCACCGCGTCCACCGCGCGGCCGAGCTGGCGCACGGTGCGGGCCGTGTCGTCTGCCGTGCGGTTCAGGCGCGGGACCAGCGTGGAGGTAAGCGTCTGACCGGCGGCCTGCAGGGTCTCGCTGCCTTGGCTGATGTCGTCCAGCGTGCCGCCGGATTCGGTCATGCGTTTGGACATCACCTTGAAGGCGTCTGCCGAGGTGCGCACCGAGTCCGCACTGTCACCCAGCCGGTCCGAGGTTTCGCGCAGGCCCTTCAGCGTTACGAAGGCCTCTTTCGACAGCGCCGGCAGATTGGCCTGGTCCGCGCGTTTGGCAAACTGGCTGATATTGGCGGCGGCTTGACCCAGGTTGTCCACAGCATCCATCAGCTTTTTCTGGTTGTCCGGCGCCAGCAACTGGTTGACACGCTGGGTTGCGTCGTCCAGCTTGATCAGCAGTCCGCCCCCCTGGTCCGTCAGGCGCGACATCAGGCCCGGGCGCATGGGAATACGGGCCAGCGTGTCGCCCGTGCTGACCAGCGGCTCCTTGGATTCACCCGCGTCATCCAGCTGGATAAAGGCCAGGCCGGTGACACCCTGAAAGCCCAGGCTGGCGAAGGTGGACTTGGTGATGGGCGCGCTGTCGTCCACACCAATACGTATGCGCACATTGCCCACTGTGTCGGGGTCCAGTGCGATGGACTGCACACGCCCCACGGTGACGCCCTTGTAGCGCACGCCCGCCTGGCGCTGCAGGCCAGTCACCCCCTCGCGGCTGGAGATTTCAAACAAGCGGTGTTCACCGGTGTCGCGTGTCAGCCAAGCGGCCATCGCCACCAACAGTGCAGCCACCACCAGCACAAAGGCACCGGCGCCAATGGCGTGGGATTTGTTTTCCATAAGCTTCTCTTTCTACACGTCGGTCGGGTGCAGGCGCAGCAGTTCCATCGCACGCAGTCCCCGCCCGCCCAGGAAAAAATTCCGCACAAAGGGGTGGTCAAAGCCAATCACCTCACGCGGCGGTGCACTCACGATCACATGTTTGTCCGCCACCACCGCCACGCGGGTGCTGATCTCGTAAATGGTATCCAGATCGTGCGTCACCATGACCACGGTCAGGCCCAACTCCTGGTGCAGAGACCGCACCAGTGCACAAAACGCGTCGGAGCGATCCGGGTCCAGCCCCGCGGTGGGCTCGTCCAGCAGCAGCAGCGGTGGGTCCATGATCAGGGCCCGCGCCAGCGCCACACGTTTGATCATGCCGCCCGACAAATCGGCCGGCATCTTGTGGGCATGGGCCGGGTCCAGCCCCACCATTTGCAGTTTGACCATGACCGCATCACGTACCAGATCCTCGGGCAACGTTTTAAGTTCGCGCAGCGGAAAGGCAATGTTCTCCAGCACTGTAAAGGCCGAATACAAGGCACCGTGCTGGAACAACATACCCACACGGCTGGCGGCACCGGCGTGTGTCAGCTCGGCAGCCGGCCGCCCCAGCACGGTGATGCTGCCGCGCATGGGGGTCTCCAGCCCCAAGATCTGGCGCAACAACACGGTCTTGCCGCTGCCGGAGCCGCCGACGATGGACAACAACTCACCCTGCGCAATGTCCAGGTTCAGGTCTTTGTGGATCAGCGTCTCCACACCGCCTACGCGAAAACCCGACCACAGGCCACGGATCTCAACGATGGGCGGGCGACCTGCCGCCGGGCCGCCCCTAGGCAGGTCAGCCCCCTCGGGGGGCAGCAACCCGTGCAACGGTGGAGCGTGGGGGCTCAAGTTCATATGCCTACGTTCTTGAACACCACGGCAAACATGGCATCTACCAATATGACCATGGTGATGGAGGTCACCACCGAAGCAGTCGTGCCCTCGCCCAGGCTTTGGGTGTTGGGCTTGATGCGCAGGCCGTAGTGGCAGCCAATCAGCGCAATCATCAGGCCAAAAACGGCCGACTTGCCCACCGCCAGCCACAGGTTGGCCACCTGCACAGCCTTGGCCAGCGCTGTCACAAAATAGGCGGGCGTCAGCCCCATCACGAGGTCCGACGCCAACATGCCGCCCAACAACGCGGCCAGCGTGGTCCACACCGCCAGCAGCGGCATGGCAACCACCATGGCCATGGCGCGCGGCAGCACCAGCCTGAAGCCCTTGGGAATGCCCATGACCTTCATCGCATCCAACTCTTCGGTGACCCGCATCACGCCGATCTGCGCGGTGATGGCCGAGCCCGAACGCCCTGCTATCAAGATGGCGGCCAGCACCGGTCCCAGCTCGCGGATCAGCGCCACCCCCAGGATGTTGACGATGAAGGCATCGGCGCCAAACTGGCGCAGCTGCTGCGACATCAGGTAGGCCAGCACCACACCAATCAAAAACCCCACCAGTGCAGTGATAGGCAAGGCCGTGGCGCCTATGCGGTACAGGTGGCCCGACACATCGCGCCACGGCCCCGCGCGCGGCGCACGCACCAACTGGATGGCGTCCAGCAACAGTTGGCCCAGCAGACGCACGGCGCCCACCACGTGTTCCTCCACTCGCACCACAACCGCGCCCAGGCGAAGGAATAAATCCCAAACCGTTTGGGGTTTGCGCGGAGGCAGCACCGATGAAAACTGGGCCACACGCTCCAACATGGCGCGCTGGGCCGGGCTGGTGTGTGCGGTATCCGGCCATTGGCGGTACCAGGCGTTCCACAACAGTTGCGCGCCGGTGTGGTCCATGCGCTGCACGCCTCGCAAATCCCATTGCCAGCCGCGCCACTCGGGGGGTAGTGCACCGAGTGCGGTCTGCAGAGCATCCCAGTGCGCAGGCTCGGCCAGGTTCTCGGCTGTCCACAAACCCAGCAACTTCGCCTGCATGCCCTCGGGAGCCGGCTCGAAAGTTATGCGGGGCTGGGTATCCGGCATGGTGGCGTAGGGCTTGGTCAGGTGGTATGGGTAAGGACTTCGCATGGTACAGGCTGGCGCCTCGTACTGAGAGAAAATGCAGACGCACAACAACACACCGGAGACCACATGACCGCCAACCACAGCACTCCCTCATTCACGTCCACCCCCGAGCTGTCCGTCGAAGCCCGTGGCCCGGTGCTGTGGCTGACCATCACACGGGAAGAGCGGCGCAACGCCATGAGCCATGGTGTGCTAGCCGGCATGGCGCAGGCGATTACCGCAGCCCAATCCCAGCGCAGCATCCGCGCCATCGTCATCACCGGTGCGGGCACCAAGGCCTTTTGCGCCGGTGCCGACCTGCAATCTGCCAACGCCTTCACAACCGACTACTCCGAGCCCCACGGTCACCTGGCGCAACTGCTGCGTGTGGCCAAGGCCAGCACCATCCCGCTGATCGCTCGCGTGAACGGCGCGTGTATGGCCGGTGGCATGGGCCTGATGAGCATGTGCGACATGGCGGTAAGCGCCAGCCACGCGGTATTTGGTTTGCCCGAGGTCAAGGTTGGCGTGTTCCCGGCCCAGGTCTTGAGCGTGCTGCAGCACCTGATCCCCCGGCGCAAGCTGGCCGAGATGTGCCTGACGGGGGAGCCCATCACCTCGGCCCAGGCGCTGGAATACAACCTGGTCAACTATGTTGATGATGACGTGGATGCCAAGCTGCAATGGCTCCTGGACCGCCTGCTGGACAAGTCCCCCGCAGCGATACGCCGTGGGCTCTACACGATGAAGAAGGTGGAAGCCATGGCGTTTGAAGAAAGCATGTCATTCACCGAGAGCCAGATCGCGCTGTTCACGCTGACCGAAGATGCCAAGGAAGGGCAGAAGGCATTTCAGGAGAAGCGCAAGCCGGTATGGGCGGGGCATTGAGCCTGCAATGCGGTTGACTCCCAGTCTCCGGACTGCAGTGCCAGCATCGCTCATACTGTTCGCCACCCATTCGCATGCGGAGGGGCTTGGCATGGTCGGCCCTTCCGGTAACGATCTGGTCTGGTTGTTGGTTCTTCCGCTGTTCCTTTCAATCCTGTTGGCGATTTTGATGCTCTTCACCCGGAACACATTCCATGTACTGGTCAAAGTCGCCTTCTTCAATTGCGCATGGTTGGCTTTCGGAATTGGCTTACTGGAACGAGGCATAGGTCTCTTGATGCTTGTAGTCTTCCCCTGGGTGCTCTGCCTGTCTTTTGTGATCGGTTGGACTCTGGCTTTATGGGCAGATAGGCCGTTTAGACCAGCAAAGACTACGGGGTCGTATAGCAATCTCACTATCTGGCCTGATTTGGAGCACGAAGAAATGTCTCTCCGTATCGCTTCAATGAGAGCGAATGGCTTCACGGTCCGCAGAACTGCTCCTGACCAGTGGTCAGTCAATAAGCCCGGGGGCAAAGTCAGCCACTACTACTCCATCGAGGAGTTCTTGGAATTTGCCCGAAGACATTGCGAAAAAAACTCCGCATAGCCGGTGCTTCTATACCAAGTTCAACACATAGGTCACTAGACTAGCACCTGACCCTAGGACGCAAAGGAAGAAGAGAAAGCGCCCCAGGAGAAGCGCAAGCCGGTATGGGCGGGGCAGTAGCCGTTACTGGCCCACTACCATTTTTATAGCGTCTGACTGATTATTGGCGGGGGCTGGTGGCACATTTTGCTTAAAGGCATTGCTGCAGCGGAACATACGGCTTCGCAACTCAAGTGGGGTTCTTGGGGTATGCGCGCGGAATAGTCACCTGAAAGACGGTGCCCTGGTCCAGGGTCGACGTCGCTTCTATTTTTCCACCGTGGATCAACACTATTTCACGCGCAACGAAAAGCCCCAGTCCCATGCTCGTGCTCAGTCTTCCAGCGACTTCGCTACTGGCCGGCAGCTGCACTAGTGCGTTAAAGATGGTCTTCAATGAGTCGGTTGGAATCAAAGGCCCGCGGTTAGCCACCGAGACAGTGACAACGTCATCCTCGCCCCGCACATGGATTGCGACCGGGGTTCCAGGCGTACGGTACTGGGCAGCATTGGCAAGCAAATTCATGATCACCTGTTGCATGCGAACCGCATCAAAATAGCCTGACAAATCGTTTTGCAGAACGAGTTCCAGCTCGCACTCTGGATTGGCCAGCCGCGCATCATGGACGGCTCCTTGTGCGATTTCTCCCATGTTGCTCAGCGCTGGATCGAAAGGCATCTTTCCTCCAAGCTGCGTACGTGAGTATTCCAGCAAGTCGTTCACCATTGCAGTCATCATTGCTGCGCTTCTCAGTAGCCTTTGTCCAATATCCACATTCTTGCTGGCGTCCTCCGGACAAAGCACCAGCAGTTGGCCGGACATGCTGATTGCTGAAAGTGGCGTTCGCAGATCGTGCCCCAAAATTGCAAGGAAGCGGTCACGGGTTTCATTGCCACGCTCCGTGAAAGTAACAGCAGAATCTGCCAGCGCTTGGTCGACGGCGTCGTTAAAAAGAACAATATCCCGTGTCACTGTCTTGTCGAATTCGACAACTTCTGCAAGCCAGGAGCGAAGCAAGCGAGCCCGCAGTGCCCTGAACTCGGCCGTGAGTTGCACCAGTGTGAACCCGCTGTCCTCACGCAAAATTCCATGGATGGCGGCTGCGCTTCGTGCAAACCTTTCGGAAGTGGGGTCCGGCGAAACGTTCACGCCCCCTGGTTCGTCTTGCGCTGTGTCAATGTCCTCCGCGATGGTCACCAACATCTGCCGCGCATGGTCCCTCAGGGCTCCTCGCGACATGACGGTCGCGGCAGGGGTCATAGTCTGCGCAAATGAATCCCACTCGGCGAGAATGCCTTCGATGTGGCTCGTGATGTACCGAGAAATTCTCAAGGGTGGCTCCAACAGTTTTTATGGTGCTGCGTTTAGTTGCTGACGATCCGAGTGCGAGGCTTTGAAGCGAAAACTGCTACGCATGGCTTTGCGAGGCCTAACAAATGAAAGCGCAGTTGAAAACGGGAAAACAGCGACGGGAGTCTATCAAATGAAGGCCAAATTGCGGTTTTTAGCCAACTCGGCCGATTCCCTCAACACTGCGGTGCCAAACCTACTTTGCCTCAACAAGCCGCGAGATCATGACCTGGTCAACCCGGTTGTTGTCGACGTCCATCACCTCAAAGCGCCAGCCCTGCCACTGCACGTGATCGGTGCGCCGTGGAATGCGACGCAGCGACACCATCAGAAATCCGGCCAGGGTGTCATATTGCCCAGGCATGGGCCAATCCGCCAAGCCCAGGACCCTCTGTAAATCCGCCACCGGGGTGACGCCATCGGCCAGGAAGCTGCCATCCTCCCGGCGCAGGATCTGCTCCTCGTCATGGGATGCCACCATGCTGCCCATCACCGTGCTCATCACGTCGTTGAGCGTGATGACGCCCACCACCATGCTGTATTCGTTGACGATGACCGCAAAGTCTTCATGCGCCTGGCGAAACTGCGTCAGCATTTCGGCCAGGGTCAGCCGGTCCGGGACAACAAGAGCCTTTTTGATCAGCCCCCCATCAATGCAATGTGACAGGGTGAGCGGTTTTCCCCACAAGACGCGCTGAAAAAGGTCCGTTGCATCGACATAACCTATGACCTCATCGATGCCGGTTGCGCCGCAAACGAGGTAGGTTGAATGCGGAGATTCGGCAACCCGGGTACGCAGCAAGGTCTCATCATCGCCAATGGCCAGAAACACGATGCGTTCACGGGTCGTCATCGCGCTCTCCACGGTGCGCGTATCGAGTTCGAACACGTTTTCGATAACCTGCTGTTCAGCGGATGCGACCGCCCCCGATTGGATACCGGCCTCGGTCAGTGCCAGGATGTCCAGATAGGTGACCCGCTCGTCTCGGGTTTGCGCAAGCCCAAGGCGACGCGACAAAGCGTCCGCCAGTTTGCTAAAGCAAAACACCACGGGTTTGAACACCGTTGAGAGCGCCAGCATGGGGCCAACCGTCAACATGGCCAGCCGCTCTGGCTCATTCATACCCAAGCGCTTGGGCACCAGGTCGGCCACCACGATGAACAGAGTCGTGACACTCACAAAGGACAAGGTGGTTGCCAGGGCGCCACTGGCGCTTGGGTCCACGCCCAACCATAAGACCGCCTGGCTGAAGTGCGGGGATAAGGCGTCATCCCCTACGATGCCTCCAAGGATGGCAATCGTATTGAGCCCAATCTGTACCACGGTCACAAAGTGTCCGGGTGCGTTCTGTACTGCCAGCACTAGCGCGGCGCGGCGGTCACCGCCATCGGCCAATTGGCTCAGTTTGGTTCGGCGCGCCGCAGCCATAGAGATCTCGGCAACCGAGAAGAAGGCTGATGCGGCGATCAAAATGGCTATCAAAAACAGGCTGGTTGGAAGATTCATTTCTCTAACATGGCAAAAAAAGCTACTCAATCGGAAGGGGCAGTCTCCAGCGAAATCTTGAAACATCGCAGCGCGTTGCGCAATCGCCCCACCCGATACAGTTCACCGACCCTATTAGGCCTTTGCGGAAGCAGTGGCACCGAGCAAAAAGACTGCGGTCATGAAACTTGCAAGAGCACCCGCAAATACCACCGCCCCGAAGGAACCGGAAAAAAGCAGAGATTGAACCCCAAGCAAAACGAAGCAGCCCATCGCGACTACGAGTGCCGCCTTGCAGGAGCGCTGGAGCGCTTTGATCTGTGTGAGTTTCATGGTGACACCCCGCTCAATGTACACCGCAAAACGCTGGCGAGCCACACAATTGGCCAAGTCATCGTACGCCCATTAAATCGTCGAATGCCACGCCCCCCAAAGTTCGCATCATCGCGCCTTGAGTCGAATGTTCATTGATTGAAACAGTATCGCCGTATGGGCATAGGTCGTCATGCGGCCTCTTGGTGGTCACAAAGTTGCGGTGGACAAGCAGTTCTATGCGCTCGGCTTTGGTAAGTCCGAAGTCATCAATGGCCCCTTCCGGAAGCGCTGTCAGGTTGCATTTGCCATCTACGTTGAAGAGGTACGTATCTTGAACGTGGTAGTCCCGGCGTAGGCACGTTCTCCACTGCGAGTTGCTGCCCCAGCCTTTGGAAAGATCACTCGTGGGCCTGTTCTTGCGCCGATGAGACCAATAGAGCGTTGTGGCATCGGCAATGCCCGGCGTCAGCTGATGTTCATTGGCCAGGACCGTCGCTCCAGCTCTCATGAACAGCATGCTTCCTATCATCAAGCACGGCCAATGGCTCGATAGAAGTACCGGCCTGCTCAGTAGCTCTTTGCTAACTTCCACGTGGACCACCTCGTGGTGGAACGGTGTGTAGCGCGTGGGGTAAACGATTGTGAGTCCGACCGCTTCGACGAAACTAGCGTATTCCGCGGTGCTAAGGACAGGACCGGGCCAGTTACTGCCGTCGGCTTGTCCCTTCTGAAATCCCAAAACTAGTGTCTCGCAGACGCGGTTCAGTGCGTAGAGTCGAAATAAGTCATCGGCGTCCGCTTCGGGTATGGGGCTACCCTGGCGGCGTCCAAAGTCTTGAATCCATCGAGCCTCATCACTATTGCTGACTAGCCATGGCTGAAGCACTTCTGTGTAAGTCCCAGTTCCCTCATACTCCAACAAGGCATGGTAAAGCTCCCGTGCGCCGTCCATACTCAACCCACCGTTCCAGTCCGATAACCTTCGGAGGACGAATGCGCACGCATGCGGACTCCTGTCATAGGTTCACCACAGGGCGTTGCTCGTCTGGCCCCACGCAGTTGAGGATGTAGTTTTCGTAGATAGTTGGCATCAACTCTAAAGCGATGTCCTTTCCAAAGACTTCTGCTTCACGGGTCACTTTGGTAAGGAGTTCAACGGTCACGGAGTTGATGGCTTCTAGCGACGCGGGTGCATAGCTCAGGTGCCAAGGCTCCGGATACATCCCACCCTTGAAGTAGTTATAGGGCCTGAAGAATCCGAATCTGGCGATGTTCTCGTCCAGCCAATGGTGTAATTCCCTAAACATTCCTCCAACGCCAGTCTCTTCAGGCAGGAGCTTGGGTGAGTAGCCTGCGGCCACTGCGTTCCCTTCGACCACATCGATTTCAGTTCCCCATTGGTGCCGGCTGCCACCAGGCAGTGCGGACCAATGCAGGATGCCTTCGACTATCTGGCGCTCAGTGAGTGATTCAAAGTCCCGGACATTTCCATCCAGGTCGTAGAGAGGTTTCTTCCCGGTGAATTTGTTGTTCCAGATCCGCAGTTGGGCGTCGTAATCCCGATAGGTACTGAATGGATGAAGATCAAAACCGTCCTGAGCTGCTGCAGCGCGCATCGCGAGAAAGGCCTGTACAACCTCGGGCTGCGCGGCGAACCTGGGTTCGGGAATCTGGACGACATGCGTTCTGGCGCGGCCAGTTACTTCGAATTCGTTGAGCATGGGCGACACTTTAGCGTGTCTGCCGACGTTGGCGGCCTCCCCGCTTCCGGTCATTCATGCCGGGTTTAGGCCCGCTCCACCAAGACTGGGCAACGAATAGCGGTAACTTGTGCAAGATACAAGCGATACAAAGCCGTGCAGTGATGACATCAATGCGATACGTGCGGTTCGCATAATTCTCCATTCGAACACGCCGCTGTGTAGATTCTTTTCACGAAGCGTTTCGTACTTCCTTCGACTACATCTGGAGTCTTTCCATGAAACGCAATTTCCTCTCACTGTCTCTACTGTGTTTGCTGGCACTACAGGCCAAGGCTGAGAACCACGCTCCGATAGCTAGCCCTACCTCCGTGGCGGTGGCTTGTCAGAGCGATGTGTCCAAGTTCGAACAGGTTGTGGCTGTAGTGCGAAAATCCCATGGGGAAAAACGTGCGAACGACCTGCGTGAAAAGTTGCTACCCAGCAAAGAAGCTGATGAAGCGCTGAGCCAGTCTGGTCAATGCGGCTTGGCGAGACTGCTGCGTGCCAAGAAGCTTGTCTAGTCACATTGGCGGAAGATCGTCTGTGCAGAACACGTGAACGGTCATGTTTCGGTATCGAGCGTGGCTACCAACACCGATGCCAATGGAACGATAACTCTCACGAAAGATGTTGACTCTGTGTCCTCTGGACTTGACACCGTCGTCAACTATCAAGGCTATGACATGCTCACGCGCGGAGTCCCGGCCGTAGCTAATGTTTTCGCCACAGTGTGCGCGATAGCCCAGGCGCCTTGTGGCCCGCTCAGACGGCTCGCTTCCATCGCGACCCCGATGGCCCGTTTGGCCAGATGGCCCAGTCCCGTTGACATGATCCTGGGCCGATTGAGATAGGCAGGAATTGAGATTTAACGCAGGCAGGGGCTTGGTCGATCTCAGGAAGGTGATCGCCTCATTGACAGCCGGTCGTCCCTCGATCATCCGCAGGGTGCGTCCTTCTCTCCTGTGGAGCCGATCATTGCCCAGTGTCCGGTAGTACTGCTCAAGAATGAGCGCATATGCCTCGGGGCTTGAGCGTGCTAGGTTCACCTCATCGGCCATCCGTCTCTGTTCCGCCAAGCGCACCATGGGTTGAACGCAACCTACGCCCGAGGTGACCTGGCCCGATGCGGTGACTCCAAAGAGCACTGCGGCAGTCGTTGCGAAAAGTTGAAGGGCCTGGGGCATATGGTGAATGGGGGTGAAGTCAGTTGATGGTCTCCAGTTTTTCGGCCAGCGTTGCTGCTGAAAGCTCTCCAGTTCGAGTGCTTATCATCCGACCCTTTGCATCGAAGAACAGCGTGGTCGGAAGTCCCCGCTGATTGAAGGTTTCGAGTGCCTGGCCCCCGGAGTCCAGAAGTACATTGCGCAGTGGCAGATTGCGCGCCGCCAGCCAGCCGCCGACGCGCTGCGCAGACTCGCCCTGGTTAATAAAGACGAAGTTCACCGCAGGATTTCGGACCTGAGCCTCATGCAAGACTGGCATTTCACGCACGCATGGCGGGCACCACGTTGCCCAGATGTTTACTACCGTTGGCTTTCCCTCGAACTGCACAAGGCTAACGTTGGCACCTTGCAGGCTACTCAGTGTCAGGGTAGGTAGTTTCTGCTCATGGTCTGGACGAGACAACGCAAATATGCCGCCGCCCCAAATTGCGGTGGCTACCAATACAGCTGCCAGCAGCGGTTTGCGTAGAACGGGCCGATTGAACTGCCGTCCAAGTACGAACAGCCAAGCGGCTACAAACCCGGCCATTGGCCTCCATCCGCCGTCGCGGATGTCCAGGATTGCAAGCGGTGAGGCCAGGTAGCCCGTGCTGAAATGCAGAACGAACCACAGCCGCGCCACTACGACGCCGACGACGAGGGTCTGAAACAGAATCGCTTCAACGTCGACATCGGCCTTGCGGCCGACCCGTTTGCCAATGGATGTGGCCGCGGCCACTGCAACGAGCATGAAGATGAGGGACGTGGGCAGGACGATCGGCCCGATTTGGAGAACATTCGGCACGGGCGACTTCCGTTTTGGCAGGACGTTGAGAGGGATGCACAGCTAGGCTGCGAACCGATGACCAGCCGGTCAAGAGCACAGCACCCGATACGGTCGAATTCCGGCTTCCGGCTCAGCTAGAACGCCCTTTGCGCGGCCCCAGAAAAAACCATAGGATCAATCCCAACAGCGGGAGCAGCACCACCGCGATTATCCAGATAAGCTTCTTTTCATTACTGGCTGAACTCTGCACGATGTTGATGATGGCCCAAATGTCGCCTATTAACACCAGCAGACCCAGTAGTCCGTTGTATCCGAAGTTCATCTTTGCTTGCCCTTCAATTGTTTATTTGATCGACTAGGCATCACCGCGGTGCGGCCACCATCCTGCCGTTATACCTGTTGAACCGCACATCGGGCAAGCTGGGCGCGCATCCGATCAAGTTCATCGTCAGACTGCCCTTGCCGGACGCATCGAGGTCCTAATGCGAAGCTCTCAGGATAAGACGTTGTCTGTGCGATGGATAACTTTTGCTGCCAGGAAATGCGTTGCCAAGTCTTCAATTATTTCCTTGTACGTTGTCGGTAAATGGCGCATAGTAAAAGCGGAACATCACTGCTGGACAGTGGATTTGGGAACCCACGGCGTGGGGGCTGGGTGTTCGAGAAAACAATAGAAGAACTCGGCTATTGAGTGAATTTTCTCGCAATAAGGGGTTAAAAATGGCTATTTTGGATCGCTTGAGTATCAAGTCCAAGCTTCAGCTGCTCACCACTTTGGTACTGATCGCTGTCAGCATTCCGACGTATTTTCAAATTCGCCAGGCACAGGCCTTAACTGCGTCTGCAGAGGGCGAACTCAACGGCGTGGAACCAGTGCGACAACTCATCAAGCTGGCGCAACTGACCCAGCACCATCGCGGTTTGTCAGCGGCACAACTGGGTGGCAACGCGCAAATCACGTCGAAGCGCGAGGCCAAGAACTCGGAGGTTCAGCAACAGTTTCTCAAACTCAAGCTTCTGCTTGACGCTGTGGACATGACCGATGCCATGCGCAGGAACTGGCAGGAGTCACAGACGTTATGGAGCAGTTTGTCGAATGCGGTGGGCGCCAAATCGCTGAAGGCTGGCGAAAGCAGTGGCAAGCATGGTGAGCTGATAGCCGTGTACTTCAAATTGCTGGACCAACTGATTGACCGTACCGGCTTGATACTGGACCCTGAGGCAGACAGTTACTTCTTGATCGCTGCCAGTTTGGCCAAACTTCCGCTTGCCACTGAGGCCTTGGGGCAATCCCGGGCGCGCGGAGCTGGCTTTCTGGCGGAAGGGAAGATCGACCCCGCTGGACGGGCACTGCTGGCCGGCTTGGTGCAATTGGCGTCTGATCACCACTCCAACATGGTGCTTGCGTTCGAAAAGAGCTTCGATGCCAACCCTGAGCTAAAAAAAGAACTGTCCGAGAAGATCAACGGTCTGAAGGGTCAGGTGGAACAGTCCCTTCAGCTCACTAAGCAGGAGTTGATCGCTAAGGAAGAAATTGTTTTCCCGGCAGCGGACTACATTGCGAGCTACACCAAGACTATTGACTCGATGTTTGCCAGTGGTGACGCCGCAATGGACGCCTTGGCCGCGTTACTCAACCACCGGGTCACATCGCTACGCCAAACAACTTGGACGGTAATAGGTTTGCTGATCGCGATGACGGTTGGCATTTTCTGGATGACGCGCGGCATATCCAAAAGTATTACGGAGCCATTGATTGAGGTTGCCAATTTGGCACAACAAATAGCGGATCGTGATTTGCGGGGCTCCATTGACGACACCCGTGTCGACGAAATCGGCCAGCTCAACACGGCGTTGTTGGCCATGCGCAACAGCCTGAGTACGGTGATTGGGGAACTCCGCGGCAACGCCAATCAGCTGGCGCAATCTTCGCAAGAACTCGCACATGGAAGCAGCGCACTGTCGCAACGCACCGAGCAACAAGCCGCGGCATTGGAGCAAACGGCGAGCTCCATGGAATCGCTGACCACCACCGTGCGCAGCAACGCTGACCAAGCATCCGATGCCAGTGGCCTGGCGCAACGTGCTTGCGAGGTGGCGCACGCCGGCGGAACTGCCATGGGCCAAATTGTGGCAACAATGAACGACATTGCCACCAGCAGCAAAAAGATCGAGGAGATTACTTCGCTCATCGACGGCATCGCCTTTCAAACCAATATCCTGGCCCTCAACGCAGCGGTAGAGGCAGCCCGAGCAGGCGAGCAGGGGCGGGGGTTTGCAGTCGTTGCCACTGAGGTACGCGCGTTGGCGCAGCGTAGCGCGGAGGCTGCCAAGCAAATCAAGAACCTCATTGCGACCAGCGTTAGTCAGGTCGAGTCGGGCGCGCGACTGGTTAGTTCCGCCGGCAGCACCATGGAAGAAACTGTAGCTTCCATCCGCGGCCTAAGCGACATGGTGGGACGTATCAGCCTGGCCTCCAATGAACAGAGTGGTGGTTTGGCGCAAATTAATCAGGCTGTTTCACACATGGACCAGCTTACGCAACAAAATGCAGCCTTGGTCGAAGAAACCGCTGCCTCGGGTGTGACCTTGCAAGAGCAGGCTCAGCATATTTCTGACCTCGTAAATACGTTTCAGGTTGCCAAGACCCCGGCGAATCAGCAATCGGTGAGCCAACCCCGACAGCCGATGAATCTAAAGTTGGGCAGGAATTTGGCTTAATCACTCGGGTCCGCGTACTTCCCTTACTGTGCAACCGTGCTTCTGATGGATGGCAGCCAACGTGTTTGAAGTTGCGTCGCCAGCCAATTTGCTTGCGGTGAGAACTGCTTCTGGTCGGCAACAAGGTCACGCAGTCTTTCGTTTCGGCAGCTTGGTTCAAACAGCAAACACAACGATTCCCACTGGGCACTGTATGTCTGCTTGCCAGACAGCGCCATCCGCAAGGACGCCACGAACTCTGGCCCCGTCAGACCGGACGAGTAGTAAGACGCGAAGTAATAGACCATGCCACAGTCATAGGGCTCGCGGTAATTGTGGGAGCGTTGTACGATCTTTGCCTGCATCGACAGCGTGGACGCAAATTTGGAACAATCCGCCAAAGCCTTTTCGACAATGCCTCTGGCTTCAACCGCTTGAATGACGCCCGAGTCAAGCAGCACGATGGTCTTGATAAAGTCTGCACTGCCCTCAGAAATGTATCGACCCTGCGGAATCGAAAACAAGAAATCTCGCTGCAACTTGTGCGCCAGCTCATGTGCAAACGTCCGTGGGAATACGGTTTCAAATTCGGGAACATGCTGTGGCTTGGGATTGTCAAAACTCATGCGAATGATATTCAGCGAGTCACCCCCAAACCCGAAGTACCCACCGTTGTTACGGCTTATCACCGCAACAACACCCACATTCTTCATGGGGTCCACCGCCAGGGCCGACTGGTAGAACTCCAGGATCTTTATGAAGGACAACCGCAGGCGCTCCGTTGTCGCGGCCGAGAAATCGGGACCGAAGTAAATACCGCCAACGATCTTGGGCGAGGCTTCATTCGTGAAGAATACCGCCTTGCCGGACGTTGCGGCGGCAGGAATTATTAACTCCCCGGCATACCACGTTCCATCCCACAAAATGTGGCGCGCCTTGACGATGAAGTCGGCCCCCGCACACCTGCCGCCCGGTCTGAAGTAGGGAAGGTACATGTAGATGCCACCACCCTGCCGAGCGGCTTTCAGGTACTCCGCCGATTCGCCAACCTCGGAGTTCAGCGGCTGCAGGTACACCGCATCTGCAGTGCGTTGGATTCCAAGTTCTGGTGCGAATGGAATCTCACCAGAAGACGCACAACTCTGGTTGCCATTCTCGGGGAGCATTTCGATTTGGACGTTGTCTGCCTTTTCGGAAACCACCAAGCGTGACGCCGCAAATGCAGTCGAAAACAACACCATGAAGCAGAACCCCAAGGCCATGTTGAGGCTGTACCGCCGTAGCTGCGATGCAAACGGTTTTCTCACTACCATTTATACTCCTAAAAAGTTCTCACAGAGTATCGTTGTGTTGGCGACAGGCGCCGTCGGGAAATCTGCATTAGTCTGCAGCACAGCGCGCACAAAACGTGCATCGCAGTGGAGAAATGGTGTTCATAACGCTTACCCCGTGCAGACGTAAAGACGCATACTTTTGCATCTTTACTACGTGACGGAGCTGCACCGTGAACATCACCGAATCCCTGTTGTATGCGCTCAAGGCGCACGGCGCCACCCGTGTTTTTGGCATTCCCGGTGACTTTGCGTTGCCGTTCTTCCGCATCATTGAAAGCTCCGCCATCCTGCCCTTGCACACTCTGTCGCACGAGCCTAGTTTGGGATTTGCGGCGGACGCTGCAGGGCGTGCCAATTGTGCGCTGGGTGTGGCGGCCGTGACCTACGGCGCGGGCGCCTTGAACCTCGTGAATGCGGTTGCCTCGGCCTATGCCGAAAAATCACCGCTGGTCGTGTTATCTGGCGGGCCAGGTAAAGGCGAGGCGCAATCCGGCCTGTTGCTACACCACCAGGTCAAGACCCTGGATTCCCAGCGCCTGATCTTTGAAGAAATCACCTGCGACCATGCCCGCCTAGACGATGCTGCGCGCGCTCCGGCCGATATCGCCCGTGTGTTGGCCAACTGCAGGCTCCACTCTCGTCCGGTTTACATAGAACTGCCCCGCGACATGGTGGGCGTTGACTGTCTGCCCGTACCAGCCTTGCCTGCGCCCGTGCTGGATGCAGACAAACTCGATGCATGCGTGCATGAAGTCTTGCAGCGCCTGGCTCAAGCGGTGGCGCCGGTCATGATGGTGGGTGTCGAGGTGCGACGCTTCCGACTGGAGAGCAAGGTAGCCGAGCTCGCGCGCCGCCTGGGGCTGCCCGTTGTCACGACCTTTATGGGGCGCGGTTTGCTGGCTGAAGCCAACGCACCGCTGATCGGTACCTATATGGGGGTGGCGGGCCTGCCGGAGGTTACACAACTGGTGGAATCGTCAGACGCGTTGCTGATGCTGGGGGTCATCGTCTGCGACACCAACTTTGCCGTGTCGGAAAAAACCATAGACATGCGCAAGGCCATCCTGGCGTTCGATGCACAACTGAGCATCGGCCACCACAGCTATGCCAATGTGAGCTTGCCTGCCTTGGTAGACCATTTGCTGCTACGGGTGCAAGCCACGGACAAGCACTATGCCGTGACCCGCCAGGTGTTCCCCCGTGGGCTGGTGGCCGATGGCGCACCTATCGCCCCCAACGATATCGCAACCGCCATCAACGATCTGATGGCTACCCATGGCCGCATGCCTATCGCTTCAGACGTGGGCGACTGCCTGTTCACCGCCATGGACATCGACCATACCGCGCTGCTGGGCCCGGGCTACTACGCCACCATGGGTTTTGGCGTGCCAGCCGGTCTGGGTCTGCAGGCCGAGACCGGCCAGCGCCCACTGATACTGGTGGGGGATGGCGCTTTCCAGATGACGGGTTGGGAACTTGGCAATTGCAAACGCTACGGCTGGGATCCCATCGTGCTGGTGTTCAACAATGCCCGGTGGGAGATGCTGCACACCTTCCAGCCCGAGTCCAAATTTACCGACCTGGACGAATGGGGATTTGCCCACATGGCGGTCGGCATGGGCGGTGCTGGGGTTCGGGTGCATACCCGTGCCGAACTGAAGGCAGCATTGGACCACGCCTTTGCGACACGCGGCCAGTTCCAGCTGATCGAGATCATGATCCCACGTGGAGTGCTGTCAAAGACTTTGCAACGTTTTGTCGCGGGGGTGAAGCGGCTCAACCCGGTGGCGTAGACCTGGACCGTGGTGGGCGGCTTTTACACCAACAACGTCGCGCCCGCCGCGCCCGTAAAGAGCAAGACCACTGCAATCGGCAACGTGATACGACGCAGCTCGGGGGACCCGAGCCCAATGACCATGCCACATTTGGTCATCGTGTTGGCCATGACGGCGATGACGATGGCGCGCGCGGCAACATGCAACTGCGAGGTGTCACCCTGCGCCAGATTGGCCATGGCCAGTGTGATGGCGTCTACATCGGTCAGTCCGGCGACGGCGGCCGCCAGGTACAGCCCCGCGTCGCCCAGGTAAACCTGCGCCGCCTTGGAGATGAGCAAGATGACACCAAACAGCAGGCCAAACTTGATGGCGGCGTCCAGCTCGAACGGGTTGCTCCCCGGTTTGACCTCGCCGCGCTCGCGGCGCCGGTTGCGCTGCCACAGCCAGTAACACGCAGCAAGGCTGGCCACACACAGCAACCCTATGGCCCATACGATCTGGCGGCCCAACTCCCAACTGATCAGCGCCGTCATGATGGCAACGCGGAAGAACATCACCGTCCAAGCCAGCACAATGCCCAAGGCCAGCGCCGACGCGTCCTCCCCTTCCTGCCGGCTGCGCTGTGAGAAACCCAGCGTGACCGCTGTGCTAGAGGCCAGGCCACCCAGCAGGCCAGCAATACCAATACCGTGTTCGGCACCCACCACCTTGATCAGCAGGTAGCTGCTGAAGTTCAGCGCCGAGATCAGCACCACCATCAACCAAATCTTGTAGGGGTTGATCACGTCCAGCGGTGGTGGCCCGTAATTGACGTCCGGCACCAGTGGCAGCACGATCAGTGTGACGATGCAGAATTGGAGCGTGGCCTCCACATCTGCGCTGTGGATGCGGCTGGCCAACTGGTGCAGCCAGTCCTTCAGCGCCAGCAACAGGGCCATGGCCACCGCGATCCAACTCGCCAGTTGCAATTGGCCATAACTGCACAACAGGCCCAGCACAAAAGCAAGCAGTGCTGACACTTCGGTGGTGACGCCAATGTCCCCACGCCGCGCTGTGACCACGTACATGGCCACCACCAGGGCCGCCACAGCAACAAACAAAGCCAGCGCCATCCACACCAGGCCCAGGCCTTCACCCAGAAACCCAGAAATAGCGCCGCTGAGTGCAATCAGCGCAAAGGTGCGCACACCAGCTCCACCTTCACCACCCTTGGTGCGCTCACGCTCAAGACCCAGCAGAATGCCAAGCCCGATAGCCACGGCAAAGCGAAGCGCCAGATCGGTGGGGTCCATAAGGTGTTGCGAGGTCGGGGGAATGTATTGCATTGTCACCCAAGCGCAGGCCCCACCTTGTCAGGATTCCCGTGCCATGCGTGGTTTACGATGGTGTGATGAACGAAACCACGTTTGACTACATCATCATCGGCGCCGGCACTGCAGGCTGCCTGCTGGCCAACCGCCTGAGCGCCGACTCCTCCAAACGCGTGCTGCTGATCGAGGCCGGCCGCAAGGACGATTACCACTGGATCCACATCCCGGTGGGCTACCTCTACTGCATAGGCAACCCGCGCACCGACTGGCTGTACAGCACCGAGCCAGATGCCGGGCTGAACGGCCGCGCGCTGCGTTACCCCCGAGGCAAGACGCTGGGCGGCTGCAGCAGCATCAACGGCATGATCTACATGCGCGGCCAGGCGCGTGACTACGACAACTGGGCCCAACTGGTAGGCGACACCACCTGGGGCTGGGAGCACAACCTGCCCTATTTCATGCTGCACGAAGACCACCATAAGGGCGCCAGCACAGTGCATGGCGCACGCGGCGTGGCACCCCAGCTGATGCAGAAGGACGGCAGCCTGTACCGCACACTGCTGCGCCACCACAACGCCGGCGGCGAATGGCGGGTGGAGAAACAACGTCTGCGTTGGGATGTGTTGGACGCCTTCGCACAGGCCGCCGTGCAGGCCGGCATACCAGCAACCGACGACTTCAACCGCGGCGACAACGAGGGAGTGGGTTACTTCGAGGTCAACCAGAAAGCCGGCTGGCGCTGGAACACGGCCAAGGCCTTTCTGCGACCTGCCTGTTACGCGCGGCCCAACTTCGAACTATGGAACAGCGCCCAGGTTGCCAAGCTGCGGATAGAACCCGCCACCGCCACCACCCCGTTGCGCTGCACCGGTGTGCATGTGTGGGATGGACAAAGCATGGTGGAGGCCACGGCCAAGGCCGAGGTCATCTTGTGCGCGGGCGCCATCGGCTCACCGCAGATTCTGCAACTGTCCGGCCTGGGTGCGGCCCAACGGCTGCAGGTCCTGGGCATTCCGGTGCAGAAAGACTTGCCCGGTGTCGGTGCAAACCTGCAAGACCACTTGCAGATTCGTGCGGTCTTCAAGGTGCAGAACACGACCACGTTGAATACGCAGGTGCAGTCCTTATTCGGCAAAGCCAAGATTGGGCTGGAATACGCATTCAAACGCTCCGGCCCCATGAGCATGGCGCCCAGCCAGCTGGGTGCATTCACCCGCAGCGACCCCGACCAGCCCTACCCCAACCTGGAGTACCACGTGCAGCCCCTGAGCCTGGACGCCTTTGGCCAGCCGCTGCACAACTTCAACGCCATCACCGCCAGCGTCTGCAACCTGAACCCCACGAGCCGGGGCACGGTGCATATCCGATCGGCACAATTTGAAGACGCGCCGGCCATCGCACCCAACTATCTGAGCACGGAGCAAGACCGAAAAATTGCCGCCGACTCGCTGCGCCTGACACGCCGCATCGTCGCGCAACCGGCTTTGCAAAAGTACCAGCCTGAGGAATACAAACCCGGCGTGCAATTCCAGACCGATGCTGAACTGGCCAAGCTGGCCGGTGACATTGCGACCACCATCTTCCACCCCGTGGGCACCACCAAGATGGGCCGTGCGGACGATGCCATGGCCGTGGTGGATGCGCGCCTCAGGGTGCACGGTGTAGCCGGCCTGCGCGTGGTGGATGCGGGCGTGATGCCGCTGATCACCAGCGGCAACACCAACTCCCCCACCCTGATGATTGCCGAGAAGGCAGCACAATGGATCATGGAAGACGCAGCGCAGGCAACCCAATGAAGGGTTAATCCCGATGCGCAAGCGCCGTGGTCGTTGATACAGTTGCGGCACTCAAAGGTTAGACGGCAACTGCAAAGAGCCAGATGGAAGAAGCGAACCGAGGAGACGGTAAGCAACAAGCAACAATTTCTGCATCCACCTTGAGATGCAGCTCACAAAAGCACTGACCCAGTCAGTGCTTTTTTTTCGCCCTCTGCGCGCGCGGGTGTTCGCGGCCAGAATGGTTCGGTCCCCACCAGGAGAGCCGAACATGTACAGATTCCTCCTTCACCCAACATCCGCTGCGCTTGTGGCCTTGGGCTTGAGCGCATGCGCCTCAACCGCCGTGCAGCCCGGCATGTCACGCGACGAGGTGGTCACACGTATGGGCCAACCCAGCCGGGTGCTGTCGCTGGATGCCGGCACGCGGCTGCAGTATTCGGACCAACCGGCAGGGCAGCAGGTCTTCAATGTGGATCTGGATAGCAGCGGCCGTGTCGTGCAGTTTCGCCAGATGCTGGTCGCGCAGGAGTTCCAGCGCATAGGCGTCGACCAATGGACCCGTGCAGATGTGGAGCGCGCCTTTGGCCCACCGGCGTCGGTAGAACATGCGGCCCACTGGCCGGGCGATATCCTGACCTACCGTTGGTCCAACGGACAGGACATGTTTTACTGGGTCTACCTGGACGCACAGAACGTGGTGCGCCGCGCCGAGCCCGGTGTGCAGTACTACCACGACGACTGAAACGTTTTAGTAGATTCGACTTGTAGCCCCCGCGTAATATGACACTATCACTATATATTTGATAGCAAATAGCAGCGGGACGGCAATGCGAGAATTACGGCATGGAAATGCTTATTGTCTCGCTGGCCTCGCTGCTGGCCGGTTTTGTGGATTCGATCGTCGGCGGTGGCGGCCTGGTTCTGGTACCCGCACTGTTCGCCACTTTCCCTAACGCCCACCCTGCTACCTTGTTCGGCACCAACAAGGGTGCATCGGTTTGGGGCACGGCCATTGCCACGGTGCAGTACAGCAAACGTGTTCGGATGCGCTGGCATGCGCTGGTGCCTGCAGCCATCGTGTGTTTTGCAGCATCCATGGGTGGCGCGTGGCTGGTCACCGTGGTGTCGCCGCAGTATTTGCGCAAGGCCTTGCCGGTGGTGCTGGTGCTGGTTTTGGGTTACACGCTGGCCAAGAAACAACTGGGCCGCGACCACGCGCCACGCTTTGTGGGCCAGCGCGAAGCCCTGATCGCCAGCGCCATTGGCGCGGTCATCGGTTTTTACGACGGCTTCTTTGGCCCGGGCACCGGGAGCTTTTTTGTGTTCCTGCTGGTACGGCTCTTGGGTTATGACTTTCTGAACGCATCGGCCAGCGCCAAACTGCTCAACACAGCGTCCAACCTGGCTGCCATTCTGCTATTTGCCTACAAAGGCCATGTGTGGTGGCACTTTGTGTTGGTAATGGCGATCGCCAATATCCTGGGTAGCCTGGCCGGCACCCACCTGGCGCTGAAACATGGTACGGGCTTTGTGCGCGGTGTTTTTATTGCCGTGGTGTCGGCGCTGATTCTGAAGACCAGCTACGACGCGTTCCTGCGCTAGGCCCAGCGACCTTAACGGGGGGTGCTGGGTTTGCTGACCGGGGCACTCGCCGGCACCGCCACCGAGCCGATGGAGGCCAAAGGCACAGCGGCCATGCTGGAACCGGCGCGTGGCAGAGGCACCTGGGCGGCAATCAGTGGCTTGCCGATGGGCGCCATGGCCTGCCCCTTGCGAACCGCGGCCATGTCCTCGTCATTCGGGTACTGGCCCATCAGCCAGTAATCGAAAACGCGTCGCGCGATGGGTGCGGCAGAACCGGAGCCCCAGCCGGCATTCTCCACAATCAAGGCCAGCGCAATGGTCGGGTTTTCGACCGGCGCAAACGCAACGTAGAGGGAGTGGTCACGCTTGCTTTCGTCGGCCTTGACGCTGCTGTACTTCTCGCCCGCCCGCAGGCCGACGGCCTGGGCCGTGCCGGTCTTGCCGCCACTGGTGTAACCGGCGCCAGCGAATACCCTGGCCGAGGTGCCCTCCACCGTGACGCCGTGCATGGCATTGCGGATCACGTCCACGTGTTCCGGTTTCAGCGGCAGCGGTTCGAGCGCATCACTGGCGACCCGTTGGGTGGTGTGGTGAACGCTGTCCTTGATCTCACGCACCAGGCGGGGTTTGTAACGCTGGCCACCGGAGGCGATGGTCGCGTAGGCGGTGGCCATTTGCAACATCGTGAAGTTGTTGTAGCCCTGGCCTATGCCCAGCGAGATCGTCTCGCCTGCGTACCATTTTTGGTGCTCGGCCTTTTTGAATCGCTTGCGCTTCCATTCCTGTGATGGCAGGTCGCCGGTGACCTCACCCATCAGATCGATGCCGGTGTGGCGTCCCAGGCCAAAGGGCTCCAGCTGGTCGTGGATCAGGTCCACGCCCATCTCGTTGGCCAGGCTGTAGAAGTAAACGTTGGAGGAGCCAACAATGGCCAAGCGCATGTCCTTGGGGCCGGGGCGGTCAGCCTCGGGGCTACCGAAGGTGCGGCCTCCAAAGCTATAGGTCAGGTTGTCCTGGATCACCACATTGGCGGCGCGCTTGCCACTGTTCAGTGCCGCCATCGCCATTAGCGGCTTGTAGGTCGAGCCTGGCGGATAGGTACCGCGCAGCGCACGGTTCAGCAGTGGTTTGTCGGGGTCTTCGTTCAGCGCGGCCCAGCTTTCGGTATCGATGCCGTCGACAAACAGGTTGGGGTCGAAAGTGGGTTTGGACACGAAGGCCAGCACCTCGCCATTGCGTGGATCAATTGCAACCAGGGCGCCACGGCGGTCGCCGTACATGTCTTCCACCAGTTTTTGCAGTTTGACATCCAGGGACAACACCAGCATGTTGCCCGGTGTGGAGGGGGTGCTGGCGAGCTTGCGCACCGCGCGCCCGCCGGCCGATGTCTCGACCCGCTCGACGCCGGTGGTTCCGTGCAACTGTTGCTCGAAGTTCTGCTCCACGCCGAGTTTGCCGATGTATTCAGTGCCCCGGTAGTTGGCTTGGTTGTCGTCGTCCTCGATCTTGGCTTTCTCCGCCTGGTTGATGCGCCCTATGTAACCCACCACATGACTGGCCAGTTCGCCGTACGGATAGTTGCGGAACAAACGCGCCTTGATCTCGACGCCGGGAAAACGAAAACGCTGCGCCGCAAAACGTGCCACCTCGGTGTCGGTCAGGCGCGTGCGTATCGGCAGAGACTCGAAACTCTTGGACTCGTCCATCAGCTTTTTGAAGCGCCTACGGTCCCGCGCCGTCACTTCCATCACCTTGCTCAACTCATCGATGGTCTGCTCCAGCCCCTGGGTCTTGGATGGCGTGATTTCCAACGTGTAGGCCGAGTAATTGCTGGCCAGCACCACCCCGTTGCGGTCCACGATCAGGCCGCGATTGGGAACGATGGGCACGATGGAGGTGCGGTTGCTCTCTGCCTGCGCCCGCAGGTCATCGTGGCGCACCACCTGCAGGTACACCAGGCGCATCGCCAGCAAGGCAAAGCAGAACAGCACCGCCACACTGACCGCAAACACGCGGGTGCGAAAACGCGCCAGGTCCGCTTCGACATTGCGTATTTCGGTCATGGACGACGCAGCGCCGGGCCGCCCCAAGCAAGGAGCGCCCCCTCGGGGGGCAGTGCAGCACACGCAGTGGCAAACGTGGGGGCCATAGAGTTATAGCGGACGGTTGGCATCCGGGTCGGGCGCGCGCAGTTGCGGAGCTAAAAGCAGCAAATTGGCCACCGGCCACAGCAGTGCTTCTGCAACCGGTGCCAAAAACATCCACCAGCCCGGGAAGGTGCCGCCGTTGAACATACGCACCGCCAGTTCCACTGCATGGGCCACGGCGAACAGAGGAAGAACTTGCGCCGCCTGCGAAGGCACCGAAAACCACAACAGGCGTCGGTGTACGGTGATGGCAAAAAAGCTGAGCACGGTATAGGCCATGGCATGCTGCCCCAACAGCCCCCCCTGGTGCACATCCATCAACAATCCAAACACGAAGGCGCCGCCAATACTGACGCGCAATGGCTGGTGCACCGTCCAGAACACCAGCACCACTGCCAGCACGTCTGGAGTCCACGCAGCACGGCCCCACAGACCCATGTTTTGCAGCATGTTGACCAGCATGGCAGCAATCAGGCTGGCCCAGATGAAGAAAGGGTTTGCGGGCAGCAGCAGCTGCTGACCGGGGCGCATGATCATCGGGAGGCTCCACGTCGAGAAACTACCGCGGGCACATCCGGTGCCGGGCGGGCGGGCATCTGCGTATTGGTAGGCTCCAGCACAACGACATGGGCAGCACCAGCCACCATGGCCAGTGGCACGCAGTAAATGCGGGCAAACACGGTGTCCACACGACGCTCAATTTTTTGGATCCGTGCAACCGGCAGACCCGGAGGATAGACACCATCCACGCCGCTGGTCGTCAGCAAATCACCCTCGACAACATCCGCATTAGCGGCGGTGTAACGCAGCTCCATGGCATCCACGTGCAGAGACACATCACCAAAGGCTACGCCGCGCGCGCCGGTGCGGGTGTTCAGCACGGGGATGGCATGGTCGCGGTCAGTAATCAGCGTCACCTCGCTGACCAGCGGGTAGACACGGGTCACCTGACCCAACACGCCGGACTCGTCCAATACGGGTGAGCCCAGGCTGATCTTGTCCGCCATGCCCTTGTCGATGATGACCTTGCGGCTGAAGGGGTCGGCTGCGTCGTAGATCACCTGCGCGGCCATCGCCGGTGACTCCAGGCGTTCGCGCAGGCCCAGCAGCTTGCGCAGGCGCACATTCTCCAGCGACATCTGCTCCACTTGATTGGCACGCTGCGACTGCAAGCTATGCTTGCGGAGAACTTCCTGTTGCGTGGACTGCGCCGTCGTCAAAGAAGAGAAATACTGGCTGGCATGCTGGTACAGCAGCACCGGGCGCAGGGCCAACCACTGCGCCGGATACAGCACGGTGGCCAGCACCACCCGCAGCGGTTGCATGACCTTGAAGCGGGCGTCCGCGACCATGAGAAAAAAGGCCAGCGCACTGCACACGGCCAGTTTCGACAAGGCCGACGGCCCCTGCCGGAAGAAGGGAGGAGGATCTCTGTCCAGCGTACCAAGTGGCATCGCTGTGTCCGACTACTTATTCGCTGGTGAAAATGGAGCCCAAACGCTCCATCTGCTCCAGCGCGATGCCGCAACCGCGCACCACACAGGTCAGTGGGTCTTCGGCCACCAGCACCGGCAAACCGGTTTCTTCGGCCAGCAGGCGATCCAGGTCACGCAACAGTGCGCCACCACCGGTCAGCATCATGCCGCGGTCAGCGATGTCGGCACCCAGCTCGGGGGGTGTCTGCTCCAGCGCGTTTTTCACGGCGGAGACGATGTTGTTCAGCGGGTCGGTCAGGGCTTCCAGGATTTCGTTGGAAGAAATCGTGAAGCTGCGGGGCACGCCTTCGGACAGGTTGCGTCCGCGGACTTCCATTTCCTTGACTTCCGAGCCGGGGAAGGCCGAGCCGATTTGCTTCTTGATGGATTCGGCGGTGGGCTCACCGATCAACATGCCGTAGTTGCGGCGTATGTAGTTGATGATGGCTTCGTCGAACTTGTCGCCACCAACACGGACCGAGCCCTTGTAAACCATGCCGCCTAGGGAGATGACGCCGACTTCGGTAGTGCCGCCGCCAATGTCCACGACCATGGAGCCGCTGGCTTCCGATACGGGCAGACCGGCACCGATGGCCGCCGCCATGGGTTCTTCGATCAGGTACACATCGCTGGCGCCGGCACCCAATGCGGATTCGCGGATGGCACGGCGCTCAACCTGGGTGGAGCCGCAGGGCACACAAATGATGATGCGGGGGCTGGGGCGAAAAATGCCACGCGGATGCACCATCTTGATGAACTGCTTGAGCATCTGCTCGGTGACCGTGAAGTCGGCAATCACGCCGTCTTTCATCGGGCGAATGGCTTCGATATTGCCGGGAACCTTGCCCAGCATGGCCTTGGCTTCCTTGCCAACGGCTTGTATGGTTTTTTTGCCTTGGGGGCCACCTTCGTGGCGGATGGCGACGACCGAGGGTTCGTCCAGAACAATACCCTGACCGCGTACAAATATCAGGGTGTTGGCCGTGCCCAAGTCAATGGCCAGGTCGGTGGAAAAGTACCGACGGAAAGATCCAAACATTACATATCCTCTCGGGCACGGGAAGCGCTTCGGCCCCCATCACCACGGTTTTTCGTTAAATAGTCGTGAGTTTGGCGTCAATTCAGGTGACTTTGCAGCACCTACGCCAAAGACGGGATAATAACCGATTGCCTTTGTACACCCCTCTCTAAACTGAGCCTTTGGCACCGAATTACCTTTGGTTTCAACCCAACGCACACCATGTCACTGACATCTACCGATATTGCCCGAATTGCCAATTTGGCGCGCCTGGAGCTGGCACCCTCCGAGAGTGAGCGCATGCTCACGCAAATGAATGGTTTTTTTGACATCGTGGAGCAAATGCGCGCGGTAGATACCACTGGCGTGGAGCCCCTGGCCCATCCAGTCGTGGCAATGAACGACTTTGCCTTGCGTTTGCGAGACGACGTGGCCAGTGAGCCCAACCAGCGCGAAGCGAACCAACGCAGCGCACCGGCGGTCGAAAACGGGCTGTTCTTGGTGCCCAAGGTGATTGAGTGAGTAATTTTGCAAAACACACGATGACGATGTCTACCTCCACCCCATCCTCCGCAGAACTGCACGACCAGAGTGTGCACGCCCTGACCCAGGCACTGCGCGACAAAAAAGTATCCGCCGTTGAACTGGCCCAGCACTTTTTGACCCGCAGCGCCGCCCATGCCGATCTGGGTGCCTTTGTCGCCATAGATGCCGACACCACTCTGGCCCAGGCCCGCGCCGCCGATGCGCGCATTGCGAATGGCACGGCCGGCACGCTGGAAGGTGTGCCCATCGCGCACAAGGACATCTTTGTGACCAAAGACTTCGTCACCACGGCTGGGTCACGCATGCTGAAGACCTACCGCTCGCCATTTGATGCGACCGTGGTCGCCAAGCTAGCCGCACAAGGCGTGGTTACGCTGGGCAAGCTGAATTGCGACGAATTTGCGATGGGCTCCAGCAATGAGAACTCAGCCATTGCCGCAGTGGGTCACGACACAGTAAAGCCCGTGCGCAATCCGTGGGACACGACCCGCATTCCGGGTGGTTCGTCGGGTGGCAGCGCTACCGTGGTGGCAGCGCGTTTGGCGCCTGCTGCAACGGGCACCGACACCGGTGGATCGATCCGCCAGCCCGCATCGTTCTGCGGCATCACTGGCATCAAGCCCACCTATGGCCGCGCATCGCGCTACGGCATGGTGGCGTTTGCTTCCAGCCTAGACCAAGCCGGGCCTATGGCGCGCTCGGCGCAAGACTGCGCGCTGCTGCTGTCGGCGATGTGTGGCCCAGATGTGGATCGCGATTCGACCTCGCTGGACGTGCCGGCCGAAGACTATTCCTTGAAGCTGAACGACTCCATTGACGGCCTGCGCATTGGCATTCCCAAGGAGTTTTTTGGCGAAGGCCTGGCGCCCGATGTGCGCACAGCCATCGACGCAGCGCTGAAGGAATACGAAAAGCTGGGCGCCAAGCTGGTGCCGATCACGCTGCCGCGTACCGAGTTGTCCATACCCGTTTACTACATCATTGCGCCAGCCGAGGCCAGCTCGAATCTAAGCCGATTTGATGGCGTGAAATTCGGCCACCGCGCCGACAAGTTTGGTGACCTGGCCGACATGTACAAGAAGACCCGCGCCGAAGGGTTCGGTGACGAGGTCAAGCGCCGCATCATGATTGGCACGTATGTGCTGTCCAAGGGATACCACGATGAGTACTACCTGAAGGCGCAAAAGATCCGCAGCATGATTGCCGACGATTTCCAGAATGCATTCAAAGATTGCGACCTCATCGCCGGCCCCGTAGCGCCCACCGTGGCGTGGAAGATCGGCGAAAAGTCCGATGACCCTGTGGCCAACTACCTGGCCGATATCTTCACACTGCCCGGCTCACTGGCGGGCCTGCCCGGCATGAGTATTCCTGTGGGCTTTGGGGCAGGTGGCATGCCGGTGGGCATGCAGTTGCTGGGCAATTATTTCCAGGAAGCGCGCTTGCTCAACGCGGCGCACCGCTTTCAGCAAGTGACCGACTTCCACACCGCCCGCCCCGCAGGATTCTGAAACATGAGCAGTGAAACCGTGAACACATTTGAAGCACAACAACAGGGCCGCCCGACCGGCCCGCTGGTGCAGGGTTATGAAGTCATCATCGGCTTCGAGACACACGCGCAGTTGTCGACCACCAGCAAGATCTTCAGCCGCGCTGCCACCGCCTTTGGCGCCGAGCCCAACACCCAAGCCTGCGCGGTGGACCTGGCCCTGCCCGGCACGTTGCCGGTCATGAACAAGGGTGCTGTGCAGCGCGCCATCGAATTCGGTCTAGCCATTGGTTCGCACATTGCGCCCAAGAGCATTTTTGCCCGCAAAAACTACTTCTACCCCGACCTGCCCAAGGGCTACCAGATCAGCCAGTTCGAGATCCCCGTGGTGCAAGGCGGTGCGGTGGAATTCTTCATGCCTGAGGTCAAGGGTGTCGCCGAGAAAAAGACCGTGCGCCTGGTGCGCGCACACCTGGAAGAAGACGCTGGCAAATCGCTACACGAAGACTTTATTGGCCAGACCGGCATCGACCTGAACCGCGCCGGCACGCCGTTGCTGGAGATCGTCACCGAGCCCGACATGCGCTCCAGCACCGAGGCCGTGGCCTATGCCAAGGAGCTGCACAAGATCGTGACCTGGATCGGCATCTGCGACGGCAATATGCAGGAAGGCTCGTTCCGCTGCGACGCCAATGTGTCGGTGCGCAAACCCGGCCAGCCCCTGGGCACGCGGCGCGAGATCAAGAATTTGAACAGTTTCAAGTTCATGCAGCAGGCCATCGACTACGAGGTGCGTTGGCAGATCGAACAGATCGAAGACGGCAAAGAGATCGAGCAAGCCACCGTGTTGTTCAATCCAGACACCGGTGAGACGCGTGCCATGCGCACCAAGGAAGACGCAGCGGACTACCGCTACTTCCCCGACCCGGACTTACCACCGCTATACATTTCAGAGCAATGGATTGAGGAAATACGGGGGCTGATGTCCGAATTGCCTCGCGTGATGTCTGAGCGCTTTGTGCGCGACTATGGCTTGCCGGAGTATGACGCGACGCAGCTTACGCAAAGCAAGGCAATGGCCAACTACTTTGAAGCGACCGCAAAAGCAAGCGGTCAGCCTAAATTGGCAAGTAACTGGATCATGGGCGAGTTGTCGCGTCGGCTAAACGCAGAGGAACTTTCTATTGCCCAGTCGCCGGTCAGCGCTTGGGGGCTGGCGATGATGATCAAGGCAATTGCAGATGGACAACTTCTCAACAACGGAGGTAAGCTGGTTCTAGACGCTCTTTGGAGAGAAAGCACGGTGATCGTGTCGTCTACTGAGGACGGGATTACACAAGCAGCAAGTGTCGTGCACCGAATCATTAACGACATGGGCCTCGCGCCTATGAACGACACCGGTGCGTTAGAAGTCATCGTCGACGAAGTGATCGCCGCCAACGCCAAGAACGTCACCGAGTTCAGGGCGGGCAACGACAAGGCGCTTAACGCGCTGGTCGGTCAGATCATGAAGGCCAGCAAGGGCAAGGCCAACCCGCAACAGGTCAACGACCTGTTGCGCGGCAAGCTGGCCTAGTTTCGCCGCTGGGCCGCCCCGAGGCGTGGACTTGGGGTTTTGCCAAACGCGCCCCCTCGAGGGGCAGCGAACCACACGTAGTGGGGAACGTGGGGGCCAACAGGTTAGCGACCCGAGGGCGCCGAGGCGGGGGCATTCAGCGCCCAGAGCTGGCGCAGGCGCACCAGTTCGTCATCAAAGCGCGACGTCACGCGTTTGATTTCTCCGTCCTGTTCGCCGATGAAGCGGCGCTGCACGGCCTGGCTCTGGATATTTTCGTCCAACTGGCGGCGCAGATAGGCCGGTGCCGTGGCGGGGTCCTTTTTGTAGAACTCCATCTCCTGGTCAATAGCCACACGCTGCTTGATCAACTCATCCAGCCGGGTTTTAGCAGCCTGTATCACGACACCGATCTGGATCAGGGCCTGCGCGCGTTCCTGGTCATGCACCGTCTTGTTCGGGTAGCGCGTCAGCAACGCACGGTCGCGGCGTTTCTCGTCGATGACACGGTTACGCTCTTCGATATCGCGCCTTTCTTTCTGCTCCAGCTCGGCACGCTCCGCAGCCGTCAGACTAGGCCCCAACTTTGCCTTGACGGTGCCGCTGGGGTTCAACACCTTTTGCTCGCGGTCGGTGCATTCGGGGATGGGGCGGTCTGCCGTGAGCTTGCGGCCTTTGGCGTCCACACAGGTATAGACCCCGGGTATCACCGGTGAGGCCTGCGCCCAGGCGTGGGGAAGCGCGACCGCGCCCAGGCCAACCGCCACCCCAACCAGCACCCACTTACACATCGTCATGTTGATCCTTGGTCTACGCCATACCGCTCGCGGTAGGCCTGCACCTGCTGGTGCGCTTGTGCCAAACCGTTGCCGCTTTGGCCAGCCAGATACTGCATCAAATCGCCCAGCTTCGCAATCGAACAAACCTGTAGCCCCAATTGGCGTTGCACAAACTGGACCGCGCTGTAGGGTACGTCCTGCCCGTTTTCGGTCGCCTTCTCTTGGCGGTCCAGTGCGATCAGCACGCCGTGGGGCGTGGCACCGGCAGCCTGAATGATGGCAATCGATTCGCGCGTCGCGGTTCCAGCCGACATCACATCGTCCACAATTAAAACGCGGCCACTCAGTGGCGCGCCGACAAGCGTGCCGCCCTCCCCGTGGTCTTTGGCTTCCTTGCGGTTGTAGGCAAACGGCACGTTGCGGCCCAGGCGGGCCAGCTCCACCGACAGGGCCGCGCCCAGGGGAATGCCCTTGTACGCGGGACCAAAAACCATGTCGAACTCCATGCCGCTGGCCAACAGGCGCTGGGCATAGAATCCAGCCAAACGCCCCAGTTTGGCTCCGTCGTCAAACAGGCCCGCGTTGAAGAAGTAGGGGCTCAGGCGGCCGGCCTTGGTTTTGAACTCGCCAAACCGCAGCACCCCGCACTCCACTGCAAACTGCACAAACTCTTGGGCCAATGGGTCGTGATTTGCCATGAAAAATTCCTTGTTTAAATTAACCAGCCTCAACCTCAATGGCATCCGCTCTGCCACCAGCAAGGGGCTGGAGGCCTGGCTGCACCAGGCCGCGCCTGATTGTATTTGTGTGCAAGAGGTCAAGGCCCAGGCTGCGGACGTGAAGGACAAGTTTGAATCCCTGGCCGGGCTAAAGGGCTATTTTCACTTTGCCGAGAAGAAAGGCTACTCGGGCGTGGCCGCCTATACGCGGTTGGAGCCCAGCGATGTGGTCATCGGTTTTGACGGTGGAGAGTTTGACGGCGAAGGCCGTTATGTGGAGCTGCGTTTTGACACACCGTCGCGCAAACATTCCATCATCAGTTCGTATTTCCCCAGCGGCTCGTCGGGCGAAGAACGCCAGCAGGCCAAGTTCCGCTTTTTGGGTGCCATGTACCCACACCTGCAGGCGCTGAAGGCCAAGCGCGATTTCATCCTGTGCGGCGATATCAACATTGCCCACCGCCAGGCCGATCTGAAGAACTGGCGCAGCAACCAGAAAAACAGCGGTTTCACACCCGAAGAGCGCGCCTGGGTGACCAAGCTGCTTGACGAAGGCGGCATCGTCGACGTCTACCGCCAGCTAGAGCCCGACACCACCGACACCTGCTACACATGGTGGAGCAACCGCGGCCAGGCCTATGCCAACAACGTTGGGTGGCGGCTGGACTACCACTTGGCCACCCCCGCGCTGGCAGCGGGTGCCCGCACGGTGGATATCTACAAACACGAGAAGTTTTCGGACCACGCACCGATCACCATCGGTTACGACTGGTCCTAGTCCGCCCGCTACCGAGCCCGGGCGCGCTCAAACAGCGGCATGACCTTTGGCAGGTTGGCCTGGATATCGGCAATACGCCGGGTACCGGCTGGGTGGGTGGACAGCCATTGCGGCGGCGCACCCTTGCTGGCGGCACCCATCTTCTGCCAAAGTGTCACCCCGGCGCGCGGGTCGAAACCGGCACGGGCCGCGAGTTCCATGCCCACCAGATCGGCCTCGGACTCGTCTTCTCGGCTGAACACCAGGCTGGTCAAGTTGGCCAGGCCACCGGCCGCCGCGTCGGTGATCCGTCCATCGATGCCGAAGTAACTGGCCACCAGCGCGCCGGTCAAGCGCAGCACACCCTGCGTAGCAGCACCCTTGGCCATGCGTTCCCGTGCATGTTCGCGCAGAGCGTGGGCGATTTCGTGGCCCATGACCATTGCGATTTCGTCTTCAGTAAGTTGCAGCTTGTCCAGGATGCCGGTGTAGAAGACGATCTTGCCGCCGGGCATACAAAAGGCGTTGATCTGGCTGGAGCCGATCAGGTTGACCTCCCACTGCCAGCCGCGGGCGCGCGGATTCCAGTCCAGCGCGAAAGGAATGATCTTTTTGGCAATGGTGCGCAGGCGCACCAGTTGGGCATGGTCCTTGGGGGCCAGGGCTTTTTTCTCGTCCGCCTGGGTCAGCATTTGCAGGTATTGCTGCGAGGCGGCGCGCTCTACCTGCTCGGCAGGCACCAGCTTGGCGAACGCCGAATTGCCGCCCACGTCCACCCCTTCACGCGCCAATACCGGCCACGCCGAAGCGGACAGCAACAGCGTTAATACGAGTGCAGCCTGTCGGACAGTCCGCGTTGCGAAGACGCCGCTGTGTTCACGTTTTGTAGCCAATTTCATAACGGTATTATTCCTCCATGACCACACCAACGCCCAGCACCACCCCCTTGGCCGACAAGCTCAAACAAGTCTAGGCTCTTTTTCAATCAGGGACAGAATGGGGCGACGCATCCACCACACCGCGACCACACCAGGCAGCGCAAGTCCAACTGACACGAGGAAGAAGGTAGGCCAGCCAATACTCTCTGACATCACCCCTGCAAGTGGACTTATGTAGATACGACCTACGGCAGCAAAGGCGGATAGGAGAGCGTAATGGGTTGCAGTGAAGCGCCTATTGCAGAGGCTCATGAGCAAACTTACAAACGCGACCGTGCCCATCCCTCCAGTGATATTTTCTCCAGCGATCACCCCCAGCAGCAACCAATCCAATGATGCTGTCTCGCGCAATCCGATCAGTATCCAATCAAATGGCTGTACTACGACTGCACCCCACGCCCCTTTGCCAAGAATAGCGAGCAACCAGAACCCCGCATTAGAAATTAGCTGCAGTACGCCAAAAACCAGTAGAGACCAAAACAGCTTCAACCGCAGCATCAGCAAGCCTCCAGCGAACGCGCCAAAGATAGTGAGCCAAATGCCGATAATTTTGTTGGCGATCCCTACTTCTGCTTGCGTGAACCCCATTCCTTTGAGCAAAAATGGCGTTGTCAAGCTACCCGCAAAGGCGTCACCGAGTTTGTATAGGACAATCAGCAAGAGGAATGCTGCGGCGCCATTCTGCGAAAAGTAACTTGCCAAGGACTCATTGAGGGTGTCGAAACGTGCTTTGCGGGCAGCCCACCAAGCGAGAGGCAATGCCGTGGCAATCTCACAAATCACAAAAAGCAGTTGGACCCATTTATTTTTGTCGTTAGGGTTTAAGCCGCACAGGACTAGCGTCTCGTGTGCCAGAAAGTAGCCAACCACTACTGCAGCAACCATCGCTACAAATCCGGTTATTTCGCGTTGCCAAGGAGACGCCTCAGATTGAGGTGCACTGGATACGCGGGGGGCCATCAACAGACTGATTACCGCCATGACAACCATTATTGCGGACATGGTGCGATAGACCTGCGGCCAGCTTTGCCACTGATCCGCCCAAATAAGGGCTACTCCCCCAGAGGTAATCATGGCCAGTCGATATCCGAATACGCTCAGTGACGCGCCGAGACCCCGCTCGTCAGCGTTGCTTAATAGATCTGTGCGGTAAGCGTCTACAACGATGTCCTGCGAAGCCGAAAGGAACGCCACACATACAGCGCCGATAGCGAATATTTGGGGTGCCTGAATTGCCGAAAGACCAGACATGAAATACAACGCCGCAGCCAATGCAAGCTGAGTAAGGACAAGCCAGCCGCGTCTGCGTCCTAGCCACGGCGGCTCAAAGCGGTCCATAAGGGGAGCCCAGAGGAACTTGAACGTGTACGGCAACCCCACCAAACCCAGAAAACCAATAGTAGCCAGGTCCACGCCATCAGTTGAAAGCCAGGCCTGCATTGCTTGACCTGTAAGCGCTAAAGGTAGCCCAGAGGCAAATCCAATCAGCACGCACATTAGCATGCGACGACTGAGAATAGCTCTAGTCCAAGAAGGTGAATCGTTATCTATTTGGGGCGCGGCAGAAGTCAAGGCAGTGTCCCGTTAGCGGTCTAGTTGTTGCGGATTATGCGCGAGCCGCTTTCTATCCGTTCTCCGACTTCGGTTGGCTCCATTGACATAAGTTTCCTGTTGTTTTGGCGGGCTACTCAGGCAAATATGTGGACACCTTCGGCTATACCAATCTCTTCACCGCAACCGCCCTGCTGGGCTTGCCAGCGTTGGGCCTGGTGTGGTGGGCATCCAGAGCTAATTCAGCCCCTAGCCCCCGTTCGATCAACACAGGTAGCTCCTAAATTTATAGCATTTAGCATCCCAACCTGGGCAGTGTATGGGTCCTTGATGGCTGTACAGCCGGTTTACCAAACTTTACAGGCGCTTCAGGCAGCACGCACAAGACCCGTGGTGCGCGGCGATAGACTCGGCCCATGAGCCAACACCTGCTGATGATTGAAGACGACGCCCGCCTGGCCGCCATGGTGGCGCAGTATCTGGAACAGTCCGGTTTTGTGGTCAGCATTGCGGGCGACGCCGCTGCGGGCTTGGCCTTGCTCAACCAGCCGACCCATCCGGGGGGCACTGATCTGGTCATTCTGGACTTGATGCTGCCAGATATGGACGGCCTGGAGGTGTGCCGCCGCATCCGTTCACTACCCTCCAGCCTGTCCCAGGTGCCGGTGCTGATGCTGACCGCCAAGGGCGACGCCATGGACCGAATCATTGGCTTGGAAATTGGCGCCGACGACTACCTACCCAAACCGTTCGAGCCGCGTGAGCTGCTGGCCCGCATACGCGCCGTGCTGCGCCGCCGGGTCGATGGCCCGGCCACCGACCAGCTGACGCTGCGTTTTGGTGCCCTGGAGATTGACCGCGATGCGCGCCGGGTGTCGGTGGGCGGAGCGTTGTGCGAGCTGACCTCTTACCAGTTTGACCTGTTGGTCGCCCTGGCTGAAAGGGCTGGACGGGTTCTGACACGCGACCAAATCATGGAAGCTGTGCGTGGACGCGAGCTGGACGCCTTTGACCGCTCCATTGACGTACACATGGGCCGTATCCGTGCAGCGATCGAGATTGATCCCAAATCCCCCAAACGCATTCTGACGGTACGTGGCGTGGGCTACGTGTTCGCCCGCCAGCAGGACTGATGAACCGGCTGTATCTGCGGATCTGGCTGGCGGTCGTAGTAGCCGTGGCCGTGCTGACCTTGTTGGTCGGTTGGGCTTGGCGCATGGCCTCCGACCCGCCGCTGCGCGAGGTGGTGGCACGCAACCAGGCTGGGGAGGTTATTGGCCAGGGACGGGCCCGCCTGGGGCGCTCACCCAATACGCCAGGTTGGGTCATGGCACCCAAGGCGCCGGATGGGGCGGATGACAAGCGCCCCCCCGCGGCAGCGAAAGATGGCGACGAGGAGACAGCTCCCCCCCAGACTGGTGCACCCGGGCTGGACGACGCACCCCGCGAGCCCCGGGGTCGCTATGGCCCAGGTCCCGAATTTGACGTACGTATGCAGGATGGGCAGACCATTTCCATCCACATGCCGCGCCCGCCCCAGTCTCGCTGGCGCGCGCCCTTTGGGTTTTTCTGGACCCTGGGTCTGGTAGGTGTTGCAGTGGCCCTGGCAACCTATCCCATCGTACGCCGCCTGACCCGCAGACTTGAGACGCTACAACATAGCGTGCAGCAATGGGGAGCCGGGGATTTGAGCGTGCGTGTGCCGGTGACCGGCAATGACGAGGTGGGTTTTTTGGCCACCCGTTTCAACCACGCGGCACAGCAGGTCGAAACACTGGTCAAAAGCCGTGATGCGCTACTGGCATCACAAAAGTCTTTGCTGGCTAATGCTTCACACGAACTACGTTCACCACTGACTCGCATCCGCATGGGGCTTGAATTGATGGTAAGCCCCACGGACGCAGCTGCGGTGCAGTCGAAAACCGAGATCACGCGCAATATTGCGGAGCTGGACCAGTTGATTGACGAAATTTTGCTGGCCAGCCGGCTCGATGCCAAGGAAGCCGACCTGGGCACCATAGAGCCGGTGGACCTGCTGGGCCTGGCCGCAGAAGAATGCGCGCGCACCGGTGCCACACTGGAAACGGATCCGGCCTACGGTGAATTGGTAGTCCCCGGGGTGAACAAGTTGCTGCGCCGGGCGGTGCGCAACCTGCTGGAAAACGCCGGGCGGCATGCCGGTGGCCAGACCACTCTGAGGTTGGAGCAAGACGCGGCGTCGGTATCCATACAGGTGTGCGACAGCGGCCCAGGCGTGCCGCTGGCCTTTCAGACCCGTATATTCGAGCCTTTCTACCGCCTGCCGGGGGCATCTGAACGCGATGGTGGCGTTGGCCTGGGTTTGGCGCTCGTCAAGTCTATTGCGCAGCGCCACGGCGGCACCGTGACCTGCAGCAACCGCCCAACGGGTGGTGCATGCTTCCAGATTCGGCTGCCAAAATCACCACCTACGGCCTGAAATTCTGGCGAAATAGTCAAAAAGTGCTGTGCTGCGGCATTTTTTGCAAAAAACCCCACAAACAGGGGATACCCGCTAGGCCTGCCCTCCCCTACAGTTGACCCCACTGCTGTCACAGTCTCCAGGCAAACGAAGTCAGTCCGACGCCACAGTCGGCAGCTTCCAAAAGATCCAACGACGTCCCTCTCGGGGGACTTTTACAAAGCCACCTTAGGGTGGCTTTTTTTTGTGCGCCCAACCGACGGAACATAAAAAAGGCCCATCAACCTGCGCTGATGGGCCTTTTTGTCCAGGCGTTTTATCTATAAACGCCTGGTCAGCTTGCTTTAGAACCTGTAGGCGCCTGTCAGGTAGACATAACGACCACGAGGGTTGTACTGGCTCACGTCGTAACCATTTTGGAACTGGTTGCTGACAGGAACAAACGTACCAGGCTGGGTGTCAAGAATGTTCTTGATGCCCAACATCAGCGTTGCCTTCTTGATACCTTTGTACGCAAAGTTCAAGTCGTAAATAGACTGCGCTGCTACGTACACGGGGTTGTCATTCAGGTCGTTACCCACGCGGTAGCTGTCTGAGAAGTTTTGCGTCAATGTGGTTGCAAAGTCACCTTGCGTCCAAGTTGCAGCCAGTGTGTGCTTCCATTTCAGAATGACACCACCCGTATCGGCACCCAGAACGGGAGTGCCATCAGGTTCGACAATGGTTCCCACCTTTTTGGAGATATCGCCGGACGGGCTGGACTGATCAAACTTGTTCATCAGCGTACCGTTCATACCGATGTCCAAACGGCCCGATCCGATATTGGCGCGGTAGGCCGCAAAAATATCCATGCCCACAACATCCGCCGTACCCAGATTGGAGGTCACGGTGTAAACAGTGTCGACATCGTTGCCATTCAGTATCACCAAGCCTTTGAATGCAGGGTCACCGGAACGGAACTTGGAGACAACCAGCTGTGCGCTAGGGGTCTGGATGATGTCTGTGATCTGGATATTGAACCAATCAAAGCCAATGGAGAAGTTCTTCACGGGCGACAGCACCAATCCGACTGACCGGGCATTGGACCGCTCGGGCTTCAAATTCGGGTTACCACCGTCGAAACCATTAACCTGCAGGTCGGTTTGGCCCGTTGCGGGGTCATTGAACTGCTCGGTAGAGCCCAAAATCACTGGCTGGTACAACTCAGTCAGGGTTGGAGCGCGGAAGCCCGTGTTGTAAGAAGACCGTACCAGGACTTCTGGCATGGGCTGCCACCGGCCACTCACCTTGTAGGTGTTAGCGGTACCAAAATCGCTGTAGCGATCGGTACGTGCCGACACATTGGCTTCCAGTGTCTTGACGATGGGAACGTTCAACTCAGCAAAAACGCCGTTCATGGTGCGTGATTTGTCGATGGCAAAGGCTGCACCACCTGCACCCGAGATATCGCCCGTACCTGGCTTAGGCGCTGGCACACGAACCAAAGAGTCTTCACGTGACTGGAAGCCAACAGCGTACTGCGCGGGGCCAGCGGGCATGTTGAAAAGCTCACCCGCCAATTTCGCGTCTAAACCAGCGTTCTTGGAGGTGCCGTCCAACGAGGGGCCCTTGTATTCGGTGGTTTTCAACTTATCGGCCAAGGGGCCGGTTTGTTTGTTGCCAGGTGCCCAGGGATTCCAGTTGCTGGTTGGGTCGTTGATGATCTTGTTGTAGTCACCAATCGAGAAGTAACCACCGGTGTATTTGCCTTCAAGTTTGCTGACGTTGCTCATCAAGGCTACTTCGTAGTCTTGGCCAGCAACCACACCTTTGACCCCGGTCACAATACGCGTTTGCGTCGCAATGTCCGTGCTCTGGCGTCCACCAAAGTCCTCTGGGCGGGCAGTTACAGCCACAGGCTTACCGAGCAAACCTGGCGCATACTGGGTCAGGTGTGCCGTAGGGTAGTGGGGGTTGGAAGGATAGATGATCAGCGAGGGGTCGATGCCTTCACTCGCAATGCGATTGTTGGTGGTTGCGAACGAGCGGCGCAGCGGGCTGGGTTGGTAGGTCTGAATAACGGTACTACGCGAGTAGATTGCGTCGGCAAACAACTCGGCGGCGTCACTGAACTTAAACGCAAAATTACCCGAGAAGTTGGCGAGTTCGCGGTCTGGAACCAAGTTAACCGGTCCAGCGCTATCGTATTGGCAATAGGGCGCACCTTTGTTGGTCAAGCCCGCATCAAACATGTTGATCGTGGCGCAAGTACCATTCGCTGCATTGGGGTTACCGTAGCCGGTGCCTGGGGATGCACCAAATGCTGGTGTGTTGATGCGGTCATTGGGGAATGCCCCCGGAATAACACCACCTTCGATGTTGCCCGAGCCAGTGGCTGTGCCGACATAGTAGGGTGGGTTGAGTGACGTTTTGGCGTAGTTGCGTTCGCGGCCAAACAAGGCACGGTCTTTTTCAAATGTTGCAGTTACCACGCCCTTAAACGCGGAGTTTTCGTCGCCGCCCACACCGGCAGTCAACGAGACCTTGCCGTTTTGGCCACCGCCAGCGGTGGTTGGCGAACCGGCTGTAAAGCCCACTTCTATGCCCTTGAACGAGCGGACCAAAATAAAGTTGACCACACCGGCCATCGCGTCAGAGCCATAAATGCTGGATGCGCCGTCTTTCAGCACTTCAACACGCTCAATGGCGGACAGAGGAATAACGTTAACGTTGACTGCACCACCATCTGCAAACGATGCCAGGCGGCGGCCGTTCACCAGCACCAAAGTGCGCGTATCTTCGAGTCCACGCAGAGAAATGGTCGCATTGCCATAGGTGGATGTACCAGCGCCTTCTGAGCTTTGTGTGCCGCCAGCGGATGACAACGCGCTGACGGTTTGTAGCAACTGCTCTGTGCTGGTGACGCCTGTACGGGCGATGTCTTCTTTGGTCAGAACCTGAACCGACAACGAGGCTTCTGCATCCGTGCGGCGCACGGCAGAGCCGGTTACTTCAACACGTTGCAACTTGGCACCGGCATCTTGTGCCAGAACGGGCTGCACAGCCAACACGGACACAGACGCGCCGCAGGCCACGAGGACCGAGCGCGCTAGCAAGCTGCGTCGGAATTTGGGAGTTTGTTGACTCATGAATTCTCCAATGGATTGAAAATCTGGCCGCCCAGATAAGAAGGCGGCCCACTTATAGTTTCATCAGTCAGATGTACTGATGGATAAGACTCAGCAAGAATCGAACCCACCGGCAAAATAACTTCCGTACAAGCATGGTAAAAAGTCAGGCGTACTTTTGTAAATAAGGGATTTCAGCAAAAGTAACCATATTGTTACTTCGGCACAACGGAAAGACACAAATACCGCACTCCCTGGCACTTTGCTGGGTGAATGGTCAGGTTTCGAGCGGCAGCGCATGAGCTTGGCATCGCACAAAGCCGCTGAAAAACCAATCAATATGCAAGCCAATTCGGTGCACGATTCCGTACTCTTTTGGAAGGTGCGCAGCCTTGGCGCACCAGCTGCGGGCAACCCTAAGACACCATCAATTCAGAATGCACGCGCTTTGGGTCAGGGCTGCAACTGTGCGCAAGGGCGGGATGTCCTGCGCACATTGCGCAATCGCCTTGGGGCAGCGGGTGCGGAATACACAGCCGGAGGGCTGGTTGATGGGTGAAGGCAAATCGCCCTGCAACAGCTGCAGCGTCTTGCCTCGTTCAATGCGGGGATCGGGGATCGGAATCGCCGCCAGCAGGGCCTGGGTGTAAGGGTGGTGGGGCGTGTCGTACAGCGCGTGTTTGTGCGCTACTTCCATTGCGCGGCCCAGGTACATCACCATGACGCGCTGGCTGATGTGTTTAACCACGGCCAGGTCATGCGCAATAAACACCAGCGCCAGACCCATTTCAGCCTGCAGTTCCTTCAGCAGGTTGATGATTTGCGCCTGAATCGACACGTCGAGTGCAGACACGGGCTCGTCGCAGATCACCACCTGGGGCTTCAAGATCAGCGCCCGAGCAATGCCAATACGCTGGCACTGGCCACCTGAAAATTCATGTGGGTAGCGGTTGATCTGTTGCGCGGTTAATCCGACCCGCAACATCATGGCCAACACACGTTCGTTGTGCTGTGCGGCGCTCAATTCGGGGCAATGGGTGCGCAGGGGTTCACCAATGATTTGCGCCACCGTCATGCGGGGGTCCAGCGACGCCAGTGGGTCCTGGAAGATCATCTGCACAGCCTTGCGCTTGGCTTGCCACGCTTGGGCGCTGGCGCCCCGCATTTCGTCACCGTGCCAGACCACGCTGCCATCGGTGATGGGCACCAGGTTGAGCAATGCACGGGCCAGTGTGGATTTGCCACAGCCCGACTCACCCACAATGCCCAAGGTCTCACCCGCGCGCAACTCAAACGATACGCCGTCCACCGCCTTCAGGACACGCGTAGGTGTCCATGGCCAGGCACCATCACCCCGTATCGGGAAATGGACCCTCAGGTCTTTAACAGACAACAGGGCAGGCGCTAAAGTTTGTGCGGCGCTCATGCTGCCACTCCTTGTTGCGCTTTGAGGCGTTGCAGGTTTGTCGTCACGTCTTCAATATTGAGGTGACAGGCACGCAACACATCGGCGTCGTGTGCGGCTGCGGCGAGTGCCGGACGTACCGCGCCACAGTGTGGCAGCGCCATCACACAGCGCTCGGTGAACGGGCAACCCACTGGCAGCTTGGCCATATTCGGTGGCGCACCGGGAATGGCCAGCATGGGCGCGTCTCCGCCTTCCAGGCGTGGCACAGCGGCCAGTAAACCGCCGGTGTAGGGGTGAGAAGGTTTGTAGAAAATCGCCTCGGCACTCGCCTGCTCCATGACCTGCCCGCCATACAGCACCATGACTTCATCACACAGGCCTGCGACCACACCCAGGTCATGCGTAATCATCACGATGGCCGTGCCGAAATCGCGCTGCAGCTCGCGCATCAAGATCAGGATCTGGGCCTGCACCGTCACGTCCAGCGCGGTGGTGGGCTCATCTGCAATCAATACATCGGGTTCACACAACAGCGACATCGCAATCATCACACGCTGGCGCATGCCACCGGAAAACTCGTGCGGGTACATCGTGATACGCCGCGCGGCCTCAGGCATCTTGACCGCGTCAAGCGCCTGTATTGCTTTGGCACGCGCCTCTTTGCGGCTCATACCCTTGTGGAACTCCAGCACCTCGGTCATCTGCCGCTCAATCGTCAAATACGGGTTGAGGGATGTCATCGGATCCTGGAAAATCATCGCAATGCGGTTGCCGCGGATGCGGTTCAAATCCGCAGTCTGCATGCTGATCAGGTCTTGTCCTTGGTACAACACTTGGCCAGTGGCGCGGCCATTGATGGCGAGCAGTCCCATCATGGCCAGCATGGATTGGCTCTTGCCCGAGCCGCTTTCACCCACAATGCCCAGCGTCTCGCCACGGTTCAGCGTGAAGTTGATACCGTTGACGGCACTGACCACACCGTCGGGAGTTTGAAATTGCACGCCCAGCTGTTTGACTTCCAATAAATGCATGGTGGGTTACCGTTCCTTGGGGTCCAGCGCGTCACGCAAACCGTCACCAATGAAGTTAAAACAGTACAGGGTGATAGACAACAAGGCGGCCGGAAACAGCAGGATCCACGGTGTTGCTTCCATGGTCTTGGCGCCGTCTTGTATCAACACGCCCCAGCTGGTCATGGGCTCCTGAATGCCCAGCCCCAGGAAGGACAGCACAGACTCAGTCAAGATGACGCCTGGCACGGTCACGGTCGTGTAGATCACAACCACGCCAAGCAGATTGGGCACGATATGGCTGAAGATGATGCGCGGTGTGGACACGCCGATAGAACGGGCCGCCTCAACATATTCCTTGGATCGCAAGGACAGCGTCTGTCCACGCACCACACGCGCCATATCCATCCAGGAAAATACGGTAATGGTCAGCACCACCAGGTAGAACTCGCGACCCAAAATGGTCACTAACAGGATGGCAATCAACAGGTAGGGGATGGCATACATCATGTCGACGATTCGCATCATGAATGCATCGACCTTGCCACCGACAAAGCCCGCAGTCGCACCCCAGACAATACCCAGGGTCACCGACGAAATGGTGGCCAGCAAGCCGACTGTCAGCGATACACGCCCCCCAACCAGGCAGCGCACCAATAAATCGCGGCCTGCATCATCAGTCCCCCAAAAGTGGGCGTTGACGAAGCTGGGGGCAATACTCATGGCGTCCCAGTCGGCACTGTCAAAGGCGTGGGGCAAGACCCAGGGGCCGACCACACAGGCCAGGCAAATCACAGATAAAACGACCAGGCTGATGACGGCTGCGCGGTTGCGCAAGAAGCGTCGGCGCGCGTCCGACCACAGGCTGCGGCCACCAGTCAGCGCAGCACTTTGCAATGCTGCGGCGTCAGCCACTTTGGCCATCAGGCCAGCGGATTCTTGGGGAGTCAACATAGGGAAATCAGTAACGAATCTTGGGGTCGAGCCAGGCATAGGCCAGGTCCACCAACAGATTCAAGGCAACCGTCAGCACGGTGATCAAGACGACCAGGCCCAACACCAGTGTGTAGTCGCGGTTGCCCGCGCCGTTGACAATCAACTTGCCCAGGCCGGGCAAGGAGAACACAGTCTCCGTCACCAGGGCCGACGTGATCGACGATATGGCCAAAGGGCCTAACACAGAGACCACCGGCAACAGAGCCGGCTTGAGCGCATGGCGCATCACCACCACCCGTGTCGGCAAACCCTTGGCGCGCGCGGTGCGAATGAAGTTGCTGTGCATAACCTCAATCAGGCTGCCCCGCATGACGCGCCCTATTGTTGACACGTTGATGATGGTGAGCAGCGCAATCGGTAACACCAGGAAACGCAATTCGAAGTTATTCCAGCCACCGGCAGGCAACCACTTCAAACCTATGGCAAAAATGATGATCAACACGGGTCCGAGCACAAAGCTCGGCACGGCACTGCCCATATTGCCCAGCAGCATCACAAAGTGGTCCACCATGCTGTTTTGTCGAAGGGCGGCAAATATGCCCAAGGTAACACCGACCACCACCGCGAGCAACATGGCAATGCCACCAATGGCCAGCGATACCGGCAACGCGGCGGCCACCAGGTCATTAACGGACCAGTCCCCGTAGCGGAAGGACGCACCCAGATCACCCTGCAACAGGCCCTTCAGATACAACAGGTATTGTTGCCACAACGGCAGGTCCAGGTGGTACTTGGCTTGCAAGTTAGCCAACACTGCCGCCGATACCTTGCGGTCGCTATCAAACGGACCGCCCGGTGTAGCGTGCAGCAGCAGGTAACACACCGTGATAACAACGAACACGGTGGGAATGGCCGCGAGTACGCGGCGCAGGGTGTACGACCACATCGCTCAAAAACCTTCAGTGTTTGATGATGTAGAAGTCTTTGCTGCGGTAGTGGTCTTGCGGATTCAGTTCAGAATATCCGCCGACATACGACTTGACCAGACGCGGCAGTGAGTACTGCAGCAGCGGGATGATGGGGTAGTCGTCCAGGATCATTTTGGAGGCTTGGGTCAGCAGCGCCTTGCGCTTGGCAGCGTCGGTCAACTGGTTGCCCTTTTGGATCAAGGCTTCGGCTTCGCGGTTGCAATGGAAGTTGGTGTTCTGGTCCGAATCACAGCGCACCAGGGCCAGGAAAGAGGTGGCATCGTTGTAATCGGCCAGCCAGCCGTTGCGCGCCAACTGGAAAGCACCATCGTGGCGTTTCTTGGCCAATACCTTGAATTCCATGGTCTCGGTTTCCATGATGATGCCAAGCTTGGTTTTCCACTCCGAGGCCACAAACACGGCCATCTTTTTGTGGTATTCGCTGGTGTTGTAGGCAAAACTGTACTTGGTGCCGGGTTTCACACCGGCTTGCTCCAACAATTTCTTGGCCTCAGCCACACGCTTCTCCATGGGCCAAGTGGACCACTCGTAGGGGGTGGGGTCTGCACCGACCACACCATTCACGATCAGGCTATAGGCAGGGGCCTGACCATCTGCGGTGACACGTTTGGACAATATCTCGCGGTCAATCACCATGGACAAGGCCTTGCGCACGCGCACATCCTTGAGCGCTGGGTCTTTGGTCTGGTAGTCGTAATAACGCACACCGATGATGGCCTGGTTTTTCAGCTCCTTAGGGTATTGCGCCTTGAACTTGTCGAACACGCCGGGGGGCATTTGGTAGACGTAGTCGGTCTCGCCCGATTCCCACAGCTTGACATCAGCAAACTGGTCTTCGATGGGCAAATACGTCACTTTGGTGATTTGCACGTTGGCGGCATCCCAATACTGCGGATTTTTCTCCACCACGATGCGGTTGTTGACTTGCCAATCTTTCAACACAAACGCGCCGTTGCCGACCATATTGCCGGGCTTGACCCAGTCCTTGCCCCACTTTTCAATAGTGGCTTTGTGGGCCGGTCCCAACTGTGTGTTGCTGACCAATTCGGGTACGAAGGCGGTGGGGTCTTGCGTTTTGATTTCGAGGGTGTGTTTGTCCAGTGCCTTGACGCCAACCTCACTCGGAGGCTTCTTGCCCTGGGCGACGGCCAAGCCGTTCAGCAAAAAAACACCGAATGTAGCTGCGTACGGCGAGGCGGTCTTGGGATCAACAAAACGGCGGATGCCATATACAAAGTCTTCGGCAACGACCGGGTCGCCATTGGAGAACTTGGCATTGGTGCGCAGCTTGAAGACCCAGGTTGTCGGATTGGTCTGCTTCCAGCTCTCGGCAACGCCTGGCACGGTCTTTCCCGTGGTGTCGGTCGCTGTCAGCCCTTCAAACAGATCGCGCAGAATCTGGTTGGCGGGTACGGTTTCTGCCACTGCAGGGTCCATGCTCTCGGGTTCAGAGCCATTGCTGCGAACGAAGTTTTGTGTGGGGTGTAACTGCGTGCCAGGCGGAATGATCGCCGCCAAGCTGGGGCCAGACATTACCGAAAACAGGGCCGCTGCGGCCGTCAGTGCTATACGCAATTGCATGGTGTTCCAATTCATTCGAGGCCAGATGGAGTTCGTTGTGCGAACGTCAGGCTGGCCTCCCGGGTTGCAGATAAGCAGGGAAAGAAAGGTGCAGCATTGTATGGGCTCTACCCCGCCCCCGCGAGGGCCTGTAATACGGGTAAACCCTTAACTACTTTGGCAACTTGCTGGTGTCGATATCGATGTATTTCCAGAAACCAAACGAGCCGATCGGATGACGGCGATGCCCCACAACCCACGCCTGGGTCAAGTCAGTTGTGAATCGGTGTGCGTTGGTCTTGTAGGGCATGTAGGCGACCATTAGTTTGGCGGCTTGCTGCATCACCTCCAGTCGCTCCGGGCCATCGGGCATGGTGCGTTGCTTCGCAAATAGACGGTTAAATTCCGGCAAGTCAAAGCGTGCATGGTTGGCGCCTCCCTTGGCTGGGCCATTGCCTAACTGCAAGAAAGTTTGACCGTCTGAGTCACCCCCGGCCCAGGACAGACCCCACATCATCAACTTACCCTGGCGCGAGGCCTTGAGTTGCTCGGGCCATTTGGCGACCTTGAATTCTATTTTGATGTTGACCGCCGTCATGTTTTTCTTCCACAACTCATTGAGTTCACGGCTCAATGCATCAGGCGAGGTGGCATATTCCAGCACCAGCGGGCTTCCGTCGGGCATGTCACGCCATCCGTCACTGTTCTTGTCGGTGTAGCCGTACAGGTCCAGCAACGCCATGGCCTTAGGCCGACTGAACTCACTCATCTCCGATTTGAACTTGGGATCAAAGCCGAAGGTAATAGGCGTGATGGGACCCTGCGACAACAACGCCTGGTTTTTCCGGGTCAGGCGAACCTCCTCGTCCGAGTTGTAGGCCAGAGCGATGGCACGGCGCAGCGCTACCTTTTCAGAGGTATAACCGCCCACTATCGGGTTTTCCATGCCGAAATAGCTGAAGACCACATCCAAGGCCGGCGCCTGGTCCATTTGAATCCCCTTCTTGGCAACGTTGGGAGCAAGTTTGTTGTTGGGCGTGACCTGGTAGGCGAACGCATTGGGTAAGCGCTCTAACAAATCAAACTCACCACCCAGAAACGATAGCCAACGCGGCTGGGCCTCTTCAATGATGGAGACCTCAATGCGGTCGATCATGGGTAGTTTCTTGCCTTTCATGTGCTGGACAATGGCTTGGGAGCGCGCATCGGTGGCGGGGGCCTGCGCGTCATAAAACTCTTCCCGATAGTTCGGGTTTTTGACAAAGGTAATTTTGGACGAACGCTTCCACTGGTCCAGCATGTAAGGGCCCGTGCCCACCGGGTGCTCCATGATCTTGTCGCCGTATTTTTCAACTACTTCGCGGGCCATGACGCCAAAGGAACCGGAATCGGCCAGGGTAGACAACAAAAACCGAGGACTTGGCTCCGCCAGGTTGAACTGCACCGTGTATTTGTCCAATGCACGTACCCCCATATTGGGGCGGTCATAGTCAAACTTGCCTCCCGGCTTGTCGGCTGCGGCTTTCTGCTCCGTCAGGTCCAACAGTTTGTCACCCTCCAGGCGGTACACGTTTTGGCTTTTGTTTTTGGGGTCATAGTGGCGTTGGTAGGTATACACCACGTCTTGCGCGGTCACTTCACGCTTTTTCCCACCAAAAGCCGGGTCGTCAGCAAACAAAATACCGGGCTTGATTTTGACGGTCCACGTTTTGTAGTCGTTGGTAATTTCTGGCATGCCCTGCGCCAAAGCAGGTCGAATGGCCATCGGGCGACTCAAATAGTCGTAGGCATACAGCGCTTCGAACATATTGGCGATCAAGATCTTCGAATAGGTGTCGCTGGTCTGCACGGGGTCGAAACCAGTTTCGGCAATTTGAAAGGCGTAGCGCAAAACTTTGGACCCGCTGGTCTTGGCATCACTTGCCTGGGCGGCGGTAGGCGCTGCGGAAACAAGTGTTGGCGCAAGAATTGCGAATCCTAACCCTGCTGCCGCTAACACATTCACCCAGCTAATTACTCTCATTTGTACTCCTGAAAAACACTGATGCGCAACGCGCAACCCACAAGCATAATCCGCCCCGACGCACACTGCATCGGCATTTATCCTTAGACCCAGATTATTTCAAAGCCATGACCTCTTATCTCATTAGGCGAATTTGGCAGATGATTCCCACCCTGCTGGGTGTCATCTTGCTCATTTTTTCGCTGTTCCACTTCTTTGGCGGGGACCCTGCCGAGATCATGGCGGGCATGTCTGCCACACCGGAGCAAATTGCATCCATACGCACGCAATTGGGCCTGGACCGCCCGGTATGGGAGCAAATTTGGATATTTGTGCAGCAAATATTTACCTTTGACTGGGGTAAAAGCTGGGCAACCAACGAGGCCATCTCCAACCTGTTTGCAACCCGGTTGCCCGCCACCCTGACCATCATGATTCCGATCCTGGTACTGGAAGTGGTGTTGGCCATTGTGGCTGGGCTGGCGGTGGCCTATGTGCGCGGTAGCCTGACAGACCGCGCCATCATGGTGCTCACCACCGTGGCCTTGTCCATCAGTTTTTTGGTGTACATCATCGTGGGGCAGTACTTCTTCGGGTTTGTGCTGGGCTGGGCACCGGTGCAGGGCTGGAGCAACAGCGTCTGGACCAATCTGGCAGTCTATGCGCCACTGCCAGTGTTTCTGGCGGTGTTGGTGAGCCTGGCACCCCAAACGCGGCTCTACCGCAGCTTTTTCCTCGATGAAATTGGCCAAGACTATGTGCGCACGGCGCGGGCCAAGGGCGTGGGCGAGAACACCATCATGTTTAAGCATGTGTTGCGCAACGCCATGATCCCGATCCTGACCAACGTGGCCACCATCTTGCCCGGTGTGTTTATTGGTTCATTCCTGATTGAAGTTTTTTTCTCGATTCCTGGCCTCGGTCGCGAGGTGTATCTGGCCGTCAACCGCAGTGACTACCCGGTGATCCAGGCGGTGACCGTGTATTTGGCGGCGCTCACCATGGTGATTAACCTAGCCACCGATGTTTTGTATAAATTTGTTGATCCAAGGGTGACACTGAAATGACCACTGCTGTGCTGCAAGAATTACCCCGCTCACCGGGTGTGTGGGCGCAGGCCTGGAAACGCCTGAAGGGCGACAAGGTCGGCATGGTGGCGTTGGTCATTACCGGACTCTTTGTGCTGCTGGTGTTGACGGCCCAATTGGGCTTGGTGGCCAGCCATTGGCAAGACGAAGTGGGTACGCCGTTTGCGCCACCCCATTTCGTGGGTAAGAAAGTAGACGAATCCCAAACCGCCGTGGTCGAAACACCCACCGGACCGAACGTAGATTTGTCGGCCATTGACCCGCTGGCACCCAAATACAAAGAGTGGGAAGAACGCGCTTCCAAGTTCACAACCACCGATACGGTGAAGTCCGACACCTTGCTTTTTGGCGGCGACCGTCTGGGCCGCGATGTGCTCGACAAGGCCATCAAGGGTGCACAGGTCTCGATTGCGGTGGGCCTGATTGCGGCCCTGTTTGCCACCTTGATTGGCACCACGCTGGGCGCGCTGGCGGGCTACTTTGGTGGCAAGGTGGACGACTTCTTGGAGTGGGTCTACAACGTGTTTACCGCCATTCCCTACATCTTGCTGGTGTTTGCGTTAGCTGCCGTCTTGAAGTCCGGCCCGCTGGCGGGTTCGTTGGGCAATGGCATCTGGACGGTGGTCATCATCTTGAGCGTGGTGGGCTGGACCGGCATTTACCGCCTGGTGCGCGCCGAGTACATGAAACACCGTGCCCGCGAATATGTGCGGGCGGCCGAGGCCATTGGTGCCAGCCATATGTCGCGTATGTTTACCCACATCCTGCCCAACGTGAGCCACGTGGTGCTGGTGCAATTGAGCCTGCATGTGGTGAGCTTTATCAAGTCGGAAGTCATCTTGTCCTTTTTGGGGCTGGGCGTGCCGGTGGATATGGTGAGCTGGGGAACGATGCTGTCGGAGGCCACCACCGAGCTGGTGCTGGGCAAATGGTGGCAACTGGTGGCGGCTACGGCCTTTATGGCGACCTTTGTGACAGCCTTCGCTCTGTTGACCGATGCGTTGCGCGACGCGCTGGACCCGAAACTTCGTTGACTCCATTGCGGGGCAGACCACCGTCGCTCAGCGACAAGATCTGCCCCCATCACATCTGAACATCATGACAAATTTAATCAGCGTGCAAGACCTGCGGGTGTCCTTTCGCATGAGCAAAAGCCTTACGGTAGAGGCAGTCAAGGGGGTGAGCTTTGACATCCCCACCAACAGCACCGTGGCCCTCGTCGGCGAGTCGGGCAGCGGCAAAAGTGTGAGCGCCATGAGCATCGTGCGGCTGCTGCCAGACAACGCCATCGTCTCCCCGGACAGCAAAGTTTTGTACAACGGCGCCAACTTACTCAGCGCACCGATACAACAACTGCGCACCATGCGCGGCAAAGATATTTCGGTGGTGTTCCAGGAGCCCATGAGCTCGCTCAACCCGGTGTTCACCGTGGGGGAACAAATTGCCGAGGTCTTGCGCATCCATATGAACATGACTGCGCGCCAGGCCCTGGACCGTGCATTGGAGCTAATGACCGAAGTGGGCATCCCCAACCCCAAGCAACGCCTGAATGCCTATCCCCATGAGCTCTCGGGCGGCCAGCAACAGCGCGTGATGATTGCCATCGCCATAGCGTGCGAACCCAAGCTTCTAATTGCCGACGAACCGACCACGGCGCTGGATGTGACCGTGCAGCGCCAGATTGTGGAACTGATGGCCAAGCTGCAGCAGCGCCACAAGATGAGCGTGCTGTTCATCAGCCACGATCTCGGGCTGGTGGGTGAAATATCGGACCGCGTGGTGGTGATGCGCCACGGCGTGGTGCGCGAAGCCGGCGACGCCAACACCATTTTCACGGCGCCCCAAGACGCCTACACCCAGGCCCTGCTGGCCTGCCGCCCGCGCCTGGACACCCGCCCACGGCGCCTGACGGTGATTGACGACTTCATGAACCAGCGCCCCGCAATCACTGAGGAGCGCATCAGCAAACCCATTGACGGACCGGCACTGATTGAGGTCAAAGGCCTGCGCAAGGACTACCCGCAAAAAACCGGCCTGTTCAAGCGCAGTGTGTTCAGCGCCGTCAAGGGTGCGGACTTCTCCCTGCACAAGGGGCGCACGCTGGGCGTGGTGGGTGAATCCGGCTCGGGTAAAACGACAGTCGGCATGATGCTCACACGCCTGACGGACGCCACGGCCGGCAGCATCATGTTCGAAGGCACCGACCTGGCGACGCTGAACGCGGCCCAAATGCGGGCCTACCGCAGCCGCATCCAGATCATTTTCCAGAATCCCTATGCCAGCCTGAACCCCCGCTTCACCGTCGGCCAGATCCTGATGGAGCCCATGCGCATCCACAGCATTGGCAAGGACGACACGGAGCGCGCACACCGCGCCGTGGCCCTGATCGAAAAGGTGGGCCTGCCACCCGAGGCTTTTGGCAAGTACCCGCACGAGTTCTCCGGCGGCCAGCGCCAGCGTATTGCAATTGCGCGCTGCCTGACCATGAAGCCCGAGATCATCGTCTGCGACGAAAGCGTCAGCGCGCTGGATGTGAGTGTGCAGGCCACGGTGCTCAACCTGCTGCTGGATCTGCAGGAAGAGTTTGGTTTGACTTACGTCTTCATCAGCCACGACCTGGCCGTGGTCAAGTACATGGCCGACGACATTCTGGTGATGAACCAGGGCGAAATCGTGGAGCGCGGCAGCTCGGACGACATCTACAGCCGCCCACAACACGCCTATACGCGCCAGCTGCTGGGAGCCATTCCCAAAGGACTGGAAGGCAATGCAGCCAGGGCGGCTTAAGCCAAATCAGCCTCTAGCCCCCGTATAACCTAACAATTACGCTACTATTTCAATAGCACAGTGGATGGAGGCCCGCCTCAGGCCTCCCCCGCCGGCTGCTTGTAACGCGCATAGGACCACAGGTATTGGCCGGGGCAGCGGCGAATGAGGCTTTCCACCGCCGCGTTGATGGCCGCTGCAGCTGCCTCAGGGCTGGCGCTGGCATCACGCAGTTCCGCCGCCTCGACCGGCTCAAAGTGCATGACATACCCCTTGCCAGCGGGCAGCCGTTCGCACCAGGTCAGCAAGACCTGGGCGCCGGTCTGTTGGGCCAGCCGCGACAACAGCGTCATGGTGTAAGCCGGGCGTCCAAAGAAAGGCGCCCAGGCACCCTGGCCGAGTGGCGGTACCTGGTCGGGCAGGATGCCGGTGTAACCTCCCTCGCGTAAAACCCGGATCAAACTCCGAACGCCAGACATGCTGGTTGGCACCGCTTTGAGGCCGGGCCGGTCGCGTGAACTCGCAATCAGTGGTGCCAGCCAGGCCTTGCGTGCGGGGCGGTAGAGCGCGACCAGTGGGCCGCGTGTCGGCCCATAACGCTCAGCCACACATTGGGCAATCATTTCCCAGCAGCCAATGTGTGGGGCCAGGAAAATAGCGCCTTTGCCGGCATCCAACGCCGCTTCAAAGTGGTGGGCACCCTGCCAATGGACCAGATGGAGCACACCTTGTGCCTTGGGACGGTGCCACAACCACGGCAACTCTGCCACCATGGTGCCAATGGCGGCAACGGCGGGGCGGTACTGTGATTTTGTAAATCCTGCTGCCTGGGCGTGCTCTTCAAAACGCCGGCGGTAGGAGCCTGAGACCAGCCACACCACCCAACCCAGCAATGCGCCCACACGTTGCATGAACGGCAGGGGAAGGTGGGCCAGCAGGCGAAACAGACGAATCAGGAACATAGACGTTGACAGGCTTCTAACGCGCCTAGGCGGTGGGCAAGTTCAATGGGACAGGCACTGCATTGTCGCCGAGTGCGAGGCCCCAGGCGGAGGTATCACATCGCCTTGAACAAACCGGTGTAGCTGCGGCTGACTTCCAGCTTTTCATTGCTGCCACGCACACTGACCAATTGGCGGCCGCGTTCGTCGCGGGTGACACCGGCCACGGCCTTGATGTTGACCAGCGTGGAGCGGTGGATCTGCCAGAACAGTTGCATGTCCAGCTCCTCGACCAGCTCCTTGATGGGCTTGCGAATCAGGGCTTCGACCGTCGCCGTCTGCACCCGGGTGTACTTCTCGTCGGACACAAAAAACAGCACGTCTTCGACCGGAATCATCTGGATGGCCTGGCGCACCGTGGCCTGTATCCACTGCAGTTTGGCGGGGCCTTGCGGGTTGAGCTGCCCGGCCAGCTTTTGCAGTAGTTGCTGCATGTCGGGCGTGTGGGCGGGCAATGGTGTGTGCAAGTCATCCGCGCCATTGGGGGCCTGGACCGCAGCACGGTCCGCCATGCGCTTACGAATACGCTCCACCGTCACCATCAGGCGCTCGCGTTCCGCAGGTTTGAGCACGTAGTCGACCACGCCCTGCTCAAAAGCCTGCACGGCGTACTGGTCGTAGGCGGTGATGAACACAATCTCGCAGCCCGGCCAGCCATCGGCCTCGTCAAAGGTGGGCAACTGGGCGATTTGCCGTGCCGCATCGACACCGGTCAGCACCGGCATACGAATGTCCAGGAACACGATATCGGGGTGGTGCTGCTCGGTCAGCGCCACCGCCTCCTGGCCGTTCTTGGCCTCGGCCACGATCTCCAGGTCGGGCCACACCTCCAGCAGGCGGGTGCGGAGCTGCTCGCGCATCAGGCGTTCGTCATCGGCAATCAGGGCACGTGTCATGGGTGCAAACTCCATCTATACAAAAAAACGTCTCAAACTTGTTCTGCGTGCTCTGACTCTGTGCGGGCCACATAAGGGACGGTAATCGTGACCGTTGTTCCGCCGCCCGACGTCTCGGTCACGTTCAAGCTGGCCCGGCCGCCATACAGCAGGGCCAGGCGTTCCCGGATATTACTCAAGCCTATGCCCGTCCCCGCAGTTGCCGCCTTGCCGAAGCCCAGTCCGGTATCAGCAACCCTCACCGCCAACTTTCCGTGCACGATTTCGGCACTGACAGTCAATTGTCCACCTTCAGCCTTGGGTTCCAGGCCATGTTTGATGGCATTTTCGACCAGGCTTTGCAACATCATGGGCGGGAACTCGGCGGACAGCAGGCCATCGCTAACGCGCACTTCGGTCTGCAGGCGCTCTTCCATGCGCACCTTCAAAATCTCCAGGTAGGGGCGGATCACGGCCAGCTCTTTGCCCAAATCCCGGGTGCTGCCCTGTGCATTGGCCTCACGCATCGTGGGCATGCTGGCCCGCAACAGCGCGATTAAATTCTTTTGCATGATGCTGGCTCGCGGCGGATCGGTCTCGATCAAGTGGTCAATGCTGGCCAGTGTGTTGAACAAGAAGTGCGGCTCCACTTGAGCCTGCATCGCCGCCATGCGCGCCTCCACGACCTGGCGTTTCAAGGATTCTGATTCTGCGATCTCGGTCGCTTGGGCTGCTTTGGCTTCGGCCTGCACCTTGCCTTTGTACGTAATTTTCAGAACGCCTGACAACAGGATGAACCACATCGTCAGCGGCATCAGTGATTCGCCATAGGTACGGTGGCGGACCCGCGGACGCATGCCCTCGACGGCTTCCTCTGCGGCTTCTTTTGCCTCTTGGCGAACACTTTCCATCGCGGAAGCAATTTCGCGTTTGGCTTCCTCAACCGCTTCACGCACTGCTTGGCTGTCCGCACCGGGCGGCAGCTTGATAGTTACTTCCGGAATAGGCGGCAACTCGGGGGCGCTGGCGCCGGAGGTTGGAGCGCCGGGTATGCCAGGTATGCCAGGTATGCCGGGTACATCTGGCACGGCTGGCGGGGCCGGACGTGCAGGCACTGCAGCTGGTGCTGGCTGTGCCCGGATACGCACCCCTTTTTCGTCGATCGAGATTTCTACCCCTTCCTTTGCGTTACCGGTCGACTTGCTGCGTTTGGCTTTGGACGCTTCGGATTCTGCGCGCGATGGTTTCTTTGGACTGTCGGCGTCATCTGGCTGGATCACCTCGGTGTAGGTCCAGCTCAGCGGCGGGAGTTCATGCAGCATGGCCATGCCAATCATCAACACCAGGGCAAAACCAAAAAAGCGCCACCAGGTTATACCGACCAGCCAATTGCCATATCGGTGGTAGCCCACCACGCAGGCATTGGCAAAGCGGGACCATTGGCTGGCCACTGTGGGGGAAGAAGATGGGTTCATTGCGGATACGCTCGCTTGGCTACAGTGTGAATGGCTCGACTGTACCTAGTGCTGGCAACTCGGCGCTAGCGCCAGGCGACGCACTGCCACTTGGGCGGACAGGCTGCACGTCTTCCTGACAAACCGGCCTGGACCGGGCCATCTGGGCGCCCGGGTCCGTGCGGACCCGCACAGGGCGCTTGCGCAACGCAGGTTTATCATTAGGCCATGTCCAGCCCTCTCGATCTGGCACAAATCCGCTTTGACAATGCCCTGGCGCTGTTCGACGAATTTGTGCGCAACACCATCAAACACCCCGACGCCGCCACCCTCAGAGGACTGGAAGGCCGATTCGCTGAAAGGGTGCAGATACAACCCAGCTACTGGAGCCAGATCAAGGGGCGTTCACGCCAGATTGGCGAGCGCCTGGCGCGCCAGTTTGAACAGTTGTGCCACAAGCCCCATGGCTGGATGGACCAGGTGCACACCGCCGGCGGCGCCAAGCCCACTGCGGTAGCCGAATCCACCAGTGACAGCCATGCCCCGCGCGACGATGACGAGCGCTTCATTGTTGGCCTGGTGTTGACCTATTACCGACGCCACCCCCAGAGGGCGCGCACCCGTTTGCTGGACTTGCTGGGGGAGGTATTGAGCTCCACAGTTAACGAAACCAAACCCAGCGCTTCACCCGCAGGCAAGCCCGCAGCACCCGCAAAAGGGGCGCCTGCTTCGGCCCCCGCTACGACAGACGCCCACGCCCTGTGGCTGCGCTCGCAAGTCGGCGTTGCACCGCTGCGACAGAAAAAGTAGTTTCTTAATCATCTGCATAAATTTCACTTGCTCAAGATAATGGTTCGTTTATCATTTGAGCAAGTTTGCAGCAGCCGTGATGCCCCAAGTCGCCCGCTACCGCAAGTCCGATCAACCCCTCACCCGTTATCCATGGTCCTGTTTTCGTTGGAAATTGCTTGTTTTGGCCTGCGCTCGGCGCAGCTGTCGGCCAAGCCAAAGAACCGTGCACTGTCGAGTGGGAATAACCGTCGCGCCCTGCCTGGGGCGTCTATGGGCTGAGCGTCACCGCAACAACGTGTGACGCGTTCTCTCCATAGCAGCCCGGGTGCGAAAGCAGTCCGGGCTTTTTTGTGCCTTTTGTTTTTCAACGACCGCAACCTGAAGGAATTACCCATGTCCCCTTTCACTCTGTTACCCGCCAATTTTTGTCTGCAAATGCCCAAGCGATCTGCCCGCTTCATGCTTGGCGATGCCAGACCCCCCGGTTGTAAATAAATCAATCGGGCGAGCGCCCCAAAAGGCCGCGCCCCAGTCAGGAGACACCATCATGGTAGGAAGTTTTCACACCCGGACTTTGCCGTACTACAGCCCACGCGCTCCGTCCGTTCGTCGCCTCTTAGCAGGCATATTGCGCAACGTAAGCCATAGCTTGGCGCAGTTGTCGCGGACCTTGAGCGCGACCGAACGCGCGCACCGTCGCCCACCCGGCGAGATGGTGTACGAGTTCTACGCAGAAGCCGGGGCGCCAGAAGGCGCCTTGTATGTGGATGGCAAATTGATCGGGTATGTGTCGGGTGTGACCCGGCTGTAAAAGAGGCAGTCTTTACAATTGCGGGTTTGCGCCCCACCCCGGCGCCAACACCCTTCCCACAAGGAACCGCGATGACTGCCACGCCTTCTGTTTTTGCCCAACGCATAACCAGCGCCCAAAGCACCTTGACGGAGCTGGGCCTGGCGGCTTGCCTGGTGCCGTCCAGCGACCCGCATCTGTCCGAATACCTGCCCGCACGCTGGCAGGGCCGCGAATGGTTGTCGGGTTTTACCGGCTCCATGGGTACGCTGGTCGTCACGCGCAACCGCGCTGCATTGTTCGCCGACAGCCGCTACTGGACACAGGCCGAAACCGAGTTGGCGAACACCGGCATTGAGCTGGTCAAGATTGACACCGGTGCCTCCACCCACCACGTGCAGTGGCTGGCGCAAAACACCGGCGAAGGCCAGGTGGTAGGCGTCGACGGTGCCGTGCTGGGCCTGGCAGCCGCGCAGCAACTGCGTGATGTGTTGGCCAAGGTCGGTGCAACAGTGCGTACCGACGTCGACCTGTTCAGCCACATTTGGCCAGACCGCGCATCACTGCCGGTCGCCCCGGTTTACGAACACGACGCCGCCTTTGCAAGCGCCCCCCGCGCGGCCAAGCTGGCCCAGGTGCGCGCGGCCATGGCCCATACAGGTGCCAGCCACCATTTCATTTCAACCGTCGATGACATCGCGTGGTTGTTCAACCTGCGCGGCTCCGATGTGTCTTACAACCCTGTGTTTCTGGCCCATGCGCTGATCGATGCGAAATCCGCGACACTGTTCGTGGCCACCGGCAAAGTGCCAGCAGCCCTGGCCGCGCGCCTGAAGGAAGACGGTGTGGCTGTGCAAGACTACGCACTTGCTGGCCCAGCCTTAGCCACGCTGCCGATCGACGCCGTGTTGCTGCTGGACCCGCGCCGCGTCACCTTGGGTCTGCGCGAAAGCGCCCCTTTAGCGGTCAAGGTGGTCGAGGCCATCAACCCCAGCACCCTGCTCAAAAGCCGCAAGAACGCCACCGAAGCCGCCCACGTGCGCGCCGCCATGGAGCAAGACGGTGCTGCCATGTGCGCCTTCTACGCCTGGTTCGAATCCGCACTGGGCAAGGAGCGCATCACCGAACTCACCATTGATGAACGCCTGACGGCTGAACGCGCCAAACGCCCCGGCTTTGTGGGCCTGTCCTTCAACACCATCGCCGGCTTCAATGCCAACGGCGCCATGCCGCACTACCGGGCCACACCCGAGAGCCATTCGGTCATTGAAGGCAATGGCCTGCTGCTGATCGACTCCGGCGGCCAGTATCCCGGCGGCACGACCGATATCACCCGCGTCTGGCCCATCGGCACACCCAGCGCTGCCCAAAAGCGCGACTACACCTTGGTGCTTAAGGGCACGATTGGCCTGTCACGCGCACGGTTTCCGTTGGGCACCTTGTCACCCATGCTGGACGCGCTGGCCCGCGCACCGCTGTGGGCGCACGGCATGGACTACGGCCACGGTACCGGCCACGGCGTGGGTTATTTCCTGAACGTGCACGAAGGCCCGCAGAGCATTTCCAAGGCCATTCCCGACGCCAACATGGCCATGCAGCCCGGCATGATCACCTCGGTGGAGCCCGGCCTGTACCGGGGTGGCCAATGGGGTGTGCGCATCGAGAATCTGGTGCTGAATGTGCCCGCCAGCACCGGCGAGCAATTTGGCGAATTCCTGGAGTTCGAAACGCTGACGCTGTGCCCCATCGACACCCGGTGCATTGACCTCAGCCTGCTACAGGCCGATGAAATCGCCTGGCTCAATACCTACCACGCCACCGTGCGCGCCCGCCTGAGCCCACTGGTCTGTGGTGCAGCGCTTGACTGGCTGCTGCAGCGTACAGAGACCATCTGAGCGGACGGATGCGGCCCCGCATACGCGGGTAAGTCCGGGGCAGGGTAAGTGCGGATAGTGGGCTAAATTGCGGTACGAAACTTGCAAGCAAGCCTACAATAAATTGACCAAATGGTTAGCTTTTATCCATGAAACCTGATCACCCTACAGCCGCCGCCCAGCCCCGGTCCCCGTCCAGCCCCCAACCTGGTGGTGCAGCCGCGTCGCCCGCGGCGGTAGAGGTGCACAACGCCAGCCTGGTCTACCAGACGGCGGATACCCCGGTCCAAGCTCTGTGCAATATCGACCTGCGTATTGGCGAGGGCGAGTTTGTATCACTGATCGGCCCGTCGGGCTGCGGCAAGACCACGCTGTTGCGCGTTATTGCGGACCTGGAGCACATCACCGAGGGCTCGGTGCTGGTCAATGGTGTCAGTCCACACGACGCGCGCCTGGCCCGTGCCTATGGCTATGTGTTCCAGGCACCAGCCTTGTTCCCGTGGCGCACCGTTTTGGGCAATGTGATGCTGCCACTGCAGATCCAGGGTGGAGAGAAGGCACAGAACCGGAGCACGGCGCTGGCGCATCTAGAGCGCGTGGGGCTCAAGGGTTTTGAAGGCAAGTACCCATGGCAACTCTCGGGCGGCATGCAGCAGCGCGTGTCCATCGCCCGGGCCCTGGCCTTTCAGCCCAAGATTTTGATGATGGACGAGCCCTTTGGCGCGCTGGACGAAATCACGCGCGACCGGCTCAACGAACAGCTGCAGCAGCTGTGGCAGCGCGAGCGCCGCACGGTGGTGTTTGTAACGCATTCGATTGCCGAAGCCGTTTACCTGTCGACCCGCATCGTGGTCATGTCGCCGCGGCCGGGACGTATTGTCAAAGTGATTGAATCGCCGCTGCCCGATGAACGCCACCTGGGCCTGCGCGATACCCAAGCCTTTATGGATGTGGCGCATGAAGTGCGCGAGGCACTTGCCGATGGCCACCACGAATAGAACACCTCCTACGCCACTGGCTACCCGCCTATGGCAAAGCGGCCTGCCGATAGCTGTGGTGTTGGTATGTGTACTTTTGGTCTGGTACGGCGCCGCCTGGGCCATGAACGCCAGCGCCGCCGTTGAGCGTGTGTTGACACCCACCGGCAATCCCTTCACCTGGCAAGACGTTCTGAGCACCACACTGAACATGGAGCGCCCGGTATTGCCCGCGCCGCACCAGATTGCGCTGGACTTCTGGTCCAGCTTGGTGGACTGGCCGCTGGATTCGCCACGCAACCTCTTATTCCATGTGGCCGTCACTGGAGAGACCACGCTGGTGGGCTTTGTACTGGGCACGCTGCTGGGCCTGCTGCTCTCTGTGGCCATCGTGCATTCGCGCACGCTGGACCGCGCCCTGCTGCCCTGGATCGTCGCCTCACAAACCGTGCCGGTGCTGGCGATTGCGCCCATCGTACTGGTGATCTTGGGCAGTCTGGGCATGGAAGGCTTGGCTCCCAAGGCGGTGATTGCGATGTACCTGAGCTTCTTCCCTGTTACCGTTGCCATGGTGCAGGGCCTGCGCTCACCACAGGTCATTGAGACCGAGATGATGCACACCTATGCCGCCAGCCGCTGGCAAGCGCTGTGGCTGCTGCGCATGCCGGCCGCCCTCCCCTTTTTGTTTCCCGCGTTGCGCGTCGGCATTGCCGCCAGCCTGGTCGGCGCCATGGTGGCTGAGTTGCCGACCGGCGCCACGGCGGGACTGGGCGCCAGGCTTCTGACGGGTTCGTACTACGGCAACACGCTGGCCATCTGGTCTGCGCTAGTCATGTCGGCGCTGCTGGGCTTGTTGCTGACCACATTGGTTGCGGCCACGGAGCACTTTGCCCTGCGGCATCGGAGGCAGCCATGACAAGGCCCATTGCTCCCACGGCACGTACTGCATCCTCGCTGCCGACGGTGACGAAACCTTCCCATCGCATCACTGCGGCTGTTGTAGTCGCATCCTTGGTCGCGGCCAGCCTGTTATTCCTGCACACCACGGCCCAAGGCACCAGCCCTCCCACGCCTCTCTTCTGGCTCACACTTATGGCCCTGGGCGCGGCAGCCCTGTGGACCATACGCCGCGTAGCAGCCATCCAGGGCACGCGTTTTGACGGTGTGTTGACCGCCGCGTTATTCGGCCTGTGGGTTCTGTATTTCTGGCAGATGCTGGTCGTGGCGTTTGAAGTGCCGCGTGTGCTGCTGCCCGCGCCCACGCTGATCGTGCAGTCGCTGATCGACAACCCCGGCAAGTTATGGGGCGACTTCAGCCAGACCGTGCTGAAGGCCGTGTGTGTGGGCTGGCTGCTCGGCAGCGGGTTGGGTTTTGCGGTGGCCGTGGCGATTGACCGCATGCCGTTTCTACAGCGTGGCCTGCTGCCATTGGCCTCGCTGACCAGCACCGTGCCGCTGGTGGCGGTAGCGCCGATTGCAGTGATGTGGTTTGGTTTTGAATGGCCCTCCAAGGCCGCGGTTGTGGTGCTGATGACGTTCTTCCCCATGCTGGTGTCCACACTGGCCGGTCTTCAGGCATCGGGCAAGCTGGAGCGCGAACTGATGTACAGCTACGCGGCCGGCTACAGCCGCACGCTGTGGTCGCTGCGCCTGCCCGCGGCCACGCCCTTCATTTTTGGTGCGCTCAAGGTGAATGCCACGTTGGCCCTGATTGGTGCCATCGTCGCCGAGTTTTTTGGCTCCCCCACGGTGGGCCTGGGTTTTCGGATATCGACCGAAGCGGCCCGCATGAACATGTCTTTGGTCTGGGGTGCGATTGTGGTGGCCGCGGTCACCGGCTCGCTGGCCTATGCCTTGCTTGTACAGTTGGAGCGCCGCGCTGCGTTCTGGCACCCGTCGATTCGGGGCAAATAATGCGCTCTGCATTTGCGACCCGTTGTTTTGTTTCCATCCCCAACCCAAGGAGTGTTCTATGACCCGTTCTTCTCTGGTGCGAAAAACTGTGATGCTAAAGGGCCTGATGGCCGCGGTAGTGGCGGTGTGCGGCATGACCGCCCACGCCGCCGACAAGGTGACCGTGCAGTTGAAGTGGCTGCCCCAGGCACAGTTTGCGGGCTACTACGTGGCGCAGGCCAAGGGCTACTACAAGGACGCGGGCCTTGATGTCACCATCAAGCCGGGCGGGCCGGATATCTCGCCCGAACAGGTGATCGCCGGGGGCGGCGCCGATGTCATCGTCGACTGGATGCCCTCGGCTTTGGCGACGCGCGAAAAGGGCGTGCCGATCGTCAACATCGCGCAGGTCTTCAAGACTTCGGGCATGCAACTCACCTGCCGCAAAGACAGCGGCATCAAAGCGCCCGCCGACTTCAAAGGCAAGACGCTGGGCGTGTGGTTCTACGGCAATGAATACCCGTTCCTGAGCTGGATGGACAAGCTGGCCCTGAAGACCACCGGCGGCGCTGACGGCGTGAAGGTGCTCAAACAAGGCTTCAACGTCGACCCGCTTTTGCAGAAGCAGGCCGATTGCATCAGCACCATGACCTACAACGAGTACTGGCAGCTCATCGACGCCGGCATGAAGGCCGACCAGCTGCTCGTCTTCAAGTACGAAGACCAGGGTGTAGCCACGCTGGAAGACGGCCTGTATGCGACCGAGAAGAGCCTGGCCGACCCGGCGATGGCGGCCAAGCTGGCCAAGTTCGTCAAGGCCAGCATGAAGGGCTGGGACTACGCGGTGAAGAACCAGCCCGAAGCCGTAAAGATCGTGCTGAAGAACGACGCCTCGG
>JAYSZJ010000041.1:0-1989 GCA_043738115.1 Rhodoferax sp. | reverse complement strand
AGACGGAGGATCTGCTGGTTGATTGGTTCGGCTCCTGTGTCGCAGGCAAGGGCGCGCGCGCGGTGGAGGCCATTGCAGCTTTCGCCAAGCAAATGGGGCCGCAGACAGGTGCCGCGGAGGGGTTGATCAACCGCACCCGCACCAGCGCCTACTTTGCCGCCATGGTCAACGCCGCTGCGTCTCATGTTGCGGAGCAGGACGATGTACACAACGGCTCGGTCTTTCATCCGGCGACCGTGGTGTTCCCTGTAGCACTGGCGTTGGCGCAAACGCAGGGCAGCACCGGAAAGCAAATGCTGGCCGCGGCGGTGGTGGGCTACGAGGTGGGTATTCGCGTCGGGGAGTTTTTGGGCCGCTCGCACTACAAGGTTTTCCATACCACCGGCACGGCGGGCACGCTGGCGGCGGCGGCAACCGCCGGGCATTTGATGGGGCTCAATCGAGCGCAGATGCTGCACGCACTGGGGTCTGCGGGCACCCAAGCGGCGGGGCTGTGGGAGTTTTTGCGCACCGCAGCAGATTCCAAGCAACTGCACACCGCGCATGCGGCCGCGGCGGGGCTGATGTCGGCGAGTCTGGCCAAAGACGGTTTTACCGGTGCCGCACAAATACTGGAAGGTGCGCAGGGCATGGCAGCGGGCATGTCCAGCGATGCCGATGTGACCAAGTTGACTGACGGCCTGGGCACGCGCTGGGCCACGGTGGAGACATCGTTCAAATACCACGCCTGCTGCCGCCACACTCACCCGGCGGCGGATGCGCTGCACCAGGTGCTGCAATCGAACAAGCTGCCTATCGACGAGGTCGCGTCTGTCGTCACCCATGTGCATCAGGGCGCGATTGATGTGCTGGGCCCCGTGGTCAACCCCAGCACCGTGCATCAAAGCAAGTTTTCTATGGGCACGGTGCTGGCGCTGGTAGCTCAATTCGGTCACGCCGGTTTGGCTGAGTTTGACCAGCACTTCAACACCGCAAAAACCGTGGCGTTTTGCAATCGCGTCAGCATGGTGCTGGACGCCGAGGTCGACGCGGCGTACCCTAAGCGCTGGATTGGCAAAGTGACCGTCACCACCACCGATGGCCGCAGCCTGCAAGGCCGGGTGGATGAGCCCAAGGGCGACCCTGGCAACACCTTGAGCCGCGAAGAGATCACTGCCAAGGCATTGAGACTCGCCGCTTACAGTGGCGGCGCCAATGAAGCGGAAATGCGGCTGGCCCTGGACCGGCTTTGGAGCATGGCCTACATCAATAAAGTAGGGCCATTATTGGTCTGATTCGAGGGATTTCGCCAATTGAAAGTGGGCAAATCCACGGCAATATGCAAGGTTAATGTTTGTCACTACGATGAGCATCCTTTTTACAGGAACCCGAATGAACCTCACATTTAAACCCGCCAGCCTGCTGAGCCAGGCCGTGATCGCACTTTGCGCAACCGTTTCCCTGGCGGCACCCAGCTTCGCACAGACCGCGTATCCCGACAAAGCCATCAGCCTGGTCGTGCCCTTCGCGGCCGGCGGCCCGACCGACGTAATGGCCCGCATGATCGCCATTCCCATGGGCAAGTCGCTGGGCCAAACCGTGCTGGTTGAAAACGCGGTAGGTGCAGGCGGCACCATCGGCGCGGGCAAAGTGGCGCGCGCTGCACCCAACGGTTACACCATCTTTCTGCACCACATGGGCATGGCCACGGCCCCGGCGCTGTACAAAAAGCTCACTTACGATCCACTGAAAGATTTCGAATACATTGGTCAGGTTGCCGACGTTCCCATGACGCTGCTGGCTCGCAAAGACTTCCCCGCCGCCAACTTCGCTGAGCTGCAAACCTATGTCAAAGCCAACAAAGACAAAGTCTCGCTGGCCAACGCAGGCTTGGGTGCCGTGTCGCACCTGTGCGGCCTGCTGTTCATGTCGGCCATCGGCGTTGACTTGATCACCGTGCCGTTCTCGGGCACCGGCCCTGCGATGAATGCGCTGTTGGGTGGTCAAGTG
>JAYSZJ010000040.1:0-24671 GCA_043738115.1 Rhodoferax sp. | reverse complement strand
CGCAGTCATTGCACCTTCTCCAGGTGCTCACTCAGAATCTTCTCCAACATCGCAAGCTTTTCCATGTCCAGCAGCGAGACGTCCTGATTGAAGCGCTGTCCGAATTCACTTATGAAATCGACACAGAAAAGCGCGGTGTAAAAGTCAACGGCTCTTCGCTCCTCGTCGTTCAGGCCGAGCACGTCGCACCAGTGATCCGTGTAGTCCGCATTGGCGCCAGCGCTGAGCAGTGAGGCTCGGGTCAGTCCAATCGTAAAAAGTGAATCACCAAAACATAGCCAGTCCACGTCAACAATTCCACTGAACCGCCCTTCATGCACGAGGACGTTCTTCGTGGTCACGTCATCCAAAAATGGCGTTGGGCGTACGTGGGAGAAATATCCAGAAAATCGCCGGGCGCGGTCTGTCACTTGATTCACTGGACTCAAGCTCACCAGGCCAGCCACCCCGATACGGTCCCGGCTGCGCACCAGCGATGCCGCGACGACGTCGGCCCATGATTTGTGAAGTGGTCCGCCTGGCAACCGCAGGAAACCGTACCCGGATCCTTCCGGCAAGGTGGCAACCAGCCGCTGAGCCTTACAGACTTCCTCAACAATGGCCTTTCGTTGAAAGGAAGTCACTCTCTCGTAGACCTGCCCCAGGTCTTCACCCTCAAGACGTTCCAGCGCGAGGTACGGGAACCCTCGGCAGTCTCCGTGAGCGAGCAACTCGGGCAGTGGTACACCCAACGGGCGCAGCGTCGTGGACCAGTGAATGGCTCCTTCAATATTGTCGCGCTGCGCGGACGTACCCATCTTCACGACCAGGGTTGCGCCATCCGGTCCACGAATGTCGTACACCCAGTGCCCGATTCCGGTCGAAAACCGTTTGACACTTGTCGGCGTATGACCGGTCACTCTTCGAGCAATTTCGACTGCGTCACTTTCCGTGGGTCGTTCCTCATTGGCAGAGCTCATGGCGTGATCATCCGGTCGCGTCGAACGTCTGGCTTAGAAAGCATCAACAGGATGTATGGCCAGATATCGCAGAGTGTGAGCTTTGGCATGTCAAGGGATCGTATCAAACTGGAGGGCCCCTTTGTAAGACTGCTCCCGCGGCAAACATGAGGTTTATGACCGGCTGCTGACAGGCACCACGGTGGAATTCCCGCAACCCGCTGTTCGCCGGTGCCCGCTCCCCCCATTGTGGCTCTGTCGCCCCTTTGCCTCGCGATGCTCTTAGCAAAACGATTGTCTTCCGGAAAGCGAGCATTCGCCAATGTCGGCAGATGGCCCGAACCTGACGGACGTTCGGGGCCGCGTTCGATATCATTACAAGTGATTGACGACCCGACTTAATGATCAGGGGTCATTTGCCAACGTCTTTCTTGGCTATGCCCCAAAGGTCGAGCCCGACAAGCCTCAAATTATTCAAGGCTACGGTTGGGCTACAGATGGGCTATTTCTGGTCTACAAAGCAAAACGCCCTCACTGGGAGGGCGTTTGCTCAACGTAAGTCGTTGATTTTATTGGTTGCGAGAGAAGGATTTGAACCTCCGACCTTTGGGTTATGAGCCCAACGAGCTACCAGACTGCTCCATCTCGCGGTAGATTTCTATTATAGCTTATTCTGCAGCTGCTTCAGGATTTACTTCAGTTGCGGCAGGACGATCAACCAATTCCACCAAAGCCATGGGCGCATTGTCACCAACGCGGAAGCCCATTTTCAGGATACGTGTGTAACCGCCAGGACGAGCAGCGAAACGGGGGCCCAGGTCGTTGAACAACTTGGTCACGCTGTCACGATCGCGCAGGCGGTCAAATGCCAGACGACGGTTGGCAACGGTTGCTTCCTTAGCCAAAGTGATCATGGGCTCAACCACGCGACGCAGTTCCTTGGCCTTGGGTACTGTGGTCTTGATGACTTCGTGCTCGATGAGCGAGTTCATCATGTTGCGCAGCATCGCCAGGCGGTGTGAGCTAGTGCGGTTGAGTTTACGTAGTCCGTGTCCGTGACGCATGGTAGATTTCCTTTGAGTTTTAAATGAGCAGCCGTATCAGGTACTGCCCTTTGCGTGGAACCCCTAGGGGCTCGAAAAAATTAACGCTTTTCTAACGCTGCGGGTGGCCAGCTTTCCAGCTTCATACCCAATGTCAGACCGCGGGAAGCCAAAACTTCCTTGATTTCGTTGAGCGACTTGCGACCCAGATTCGGCGTCTTGAGCAATTCGTTCTCGGTACGCTGGATCAGGTCACCGATGTAATAGATGTTTTCAGCCTTCAAGCAGTTGGCAGAACGAACCGTCAACTCCAGCTCGTCGACGGGACGCAGCAGGATAGGATCGAACTGCGTGTTGCCACGTGGCGCCGGTGCATCAAATGCGGCCAACTCGCTGCCTTCCAACTGTGCGAACACAGCCAGTTGTTCCACCAAAATCTTGGCGGAAGCGCGAACCGCATCTTCTGCAGAAATAGCACCGTTGGTTTCGATTTCGACAACCAGCTTGTCGAGATCAGTACGCTGCTCAACACGTGCGCTTTCGACGGTGTAGCTCACGCGCTTGACGGGCGAGAACGAAGCGTCCAAAACGATACGGCCGATAGACTTGTTGGGTTCATCCGCATGGCGACGCATGGTGCCGGGCACATAGCCACGACCTTTTTCAACCTTGATCTGCATATCCAGCTTGCCGCCGTGCGACAGATTGGCAATGACGTGACCAGGGTTGATGATTTCCACATCGTGCGGAGTCTGGATATCGGCGGCTGTTACCAGACCTTCAACATCCTTGCGCAGGCTGAGTGTGACTTCGTCGCGGTTATGCAACTTGAAGACAACACCCTTCAGATTCAGCAAAATGTTGACGACGTCTTCTTGAACGCCATCAATAGAGGAGTACTCGTGCAACACCCCGGCGATGGTCACCTCAGTGGCCGCAAAGCCTGGCATGGAAGACAACAACACGCGGCGAAGCGCATTGCCCAATGTATGGCCGTAGCCACGCTCAAAGGGCTCAAGAGCAACCTTGGCACGGTTGGTGCCAAGTTGCTCAACACTGATGGACTTGGGTTTTAGCAAACTGTTTTGCATGCAGACTTCCTCTCAATACCCCCGACTCGTTACGTCGGTAAGGCTGGTGAAGCACCTTGACTGCAGTGCCCCACGGCCAAGGAACGATTTCGACAATTCAGACGCGATTAGCGTGAATACAACTCGACGATCAACGATTCGTTGATGTCTGCAGCAAACTGGTCACGGTCAGGTACGGTCTTGAAAGTGCCTTCGGCTTTTTCAATATTGACTTCAACCCATGCAGGCATGCCGACTTGTTGTGCCAATTGCAAAGCTTCAACCACGCGGTTTTGCTTCTTGGACTTTTCGCGCACGGAGACCACGTCTCCAGCCTTCACCATGTAGGAAGGGATATTGACCGAACTACCGTTCACGGTGATCGCCTTGTGGGACACCATTTGGCGTGCTTCAGCACGAGTGGAGCCAAAGCCCATACGGTAGACGACGTTGTCCAGACGCGACTCCAACAGGAACAACAGGTTGGCACCGGTGTTGCCCTTGCGGCGATCAGCTTCTTCAAAGTAGCGGCGGAACTGGCGCTCCAGCACGCCGTACATACGCTTGACCTTCTGCTTTTCGCGCAGTTGGAGACCGTAGTCGGAAGTGCGAGCACCCGAAGTGCGGCCGTGCTGGCCAGGCTTAGAGTCGAACTTGGCCTTGTCACCGATGGCGCGACGGGCGCTCTTCAGGAACAGGTCGGTGCCTTCACGGCGTGAGAGTTTGGCCTTGGGGCCGAGGTAGCGTGCCACGTGATCTTCCTTTTCTGTCATCTACCGCACAGGAAGTGCGGGAGCCATCAGCGGTTGCTGATGGCGGTGGGCTTGTTAAAAACTAAATACGACGGCACCTGATTGCAAAACAATCAGATACGGCGGCGTTTCTGAGGGCGGCAGCCGTTATGGGGAACTGGAGTCACATCAGCAATCATGTTGATGCGAATGCCCAGTGCCGCCAGCGCGCGAACAGAGGATTCACGGCCGGGACCAGGGCCCTTGATTTCAACGTCAAGGTTTTTGATGCCTTGGTCCAGCGCTGCACGACCAGCCACTTCAGAAGCTACCTGGGCAGCAAACGGAGTGGACTTGCGAGAGCCCTTGAAACCTTGACCACCCGACGACGCCCAAGACAAAGCGTTGCCCTGGCGATCGGTGATAGTGATGATGGTGTTGTTGAACGAAGCGTGCACGTGTGCAATGCCGTCTGCAACATTTTTGCGGACTTTTTTGCGAACGCGCTGGGCTGCGTTATTGGCGGGAGCTTTTGCCATGGTGGTTTCTCAATCCCTGTTATTTCTTCAATGACGCAGCAGCCTTACGCGGGCCTTTGCGGGTACGGGCGTTCGTGCGGGTACGTTGACCACGCATGGGCAAGCCACGGCGATGACGGAATCCGCGGTAGCAACCGATGTCCATCAATCGCTTGATGTTCATCGTTGTTTCACGACGCAAATCGCCTTCGATGGTGAATTGAGCGATCTGATCACGGATTTTCTCCAGATCAGAATCAGTCAAATCTTTGACCTTCTTGGAATATGCAATGCCACATGCTTCGCAGATTTTGCGAGCGCGGGTGCGACCGATACCAAAAATGGCGGTCAGGCCAATTTCAGAATGCTGTTGCGGCGGAATGTTGATGCCAGCGATACGTGCCATTTTCGTCCTCTAAAACTCTTGCAATTAACCCTGACGCTGCTTGTGGCGTGGATCTGTACAGATCACGCGCACAACGCCTTTGCGTCGGATAACTTTGCAGTTGCGGCAAATTTTCTTGACCGAAGCCGAAACTTTCATATTTCTCTCCTAAAACCCTTCGCCCCGTTCCGACTTTGATTCGCGCGGAACATGCGCTATTTACTTTGCTCTAAACACAATCCGCGCACGACTCAAGTCGTACGGGGTTAACTCAACGGTGACCTTATCACCAGGCAGGATACGGATGTAATGCATCCGCATCTTCCCTGAAATATGTCCCAACACCACATGCCCGTTTTCCAGCTTGACGCGAAATGTCGCGTTTGGGAGGTTTTCTACCACCTCACCCTGCATCTGAATTACGTCATCCTTTGACATATGAATTCACTGCGCTCAAGAAGATTTGAAATTAGCCTTCTTCAGCAGCGACTCATATTGCTGAGACATCATGTAATTCTGGACCTGTGCCATGAAATCCATGGTCACTACCACAATGATCAACAGTGAGGTTCCACCGAAGTAGAACGGCACGTTGTATTTGAGGATCAAAAACTCTGGCAACAGACACACAAAAGTGATGTATATCGCACCGGCCAGCGTTAAGCGAAGCAGGATTTTATCAATATATTTCGCGGTTTGATCACCAGGACGGATCCCGGGGATGAATGCACCGCTCTTCTTCAGGTTGTCTGCAGTTTCTTTGCTATTGAACACCAGAGCAGTGTAGAAAAAGCAGAAAAACACAATCGCAGCAGCATACAACATCACATACACCGGTTGACCTGGGCTCAGCGTGCTGGAGATATCTTTCAACCAGCGCATGGAATCACCAGAACTAAACCAATTGGCAACCGTTGCAGGCAACAGGATGATGCTTGAAGCGAAAATCGGAGGGATCACACCCGCCATATTCAGCTTCAAAGGCAGATGGGAGGACTGACCACCATAAACCTTATTCCCAACCTGACGCCGAGCATAGTTCACCAGAATTTTCCGCTGACCACGCTCTACGAACACCACAAAATACGTTACCAGTACAACTAAAACGACAACCAGCAGCGACACCACAATGCTCATGGCCCCGGTGCGTACCAACTCCAGCAGTCCACCGATTGCACTTGGCAAACCAGCCGCGATACCACCAAATATCAGGATCGAGATCCCGTTGCCCAAACCGCGCTCAGTAATCTGTTCACCCAGCCACATCAAAAACATGGTGCCTGCTGTCAGTGTCACGACCGAAGTCATGCGGAAACCAAAACCAGGCGCAATCACCAACCCAGCCGAAGACTCCAGAGCCAGGGCAATACCAAGCGACTGGAACAAGGCCAAGCCCAAAGTTCCGTAGCGGGTGTACTGCGTAATCTTGCGACGTCCGCCTTCGCCCTCTTTCTTCAACTGCTCAAAGGCCGGCAGCACATAGGTCAGCAATTGCATGATGATCGACGCCGATATGTACGGCATGATCCCCAACGCAAAAATAGTGAACCGCGACAGTGCGCCGCCAGAGAACATGTTGAACAGGCTCAGTATTCCACCCTGCTGCCCATTGAACAACTGCTGCAACTGCGCGGGGTCAATACCTGGCACTGGTATGTGTGCACCGATACGGTACACGACCAGAGCGAGTAACAAAAACACCAGCCGACGACGCAAGTCACCAAACTTGTCCGTCTTTGCCATCTGAGCACCGTTAGTTGCCACTGCGTTTCTTTCGACTTCTGACTTAAGTGACGCTACCACCGACAGCTTCAATAGCTGTCTTGGCACCGGCCGTAGCTCCAATACCTGTCAACTTGACCGACTTGGTCAACGCGCCCGTATTGATAACCTTGACGACCTTGGCCATTTGACCGACCAACTTGGCTTGCTTCAGCGCCAACAGATCAACTTCAGCCAGGCCCAACACTTCCAATGTAGTCAGTGTGATTTCAGCGTTGAATTGCAGCAGGTGCGATTTGAAACCGCGCTTGGGCAAACGGCGATGCATGGGCATCTGACCGCCTTCAAAGCCAACCTTGTGGTAACCGCCCGCGCGGGATTTTTGCCCCTTGTGGCCGCGACCTGCGGTCTTGCCAATGCCTGAGCCGATACCGCGGCCAACACGACGCTTGTAGTGTTTGGCGCCATCTGCTGGCTTAATGCTATTGAGTTCCATCATCATCGACCTCTTAGAGCACTCGGACCAGGTAACTGATCTTGTTAATCATGCCGCGAACTTCTGGTGTATCCACCAGCTCGCTGGTGCTGCGAATTTTGCGCAGACCCAGACCACGCACAGTGGCGCGATGCGACTCTTTGGTTCCAATCGGGCTACGCACCAATTGAATCTTTACGGTTTGTTGTGTTGTCATTTTGAAGTTCGCTTTCAGACGAAGAGTTCTTCAACAGTCTTGCCACGCTTGGCTGCAACTTCGGAAGGGGTTGTCGAGATCGACAATGCATCCAAAGTGGCGCGAACCATGTTGTAGGGATTAGAGGAACCATGGCTCTTGGCCACGATGTCCGTAATACCAACAACTTCAAAGACTGCGCGCATGGGACCGCCGGCAATGATGCCAGTACCCTTGGGTGCTGGAGCCATCATCACGTTGGCTGCGCCGTGGTGACCCATCACCTTGTGATGGATGGAACCATTCTTCAGCGAAACCTTGATCATGTTGCGACGGGCTTCTTCCATAGCCTTTTGCACGGCAGCGGGGACTTCTTTCGATTTTCCCTTGCCCATACCGATGCGACCTTCGCCATCACCGACTACGGTCAAAGCTGCAAAACCGAGAATACGGCCGCCCTTAACCACTTTGGTGACGCGATTGATCGCGATCATTTTTTCGCGCAGGCCGTCTTCAGGCCCTTCAGCCTTACCCTGCATCTTCGCTTGAACTTTAGCCATTCTGTATTCCGATCTGCTTAGAACTGCAAGCCAGCTTCACGTGCCGCATCAGCCAGCGCTTTGACGCGGCCATGGTACGCAAAACCTGCACGGTCAAATGCGACTTTTTCGACACCGGCAGCCTTGGCTTTTTCAGCCACGCGCTTGCCGATGATTTGGGCCGCGGCAACATTGCCACCCTTGCCCGCCGCACCCAGGGCCTTGCGAACCTCGAGTTCGGCCGTAGAAGCTGCAGCCAACACCTTGCCACCGTCGCCGGAGATAACCGCGGCGTAGATGTGCAAATTGGTACGATTCACGGTCAAACGTGCAACGCCTTGCGTAGCAATGCGGATGCGGGTTTGACGGGCCCTGCGAAGACGCTGCTCTTTTTTGGTCAACATGTTGCAGCTCCTTATTTCTTCTTGGTTTCTTTGATCGTGATCTTCTCGTCCGCATAGCGGATGCCTTTGCCCTTGTAGGGCTCTGGCGGACGAACAGCACGAACTTCAGCGGCGATTTGACCCACACGCTGACGGTCCGCACCCTTGATCAGGATTTCGGTTGGGGTTGGCGTGGCAACTGTGATGCCAGCAGGCATGTCAAAGTTGACAGGGTGCGAGTAACCTACGGCGAGGTTCAATTTGGCACCAGTGGCCTGGGCTTTGTAACCCACGCCTACCAGGCTTAATTTCTTCTCAAAGCCTTTGGTCACACCGACCACCATGTTGTTCACCAATTGGCGCATGGTGCCGGACATTGCATCGGCTTCGCGGGACTCATTGGCCGCCTTGAAACTCAGCTTGCCTGCGTCGTTAACCACTGTAACCAGCGAATTCAACGTCAGATTCAAAGTGCCGCCTGTACCCTTGACACTGATTTGGGCGCCATTGATAGACACATCCACACCAGCGGGAACAGTTACGGGTTGTTTGCCTACACGGGACATTTTGTAATTCTCCTCAATGTAGGGTTAAACGACGTAGCACAAAACTTCGCCACCGACACCGGTAGCGCGCGCTTTGCGATCTGTCATGACACCCTGGGGCGTAGTCACGATGGCAACGCCAAGGCCGTTTTGGACCTGGGGGATGGCATCGCTACCGCGATAAATACGCAGGCCTGGACGGCTGACGCGCTCGATACGCTCGATCACAGGCTTGCCTGCGTAGTACTTCAAGGCGATTTCCAACTCTGACTTACCGTCAGTTGTAGAGACCTTGAAATTGTCGATGTAGCCTTCGTCTTTCAACACTTGGACAATCGCAACCTTCACTTTGGAAGATGGCACAGACACGGTAGTTTTAGCCACCATTTGTGCATTGCGGATGCGTGTCAACAAGTCGGCGATGGGATCACTCATGCTCATGTTTGGTTCTCCTGTCGCTTACCAGCTGGCCTTGACGATGCCAGGGATTTCCCCAGCAAAGGCCATTTCACGGATCTTGGCGCGCGCCAAGCCAAAGTGCTGGAACGTACCACGTGGGCGACCAGTGATGGCGCAACGGTTACGCTGGCGGGTTGGATTGGAATTGCGCGGGAGCTTTTGCAGACCCATACGGGCAGCAGCACGCTCTTCATCGGTGCGTTTGAAGTCACCGGCAATTGCCTTGAATTCAGCGTACTTCTTGGCGTACTTAGCAGCCAATTGATCACGCTTCAGCTCGCGCTGGATTAAAGCCATTTTAGCCACGGGTCACCTCAGTTCTTGAACGGGAAACGGAAGCCAGCGAGCAGTGCCTTGCACTCTTCGTCGGTCTTGGCCGTCGTGGTGATACTGATATTGAGACCACGCAAGGCATCAACCTTGTCATATTCAATTTCAGGGAAAATGATCTGCTCTTTGACGCCGATGTTGTAGTTACCACGGCCATCAAATGCGCGACCAGAAATACCACGGAAGTCACGCACACGAGGCAGAGCCACGGTGACGAAACGATCCAGGAATTCGTACATCTGCACGCCGCGCAGAGTTACCATGCAACCAATCGCCTGGTTTTCACGGATCTTGAAACCGGCAATCGCCTTTTTCGACATCGTGACCACTGGCTTCTGGCCGGCAATCTTTGTCAAATCACTGACCGCGTGGTCCATGATCTTCTTGTCGGCGACGGCTTCGCTCACACCCATGTTCAGAGTGATCTTGGTCAGACGCGGCACTTGCATCGGCGAGGTGTAGCCAAACTTGGCCATCAGCTCGGGAGCCAGCTTTTCGCGGTATTGTTGTTGCAGACGTGCCATGCTTATGCCACCTTGATTTCTTCGCCGCTGGACTTGAAAACGCGAGCGCGCTTGCCGTCAGCCAACACCTTGATACCTACGCGGTCCGCCTTGCCAGTCGCAGCATTGAAAATTGCTACGTTGGACTGGTGGATGGGCATTGTCTTCTCAACAATACCGCCGACCGCACCCTTCATGGGGTTGGGCTTGGTGTGTTTCTTCACCAAGTTCACACCCTCGACAACCAGATGGGAGTCATCTTTGCGCAGGGACACTGTCCCGCGCTTACCCTTATCGCGACCTGCGATAACGATAACTTCATCGCCCTTGCGAATCTTATTCATGGCGCGTCCTTACAAAACTTCAGGGGCCAGGGACACGATCTTCATGAACTTCTCGGTACGCAGTTCACGCGTAACGGGTCCAAAGATACGAGTGCCGATAGGCTCCAATTTGGCATTCAGCAACACTGCTGCATTGCCGTCAAACTTCACCAAAGAGCCGTCGCTGCGACGGATGCCCTTAGCAGTACGAACCACAACCGCGCTGTAGACTTCGCCTTTTTTGACGCGTCCGCGGGGAGCAGCTTCTTTAATGCTAACTTTGATGATGTCACCGACGCTGGCGTAGCGACGCTTGGAACCGCCGAGCACCTTGATGCACAGGACGGACTTAGCGCCGGTATTGTCAGCGACTTCTAATCGAGATTCAGTCTGGATCATTTAAATATTCCCAACTTGCACCAGGAGCAGCATTTGCCAGCTCACTGGCAAACACCAACAACGAGTCAGTCTTGGGCCCGCTGTACTTGGCGCGAACCACTCGCGCCACATCCATTTGGGCAGAACCTTCAGCTTTTACAAGCGAAGCCCGCTAGTATGCCACAGCTTTTTCACCTGTGCAATACTTTTTTGTCGCCCGTTGCAAAAACTCGCCTGCAAGAGACGCAGGCCCTAGTTTCTCCCCTGCGACAATGGGCTCCTACACGCCATATATATAGGGCTGCGCCCTGCCTCCCAGGAGAATTCATGCACCAACACCACATCGCCTTCATAGGCGGCGGCAATATGGCCACTGCCATGATTAGCGGATTGTTGAAGCAGGGCTTTCCTGCTGCTCAGATTGACGTAGTGGAACCTTTTGCCGAGGCCCGGGAGCGGCTTCAGTCGCAGCTAGACATAACCGCCCAGGCCGAGGCAGGACCATTTTTAAGCCAGGCCAGTATTGTCATATGGGCGGTTAAACCCCAGACCTTCAAAGAGGCAGCGCTGCAATCCCGGTTTCACACCCGGGAGGCCCTGCATATCAGTGTGGCAGCGGGCATTCCCAGCGGCAGCATCGCCAAGTGGCTCGGCAATGAACGCGTGATCCGCACCATGCCCAATACCCCGGCGTTGATTGGCAAAGGCATCACCGGCCTGTTTGCGCGCGCCGCCGTGACCGAGGCCGACCGCCAACATGCGGAGCGCGTGGTCTCGGGCATGGGGCAGTTTTTGTGGCTCAACAATGAAGGCCAGTTGGACGCGGTAACCGCCATATCGGGCTCTGGGCCGGCCTATATGTTCTATTTCATGGAGGCCATGACCGCCGCCGGGGCGGAGATGGGCCTGGACCGCGAACAAGCCTACCAGTTGGCCGTGGCCACCTTCATTGGCGCCGGCGAATTGGCCCGCTCCAGCCACGAGCCGCCCGAGATCCTGCGCCAGCGCGTCACATCCAAAGGCGGAACGACCCATGCTGCCATCACCTCCATGGATGACAGCCACATCAAAGACCTGTTTGCCAAGGCCTTGCATGCAGCCCACCAGCGTGCGCAGCAGATGGGTGCCGAGTTCGGCGAGGCCTAGTCAGCCAAGCTGGCCTCTAGCCCCCGTGCTTTGGGCACATACCGCTACTGTTTTGATAGTACGCGCCAGAACCCTGGCGAGCCATAACATTCCTTGAGGAAGTCGATCCACAACCGCACCCGCAGCGGCAGGTGTTTGCGCTGGGGAAACACGGCGTAGATGCCATTGGGCGGCGCGGCATAGTCTTCCAGCACGGCCACCAGTTGACCGGCAGCGATTTCGGACTCCACCTCCCAGGTGCTGCGCCAAGCAATGCCATAACCCGCCAGGCACCAGTCGTGTAACACCTGGCCATCGGAACAATCCAGCGGGCCGGCGGGTTTGAGGTAGACCACCTCCCCGTCGCTGTGCTTGAACGCCCAGCCCCGGGTTTGCGAGGCGTCGCTGGACAAGGTAAGGCAATCAAAACGCGATAGATCCGCCGGCGTCTGCGGTGTTCCACAGCGCTTCAGGTAGGCCGGGGTAGCCACACACAGGCGGCGGTTGTCGGCCATGCGCACACTCACCAGTGACGAGTCCGGCATATCCCCCACACGCACCGCGCAGTCGTAAGCCTCACCGGCAATGTCGACCACGCGGTCGCTCAGGTTCAGCGAGATCGTGACCTCGGGGTGCAGCTCGCGAAAGCGGGGCACCAAAGGCGCCACATGGCGGCGGCCGAAACCCGCAGGCGCGGTGATGCGCAGGTGACCGCTGGCTTTGATGCCCCCGGCGCTGACGCTGGCCTCGGCATTGGCCAGATCGGACAGCAGGCGCTGGCAGTCTTCCAGAAACGCACTGCCCTCATGGGTGAGGGTGATGCGCCGCGTGGTGCGCAGCAGCAGCTTCACACCCAGGCGCTCCTCCAGACCATCCAACCGGCGGCCCATGATGGCAGGGGCCACACCTTCGGCATTGGCGGCGGCGGTCAGGCTGCCACGGGTGGCCACCGACACAAAGGATTCCAATTGCTTGAGCTTGTCCATGGCTAGCCAAGGCCTCTTAAAGAAAGTTGGCCCCTAGCCCCCGTGAAATATAACGATATAGCTATATATTTCATAGCACAATACCCTCAGCGTGGAGTTTTGCCACGTCGCCCGCGGAGTAACCCAGGCCTTGCAACAGCGCGTCGGTGTGTTCACCCAACTTGGGCGGGTCCAGTCGCAGGCCCAGGCGCTCACCGCCCAGCTTGATGGGCAACAGCGGCACCTGGGTCTGGCGGCCATCAGGCAGCGCCATGGGGGCCAGGCCACCCGTCTGCTGCAGATGCGGGTCGTCAAACAGGTGCTGCGGATCGGTGATGGGCGCAAACGGCAGGCCGTGGGCCTCGAATGTTTTGGACAGCTCCGCAGAGGTGAAACGCGCCAGCCGCTCGCGCAGCAGCGGGATCAGCCAGCTGCGCGCCATCACGCGGTCGTTGTTGGTGGTAACGCGGGTGTCGGCAAACAGATCGGCATAACCGAAGGCATCACAAAAGGTCTTCCACTGCCCGTCGCCCACCACGGCCAGAAAAATCTGCTCGCCGTTCTTCACGCTGAACACGTCGTACACACCCCAGGGCGAAATTTTGTCGGGCATAGGCGCAGCGGCCTTGCCCGTCACCGCGAACTGCATCATGTGCTGGGCCACTAGCCAGATATTGTTCTCGAACAGCGCGCTTTGCACCTCCTGGCCCTTGCCCGTCTGCTGGCGCTGCATCAGTGCGGCCATGGCACCAATCGCGCCAAACATGCCGCCCATGATGTCGTTCACGCTGCTGCCCGCCCGCAGCGGGTCGCCAGGGCGCCCAGTCATATAGGCCAGGCCGCCCATCATCTGCACCACCTCGTCCAGCGCGGTGCGGTGGTCGTAGGGGCCAGGCAAGAATCCCTTGTGGCTGACATAGATCAGACGCTCGTCGAGCTTGCTGAGGGACGCGTAATCCAGCCCCAGCTTTTGCATGGTCTCGGTTTTGAAGTTCTCGCTGACGATGTCGGCGGTGGCGATCAGCTTCAGGACCACCTCGCGGCCTTTGGCGCTTTTCATGTCCACCGCAATGCTTTTCTTGTTGCGGTTAAACAGCGGGTAGAACCCGGCGCCGCTGCCCAGCAGCTTGCGGGTGCTGTCACCGGCCAGCGGCTCGACCTTGATGACCTCGGCACCCAGGTCGCCCAGCACCATGCCGCAGGTCGGGCCCATCACCATGTGGGTGAATTCGACGACACGGATGCCGCTCAACGGCAAGGTTTTTGCTTCTGCAAGGGGCATGAACTACATCCTGAATTGTCACAAATGGATTGTGATTTCTGCATATCGTAATCGCCCAGGGATGTAATGCGGCTTCGCTAAGATTCTTGAACCTCCAGCCACCCACACCCCGCTATGAGCTTTACCCTGACCGCCTGGCCCCAGCCCACCGACCAGCCCCTGCCCACCACGGTGATGCAGGCGCAAGCCCAGCTCGATGCCGTGTGGGCCACGGAGGGCGCTGCACCGGAGCCGCGCTTTCTGGCACTGGCCCGCGCTCTGGAGGCCCGCTTCCCCGACACCGAGGACGGTGAGAGCGAGATGTATGACCACGGCCTGGACATACTGGAGCGCAGCCCCGACAAGGACCGCGCCTACAACATCAACCTGTATCCGCGAGACGACAGCTTCGAGCTCGGCTTCAACCACCTCATCGTGCAGGCCAACGACCTGGGCCTGCATGTCATGGATGGCCAGAACGGTGTGGTGTACCTGGCCCATGGCGAGGTGCTGACACTGGGTCCGAACAGCGCTGCATCGTTCACCTGCCGCCTCGATGATGCGGTGGTCCGCAAAGACTGGGGTGCCGCCTGGCTGGAATGCCGCCGCCTGGCACCGCAGCGCCTACCCGAGGCGCTGACGGTATGGGCCCTGATGGTGGTGCAGGGCCGCAAGGCCCCGTCGCACCCCGCCCTGGGCGCGGCACTGGCCCAGTTGGGTGGCACGGCGCCCGAGCGTGACAAACGGGTGCGCTGGTGCCTGGACAAGGTGCCGGCCGCGCACCGTTCGCTGCAAGCGCAACTGCTGGACGGCCTGCGCAATGCCACCGACCTGGTGGCCTTTGTGGACGTTGAACTGCAACGTGCGCCATCCACCCAGGGTTCGGGAGGCGGCGGGGGCACAGCCCCTGCCACCGCACCCGACGCTGCCACCGCTGAAGCGGCCAGGACATTGGGCATAGACCCGGACCTGGTGGCCCGTGCCGAGGCCGGCAGCGCGCAGGCCCAGTGCAAACTGGCGCTGAAATTCATGGAGGCAGCGGGCAAACCAACACCCGCCATCAACAAGCTGATTCTGTTCTGGCTGGAACGCTCCGCCGCCCAAAACTTCAGCTTGGCCCAAGCACTGCTGGGCGACGGGCTGCTGCGCGGCTGGCGCAACTTCCCGGTCGACATGGAACGCGGTCTGGCGTTGCTAGAGGCAGCAGTGGCCCAGGACGACGTCGACGGGCTGAACTTCCTGGCGCAGTACCTGTATGACAAAAGTGTGCGCGTGCGCCCGGGTCAACCCACCGAGCGGCTCAAGGACCCCAACAGCCTGCGCAACCAGGCGCGTGTGCCACAACTGCTGATGCGTGCGGCCGCACAAGGCAGCCCGCGCGCACTTTTCTGGCTGGCGGCGCGCCTGTGGGACGAGGTTGGCACGCCGCGCGACGACGTGGCGGCCAAGGCCGTGATGCAGCTGGCGCGCACCCGTGCCCCCAAGTACTGTGTGGAACAGCCGGAGACATTGGCCCTGATGGCAACTACCGCAGCCGACTCCAAGGAAGTGATGGCGCTGGCCCAGGAACTGGGCCGCGATCTGAAACAACTGCCCGTCGTGATCAACGCGCGCCATGCCGCACTGGCCCGTGCCACGCCGCCGCCAGCCACCACGGCCGCAGCCGCATCACAGGTCCCGATGCCGCGCCGCCCCGCGCCTGAACCGGACGATGACGAGGACAGTGTGCAGTGGGAAGATGCCCCCACGCCGCGCCTCGCCATACATGCCGGCCACCTGGCACTGGGCCTGGGTATGGTCGGCTTTGTGCTGTGGTTCATGTTCATCACATCACTGGGCAAGGGCAGCTTCAAGCCCATCGCCGCGGTCGTGGGCCTGGTCAGTGCCTTTGGTGTGTGGCGCTGCACGGCCGATCTGGATTGGGGCGGGCTGAAACGCACGGTGCTGAGTGCGCTGGCGCTTTTGCCGGGGGCTGGTTTTATTGTGGGTGCGGCCGTGTTGCTGCAAATGGTGCGTGGTCGCACTTGATTACATGGTCATTTGTCACGAATAGATTGATATTTCTCCATATAGTCGTACAACAAGTATCGAATACAGTAGAGCTATTCCCGAATCAACTAGGAGAGCTCTCCCATGACCACCCCATCCTCTACACCCCGCACCATGGCACATGGCCTGCAAGTGGCCACCGTTTTGCACCAGTTCATCGAAGACAAGGTGTTGCCTGGCACCGGCATTTCGCCTGAGGCTTTCTGGAAAGGTTTTGACGGCATCGTCGCCGATCTGGCGCCCAAGAATATTGCCCTGCTGGCCGAACGTGACCGCATCCAAACCGAGATGGATGCCTGGCACACGGCCCACCCCGGCCCCATCACCGACATGCCGGCCTACAAGGCTTTTCTGCAGAAGATCGGCTACCTAGTCGAGAGCCCCAAGAAAGCCAAGATCACGACCAGCAACGTAGACGCCGAGTTGGCCAAACAAGCCGGCCCCCAGCTGGTGGTTCCGGTGCTGAACGCCCGTTATGCGCTGAACGCGGCCAACGCGCGCTGGGGCTCGTTGTACGACGCGCTGTACGGCACTGACGTCATCAGTGAAGAAAAGGGCCAGGAGAAAGTTGGACCCAAGGGTTACAACCCCAAGCGCGGCAAGAAGGTTATTGAATACGCACGCAACGTGCTGGACCGCACCGCGCCGTTGAAGAAGGGCTCGCACGTCGGCTCGACCGGCTACCGCGTCAAGGGCGGCGATCTGGTCGTGACATTGAAAGACGGCAGCACCAGCAAACTGGCCGACAAGTCGCAGTTCATCGGCTTTCAAGGTGATGCAAAAGATCCCTCGTCGGTCTTGCTGCAGCACAACGGCCTGCACCTCGACATCATCATCAACCGCGCCACCCCCATCGGCAAGAGCGACGCCGCTGGCGTAGCCGATCTGGTGCTGGAAGCAGCCTTGTCGACGATTCTGGACCTGGAAGATTCCGTGGCTGTAGTCGACGCCGACGACAAGGTGCTGGCGTACAGCAACTGGCTGGGCATTCTGAATGGCACGCTGACCGAATCCTTTGACAAGGGTGGCAAGACGCTGACCCGTGGCCTGAACCCCGACCGCGTGTACTCGGCAGCCAACGGCAAAGGCAAGGTCACGCTGCATGGCCGCTCGCTGATGTTTGTGCGCAATGTCGGCCACCTGATGACCAACCCGGCAATCCTCTACACCGCCAAGGACGGCAGCACACAGGAAATCCCCGAAGGCATTCTGGACGCGGTCGTCACAACCACGATTGCCATGCACGACCTGGCCCGCACCAAGAAAGACGCCATCCGCAATTCGCGCAAGGGTTCGGTCTACATCGTCAAGCCCAAGATGCACGGCCCCGCCGAAGTGGCCTTTGCCGCCGAGCTGTTCAGCCGCGTCGAGAAGATGCTGGGCCTGAAAGACAGCACCGTCAAGCTGGGCATCATGGACGAAGAGCGGCGCACGTCCGTCAACCTGAAGGCCTGCATTGCCGCGGCCAGCAGCCGCGTGGCCTTTATCAACACCGGCTTCCTGGACCGCACGGGCGACGAGATGCACACCGCGATGCAGGCCGGCCCCATGATCCGCAAGGGCGACATGAAGACCAGCGCCTGGATTGCCGCGTACGAGAAAAACAATGTGCTGGTCGGCCTGAGCTGCGGCCTGCGCGGCAAGGCGCAGATCGGCAAGGGCATGTGGGCCATGCCCGACCTGATGAAGGCCATGATGGAGCAGAAGATTGCCCATCCCCGCGCCGGTGCCAACACCGCCTGGGTGCCCAGCCCCACCGGCGCCACGTTACACGCGCTGCACTACCACCAGTTGCTGGTCAGCGATGTGCAGAAGGACCTGGAAAAGACCAACTACGAGAAGGCACGCGACGGCATTCTGGACAACCTGCTGCAAGTACCCGTGACCGCCACACCCAACTGGACCGCTGCCGAGAAGCAGCAGGAGCTAGACAACAACGCCCAAGGTATCTTGGGTTACGTGGTGCGCTGGGTTGACCAGGGCGTGGGCTGCTCCAAGGTGCCCGACATCCACAACATCGGCTTGATGGAAGACCGCGCCACGCTGCGCATCAGCAGCCAACACATGGCCAACTGGTTGCACCATGGTGTCGTGACCAAGGAGCAGATCACCGAGACCTTTGAACGCATGGCCGCTGTCGTCGATAAGCAAAACGCCGGCGACAAGCTGTACCAGAAGATGGCTGGCAATTTCGCTACCAGCGCCGCGTACAAAGCTGCGACCGAGTTGGTGTTCAAGGGCTTGGCGCAGCCCAGTGGCTACACCGAGCCGCTGCTGCATGCATGGCGGTTGAAGGTCAAGGCAGCGGCCTGAGCCACCGGCTCTGTAACCCGCTCCTGATTTAGGAGCGTATTGCGCTTATTCCACGGGGGCTAGAGGCCAATTCGGCACTTAGCTCTCGGTCTGCATCGCCGGCCGCGCCTGGACATGGCCCAACCATCGCTGCACGTGGGCATGGTTGGCCACCGGAGCGCCGACAAAGGCGCTATAGCCCATCACCGAGCCTACCAGCAGGTCCACCATCGAATACGTGTCGCCCAGCATCCAAGGCTGGCGCGCCAGCCTGGTATCGAGCAGGGCCAGCAGTGCATTCAGCTCGGCCCGGGCCGCGTCGGCATGGGTGCTGCTGCGCAGCGCCTCATCACCCAGGGTCGCGCGGTGCAAACGCATCAAAACCGCGCCATAACTGACATAGGCCCAGGCACACCACGAGAGGGCTTGCAGGCGCTCGGGCGTTCCGGCGGCCGGCCACAGTCCGCGCTCGACCCCATACGTCTCGCCCAGCCACAGCTGGATGGCCAGCGCCTCGAACATCGGAGCGCCGTCGACCGTCAGCGTCGGCACTTTGCCATTGGGGTTCAGGGCCAGATAGTCCGGGCGGTGCTGCTCGCCGGCCCGGATGTCGATCTTGACCCGCTCGTGCGGCAGGTCCAGCTCGGCCAGCGCACAGGCGACGGGGGAGGCGCTGGACATGGGGTGCCAGTACAAAACGATAGACATAGTGTGTTTCCTTGTGATGCATCGACACAGCGCCGATGAAGGAGTCACTGTAGAAACCATTGCGGACAGATTCGGCCCTCAATCGTGGCTATAGTGGCCCGATGTTGAGTGCCTCTTCGCGACTGCTGCGCCTACTTTCCTTGCTGCAGGCCCGGCGCCATTGGGCCGGGCCCGAGCTGGCCGAGCGCCTGGCCGTGCATCCGCGCACCCTGCGGCGTGATATCGATCGGCTGCGCGAGTTGGGTTATCCGGTTGCCGCCAGCAGCGGCGTCGCTGGCGGCTATGCCTTGCGGCCGGGCCAGGCCCTGCCGCCGCTGCTGCTGGACGACGACGAGGCGCTGGCGGTCGCCATCGCCCTGCGCACCGCCGCATCCGGCCGGGTCGGCGGCATAGAGGAGCCGGCGCTGCAGGCCATGGTCAAGCTCGAACAGTTGATGCCGGTGCGCTTGCGCCAGCGCGCCGATGCGCTGCGCTCGGCAGTTCACGCCCTCGATGCGGTCGGGCCCAGCGTCGATGCCGGCCTGCTGACCGATCTCGCCGGTGCCTGCCGCGACCAGCTGGGGCTGGACTTTGACTATGTGGATGCGAAGGGCGGGCACAGCCGGCGGACGGTCGAGCCGCAGGGTGTGGTCCACACCGGCAGCCGCTGGTATCTGGTGGCCTGGGACCGGGCGCGCAGCGATTGGCGCACCTTCCGCATCGACCGCATTGCAAGCGCGGCAGCGGTCGGCGGGCATTTTGCGCCGCGTATCGGCCCCGATGGCGGCGATCTGCGTGCCTTTGTTGCACGCTCCTTGGTCATCGCACCCCATGCCGAGCAAGCCCAGGTGATCCTGCACGCGCCGCTAGCCCAGATGGCCGCCCGCATTCCGGCCACGGCCGCGCGGCTGGAGGCGGTCGACGGCGATGCGCAGCGCTGCCTGCTGCAATGCGGCACCCATGCGCTCGATTCGCTGGTCTACTGGCTGATGGTGCTGGAAGTCGAATTCGAGGTGCTGGATCCGCCGGACTTGCGGGAACGGCTGTCACTGGCAGCGCAGCGGATCATGCGCAGCTTGGTCAGGGGCTGATGCGGTGGTCGCCGACAAGGTGCGACCAGATCGACAAGCTTTGCAGATCGCTCCTGATTTAGGAGCGAATTGTGCTTATCCGACGGGGGCTACAGGCCAGTTTTGCATATGGCTCTTCTACAAAATGGCACCTTGGGGTGCCGTTTGTTTTGAGACATTCGCACCACTGCGGCTTGGTACCATCGCCATCTATGCCCCATAAACTGCCCATCAATCTGCAAGACCTGCTGCGCCAGCGCACGGTGGAGGGCGAGCGTATTGAGTACAAGGCGGGCTGGAACCCGGATGCCACCATCCGCACGCTGTGCGCCTTTGCCAACGACTTTGAAAATCTGGGTGGCGGTTATGTGGTTATTGGCCAAGACTGCGATGCGAATGGCCAGCCCATTTTCCCGCCCACAGGCTTGGCTACCAACCAGCTCGACAAGATCCAGCAAGAGCTGCTGGCGGCGTGCCAGCTGATACAGCCGCCTTACTTTCCGGCGCTGAGCGTGGAGGTGGTGGAGGGCCGCAACCTGCTGGTGCTGTGGGCACCGGGCGGCATGAATCGGCCTTACAAGGCACCAGCTTCCATCAATGCGAAAGCCAAAACCTGGCACTACTACATTCGCCGCTACAGCAGCACGGTTGAAGCCAAAGGCGAGACGGAGCAAGAGTTGCTAAGCCTGACGGCGCAGGTGCCGTGGGACGACCGCTTTGCGCAGCACGCGCAGGTGAGCGATTTATCCAGGCCGCTGATGGTGGAGTATTTGGCCGAGGTGGGCAGTGCCTTGGCAAACGATGCACCACAGATGACAGTTGAAGAGCTGGGGCGGCAGATGAACGTGGTGGATGGCCCGAGGGAAGCGCCCCGCCCCAAGAACGTGGGGCTGCTGTTTTTCAACGAGGCGCCGGAACGCTTTTTCCCCTACACGCAGATCGATGTGGTGTGGTTTCCCGATGGGGCTGGGGGTGACCGGTTTGTCGAAAAAGTGTTCAAAGGCCCGTTGGCGCGCATCACGCGGTGGGCGTTGGAGTACATCCAAGGCAATTATTTGTTTGAGACCGTGATCAAGCACCCAGACCGGGCGGAGGCGACACGGCTCTGGAATTTCCCCTACGTGGCCATTGAAGAAGCGCTGGTGAATGCGGTGTACCACCGCTCCTACGAAGTGCGTGAGCCGATTGAGGTGCGCATCGATCGCAAAGAAGTGGTGGTTTTGAGTTTTCCGGGACCGGACCGCTCCATCAAACTGGCCGACTTTGAAGCGGGCCGGGCCGTGAGCCGGCGTTACCGCAACCGGCGCATTGGCGATTTCTTGAAAGAGCTGGATTTGACCGAAGGCCGCTCTACTGGTGTGCCCAAGATGCTCAAAGCCATGGCGGCCAATGGGTCCCCAGCGCCACAGTTTGAAACCGACGATGACCGTTTGGCCTATCTGGTTCGGCTGCCCGTGCATCCGCTGGCGGAACAACCAGAGGCGGCGACCGACCAAGTCACCGACCAAGTCACCGACCAAGTCACCGGGGAAGTCGCCAAACTGATGGCAGTGGCATCGCAGGGCGCGCAAGCCCGCAGCGTACTGCAAGATGCCTTGGGCTTGAAACACACCCCACACTTTCGCCAAGCCTACCTCTTACCGGCCATGGCTATGGGCCTGCTGGAGATGACGTTGCCCGACAAACCCAACAGCCGCAGCCAGCGCTACCGCCTCACCGCCAAGGGCCAGCATTGGCTGGCCAACCAAGGCAAGAAACAATGAGCGCGATGGCGAAGTGCGGGCACTCCGTCAGGCTTTGACCCAGGCGCCGCGGTAGTCAGCTGCGTACTGTTCCAGCGTAATGGGTGGGCGGCCCAGCAGCGTTTGCACGGCATCCGTTGTGCGCTCAGAATAGCCCAACTTAAAGTAACCCAGAATCATCAGCAAAAACTCGGCATAGGCCGGTGGCAGGCCTGCCTGCAACAAAGCGCCGCGCATATCGCCCTCAGGAATGTCCTGGTAGGTGATCGTCTGGCCGGTCGCTTTCGACAGAATGGCGGCCACCGTGTCGTGGTCCATCGCCACCCCGCCGGTCAGGTCGAAGTCGCGCTGGTTGAAGTCGTCCGTGCTCAACAGTCGCGCAGCCACTGCGGAGATATCGCGTGCATCAATGAAGCTGCCTTTGGCGGCGCCCACGGGCAGGAAAATCTTTCCGTGCTCGAGGATGCCTTGGATCCAGAACGAGTTGAAGTTCTGCATAAACCAATTGGGCCGAATGATGTTGTACGCCAGGCCCGAGTTTTCCAGATGCACCTCGGCTTTGCGCAGCGGTGCATTTTCATCTGCATTGGCCCCCATGGCCGTCATCAAAACGATCTTCTGCACGCCGTGGGCCCTGGCAGCGTCCACCACTGGGTTGAGCAGTTCGTCTTGGTTGGTAGGGCCGGGCGGGGACATCATGAATACCTTGCTGACACCGCGCAGCGTAGTATCCAGGCCGGCACGGGTTACCAGATTCAGGTGTACCTCGGTGGCGGGGTCGGTGACCGGGCGGCTGGTCGCTTTGAGGACGTTGTGCCCTGCCGCGCTTAACAAGCGCACGAGTTCAGAACCGACCGTGCCGTTGGCACCGATGACGAGTGTGTGGGACATATTCATTTCCTATCAGAGTGGTTGATGGACGAATGATCCGCCTAAAAACCCGAACTCTGAATAGACAAAAAACTATTTTTCATGTCCAATCGTACGAACAAATCGTCCCATTCCCTTCGCAAGTGGCCACCAGACCTATGGACTTATTGACTGACATCTTCCGCCAGGCAGGGCTGCGCCGCCGGCTTTTGGACCAGCGCCACCTGCGCGATGCCACCGCCCTGCAGTTCCCGTGCGAACGCAGCATGGGCGTGCACGTCGTCACGGCGGGGCAGGTGTATTTGCATTCCGCCTCCCTGCCCCAAGCACTGTGTTTGCAAGCCGGTGACGTGGCGGTCATGGCGCGCGGCTGCGTGCACACCATCAGCACCCATGAAGACATGGGCACGGTGCAAACCGTTGCCCTCGACCACGCATGGCCCTTGCCAGAGAAGGGCGCACCGGACGAGGCGCTGCAGAACGCACTCATCAGCGGTGCTTACCAGTTCTGGCACACACCGGTGCATCCGTTCTTTGCGGAGATGCCCGACTGGCTGGTGTTGCGCGCACAGGATGGCCCCTACCCCCCGGCCATGGTGCACAGCATGGAGCTGCTGCAGCAGGAACTGGCCCTGCGGGAACAGGGGAGCGAAACCCTGGTGTACGGGCTGATGGACGTGATTTTTGTACTGCTGATGCGGGAAATGCTGCAGCGCCAGGGCGAGCGCACATCGTGCTGGAGCCACGGCATCCAGGACCCCCTGGTGATGAAGGCGGTACAAGCTATGCACGACGACTGCGCCCGCGCCTGGACACTGGACAAGTTGGCACAGCATGCAGGGCTGTCGCGCACCAGCCTGGCGGAGCGCTTTCGCGAATCGATGGGCAATACGCCACTCAACTATTTGCGCACGGTACGCATGCAAAAGGCCATGGCCGCGCTGAGCGAGTCAGAGCGCTCACTGGAGCAGATTGCCCGGGAGGTCGGCTACACCGATGCGTTCAGCTTTTCCAAGGTGTTCAAGCGCACCGTGGGCACGGCCCCGCGCGACTTCCGCCGCCAGGACACGCAGGACAAGTCGCTGGCTTGGCGCATCGGCTAGGGCCGACTGCGTGTTCCGGTATGACTGATCACGTGTTCCGGAAATCATTGACCATCTGTCTTCAATTCTGCTGTCAGCGTCTTACTTGACGGTTGGCGGCTCCAGAAATCGGTGGCCAACTTCTCTGGTCCAGTCGTTCGCGAACGACGGCAATCAGAAAAAATAGATCGGTCTTTTTTCGCGATAGCGGTAGCGTGGGCTTAGCCCACTGAGCTAAAGTGAGGCGGTTCAACCCAAAACGTATGTGTTGCGACTTGGCGGTAGTCATGACCCCAGTCTTTGGTTGGGCGAGCTATCTTCGCTGGACACCCTTTGAACTGCGCGCGCCATGCTTGCTCTCATGCGGCTTAGATGTTGGCAGACGAATGTGTTGCACGACCTCCAGCGACTGAGGCGACATGTGCGCTTTGGAATACGTCGATACAGCTGCCTTTCCAGTCAATACGTAGCCAGCAAAGAGCCGTGCAACTGGCTCCCGGGCCCTTGGGCCAAGAGAAGGTTCATTGCATATCGTAAGGATGGAATCGTCTGTTAATACTTCGAAAACAACCCGAGAGGTGTCTCGAAGAAATGTCATTTCGAAGTTTCTATATCTGCTCACCAGGTCGGTTAGTTTTCGATATACATGCGCCGGGCCTTGGCCTTGCACGAGTTCTTCTTCCGTTGGCCTTGTAGAAATATATATCTGAATGTGCACGCCCCGACGGAGTGCCTGTTCAAGCAATAGAAATCGAATGGAGCTGAGTCTCGCTTCATACGGCAATGTAGTTGTGATGACTACACGCTTGCGCGCTTTCAGCAGCGCTGAGTCGAACAAGCGAGGAGCTTCATGAACTGACAACTCCCGAATCGGAATTGAATCAAGCTCGCGGAGCCTGTCAGAAATTTTGTGTGTGAGGCATACCATGTCACCAAGGAACATGAATGCCAAGCAAATCGCAGAAGGCTAAAGCCGCACAGGCACTGCCA
>JAYSZJ010000039.1:0-25387 GCA_043738115.1 Rhodoferax sp. | reverse complement strand
CAGTGTGTCATCCAGATCCAGCGACACGGTGATGCCACCGCGACTGAGGTCCAGCTTCAACAGGGTCACAGCGTCGGACACGATAGGGTTGATGGCGCCGGGCTCCAGCACCAGCTCGCGGCGCGCCAGTCGCGCGCGGATGCGGTGCACAATGCCGCCCGCCATGGATGCGTGGCGCGACAGGGCCTGGGCCGCAGCCAGCAGATCGGGCTGGGTGCCGGGTTGTTTCTCCAGCGCCTTGGCAATGCCGGCGCTGTAGCTGACGATGCTGGTCAACGGCTGGTTCAGCTCATGGGCCAATGTGGATGCCACTTCGCCAAGTGTGGACAGCCGTGCGTGGTTGGCCAGCACCTCGCGCTGCTTGCGTTCCAGCTCGGCCAGCCGCTTGCGCTCGGTTACATCCACGATAGAACCCATCCAGCCCACCTGCTGGCCCGCGCCGTCCACCAGGGGAGATTCGAACACCACCACATCCACCATGCGGCCATCGCGGTGGCGCCAGCGGGTCTCGTGGCCCACCCGCTGCGTGGGGTGGTTGGCGTGGTCCTGGGAGGCCTGGGTCTGGTCGCCAAACTCCGGGTCGTGGGCGACCAACTCCTCTGCCGAATACCCCACCATCTCACAAAAGGTGCGGTTGGCAAACAGCAGGCGGCCGTTCATGTCGCGGGCGCGCAGGCCTACCAGGGCCGATTCCTCCAGTGACTGGCGCCAGGCGGCCTCGGTGCGCCAGGCGGCCTCGGCCCGCGTCACCTGGCGCATCTGGCGGCGCAGCATCAGCGTGGCGATGGCAATCAGCGCCAGGAAACCCACCATCAGCACCACCGGCAGCGTGGTGAACCAGTGGGGCTGGCGCACACGCTGGGTGAGGCGCAGCCGCGCATCGGGCACGGCCTGGAACGGTGTCTCGTAGGTCTCACCCAGCGCAGCACGCCCGGGGCTCTCGGTGGACACAATCACTTCGCCCAGGCCGGTCAGCAACTGCACCTCGTACTGGGCGGCCAGCCACCAGAAGTCCTTGCTCTGGATCAGGTCGGCCGGGTCGTAACGCGCAATCAGCTGCCCGGTTTGCGGGCGGCGCTCGTCGCTGGTGGGTGCCACCAGGTGCAGGGTGATGCCCTTGGCCTGGGGCTGGTTGTGGGGGCCGCGGCGCTGGTCGCGCAGGGCCTCGGCGACGATGCGGGCATTCGCATCCAGCCAGATGACGCTGAGCCAGCGCCGGTCCAGCCCGGCGGCGATTTCGGGCAGGCTGGCCAACTGGCGGCTGGCATCCGGTCCGGCCGGCGGCAACCGCACCGCCGCAGCGCGCAGCTTGACGGTCTCGGTCTCCATCCGTGCGGCCAGTTGGGCCTCCAGGCTCAGCGTGTCGGCCATCACCGCCCGGCGCGCGGCCTCGCGTTCCAGCTTGTCGTTGTCCTGCGCCCACAACACCACCAGCGCGGTGAAGACGATGGACAACAGCAGGGGTACTTCCCACAAAAAACGGCTCCACCGCGACATCCACGCAGACGGGCTTGCGTCGGTACCGTGGTTGATCGTGGGGGCGGCGGTCATAGGGGGAGTCTACTGAAGCGGGTATCGGGCATGCGCATCACACCGCATGCTGCCACTGCAGGCCCAGCGGCAGTGCCGCGGGCCCGAACAAAAAGTGCAGCACCCGCCGCTGGCTGTTGCCCGTGGACTTGGACGAGGCATGCAACAACAGCGGGCGCATCACCAGGGCGCCACCCCGCGCCACCGTGCACACTTGCTCCGTGTGGGTCTGGCGTGCTGCAGCGGCGGCCTGCGTGTCGAGCTTGCCCAGGCGGTGTGAACCGGCCAGCACGCGCAGGGGGCCGTCGGCGGCCGTGCAGGCATCGATGTGTACACGTACGGCGATGAGTTGCTGCAGTACCGCGGAGGGTGGCTGCACAAACAGCGCCCCTTCTTTCTCCGACCAAGGGCCCAGGCTGGGGTTGTTTACCCGGTGGGCCACCGGGATGCTAAGGTCCTGGTGCACCGGCACCAGCCAGTTGCGTGCGGAGGATTTTTCAAAGTAGGTGCATTGCACCGCCACCATACTGGGTGTCAGCAGCGGTGACAGCAGCAGGTGCTGTCGCAGCTGACTGGCGAGCAGGCGGCACCAAGCGTGTTGCAACAGATTGCGCGTCCCACCCGATGCCGTTGCGCCTCCCGCCACGCGGTCCGCCAGCGCGTTGCACGCGGTGGCAGTCAGCACCTGGGGGACAACGGCGAAGCCGTGTACTGCGATCTGCTGGGATACGTGCATGCCAATGTGTTGTAATTTGCTATGCTATTAATAGCTACATATGTCCATTCGACGGGGGGCTATAGGCAAATTTTGTTTGAATTACCTCTGGAGGCTGATCAATAAACCCAAATTAGGTGTGAATAGGCCCTACTGGTGCTGCAGCACCTCCAGTGGCGACACCGCGCTGGCCGTGTGGCCCCAGGTGCGGCGGATGTAGGTGAGTACGGCGGCTATTTGCGGGCCGTCCAGTGTTTGCTGGAAGGGTGGCATGCCGTAGGGGCGCGGGTTGCCGGCGGTGGCGGGTGCAAAGCCGCCGTGCAGCACGGTCTGCACCAGGTTGGCGGGTGAATCCATGGTCACCACGCGGTTGCCGGCCAATGCCGGGTAGGCGCCGCGTGCGCCCTCACCTTGCTCGCCATGGCATTGGGCGCAGTGCTCCTTGTAAATTTTCGCGCCGCTGCTGAGTTGGGTCGGATCTGGCGCCTTGGCCAGCTGCGGGGCCTGTGTTTGCGGCGGCAATGTTTTCAGGAACACGGCCATGGCCTGTAGATCAGCCTCGCTCAGGTATTGCGTGCTGCCGAACACCACATCCGCCATGGGCCCCATGACGCTGGCGCGGGTGGACGTGCCGGTCTTGAGCAGCGCCACTACGTCTTGTGTGTCCCAATCGGCCACACCGGCCTCGCGGTGTGACGCCAGCGACGGTGCGTACCAGTGCTGCATGGGGATCACGCCGCCTTGCAGCGCCAACGCGCCGCTGCTGGCACCCAGTACGTTGCGCTGTGCATGGCAGGCAGCGCAGTGGCCCAGGCCACGCACCAGGTAAGCGCCGCGGTTCCACTGCGCCGACTGCGCGGGCTCGGGCACAAACTCTGCAGCGCGGAAAAACAGCGCCCGCCACACCGCCAGTGCTGCCTGGCTGTTGTACGGAAATGCCAGTGCGTGTGGGCGGTTGGGCTGCGCCACTGCCGGGATGCTGCGCAGGTAGGCGAACAGTGCGTCACTGTCGGCGCGGCTGACCTGGGTGTAGCTGGTGTAGGGGAACACGGGGACCAACAAACGACCATCCGCCGAGCGCCCGTGGTGCATGGCGCGCCAGAACGCGGCCGGTGTCCAGCGGCCTATTCCTGTTTGCGCGTCGGGCGTCAGATTGCTGGTGTAGACGGTGCCAAAGGGTGTGGCAATACCCAGACCCCCGGCGTAGTCCGCACCGCCGCGCGCAGTGTGGCAAGCCGCGCAGTTGCCGGCGCGGGCAAGGTAGGCACCCTGGGCGATCTGCTGGGGTGTGGGACTGAAAGGTGCACTGGCGCTGTCATCGATGGTGGCTTCACCGCGCACATTCAGCCACGCGACCAGGGCTGCTGCGGCCAGCAACAGTACCAGCACCACCAGCAGGCGGCGGGGCCACCCGCTTGGCTGATGTGGTGGAGCAGCAGGGGTGGAAGGCGTAGGGGGCATGGCGTTGGGCACAGCTTCTTCTTATTGCAGGGCGCTACCGCAGTCCATGGCCAGCGGTCTGGCACTGGCCGCCACGGCATCTGTCTGTGCTGGCAGCGATTGTGCCGACAGCCAGGTGGCAATGGTGCTGATTTCATCCACCGTCAGCTGCTTGGCGATTCGGGCCATGCAGTCTGGTGCGGCAGCTTGGCGTTTGTCAGTTTGCCAGGCACCGAGCTGACCTACCAAGTAATCCCGTGGCAGGCCCAGCAGGCCGGGGAAGGCGGGCAACATACCGGTCATGGCACTGCCGTGGCACTGCGTGCAGGCGGGGAGCTTGCGTGTGGCATCACCTTGCATCACCAGGGTCTGGGCCTGCCGCAGCAGTGCGGGCGGGGCGCTGGCCGTCTGGGGGGGCGGGTACGGCAAGTCCAGGCTGGCAAAGTAATCGGCCATTTCGCGCAGATAGTCGTCCGACAGGTGTGCCAGCAGATGGGTCATCGCCGCATTGCTGCGCCGCCCGTCGCGGAAATTGCGCAGCTGGTTGTAGAGGTAGGCGGCGGGTTTGCCAGCGATGCGCGGGTAGTAGCCTGCATTGGTGGCCCTACCCTCTTTGCCGTGGCAGGTAGTGCAGGCCACCACCCGCTCGGCGATGGTGTCGGGCACGGTGCGAGCGGGCGTGGTACTGCTGGGTGTGGCGGCATGCAGCGGTGCCAACACGGTGGACGCGACCAGCAGCAGGGCGCGCCCCAGTGTGTGCATCAGGTTTGGCATGGGCTGCATGAACTGTGTCGAGCGGTGGGGTTGTGCAGCGCTTCAGGCCTTGGTATTGAGCTGCTCCAAACGTTGTGGTGTGCCCACATCGGTCCATCGACCGGTGTAAAGCTGGGCGGAGATTCTGTGCTGCGCCATGCCGGCGCGCAGCTGGTGCACCAAGGCCGCCTTCACACCCTGTTGGTTGCCTGATGGAATGTCGCACCAGGGCCGCGCAAACAGCGCGGCGCGGTACAGGCCTATGGTGCTGTAGGTGTAGCGGGGCTGCGGGTCGTCGGCCGGCAGGTTCAGCGCCAGGCCCACGCCGTTCGTGCTGTCGGGCGCAATCGCCAGGCCAAAGTCGCCCTTGGGGTTGTGTGCGGGGTTGGGCACCAGCCACAGGTGGGCCAGTTTGCCGCTGGCGATGAAGCGGTCCACATCGGCCTGGCGAAACGCAAAGTCGGGCGCGAACACGTCACCGGCCAGCACCCAGAACACGCCGTTGGCCTGCGCGGGGCACAACAACGGAAGCGCACGCACAATGCCGCCCGTGGTCTCTAGCGCGCCGCCAAAGTCGCGGCCTTCGTGGGAGTACTGGATGTGAACGGTGGTTGCAGATTGCTCACTATTTGATAGCGTGTTGGTTATATCCGACGGGGGCTGGATGGGGAAAACGCTTGAGTACTTGGCTGAAATCTGCTCCCCCAGCCAGGCGGTGTTGACCACCACCTTGTCAAAACCCCCGCGTGCCAACGCCTCCAGATGCCACTGCATCAGCGGCTTGCCCTGCACGGTCAGCAGCGGCTTGGGCGTGTGGTCGGTCAGCGGGCGCATACGCTCGCCACGGCCGGCGGCCAGCAGCATGGCGGAAACGGGCTGGTGAGACACCGTGGATGGCAGGGTCAGGGTGGGGTCGGTACGGTGCGTCATGGGCGTCGATTTTGCCCTGTCAGCACCGGGCCAACGCGCGGCAGGTCAAACCCGGCGGTGCCGCGTGGTACGTCAGCCCGCCAGCCGCTCCACCACATAGTCAATCCACACCCGCAGCTTGGCCGCCAAAAAGCGGTTCGGCGGGTACAGCAGCCACGCGGTGCCGGCGTAGTCGGTCAGGTGTTCCCAGTCCTGCAACACCGGCACCAATGCAGCGTTGTGTAAGTGGGCGCGGGCCGCAAACTCGGGCAGGCTGGCAATGCCAAAGCCTTCCAGCGCACCGTCAAGGCGCACCTCGCTGTGGTTGGCCACATAACGACCGCTGACACGCACGCTGGTCTCTCCGCCGTCTTTGTGAAAGCGCCAGTTGCGGTCGCGTTCGTCTTCGCCCAGATACAGGCAGCTGTGTTGTGCCAAGTCGCGCGGATGTTGCGGCGCGCCGCGTTCGGCCAGGTAGGCCGGGCTGGCGTAAATGCCGTGGTGCAACTGCATCAGCGGGCGCCCGGCCAGGCCCGGTGGCGGTGTGTCGGTGGCGCGTATTGCCAGGTCTATGCCGTCTTCAAACAGGTCCACCACGCGGTCGGTGATGACGAGCTGCACGTCCACCTCGGGGTAGGCGCGCAAAAAGCCCGGCATCAGTGGGTGTATCAACTGGCGGCCCACGGCCTTGGCCATGCTGATGCGCACCAGCCCGCGTGGCACGGCGGTGTGTGTGTCGCTCAGCGCCAGCACCTCGCGCGCAGCAGTCCACAGCGACTGGCAGCGGTCATAGGCCGCGGTGCCCGCCTCGGTCAGGCGCAGCTTGCGTGTGGTGCGCTCCAGCAGGCGCACGCGCAGCACGCCTTCCAACCGCGCGACCTGGCGGCTCACGGCAGACGGCGTTAAACCGAGTTGCCGGGCTGCGGCCGAGAAGCTGCCGGCGTCCACCACACGGGCAAACACGGCCATGTCGGGCAGGCTATCCAGGGGGTTATTGATGCTCAAGGCGCATAAGTGCTGTTCTTCATCTATGGATTATCAGCAATAGAGATTAAATAAACAATCCATGCCATGAACACCCTGACCCTCTCCCAACCCAAACACCTGCTGCGCCTGTCCGACCTGTTGCTACTGGCAGTGGCCGTGGTCTGGGGCACCAGCTACGGCGTGGCCAAGGGCGCGCTGGCCTATTACCCGGTCTTGGGTTTTCTGGCGGTGCGCTTTATTCTGACCTTTGTGTTGTTGGTGCCCGTGTTGCTGCGGCTGCAACGCCAACAATTGCGCGATGCGCTGCGCACCGGTTGGCCGCTGGGCCTGCTGATGCTGTGCATTTTTTTGGCCGAAACCTTTGGCGTAGCGCTGACCCAGGCCAGCAATGCAGCCTTTCTGATCAGCCTGTGTGTGGTGTTCACACCCTTTGTGGAGTGGTGGATGTTGCGTATCAAGCCCGAACGCTCGGTGTTTGCGTTTGCCGGTGTTTCTCTGCTGGGTGCAGCCTTGCTGAGCGGCGGCCTGGTCGGCGCCATGGGCTGGGGTGACGCGCTGATGCTGGCCGCCGCATTGCTGCGTGCCGTCACCGTTTGCCAAACCAGCAAGCTGACCCGTGGCAGCACTGCTCCCGCCCTGGCACTGACGGCGGTGCAGGCTGGCGTGATCGGGTTGGGCAGCCTGCTGTTGGCCTTGTGCACCCCCGGCGGACTGCCACCTCTGCCTGCGGAACCTGCGTTTTGGCAGGCCAGTGTCTACCTGGTGCTGGGTTGCACGGTGTTTGCGTTCTTTGCGCAGAACTGGGCGCTGAAACACAGCGCACCGAGCCGCGTTGCGTTGTTGACGAGCAGTGAACCAGCGTTTGGTGCGCTGTTTGCGGTGTTGTGGTTGGGGGAGAGTTTGGGGGTGATGGGTTGGGTGGGGGGTGGCTTGATTGTGGCGGCGGCGTTATGGACCAGTGCGCGCAGGGGGTAGCATATTTAGCGGGGGCCATGCAGAACAAACCGTTTTGGCTTTGTGTGAATTCCATCGGCGCATACTGATGCAACCTACCCAAACGATTGCATTTAAGGAATCTCGCCATGCATTACCCAACTCCGAATAGATATACCCGTCTGTCGCGGCTACGAACCGGCCTCGCGGTGTGCGGCCTGTTGTGGGTTGTCGGCTGTCAATCCGCAGCCCCCAGCCCAACGATTACGCAGACCGCTGCCGCCAGTTCCACCCAGCCGACTGCAAAAGGCGGCGAAACCGAAGCCACCCTGCAACAGAAGATCAACACCGCCATTGGCCAAGCGCCATGCACCGCCGATGCACAGTGCCGCACCATCGGTGTAGGTGCCAAAGCCTGCGGCGGCCCGGCGGCTTGGCGACCCTGGTCTACCCAAGGCGGCACCCAGGGCGAGGCACTGCAAAGCCTGGCAGACCAGCTGGCTACGCTGCAGCGCCAGCGCCAGGCCCAGTCCGGCATGGTGTCTACCTGCCGTTATCTGCCCGACCCCGGCGCCGTGTGCCAGGCCCAGCGTTGTGTGCTGAAGAAGACTGTCGACGCAAACAGCTAGCCTGCGCGCGGATGGGCTGAGCACCTACGAAAAAAAGGGCCGCAAACTTGCGTTTGCAGCCCCCGGTGTTGAAGGCCCCACTTGCGTGGGGCACAACGGTCCGTTTACTGGCCTAGCTTCTTGGTAGAAACAGCTTTCTCGGTAAACGCCAGTGGTGCGGTACCGTCCGTGTTCACCCGCAGGACCGTGGCGGTTTGCACACTGCCGCTGGCATCCTTGAACTGCACACCACCCACGTAACGGCCGCCGGCGGCCAGGCCGGACCATGACAAACCAGCCGTTGCAGTGCTGCCGGCATACACGGTGCTAGGCAGCAGGACATTCAGGCTGCTGGAAGCATCGGCTGCGGTGACCACCCAACTGGACAGCCGGTGGGTCATGGTTGCAGCGCCGCCATAGGCGCCCACGCAGACCTTGTAGGTGCCAGCAGCGGGGCTGACCACCTGGACTGCTTCGTTGGAGCCGTCGTTACCCGAATACACCGAGGCGCCGGTGGGCGACACGATGATCAGGTCGTTGTCGTCCCCTGCGCTGCCCACATCGGCGTCGCGTGTTTCAAACCGCGCCACGATGGTGTCGGCAGGCAGCACAAACGGGTAGACCTTGATGGACGCCGTATCCACACCGGCAATACAAGCTGCCTTCAGCGCGGACGACGTTGGTGCACCAGGCACCAGACCAGCAACTGAGCCCACGGTAACCGCTTTCATGCCGCCCTTGTTGGCAGTGGGCCGGCCGTTGAAGTTGGTCGTCAGCGTGATCAGGCGGCTACCCGAAGCGGTGGTGGCCGTCAGGGATGCCGGAGCCTGCAAGGTCTTGCCGGTGCGTGCGGTCACGGGGCTGCGTACCACGTGTGCGCCATCGCTCCAGGACAAGGAACCGTACGACCATTGGCCGTCCACCACACCCGCTGCGGTGAGTGTGACCGTGAACGTCTTGGTCTCACCGGGTGCCAGGGTCAGCGTGCTGGGTGTCACCACGGTGGTGAATCCGGGCACTGACGCACTGGCCGTATAGGTGGCCGAGCCAGCACCCACATTGGTCACCTTGCGGGTCACCACGGTGCTGCCAACGACTGCACCAACGGTGATGCTGGGCAGGTTGAAGTTGTACGTGTGGTCCAGCGTGCCGTAGGTGGCGCAGTCCGACGCGGGTGATACCGCTGGCTTGTTCACATTGCACTGGTAACGGATGAATTCGACCTTGCCGTTGTCATACACCAGGCCGGGGTCCAGCGCCTTGTTGGGCACCACATGGCCGGCACCTTGGGCCCAGGGCAGCAAACCGTTTTGCTCGCCGGGCAGGCCGTCGTTCAGCGTGGGCATGCTGGTGGTCATCAGCGCAGATTTGATGGCCGCAGGCGACCAGCCAGGACGTGCCTGGCGCAACAGCGCTGCCAGACCCGCCACGTGGGGGCTGGACATGGAGGTGCCCTGGTAGGACGACCATTCCGCGACTGGCACCAGTGTGCCGTTGGCCACTGCATCACGCTCGGCATTGCTCAGGCCCGCAGTGACGGCGGCAATGATGTCCACGCCCGGTGCCGTGAGGTCGGGCTTGAGCATATTGGAGTCGCCCGCATTGGGTCCGCGCGAAGAGAAGCCCGCCATGGTGGGCGCAGGCTTGCCGGCGTTGAAGTAGGTACCGATAGCAGCCGTGCCGCCGCCAGCCTGGGCGTATGCCTTGATGGCCGCGCCGTCTGCCGCATTCACATGCACGGAAGGTATGGAGTGCACATCGGCCACCAGGCCTGCACCGTTGTCTGCCAACACCATGCCGACACCACCGGCAGCCTTGACGGCTTCGCTCTTGTCGGTACGGGCATTGGTGCCGCGTGTGCACACCACCACCTTGCCGGCCACCTTGACGGGGTCCAGCACGGCAGGTGTCAGGAAACACAGGCGCAACTGGGTTGCATCTGCACCGGGCAGGCCCGCGTCTTCCGCACGAATGACAGGCTTGGCCGCCAACGCCACAGCGTTGAACGAGGCACCGGTGTACGTGGCACCGTTGCCCAGTGTCACGTTGGCCGACAAGGCGCGGTCATGTGTGGAGGCACCCACCGTAGTCAGCCAGGGGCTGACGTGGGCCACGGCCACTGCAGGGCCACTATTGCCGGCCGACGCAGCGACAAAAACGCCCGCATTGGCTGCACGCAGGAACGCTTGCTCCACTGGGTCATTGACGCTGGTCTGGCTACCGCTGATGGAGAAGTTGATGACGTGCACACCATCCGCTACAGCCTTGTCAATGGCTGCCACGCTGTCCGACGTGAAGCAAGAGTTCTGGCTGCCCGTGCCGTCTTCGGCATTGGGGTTTACATAGGTGAAGCAGACCTTGTAGGCCGCAATACGGGCCCGCGGTGCAATGCCCGATGCCGTACCCACGTTGTTGCCACCCAGTGTCACGGGTGCGCCGCTGTTACCACCGGCGGTGGATGCGGTGTGTGAACCGTGGCCACCGTGGCCGGTAGGGCCGGCGACGGAATCACGTGGCGAGTAAAACTCGGTCCAGTGTTTGGGAAGGCCCGATGCCAGAAAACCAGCATTGAAATACTGGGCGCCAATGAGTTTGTTGTTGCAATGCGTAGCCGGCGTAAAGCCCTCACCACCCACACAGCTACCGTTCCAGCCGGCGGGCGCTGGTCCATAGGCCAGGGTGCCACTGCCAAACACGGGTGTGCTGCCATTCACGCGGTCAGCAAACGATGGGTTTTCGGGCCAGATGCCGCTGTCAACCACACCGATAATGATGTTTTCACCCTTGAGTGCCAGGCCCGCAACGGTTTGTGACCACACACCACCTGCGGTGCTCAGACCCAGGAATGCCGGGGTGGAAACGGTTTCGAGCTTGCGTGCCTCGTCCGCGAACACATTAACCACCAACGGGCTGGACTTGAGTGCCTGGACTTCAGCAGCCGTCAGGCGTGCCGCAAAACCGTTGTACACAGTGGAATAACGGGCCACGATGGGCGCGCCGGCGATCAGCGAAGTGACCGTGGTTTGCTGGGCATCCAGATACCCTTTGTAGGCCAGGGCTGCAGCCGAACGGGTGTTCAGGCGCGTGCCCGGTGCGGGCGTGGTCGCGCTGTAGCCCGGCACGGTACCGGTGTAACCTGCCACTGGCTCAGCAGCCAATTGCACGATATACGTGGAGCGGCTCTGCGCAAACGCCGAGGTGGACAGGCCCGCCAGCAGCGCCAGCGTGGCCAGTGTTGTCAGTTGTGATGTGGGCAAGGTCATACGTTTCCTTGCTTCGATTGGCGACGGCGGCGGACCGCGGCAGCCATAGCCAGCAGACCTATCCCGAACATGGCGGTGGTTTCGAGTTCAGGAACAGCGGTCACGCTGATGTTGTCCAGTGCAAACTGGCCGCGGTCGGTGGAGAATGCATTGCAGGTTCCGCCAGCGTTGCAAGCAAATCCGAAGGCGAAAACCTGCGCAAAATTGGTGGAGGCAAATGCCCCGCTGGTATTGAAGCTGGCAAAGCCCAGTGAGCCACTGTCATTGAGGCCGCCCAGCTGGTAGGTTTGGGACAGCGTCGCACCGGTACTGGTGAAACCTTGCAGACGCAGCAGGCCGGCGACGGGCGGCAGGCTTGCACCCATACCACCGATGAAGCTGGCGTCAAAACTGTTCACGGCAAAAGACTGTCCGTCCATACGGCTAAAGGCCATCGCGCCGTCATTGAGCGCGCCATAAAACGTGCTGGCGTTGTTGGTGGGGCAGACCACACCAAAACACATGGACAGGTCACTGCCGTTGACCATCGCACCCACGAGGTCACCAAACTGTGCGTTCGCTGTATTCGAAAACGTATCGAAGCGGTAGCTGCCCTGCAAGAACACATCTTCGTGCGTGAGCATCGGTGCAAACGGAGTGGTCGGGCCACCGACCGGTTGTTCAAAATCAATCAACTCGGCCTGCGCGGCGCCGGCACTCACTGCAATGGCCGCAATCAAGGCCACGCGACGGAAAACATGCTTCATGGGAACCCTTTACTTTGGTAAAAGAAAATGCCGCATGAAATGGCTTGTCCAACGGTTGTTAGACGGTCGGCTTCCGTGCGGCGTGCGGGATAGTAACCACATGCAAGCAAGTTGTGGGCCAAACCAAGGGTAAGTCCCAGTAGGTCGGTCGCAATAAAGTGTTTCTGGCTCGTAACACTGCGTGCCCGCAGGGCCTAACGCACGCCGACCGCCACCTTGCCGAACACCGCCTGCACCTCGCGCGGCAGGCAACGCCAGTAGTTTTCTTTGGCGGTCACCTCGCCACCGAGTGCGGCAGCGGCATGCCAGCCCCAGCGCGGCTCGTACAGGAAGGCGCGGGCCAGCGCCACCAGATCCGCCTCACCGGCCTGCAACACAGCCTCGGCCTGGTGTGCATCGGTGATCAGGCCGACCGCAATGGTGGGCAAGCCGCTGGCCTGGCGGATGTCGCGCGCAAACGGCACCTGGTACCCGGCGCCCAGCGCAATCTTCTGTGCCGGTGATACACCGCCGGATGACACGTGGATGAAGTCGCAGCCGAGCGCTTTGATGCGTTTTGCAAATTCGGCGCTCTGCACCACGTCCCACGCGCCCTCTACCCAGTCGCTGGCGGAGATACGAATGCCCAGCACACCGCTGTACACCGCGCGCATGGCGGCAAATATTTCCAGCGGAAAACGGATGCGGTTCTCAAAGCTGCCGCCATAGCCATCGGTGCGCTGGTTGGCAATGGGCGACAAAAATTCGTGGATCAAATAACCATGGGCGCCGTGCAACTCGATCGCTTCAATACCCATGCGGTCGGCGCGCTGCGCGGCCAACACAAAAGCATCGCGCACGTGGTCCATGTGGGCGCGTGTCATCGCGGTGGGCGGTGGCTCGGTCGCCAGTTGCGGCAGGGCCGAGGGTCCAAAAGTCTCCCAACCGCCCTGTGTCGGTGGCAACAGTTGTGCACCAGCCCAGGGCAGCGCGCTGGATGCCTTGCGCCCCGCGTGCGCCAATTGAATGCACACCGGCACAGGCGGCGCCAGTTTGCGTGCACGCTGCAGGGTGTTGGCCAGCGCGGCTTCGGTGCGGTCATCCCACAGGCCCAGACAGGCGGGGGTGATGCGGCCTTCGGGCACCACGGCGGTGGCTTCGATGGTGAACAAGGCGGTGCCGCTGTTAAGCAGGTTGGCCCAGTGCATCAGATGCCAGTCGGTGGCCTCGCCGTTGTTGGCGGCGTATTGGCACATGGGCGCTACGACGATGCGGCTGGCAAGGGTGAGGCCGCCGCGGGGCGATGGGAGGGTGTAGGGAGTGAAAAGTTGGCTCATGCAGCCAGCTTATCCCATACAGATTTTGAGGTAACACAAGGGGTTACTTGCTGTGTATCATTGCGCTCGGTTTCGTTTAACCCCACAGAAGGAGGCCCCCATCATGGCACTCATGGATTTCATCAAGAAACAGTTTATCGACGTTATCCAGTGGACCGAAGACGGCGATGGCACCTTGGCGTGGCGCTTTCCGATGTCGGGAATGGAAATCCAGAACGGCGGCCAACTGGTGGTGCGCGAGTCGCAAATGGCGGTGTTTGTCAACGAAGGCAAGATCGCCGACGTGTTTGGCCCCGGTACCTACAAGCTGACCACACAAACGCTGCCGGTACTGACCTACCTGAAGAACTGGGACAAGTTATTTGAGTCCCCGTTCAAGAGCGATGTGTACTACTTCAGTACCCGCCAGCAGATCGACCAAAAATGGGGCACGCCCCAGCCCATCACGATCCGCGACAAGGATTTTGGCGCCGTTCGCATCCGTGCCTTCGGTAATTACGCTTTCCGCGTCACCGACCCCAAGCTGTTCCACACCGAGATCTCCGGCACGCGTGAGGAATACACGGTGTCCGAGCTGGACGGACAGTTGCGCGGACTGGTCATGCAAAACATCAGCACCGCGATTGCGGCCAGTGGTATCCCTTTCCTGGACCTGGCGGCCAACCAGATCGAATTTGCAAAGGCCTTGCGCACCCAGCTCGACCCCGAGATGGCCAAGCTCGGCCTGAAGCTCGAAAACATGACGGTGCAAAGCGTTTCGCTGCCCGAAGAGCTGCAGAAGATCCTGGACCAGAAAATCGGCATGGGCATGGTTGGCAACGACATGGGCAAATTCATGCAGTACCAGACCGCGCAGGCCATCCCCAAGTTTGCCGAGGGCGGCGGTGGTGGCGGCAGCGGCATTGCTGGCGATGCCATGGGCCTGGGCGCCGGTGTGGCGCTGGGCCAGGTGCTGGCGCAAAACCTGCAGGCCGGTCTGCAAGGCAACCCCCAAGCGGCAGCCCAGGCAGCCGCAGCACAAGTGGCCGCCACGCTCAACCCCAATGACATCATCGCCACGCTGGAGAAGCTGGGCGACCTCAAGGCCAAGGGCATTCTGACGGCCGAAGAGTTCGACGCCAAGAAGGCTGAGCTGCTCAAAAAGCTCTCATAAAACAGTATGGCTACGGCCGATAGCGCCCCGCAGCGCCGCTACTCCGCGCCCTGCCCGGGGTGCGGTGCGCCTGTGGAGTTTCGCTCCGCGCAGTCCACCCACGCCATCTGCGGCTACTGCCAGAGCACGGTGGTGCGCAATGGCGATGTGTTGTCGCGCATCGGCAAAATGGGCGAGCTGTTTGACGACCATAGCCCGCTTCAGCTGTTTGCCACCGGCAAATACCAGAACCGCAATTTCACGCTGATAGGCCGCCTGCAGTACAAGACCGCAGAGGGCACCTGGGCCGAGTGGAATGCGATGTTTGACGACGGCCAGTCGGGCTGGCTGGCCGAAGACAACGGCGCCTACGTCTTCACTCAGCCCAGCACCCAGCAGCAAAATATGCCGCCGGCCGACCGCTATGTGGTCGGTAAGCAGGTGAGTGTCAACGGCAAACCCTTCAGTGTGGCCAGCAACGTATCGGCCGCACTCATCAGCGCCCAAGGCGAGCTGCCCAAGTTGCCGCCGCTGGGCCAGCCCTTTGCCGTGGTCGAGCTGCGCAGCGCCACGGGCGAGGTCATCAGCATCGACTACACGGGCACACCGCCCACCGTATCGCAGGGCACGGCCGTGTTGCTGGACGATTTGGCGCTCAAGGGCCTGAAGGACGAGTCGGCCAAGGAAGAAAAGGGCCGCCAGTTCAACTGCCCGCACTGCGGCGCACCGGTCACCGTGGCCCTGTCCACCAGCAAGAGCATTACCTGTGGCAGTTGCAACAGTGTTATTGACTTGAGCTCTGGGTTGGGCGGCGAGCTTAAATCGGCGATCCAGGACGAACCAGTGCAACCGCTGATCCCATTGGGCAGCATGGGCCAGTTGCAGGGTGTGCACTGGCAGGTCGTGGGTTTCCAACACCGCATGGGTGTGGCGCCGGGCGATGACGAGAACTTTGGCTGGAGCGAATACCTGCTCTACAACCAGAAGAAGGGGTTCACTTTTCTGGTGGATTCCGAAGAGGGTTGGAGCCTGGTGCGCCCCACCACGGGCGCGCCCACCATGACCAGCTCCACGGCCAGTAGTGCCAGCTACATGGGCACCAACTACGCGCTCAAATACAGCTACACCGCCGAGACCAACTATGTCTGTGGCGAGTTTTACTGGCTGGTGCAGCGCGGCCAGAAAACGCAGAACAAGGACTTTGCCAACGGCAAGCGCCTGCTGTCGATGGAGCAAACTCCGAGCGAGCTGGTGTGGTCCAGCGGCGACCAACTGGCCAGCGAAGTGGTGGCCAAGGCCTTCAAGCTGGAGGGCAAGGCCGACTTGCTAAAGCGCGACGTGGCCCCCTTCAGTGCCGCAAAAGGCATAGGCATTGTCACCATCATCGTGGTGCTGGTCATCACGCTGATACTGTTGTCGCTGTTGAGCCGCTGCTCCAGTTGCGACCCCAAGGTAGAGAACTGTTCCTCGTCATCCAGCTCGCGCAGTTCGGGCGGCTCCTGGGGCGGTTCTTCGGGCGGTGGGGGTCACAAATAATGCAGGCTGTTTTTACTTTTTGAGGAGAGTGTCATGGGCTTTGAATTGATTAAACCGGGCATCGTGGTCACCTCGCTGGTGTTTGCGCTGATGGGCGTGGCGATATTCTGGCTGTGCTTCTTGATCATCGACAAGATCACGCCCTACGATTTGTGGGGCGAAATTGTCGAGAAGCAAAACGTCGCACTCGCATTGGTCGTGGCGGCCATGAGCTTGGGCATTTGCGTCATCATCGCCGCAGCAATTCACTAATTGTCTTTGTCGGATTTGAGTAGCAAGGCGCCCCTGCGGCGCACGCCCCAGCCGCTGGAAGTCACGCTCTTAGCCAGCGTCTTTGTTGTTGCGGCCTGTGGTCTGGTGTACGAGCTGGCCGCTGGCGCGCTGGCTTCGTACGTGCTGGGCGATTCCGTCCTGCAGTTCTCCACCGTTATCGGCAGTTACCTTTTTGCCATGGGCGTGGGCTCGTGGTTGTCGCGCTTTTTTGACCGGCAGTTGCCCGCCCACTTTCTGCGCATCGAGCTGATGGTGGCCCTGGCCGGCGGCTTCATGCCCGCCCTGTTGTTCTTGTCCAACGCCTACATGCCGGGCGCCTTCCGTTTCTTGTTGTACGCCATGGTGGGTGTGGTCGGAATCCTTGTGGGATTGGAAATTCCGCTGGTCATGCGTATCCTCAAACGCGAGGTTGTGCTTAAAGACCTGGTCTCGCAGGTGCTGACCTTTGACTACCTGGGCGCGCTGGCCGTGTCGGTGGCGTTTCCGCTGTTGCTGGTGCCGCAGCTGGGGCTGATACGCACAGGTTTGCTGTTTGGCTTTTTGAATGCGGCCGTGGCCTTCTGGGCGCTGTGGGTGTTTCGCCATGAGCTGCGCCGCTTCAACGCCCATGCCACGGCCTGTGTGCTGTCGGTGGTGGCGCTGGGGGTGGGCTATGCGATGGCCGACCAGATCACCACACTGGCCGAAGACAAGTTCTACCACGAGCGCATTGTGCTGGCGGCCAGCTCGCCCTACCAGCGCATCGTTGTCACCAATGGCCGCACCGGGCACAAGCTGTTTTTGAACGGCAACCTGCAGTTTTCTGAGCGCGACGAATACCGCTACCACGAGACCCTGGTCCACCCCGCCATGTCCGCCTTTGGCGCGCCGCGCCGGGTAGCCGTGCTGGGCGGCGGCGACGGCATGGCCGTGCGCGAAGTGCTCAAGTACCCCAGCGTCGAAAGCGTCACCTTGGTCGAGCTGGACCCCAACATGACCGGCCTGTTCGCCAAAGACCCGGCCATGGCCAAGCTCAATGCCGGTGCGCTGAACTCACCAAAGCTGCGCATCGTCAACACCGACGCGTTCAAGTGGCTGCAGGGTGACGACAAGGCCGAGATGGAGATGTTCGACGTCATCATCGTGGACTTCCCCGACCCCACGAATTTTTCGATCGGCAAGCTCTACACCAACACCTTCTACTCGCTGCTGGCCCAGCGCCTGTCTGCCAGCGGTTATGCGGTGATACAGACCACCTCCCCGTTGGTGGCGCGCCAGAGCTATTGGACCGTGGCCACCACCATCGAGTCCGCCGGCCTGCACGCCACGCCCTACCACGCCAACGTGCCCAGCTTTGGCGAATGGGGCTTCATCATCGCCAGCCACCGGCCCTGGCGCCAGCCCACCGCACTGCCCGAGGGCCTGCGCTATTTGGAACCCACAACACTGCCGCTGCTGTTTAACTTTCCGAGAGATATGGCGCGTGTGCCGGCCGAGGTGAACCGATTGTCGAACCAGGTGCTGGTGATGACGTATGAAAAGGAGTGGGGCCGGGTGGCGCCTTAAACGGCGCGTTGCACCAACTGGTCACGCCACTTCCACTCTTGCACGGCCAGGCTGCCGACAAAGATGGCTTCGGCCGTCAGATGGCCCAGCCCGAAGAATGTTGCGGTGTCCGCAAATGCCACCGCGAGGCAGATACACACCAGGGACCAGAAACCGTTTGCGGCCACCAGCAGTTTGATCAAGGGCATTGGCCGTTTGCTGCGGGTGGCGAGGAAGAATGAAAAGCTGGCGTATAGCACGTTGGCCGCGCCCATGAGCAGAAGGAACTCGTGTGGCAACGCTTGCAGGTTGCTGAGCTGCTCGGTGAACAGCAACACAATCAATCCGACTGCTCCGCCGGCGGCGCAGTCTACCCAAAGGAGGCTCTTGCTGATTGACACTGGCTTCGTCGGGGGCGTCTTGATCTACTTCAGTTGAGGGACTGCATCGTCAAAGCCTGTGCAGCCTGACTGGGTGCATGCGTACCAATGGTTTTCATCGAAGTAGCAGTCCCCGCCCAGGTTGTCTTTGACGAACGAACAGTTAACGAAGCTGCATTCAGTGAATCAGCAGCTGGCAAACGAGCATCCGCGGAAGGTGCAGTTGATGAACTTGACACTTACAAACGTAGTTACGTTGAACAGGCTCCAGTACCAATCAGAGTCTTCGATCACACAGCCAACCAGGACGCCGCAGAATCCAGCACCTTCAATGTCCAGTTTGCTAAAGTTGCAGTATTTGAACGAGCCCTCTTCCCATTCTTTTGGGAGTGATTTCTTACCTTCGAAATCGGTGGTCTCACGGAAGATGGACATAGTTAATGCGCGATTCTGGTGGGTAGACTCTCCAGGGTAGCACTAGTGACTTTCGCGTCTGGGCCAAAGGCCACGTGAAGCGCGTGGTGCCCCCAGAGGAGGCCACACTGGCCCACCGGATACAGCCACAAATCAGAACTTGCGCTCGTTGGCGCTCCTAACAAAGCGGTCACCTCAGCAGCAGTACTTCCAAACAAAGTTTTTCGATCAATGAGGTCAAACGCCATGCCTCCACGAAAGCAGCCTGGGTCGGCTGACGTGTCGAGCAAGTCAGACTGTTCCCACTCAGCACGGTCAAAAGGCCGTGGCTTCTCTGAAGGTTGCGAGATCGCCCACGCGACGTAGATACAAGCGGCAAGGACAGCCACGAGCGTAATGACTAAGATCTGCTTTGGCGTGTCCTTAACGTGCCTCACCGCAATTTAACTTTCTAATTGGGTGTCGTTTTGACGCAAGACTGTCTCGTACTTCCAGCCGCGCGCTTCAGATAGCCGGCCGTCGAATTCACGCTGGCGATCGAAGAGCTGCATGCTCGCTGCGGAGACTGCCAGAAGTTCCAGAACGCGCCACGATTCGAACCCAGATTTCTCAAAAGCCGCGGCCAAGGATTCGAACGCGAGGCCAAGTTCGTTGTGTTCCAGATATGCATGAAACTCGTGAATCTCCGAGTCGCAGATGGCTTGGGCTTCTTGCGAAAGATGCGCGCGCGCATCGAGCAACAAGCCTTCTGTGCGTTTCCAGGATTGGAGTAGTTCCGGCGATGTCACTTGGCGCCTTACGTCAGCAATAACCGGCGCACTTGTGAGTCCGCGTTGACGAACCTCATTAGGCGCGCTGCTGGCACTCACGAGAATTCCACTGCATAAAGTGTTCACGCTCATCTTCCCCCGTTTTCTCGAAACCCAGACGCTCGTACAAGGATCGTGCGCCTGCATTATTCTTGTAGACAGAAATGGCAACCCCAATGGGAAGCGCCGCAGCGTCTTGCAGGACCGTACGAATGACAGACGTGCCAAGACCTCTACCTTGATAGTGAGGAAGCACGGCAATTTGCGCCAGGTACCAGGTTGGGGGCTCGCGGACGATCTTGACGTAGCCCACGGGAGTATTGCCCGCAGGAAGGATGATCAAGGTTACCGAGTCAAAACGCCAACGTATCAGTTCCTGATTTCTCAGGTCGGTGACGAACACGCCGGCCTCGTTCAGATGCGGATCCATTGCGCTCCGTCTGACCGCGCAAAGAAAGGGAACGTCCGCCTCGCCCGCCGGCCGAAGTTCGAAGATCGGTGCAAATTCCATGGCCATGCGACCTAAGGTTGGCGCTGACCGGCAGGCAGCGGGGGCCGCGGAGCGGCAATGTGATACTGCCTGTCCGTGACGAGCAACCCGTTGGGCCTTGGCTCAAAGCGCTTTTCGCATGTGTGCATTTGGAACCTCGACCCCACGAATCACCGGAACGCGTTGCTCTACCACCTCAAAGCCAAAACTCTTAAAAAATGGCTGCGCTGTTCGACTTACGTCTGAAGTTAACTCGGTAACTTGCAAGCGCCTTGCTTCAGCTTCAAGGACCGTCATCAGCGATCTGCCAATACCTTGCCGGGGATGCCAGCCAGACACAAAAAAGTGATCAATGTACCCTGTCTGCTGTACATCTGCGTAGCCAACCAACTTGCCTTCGATCTCAGCAACAAACGGATTGATTCCTTGTATTCGCTTGATCCAGAGCTCGCGTTTCAAACTGGATGGGGCCCATGCGTTGATTTGTTCTTCTGTGTAGTCGCGACTCGCGACGAGGTGGATCGCAGAATGATAGATACCAAAGAGCGCAAGCTCTTCGCCAAGATTGAAACGACGTATGCGCACCATAAATCTTCTTTAAGCCCAACGTAACGTAATTTGCAAGACCTGCGAAAGGCTCTGGTCCTTGCGAAGTAGTCTGGCCAAAGAAATCTCCTGAGAGTGGCTTGCAGCCATAGCTTCAGCGGTTTTTTGAATTCTTATACAGGTATAAAATCCCGCCAAACCCTGCAGCTTGGTTGAACAGATTCCAGGTGTCAAATTAACAGCTCTTTGAACTTGGGTCTACTCACTGACAAGTCAGTTTATTGCCCCCTGTCATCGAACACAAGTGCAATATGTCCGATACCACGCGTTCAAATAAACTGCTACGTATTTTATAGTGCAATAGATAGAAACAACGGGGACAACGGGCCAGTTTTACATAAACAAATCCCCAACTTTACCGTTGCGAAACTTTAGAACTGCCTCTTTGGAATCTAATCACCACTTCGGCTTCTATTGAACAAAAAAGGTGAACGGTCTTGGCACGCAAAGAGAGTACACAACCTGCGCAACGCGCGCGCCTGTGGACCGCAACGGCGAGTCTGTCGCTCGCCGCGCTGTGTGGCAGCCTCTACGCGCAGCCGTTATCGCCCGCCAACCCGGAGCCCGCCACGGATGCGGCCGACAGCACCAATAACAACAGCGGCAACAACCACACGAAGAAGCCACAGCGCCCCAGCACCGAACTCAAACCCGTAGAAATCCGCGCCAGCAGCGACACCGAGCAGCGCCGCCTCTCCACCGCCGCCAAGATCATCGTTGGCCGCGAAGACATAGAACTCTATGGCGACACGTCGATGGGCGAGCTGCTCAAGCGCCTGCCCGGCGTTACCGTGCAGGGCCGCGGTGGGCGCGGTGGTGCGCCGCGCATGCGGGGGCTGGGCAGTGGTTACACACAAATCCTGATCGATGGCGAACGCGTGCCGCGCGGCTTCTCGCTGGATGATCTGTCGCCCGAAGAGATCGAGCGCATCGAGATCCTGCGCGCACCTACCGCCGAGACCGGTGCGCGTGCGATTGCGGGCACCATCAACATCGTCACGCGCGGCGGCTACAGCAAAAAAATCAACACGCTGAAGCTGGGCCTGGGGCTGGAGAACGGCAACGCCGCACCCAATATTGCGTGGTTGCGCAACGACACGCTGGACAGCGGCATGGTCTATAACTTCTCCGTAGCGGCCGACCACAGTGCGCGCTCTAACGACGCAACCAACACTACTCTGACCGAGAACCTGAGCGACGGCAGTACGGTGCGGCAGACCGAAGCCGTGTCGAGCACCGGCGTGCGCGACGGCATCCATGCCAATGTGCGCCTGCAGTGGCGCGGCAGTGGTGGCGACACTTTTATGCTGATGCCCATGTTGGCAGCCACACAAAACAGCGGCGACCGCACGACCCGCATCACACAAACCACGACAGGAAATGCCACCGCCGACCTGCCGTATGACTTCAGCACCGGCAGTACCGACAGCCGTTTTTCCACCGCCCGGCTGGCCGGTGTGTGGACCCACAAGATGGACGATGGCGCCAACCTGCGCATAAGTGCCAACGCGGGCCAAAGCGCGTGGACGAATGACTCCACACGGCAAAACGCCAGTTCCTCACGTGGCACGGTGGCTGTCTCCAACCAGCATTCAGAGCAACAGGATCGCACGCTGAGCACACAGCTCAAATACTCGCGCACCGTGGCCGAAGAACACAGTCTGGTCACCGGGCTGGAGGTGGAATCCAACCGCCGCAGCGAGACCGCCACGCAGTTGCTCAATGGTGAGTCGCCGCTCAGCGATTTCGATGGCAACCTCAGTGCCTCCAGCCTGCGCACCGCGGTGTATGTGCAAGACGAGTGGACGGTGAACCCACACTGGGCGGCCCATGCCGGCATACGCTGGGAACGCATCGGCACCACCGGCAGCGTCAGCGCCGATGCACCCGACGCCAGCAACCAGAGCCAGGTCATCACGCCGCTGTTCCACACCGTGTGGCGGCCGGACTTGGCAAGCAAGGACCAGGTGCGCTTGAGCCTGACGCGCAGCTACCGCTCGCCCAACCTGCAGGACCTGATCGCGCGGCCCAACATCAACGGCATGTTTCTGAACCGCGGTGCGAATACCGAGGTGCACGCGGACCGTGCCGGCAATGCCTTTTTGCAGCCCGAGCTGGCGTCGGGCATAGACCTGGCCTTTGAACACTATGTGCCGGGCGGCGGCATGTTGAGCGCCAATTTCTTCTACCGGAGAATCGAGAATCTGATGCGCAGCCAGACCACGCTGGAAACCGTGTCGTGGGCCGACGTGCCGCGCTGGGTGGCACGCAAACAAAACATTGGCAACGCCACGACCCAGGGCGTGGAGCTGGAAGCCAAGTTCCGCCTGAGCGAGGTGTTTGCCGGTGCGCCCAAGATCGATGTGCGCAGCAATCTGAGCCTGTTCCGCTCCCGCGTGGATGGCATAAGTGGCCCCGACAACCGCCTGGACCAGCAGCCCGACGGCACAGCCAACCTGGGTGCCGATTACCAGATGACCAGCCTGCCACTGAAGATCGGTGCCAACCTGAACTGGACGCCAGAGTTCACGACCCGCCTGAGCGACGACCAGACCGTGTACCAGAGCAACAAGCTCGTGGCCGACGCCTACGCGCTGTGGACGATCACCCCGCGTTACCAACTGCGTATGTCGGTCAGCAACTTCGCTGCGCGCGACTACACCACGGGCGGCAGCCTGCTGTCCACCAACGCACAAGGGCAAACGCTGAGCGAGAACACGCAAACCGTAGCCCCGTCATTTGTGAACCTGCAGGCGCGGCTGGAGATCAAGTTGTAGGCGGCGGGGCGGAGGCTGGGCGGCAGGACGTGCTGCTCCGTGTCCTCTGCCCGCTGCGCGGGCTCCCCCTTTACCTGCGCAGAACGCCCTGCCGCCCAGCCTCCTTGCAGGTGTAGCGCACTATCATCGTAGGCATGCAGCGACGCCATTTCTTGACCGCTGGCGTAGGTACCGCATGGGCCGCAGCCGGATGCAAAGCCCCAGACCCCCACGCCCACATCACCGGCGGTTTTAGCGGTGCCCAGCCCGAACGTGGCCACCACATGCGCGACCTGTTGCAGCCGGGCAAGACCTGGCCCGCACCCGCCAAAACTTTCAAGACTCGTGTGCTGATCGCCGGTGGCGGCGTAGCCGGCCTGGCCGCAGCGCGCGCCTTGCGCCTGCAGGGCATGGACGACTTTGCGCTGCTGGAGCTGGAAGACTCGGCCGGTGGCAACAGCCGCGCTGGCACGGTAGGTGGCATCACCTGCCCGCTGGGCGCACACTACCTGCCGCTGCCCAGTGACGACGCACCGGAGGTGCAAGACCTGCTGGAAGAGCTGGGCATACGCAAGCGCGTAGCCGGACGCTGGCAATACGACGAACGCCACCTGTGCCACAGCCCGCAGGAGCGCCTGTTCTTCAACGGCGAATGGCAAGAGGGCTTGCTGCCGCTGCACGACGTGGGCGATGACACTCTGGCCCAGTACCAGAAATTTGCGACCCTGGTGGCGCAGGCCCAGAGTGCCGCCCGCTGGACCATGCCTGTGCAAAATGGGCCTCTAGCCCCCGTGCAGGCTGCCTTATGTGCTATCACATTTGTAGCATATCTGGATCAACATGGTCTGCAGGATACCCACCTGCGCTGGTACCTGGACTACTGCTGCCGCGACGACTACGGCGCCGGCATCACCACCGTGTCGGCCTGGGCCGGCATCCACTACTTTGCCAGCCGCCACGGCTTCCATGCGCCGGGTAGCGAGGGTGTGGAGCGTGAAGGCCTGCTGACCTGGCCTGAAGGTAATGCCTGGTTGACCCAGCGCATGGCCACGCCGCTGGGCGAACGCCTGCACACCGGGCGCGTGGTGCTGCGCATCACCAGCGCCAAACACGGCGTGGAGGTGGACGCCTTCAACACTGCAAGCCAAACTATGGAGCGTTGGCAGGCCGAGCAGGTAGTCGTCGCGCTGCCGGTGTTTGTGGCGGCGCGGGTGGTGCAAAACGCACCCGAGTTTTTGCGCCAAGCCGCCCGCCAAGTGGTCTATGCACCTTGGCTCGTGGCCAACATCCACCTGGACCGCGCCCTGCACGACCGCCCCGGCCCAGCCCCCAGCTGGGACAACGTGTTGTACGGCGGGCCCGATGGTGGGATTGTGGGCGGCGTCGGCCTGGGTTATGTGGACGCCACGCACCAGAACCTGCAAGCCCTGCCCGGGCCCACGGTGCTGACCCACTACCGCGCGCTGGGTGATGTGGTGGGCGGTGCCAGTGGAGGGCGTAAGCTGCTATTGAGCCAGTCATGGGCCACCTGGCGCGACACCATACTGGCCGAGCTGTCCAATGCCCACCCCGATCTGGCGGCCAAGACCACCCGTATGGACATCACACGCTACGGCCACGCCATGGCCATTCCGGTGCCCAATGCAAATGGTCAAATCGGCCTGCAGCCCCCGTCGGTAATGGCTAATTCGCTGTCAAAAACGAAGCAAACCAAAGGGCGCTACCCCATCCGCGCAATGCTGGCCTGGGAGCGGCTGCGCTTCGCCCACAGCGACTGGGCAGGCTACTCCGTGTTTGAAGAGGCGTTTACCGCCGGTCACGCTGCGGTCTGACTAGCCCCCACGCTCCACCGCTGCGCGGGTCCCTCCCCCCCGAGGGGGCCGCGTTTCACCTAGGGCGGCCCGGCGGGGTGTTGTTGCTGCTCCAGGTCACCACCCAGCCGGGCCGCGGCGGCAAATCCCCCGTCATCCACCACCCGCTGGAACACCCGCATGGATAAAAGTCGGTCCATATGTGCAATAAGTAAGTTTTCAACCCCGCGATTATTTCACTTTCAGCAATGATGAATTACTGACCCGATGGTTTTTAATTTCGCTAATCGGAGTACAGTTCAACCCATCGATGAGCCGAAACACAAATAGACGACTCACCGAGGCTGGACAAGCCAAGGCCTAAGGGCCCACGACCTGCCCGGAAATGTCTAACCACTTTTGAAGGAATTTCATCATGAAAAACGCAATCGCCACTACCGCTTTGATCCTTGTTGC
>JAYSZJ010000038.1:0-8321 GCA_043738115.1 Rhodoferax sp. | reverse complement strand
ATCTCCCAACCGGCAAACGGAACCATCCTTCCGCCGCTGTCTCGATGGACCTGGTTCAAGGCTGTTTTCTTTAGCTCACCTTCGACGTCTGTCCAGCTAAAGGACGGCAGCGCTTCTTTCTTCGACGCGGGCTGGTCGCCGATAAACCAGGGTTTCTGTTCATCCACGCCTTTGCCCACGGGCGAAGCGTGCTTCGCTCCTACCTGCTCGACCATGAACGGTCCCGGGATGCGCCGCGTGTCGTGGTCCTTTGCACCCTTGAGATCGAACGACACATATCCATCCGACAGGTCGCGCAGCCATGTCGCGACGATATTAGCCTTCGCGGCAGGCACCGCCAGTTGGAAGAAGATGTCGTCCACGTTCTTCAACGTTGCCTTGACGCGACCTTTTGGCGTGGAAATTTCCGTCGCCTGACTCATGCCCGGCTTCAACGCCGATAGATCCGACGCAACGGCATAATCCAGCATGATGTTTGCCCAGGCCAACAGCGAACATTGCCGCCACAAGATTTTCAACGCCCAGTTCACGATCGACGGTGTGCCGCAGGACAAGAGCATGTTCGGCATGATCCGCCACACCCACCAGACCAACCCGCAGCACATGCTGGTGGCGTATTCGGACAATGCCTCTGTAATGGAAGGCGTTGTGGTCGAACGCTTCGTAGCCAAATCAGCAGACATGAAGGGCCAATCGGGCCCTGGCCCCCGTGGAATGGTCGTTGCCAGCTACGAAATGAGTAGCGAGACGAACCACATCTTGATGAAGGTGGAAACCCACAACCACCCCACAGCCATCTCCCCATTCCCTGGTGCATCCACCGGCGCGGGCGGCGAGATCCGAGACGAGGGCGCGACCGGCCGCGGCTCCAAGCCCAAGGCCGGGTTGACTGGTTTTACCGTGTCCAAACTCTGGGGTGGCGATTTCGGCAAGCCCGAGCACATTGCCAGCCCCTTGCAGATCATGGTCGAAGGCCCCTTGGGCGGCGCGGCCTTCAACAACGAATTTGGCCGGCCCAATCTGCTGGGCTACTTCCGCGAATACGAGCAGAGCGTGGCCAGCAATGTGGACACCGTGCAGCGCGGTTACCACAAGCCCATCATGATCGCCGGCGGCCTGGGCGTCATCGATTCCACCCAGACCCACAAGATCGAATTCCCCGCCGGCAGCCTGCTAATCCAGTTGGGCGGCCCCGGCATGCGTATCGGCATGGGCGGCAGCGCGGCCAGCTCCATGGCCACCGGCGCGAATGCGGCCGAGTTGGACTTTGATTCGGTGCAGCGCGGCAACCCCGAGATCGAGCGCCGGGCGCAAGAAGTCATCAACCAGTGCTGGATGCTTGGGCAGGGCGCTGACGGTGTGGGCGGCAATCCAATCTTGGCGATCCACGACGTGGGTGCCGGTGGTTTGAGCAACGCCTTCCCCGAGTTGACCAATGATGCCGGCCGTGGTGCACGCTTCGATTTGCGTGCGGTAAAGCTTGAAGAGTCCGGCATGGCGCCGAAGGAAATCTGGTGCAACGAGAGCCAGGAACGCTATGTGATGGCGATTGCGCCCGAATCGCTGGAGCTGTTCACGGCCATTTGTGAACGCGAGCGTTGCCCGTTTGCCGTCATTGGCGTGGCCACCGAAGAACGCCAACTGAAGCTGGTGGACCAAGGCGCCGAATCACCCGTCGACATGCCCATGAATGTGCTCTTGGGCAAGCCGCCCAAGATGCACCGCGATGTGAAGACGGTAGCTCGCACCTTCAAGCCCTTGGACCTGACCGGCGTGGACATCCAGAAAGCCATCATCGACGTGCTGGCCCACCCCACGGTGGCCTCTAAACGTTTCCTGATCACTATTGGTGACCGCACTGTCGGTGGCCTGACCCACCGCGACCAAATGGTCGGCCCCTGGCAAGTGCCGGTGGCCGATTGCGCCGTCACGCTGGCCGACTTCAAGGGTTTTGCCGGCGAAGCCATGTCCATGGGTGAACGCACGCCGCTGGCCGCGCTGGACGCACCCGCATCGGGCCGCATGGCCGTGGCCGAGGCGATTACGAATCTGCTGGCTGCGCCCATCGAACTGCCCCGCGTCAAGCTGTCCGCCAACTGGATGGCGGCTTGCGGCGAGCCCGGTGAAGACGCTGCGCTGTACGCGACGGTCAAGGCCGTGGGCCTGGAGCTGTGCCCGGCGCTGGGTGTGTCCATCCCCGTCGGCAAGGACTCGTTGTCCATGCGCACGCAATGGAAGGACAACAACGCAGACAAGAAGGTCACATCCCCCGTGTCCCTGATCGTCAGCGCCTTCGCCACGCTGGCCGATGTGCGCGGCACGCTGACGCCCCAATTGAATGCATCGGAAGACACCACTTTGGTGCTCGTAGATCTGGGCCACGGCAAGAACCGCATGGCCACGAGCATCCTGGCGCAAACGCTGAACCAGGTGGGCGATGCGGTGCCCGATCTGGACGATGCCAAGGACCTGGTCAACCTGGTGAATGCCGTCAACGCCTTGCGCGCCCAGGGCAAGATCCTGGCCTACCACGACCGCAGCGATGGCGGCCTGCTGGCCACCGTGGCCGAAATGGCCTTTGCCGGCCGTGTAGGCGTCTCGCTAAACGTGGACATGCTGGTCACCGAGGGCGATGGCATCTCTGACAGCCGCATGGACACGGGTGACGCCAAGAACTGGGCAGGACAGGTTGGTGCCCGCCGCGAAGAGCTGACGCTGAAAGCCTTGCTCAACGAAGAGTTGGGTGTGGTGCTGCAGGTGCGCACTGCAGAGCGCAGCGAGGTAATGGCCACGTTGCGCGAGCACGGCCTGTCCGCGCACAGCCACTTCATCGGCAAGACCCGTCCCGCGTCATCTGAAATCGACGCTGGCAAGAACGAATTGCAAATTTGGCGCGATGCCAAGGCCATCTTCAAGGCCCCGCTGGCCGACCTGCACCAGGTCTGGGACGCCGTGAGCTGGAAGATTTGCCAGCAGCGCGACAACCCCGCTTGCGCCGATGCCGAACACGCTGCTGCGGGTGCGCTGGGCGACCCTGGGCTGCATGTCCATATACCAAATCAGGCTGTAGCCTCCGTGCAATCTGATAATGTAGCTACAAAACATGTAGCACCTGCCATTTTGAAGACCCGCCCCAAGGTGGCCGTGCTGCGCGAGCAGGGCGTCAACTCCCACGTGGAAATGGCCTACGCGTTTACCGAAGCCGGCTTTGAGGCCTTCGATGTACACATGACCGACCTGCAAACGGGTCGCGCGCAGTTGGCAGACTTCAAAGGCGTGGTCGCCTGCGGTGGCTTTAGTTATGGCGACACACTGGGCGCGGGCATTGGCTGGGCCCGCTCCATCACATTCAACCCGGCGCTGGCCGACCAGTTCAAGGCCTTCTTCGGCCGCACCGACACGTTTGGCCTGGGCGTCTGCAACGGCTGCCAGATGTTTGCCGAGCTGGCCGATATCATTCCCGGCGCACAAGACTGGCCCCGCTTCACCACCAACCAGAGCGAACGCTTCGAGGCACGCCTGAGCATGGTGGAGATTCTGGATTCGTCGTCCATCTTCCTGTCCGGCATGGCCGGCAGCCGCCTGCCAGTGGCCGTGGCCCACGGCGAGGGTTATGCCAACTTCAAATACCGCGGCAATGCGGGCAAGGCGATTGCCGCCATGCGTTACACCGACAACCACGGCGCGGCCACCGAAGCCTATCCGTTCAACCCCAACGGCAGCCCCGGCGGCCTGACCGGCGTGACCACGGCCGACGGCCGCTTCACCGCATGGATGCCGCACCCCGAGCGCGTGTTCCGCAACGTGCAGATGAGCTGGACCGACGGCGACCGCAGCGCGCACAGCCCGTGGATGCAGCTGTGGCACAACGCAAGGCGCTGGGTGGGGTAAGCGCACCGTGCCCAAACAGCACGCCCACGCCACAACGCTGAAAAAGCTCAAGGCCTTCGGCCTGAGTCTGCCCGGCACCACGCCCAAAAGCCCGTGGCCGGGGCATGACGATGTGGCGGTGAACAACAAGACCTTTGTCTACCTGAGCCTGCACGACGACGGTGCGCTGGCCTTGTCGGCCAAGCTGCCTGTCAACGGCAAGGCCGTGCTGGAAGCATTCCCCAACGCAAAGCCCACCGGATACGGCCTGGGCAAGAGCGGATGGGTCTCGCTCAACTTCCCATCCGACGCCCCCGTGGTGCTGGACACCGTGATGCGCTGGATGATGGAAAGCTACCGCGCCCAGGCGCCCAAGAAGCTGTTGAAGGCGCTGGAGGATGAACAGCCGTGGGTGAGGGCGGGGGAGTTGCCTTAGCCAATTCAAATCTGAGCCATGGAATCGCCCGGGGTACGAGGAAACTGCGTAGAGCCTCAGCTCTGGTTTTTGCACTTTTGAACTCTAGAATCTTCCAATGCAGACCGCGGTGTTGTCAGTGTTTCAAATACAGTCTGGATTTACCCCGATACTGCGCGAATCAAGGCGGCACGCCATTTTTCAGGAGTTTTTATGTCTGACGTATGGAGCAACGCCCAACTCATACAGCAGGTTTTGTTAGGCTCCGTAACGATGCAACCCCAGGCGTCACACTCATGGAGGAAGATTGGTGATGGTGCGGCCTTTGTCCGCGTGGCATGGGAATTCAAAGCTCGCCAATTTTATCTCGTTGGAAACCGTCTGTTCGATGAACTCGAGGGTCAGCTGAAATGTCCGACCTTTGAAGCAATCCCACCTAAAATGTATCTGATTACGCAGTCGCTGTATACAACTCGGCCAAACGCGTCGGCCAAGTACTTCGGCATGAAAATAACCAAACAACAGGACCAAAAAATGAGTAATGTTCGCGGTCAGATCATCACCATGATCAATGATATTTGTTCTCCCATGATCCCCAATCTTTCGAATCCAAGCGGAGCGTTGGTGGATGGGGATCTTGACAGTCTACATTTCGCAAGTGTGCTCATGGCGGTCGAAGACGAGTTCGGAATCACAATTGACGAGAATGATGTCGAGAAAGTTAGCACGCTTAACGGACTGATTGCATTCGTTGAAGATAAAACCTGAGGGTATGGATGCGATACGGCTCCGCCATCTTGTTGTTGACGACTCGACGCCGAGTCGGTTGCTGGCTTTTTCAGAACTATGTGTGGGCGACAGCGTTTCCCAAGTCATCACGTTTACAACTGAGTTGCGTGAGGCGTTTCACCAGCTGGCAAGGGACAACGCACCAATTCATGGGAATGTCGACTTCGCACGTGCACGGGGCTATGATGGCCCTATTCTTCAGGGCTTGTGCGTAACGTCTCGGTTTTCCAGATTAATTGGTATGTATCTGCCGGGCGAGAGTGCGGTGGTCGAGTCATTTACCTTCAAATTTCGCAAACCAGTTTACGAAGGGCGCTTAATTGAGTATCGGGTAGAGGTTATGCGCATGCTTAATGCCTTGCAGGTTGTCCGACTCAGGTTGACGGTGGAAAGTGAAGGGCAACTTTGTATTGAAGGAGAGGCCCAGTGCCTATTGCGCAAGACCAAGTGATGCCAGGCGCTGTTCATCTAATTTTCCAAAGACTGCGCGCACGGGGTGACGAGGCTGTCTTGTGGGAGCAGGGGCGGGACATCAGTGCCAAGCGCCTATTGGAGCAGACTGCCTTAGTCGTTCGTCGCCTGAAAAGTTCGAACATTGGTGCGGGATGCATCGTCGGTTTTTGCGGTGACTACGGGTTAGCTACGGTCAGCACGTTCTTGGCTCTGTTCGAGATCAAGGCAATCGCCGTGCCGATTTCGATTGGCGCCCAAGCAGAATTGCCCATACTTGCCGCCGAAGCCCAAATGGAGTTCTGGCTTGATATGGAAACGCTGCAGGTCAAAAGCATGCGTGCGCAACCTGCTGGCCACCCGCTTGTATTGGGACTGCGTGAAACGGCCAATCCTGGCCTGATTGTGTTTACCTCCGGCTCATCGGGAAAGCCAAAGGCGATCCTTCATGACGTGGAACGAGTCGCATTGAAGTTTGTGACACTACGCCAGGGCTGGCGGATGGTGCTGTTCTTGCTGATAGATCACTTTGGTGGATTCAACACACTTTTGGCATGTCTCGCCTATGGGGGGACAGGGGTTTGCGTGGATAGTCGCAAGCCATCCGATGTGTGTGCGGCTATCGCCAGTGCGCACGCAGAGCTTTTGCCAACGACTCCTACTTTCCTAACAGTCCTCATCGCATCTGGTGCTTGGCGACAGAATGACCTCTCTTCGATTAAGTTGGTTACGTACGGAGCAGAGCCGATGCCGGAACGTGTGCTCAAACAATTACCAATGATGTTCCCTGCCGCCAACTTCAAGCAAACGTATGGGTTGTCTGAGTTGGGGGTTCTCCAATCTGTCTCACCGGAGAAGGGGTCGCTGTGGTTACGGGTCGGTGGTCAAGATTTTGAAACCAAGGTGGTGGACGGGATTTTGCACATCAAATCAAGGTCAAGCATGCTCGGTTACCTGAATGCCGAGAGTCCTATTGATGCGGATGGCTGGATGAACACTGGCGATATGGTGGAGGAAGAGGGCGACCTGATCAAAGTGACCGGTCGACAGAGCGACGTGATAAACGTTGGGGGACAGAAAGTTTTCCCGGCTGAGGTAGAGGCAGTATTGCTGGAATGCCCACAGGTGGCGGAGGCGACGGTCTATGCGATATCCCATCCGGTGCTGGGACAAGTGGTTGGTGCAAGGTTGTCTCTCCTACTGGATACTGAAGACGGTAGCGGGGCTCTGGCGAACATCAAAGCACACTGCAAAAGCCACTTGCAGCGATATAAAATTCCTATGCGTTTTGAGCTTGTGGGCTTGGATCAGCATGGGAGTGAGCGTGGGAAAAAGGTCAGACGTTGACCCGTTTTGAGGACTGACTGGATGAATAAAGAAAATGTGCTTGTTTCGGGTGGCAGCAAAGGGCTGGGCTTGGCTATTGTGCGCACCCTTCTCGCACGAGGCGACTCTGTCGCCACTTTTGCCAGGCATTCAACACCTGAGATTGAGGCGCTGCTTACGAAATACCCTGATCGATTCGACTTCGCCGAAGGCGACATGATGCAGAGCGCCACCTTTCGCGTGCTCGTAAAACGATTTGAGAAAAAACTGGGTGGGCTGACGGGCTTGGTCAACAATGCCGGCACCGTTGCCGAAGCCCTGTTGGCGCGGCAAGACCCGGCCGACATCCTCAGACTTCTGGAGACGAACCTTGCAGGCCCTTTGTTATTAACCAGGGAGGTCGCGCGCGGCATGATGATCAGACAACGAGGTCGCATTGTCAATATTAGTTCTATCGTCAGTGTTTCGGGTTACAAGGGGACTGCTGCATATTCCGCTACTAAAGGTGGGTTGAATGCGATGACGCGTGCTTTGGCGCGGGAATTGGGGGGGCGTAACATCACCGTTAATGCTGTCGCGCCAGGATACATGGAGACAGATCTCGTCAAGGAAATGAGTCCAAAGCATCTCGCTCAGATCGTCCGCAGGACACCATTGGGGCGTCCAGGTACAGTTGAAGACGTATCGAATGTAGTTGCCTTTTTGCTCAGCGACGCGGCACAATTCATTTCGGGACAAACAATAGTGGTCGATGGTGGATTGAACGCATGAGTCCCGAATTTTCCGTGTGGCCTGTTGCTGCGCTGAGTGACGCTTTGTTTGAGTACATTTGGCGTTCCTGGCAAGGGTTGCCAGGTGCCTAACAAGGTGTTTCTGCCAAAGTTAGTCATCACGGAAGCACAGTGCCTTACACCTGCGAACCAGTTTCAGACGGAGATCGCCTTCAAATATTCAGTGAATCCGATCTTAGAAAGCTGTTGGCTCGAAATGAGAGGGGTTCATGTCTGGATGTGGCGAGCTGTGGGCCGTTTGACCGCGAGAGTGGAAACTATCTTGTATTGGTCCCCAACTACATCTCTCGTGGCCTAAATAGCGACACTTCATGAGGTTTTATGCGTTTAGTTACGTGCTGTGAGTGCGAGATCGCATCGGACCGCAGGTCGCAATCGACGATCTGGTCGAAGAGCAAAATTTGGAAAGTCTCCAAAGTCACATCACTGCGGCATTTACTGTTCTAGGGGTGGAAGGCCGGAAGTTTGTACCGCAGTTTGTGGCAGTATGGCCAGCATGCGCACTTGATTGATTGGCGATCGCAAGGATCTGTGCATGCGCATCAAATTTCTTGCGGCGGTACTGGTTAGCAGAATAAAGCCCGCGCCGGGAGTGTCTGAATTTCTGTGTGTGAGGCGGGATTGCCTGCCCAAGGTATTGGACAAGCGGATTTCATCTTAATGGACTTTGTTGGTGAAGC